>NZ_CAUPII010000007.1:0-82389 GCF_963511325.1 uncultured Streptococcus sp.
TTATCCTTCGCTGGAACCTTGACAATAGTTTCTGTTGGATTTACTACTACTGGTTCTCCTACTCTTTCTGTAATAGCACCTGTAGTAGGATCAACACTATATGTTGTTGTGATAGTGCTTGAACCTGCTTGGCCTGCTTCTTCTACATTGTCTTGGCCTTTATCGCGTGTATCATCTTTCACATATTTCTTAGGTGATGGGATTTCGGTTGTTTCTACTTTATCCTTCGCTGCAACTTTAACAATAGTATTAGTTGGTGCTTTCGTACGAACTGGTTGACCTTCATTTGCTGTAATCTTTCCAGTATTAGGATCCACAGTGTAAATGGTTGTGATAGTGTCTTCACCATCTTCACCTTTAACAGTAGTTGGGGCTGTACCTTTTTCTTTCGTATCATCTTTTTCATAGACAACAGGTGATGGTACTACTCTCTTCTCAACTGTTGGTGCTTTCGTTTTCCCATAAGTTCGAACGGTTGTTGGAGTTACCTTACCTGTTTTTGAATCAACTTCATAGGTAGTGGTATCAATCACATCGCGACCTTGGTTATCCTTATTACGTTCAACCTTAGTTTTCGCACCAACTTTAATGACTGTCTTACCTGCTGGGGTGACGACTGGGTTGCCAACGTGTTCTGTGATATGACCATCGTTTGAATCTACATCGTAAGTGGTTGTAGTAACTGTTTTACCTTTAGCTCCTTCAACGCGTTCATTAGGTGTGTCAACTTCTCGTTCACCATCTCTAACATACTCAACTTCTGGTTCAATCGGGGTTTCTACTACTTTGTCCTTGGCTGCGACTTTGACAATTGTTACTGTTGGATTTACTACTACTGGTTCTCCTACTCTTTCTGTAATTGTTCCATCTGATGGATTTACTTCGTAAGTAGTTGTTACTGTGCTTGAACCTGCTTGTCCTGCTTCTTCTACATTGTCTTGGCCTTTTTCGCGCGTATCATCTTTTACATATTTCTTAGGTGATGGGATTTCTGTTGTTTCTACTTTATCCTTCGCTGGAACCTTGACAATAGTTTCTGTTGGATTTACTACTACTGGTTTTCCTACTGTTTCTGTAATAGCACCTGTAGTAGGATCAACACTATATGTTGTTGTGATAGTGCTTGAACCTGCTTGGCCTGCTTCTTCTACATTGTCTTGGCCTTTATCGCGTGTATCATCTTTCACATATTTCTTAGGTGATGGGATTTCGGTTGTTTCTACTTTATCCTTCGCTGCAACTTTAACAATAGTATTAGTTGGTGCTTTCGTACGAACTGGTTGACCTTCATTTGCTGTAATCTTTCCAGTATTAGGATCCACAGTGTAAATGGTTGTGATAGTGTCTTCACCATCTTCACCTTTAACAGTAGTTGGGGCTGTACCTTTTTCTTTCGTATCATCTTTTTCATAGACAACAGGTGATGGTACTACTCTCTTCTCAACTGTTGGTGCTTTCGTTTTCCCATAAGTTCGAACGGTTGTTGGAGTTACCTTACCTGTTTTTGAATCAACTTCATAGGTAGTGGTATCAATCACATCGCGACCTTGGTTATCCTTATTACGTTCAACCTTAGTTTTCGCACCAACTTTAATGACTGTCTTACCTGCTGGGGTGACGACTGGGTTGCCAACGTGTTCTGTGATATGACCATCGTTTGAATCTACATCGTAAGTGGTTGTAGTAACTGTTTTACCTTTAGCTCCTTCAATACGTTCATTAGGTGTGTCAACTTCTCGTTCACCATCTCTAACATATTCAACTTCAGGTTCAATTGGGGTTTCTACTACTTTGTCCTTGGCTGCGACTTTGACAATAGTATTCGTTGGTTCTTTCGTACGAACTGGTTTTCCTTCACTTACTATAATCTTTCCAGTATTAGTGTCCACAGTGTAAGTTGTTGTGATAGTGTCTTCACCACCTTCACCTTTAACAGTAGTTGGGGCTGTGCCTTTTTCTTTCGTACCATCTTTTTCATAAACTACTGGGGATGGTACTACTTTCTTCTCGACTGTTGGTTCTTTCGTTTTCCCATAAGTTCGAACGGTTGTTGGAGTTACCTTACCTGTTTTTGGATCAACTTCATAGGTAGTGGTATCAATCACATCGCGACCTTCAGAATCTTTAGATTGTTCAACCTTAGTTTTCGCACCAACTTTAACGATTGTCTTACCTGCTGGGGTGACGACTGGGGTACCAACGTGTTCTGTGATATGACCGTCCTTTGAATCTACATCATAAGTGGTTGTAACAACTGTTTTACCTTTTTTACCCTCAGTACGCTGAGATGTTGTACCGAAGTCTTTTTCAACATCTTTAACGTATTCTACTTCAGGTTCAATCGGTGTTTCTACTACTTTGTCCTTAGCTCCCACTTTTACAACTCTAGCTATTGGTATAGTTACGACTTCTGGTTTGCCTTTTGATGGAGTTAGGGTTCCATTTACTGGGTTTACGCTATATGTTGTGGTGACTTTAGTTTGTCCTGCTTTCCCTGGAAATTGAACGGTAACAGTACCTTTTGGACTGTTCTCATCTTTTAAATAAACTGGTTTGGGTTCAACTGAATTATACTCAACTATATCCCTCGCGCCACCTCTATTGACTACTTCTTCCTTCTCAGCCGAAGTAAGACTGCCAATTTTGGGGTCTACTGTGTAGCTTGTTGTCTTCTTAACAACGTCGTCTCCTTTTTTAATGTATTCTACTTCATCCTTGGCTGCGACTTTGACAACTGTTTCTGTTGCCGGTTGCTTAACTACTGGTTGTCCTACATGTTCAATAAGAACTCCAGTTTTAGGATTTACACTATAAGTTGTTGTTACCGTCTGTTTCCCGATTTTTCCAGGTACTTCAACATTAGCTTGTCCTTTTTCGCGTGTATCATCTTTCACGTATTTCTTAGGTGATGGGATTTCTGTTGTTTCTACTTTGTCCTTCGCACCATTTTCCTTGAACACTTGATCAAGTGCATTTTTAGTAATCTGTCCTGTATCAGGATCCTTGATACTAACAGTTGTTGACTTAATGATGTCATTTCCGAGTTTGCTATATACAACAGTTTCTCCAACTTTTTCTAGAGACTTGGCTGTAGTAATCTTAGGATTTTGAAAACCTATCCCATCTAAAGAAACACGTTTTCCTGATATGAATTTCGGTTCCCTATTAATCATATCATTTTCAAAATAAGAACGGGAACTATGCCCTCCTTTTGTATCCCCAACATTTATAACAACATCACTATCATTACTGACACTTTTTCCTATAGTAGAATCGTTATTAACTATATAATGGGTCAGTTTACCTGACTTAGCTATTTTTTTACTATCTAAACCTTTTTGCCAAAACGCAGATGATGAGAGAAGACCTGTCCTCACTTTTGGAGCATTAAATGTTGTTCCTTTTTTTAATACATTATTATAAAAGTTTCTATAAGCCAGCTGTTCTTTAGTAGACATGACTCTGCTGTCAGAATATGCCAACTGATAGGCTTCAACCATTGCCCGTTGTACTAAATATCCTCCCAGAGAATGTCCTGTTAGATAAAGGTTGGTGATACTCTTATCCTTAGCTAATTCACGCATAATTTCTTCTGCTTCTATCGCCTGTTTAGGATTACTCCCTGTTCCAAGTGTTATATCAGCACCTATATCTTTAGAATCACTAGTCCCACGAAATGCTAGTACCTGGGCAGTTCCATTTGGTAAATATAAGAAATCGCTCTTAGTCTCAAATAATACAGCATCAAGTCCACTGGATGTATGATAACTTTTCTTTCTTTTCCAATAAGGTCCCAATTCCCTATTCATCATCATATATTCATAGCGTGGTTTACTTTCACCTTTCTTTTTGTATAACTCTGCTTCTGTTAAAGGTGTCTTATGATCCAGTACTCTGTCAATGTACTTATCGTCACGGTAGGACAATTCCATGAACATAATCATATCACGTTCACTTACATTCCATTTTAATTTTTCATCTGACTTTTCGTCACTGTCAATAATACCATCACCATCAGTATCCTCTAGTAGCGGATGGCTATTATAACCTACATACTTTTTCCCATTTTTTTCATAAATATAAAGCTCTTCTTTATCCTTCAAGTAATCATCATCTGTATAACCTTCTGGATTTAACTTGGGACCATTAACTAATAAACTATCAAGTTGATCACCTTCTGAACCGATTATTCCTGCTTTGATTTTTTTAGCATCTTCCTCAGTCAATTCATATTTTTTAATCTCAGTAGGATTTGATGCTGCTCTAACCTCTGGAGCACTTGATCTGTCTTCACCAGCCACCAAAGTAGTTGCCGTCGAATTGATATTTTCCTTACCACCGGAAGTATCTAGAACTGTCTCTTTTGTAGCTACTGTTGAAATCTCTTTAGCATCTATCTCAGAAGAAGCATTGTTTCGATGTTCTGAGATACTTTGAACTTCTTCTTTGATCTCCACAGTCGGCAGTGAATTGTCAATCTCAGAATTAACTTCTATCCCTGATTTATCATTATTTTCCGTAGAAGCCAAAACTCCTTGAGTTGGAGCAAACAAGGCAACCCCTATTAGTACAGATGCCGCTCCAACAGAAAACTTCCGAATCGAAAAACGTTGGCGTTTATTAAAGATATCTTTCATGTTACCCAATTCCTTTTTAACTATCATTTCTATATATAATATAGAAGGTGTCAACATTTTCTGTTAACAAAATCATACTTTTTTATTTTCCTAAAATTTAGGAACTTTACTCTACTTTAATACATCACATTTTAAATCCTTTCAATCTTTAAATAACTATTTGTTGTAATAGCTAAACCCAGTCCCCCTGTTAATCAGGCGGGTTATTTAGGTTACGGACAGAACCGCTAATTTTAGACTTCCAAACAACTCTGTAAAAAATAACAAGGTTATCTTTTTCTCTTTTATCATCTAGGTACATTTCCCCATCCATATGAAGATCAATAACTTGCTGTTAAAATTTCAGTAAATTAAGAAAGAAATCTAAATATTACACTTTCTATACTGCCATTATATCACAAAGAGTTCATTAAAGGAAAAAAATCACCATTCTTGATTCTCTAGAAAACCAAGAAATGGTGATTCTATGTTAATTTTCTTGAAGCTCGATGACAATTTCTTGACCATTTTCTTTTTCTTCCACAACTACTTTCTCTTCCAGTTGTGATTTAAAATGATTCAAGGTTTCTTTTGAAGCTTCAGTCGCTTGTTGAGCATGATATTTTGCTTTATCAAGAACAGTGTCAAGAGTAATTTCCCCAGATTCAATCTGCTCTTTTGTTTTAAGAACAAATTCTTTGGTTTGTTCTTTGACATCCGTTAATTTTTCACAAACCTGCTCTTTAGCATACTCAGGATCTTCTTTTAGATCTTCTAAAAATTCTTGTGCTTGGCTTCTAACTTGTTTTCCTTTGTCACTTGTTAGAAACAAGGCTGCAGCAACACCTGAAACAGTTCCTAGAAAGATAGATGATAGTTTACCCATTAGCTTACTCCTTTTTTATTTTTTGAAAAATTTACTTGCAAGACGAAGAGCTGACAGACTTGCACCAGTCTTGAGTGTTTTTGAACCAGCAGATGATGCCTTTTTACTCAAAACACGCGCTTGATCATTAAGGTCTGATACAGAAACAGACAAATCAGCCACTGCTGTAAAGAGGGGATCAATTGTAGCAACTTTGACATTGATATCATCAACAAGAACGTTGACTTTTGTAAGCAATTCATTTGTTTGATGAAGAGTTACATCTACATCTGATGTTAAAGTTTTAACAGTTTTTTCAGTTTCATCGATTACACGACCAACTTTTTGAAGGGTAATAATCAAATAAACTAAAAATACAACCAAGGCAATCGCCACAATAATATAAGCCGCTTCTAACATTTTAATTCTCCTTTTTTACATTATAAAATGGTGCTTTTTTCCGATTTTGATAAAAGATGATATAAATACCAAGGCCAATCAATAGGGCAGACAACCATTGAGATACTCGAAGCCCAAAGAACATGAGACTATCTGTACGCATGCCCTCAATAATCATACGTCCAAATCCGTACCAAATTAGATAAAAGGCAGTGATATGACCGCGACGGATACTCTTTAATCGGCGTCTAAAAATGACAATCAAGGCAAAACCGATCAGATTCCAGATAGACTCGTATAAGAAGGTTGGTTGGCGGTATGAGCCATCAATATACATCTGATTCTTAATAAAACCAGGTAAATAGTCTAGATTTTCAACGACTGCTCCATAAGCTTCTTGGTTAAAGAAGTTTCCCCAACGCCCTAAACTCTGAGCAATCATGACGCTCGGAGCTGCAATATCTAAGAAATCCCAAGTATTGATTAATTTGCGATCAGCAAAGATATAGAGAACAACCGCTCCAGTAATTAAACCGCCATAAATCGCAAGGCCACCATTCCAAATAGCAAAAATCTCTCCCAGATGTTGGCTATAATAATCAAATCTAAAAATAACATAGTAGAGTCTAGCACCAATGATGGATAAAGGAAAGGCAATTAAGATAAAGTCCAAAATATCATCAGATAAAATCTTCTTTTTAGGCGCTTCTTTACTGGCAAGGTATACCGCTAAAACAAGACCTGAAACAATGCAGAGTGCATACCATCTAACAGCTAAAGGGCCAATTTGAAAAGCAATTGGATCAATCATCTTTCACCTCGTTCTTTGCAATCAGATTTGTCAATCTTTCTTCAAACAATCGAGTAGCATCAAAGCCCATTTCCTTAGCACGATAATTCATCGCTGCTGCTTCGATAACGACAGAAATATTACGTCCTGTTTTTACAGGAATGCGGATACGTGGAATGGCTACTCCAGAAATCTCCAATTCTTCAGCATTATTGCCTAGGCGATCAAAAGTCTTTTGTGTGTCATAATTTTCTAGATAGACAGCCAACTGAACTTGTGAAGAATCCTTAACTGCACTGGCACCATAAAGACTCATCACATCTATAATACCAACACCACGAATCTCAAGTAAATGCTTCAAGATTTCAGCTGGTTCACCCCAGAGAGTCATTTCATCCTTAGCAAAGATATCTACACGGTCATCCGCTACCAAACGGTGTCCTCGTTTCACGAGTTCTAGACCTGTCTCACTCTTACCAATACCACTGTCGCCCTGGATTAACACACCCATACCATAGATATCCATCAAGACACCATGTACACTTTCACGCTCAGCCAAACGAGAATCTAGGTAACTTGACAATTCCCCAGACAGACGACTTGTTGCTGTACGACTCGTTAAAATAGCGATTTTACATTCTCTAGCAGCCTTTAGCATTTCCTCTGGAACTACTAAACCACGCGCAACAATAACTGCAGGTGTTTCTGGTTGAAACATCTTTTTCAAAACCTGGTAGCGGTTATGAGAAGACATACTAATCAGATAAGACCACTCTTTCATTCCCAAAAGTTGAATCCGCTCTGGAGTATAGTAGTCAAAATACCCCGTCATTTCAAGCCCTGGCCGCGTAATATCCGCAGTATTGATTTTCTTTTCAAGTAATTCAGGCTCACCATAGACAATGTCTAGTCTGAGCTTATCAATCACTTCTTTGACTAAAACCGACATAATTTTCTCCTTCAATCAAGTTCTTCCCTCTATTATATCAAATTGTAGGAGGAAGTTTCAGAATTTTGCAGGATTTATAGGATTTATTTAAAGCAAAAAAGACTAGATTACTCTAGCCTTTCTTATTAATTAGAATTTTTTACGTTTACGAGCTGCTTCTGATTTACGTTTACGTTTTACAGAAGGTTTTTCATAGAATTCACGTTTGCGTGTTTCTTGAAGAGTACCAGCTTTAGTAACTGCACGTTTGAAACGACGAAGAGCATCGTCAAGAGATTCATTCTTACGTACTACTGTTTTAGACATTTTTTTCACTCCCTTCAAGTTCAAGATCTATTCTATTTTACACGGAATGAAGAAAATTGTCAAGAAAAAAATGAAATTCTCCCAAATCATTCCATTTAAAATTTATAAGATTTTACCATTACGTCTAGCCTAGTTCTCCACTTCTAAAGTTTGTTCTAAACAAACACTTAATTTTTTAATTTCTAACCCCATGTGATCTAGGTACTCCCAATAATCTGACGGTAGATCAGAAATGGTATATAAGTCCTTGCTGCCAACGTGATCAACAAGATGTTTCAGTATTTGCTCTCGAATAAAATATAAATCCTTTACTTGACCTAAACTAATAGTTTCTAACTTTGCTAAATACTGACATAAAGCAGAAAGTGAAGAACAGTCAAATTTGTCTTCTTCATGTAAAAAATATAAAAATTTTGATTTCCAACCCTTATCATATTTGAAATATATCCAGACCAAAAAACCACCCAATCCATAGGATCGAATGGTCTTTAATGATTAAAATCTTATTTTTTTAACAAGCTGAGTGCTGCTGCATCTGCGATAATGGTCACATCTGGATGGTTTTGCAGGCTACTTGCCGGTAGACTTTCTGTCACTGGCCCTTCAACAGTCCCAGCGATAGCTTCTGCTTTTGATTCACCATAAGCAAATAGAAGGATAGACTTAGCATCCAAAATGTTCTTAATCCCCATTGAAATAGCTTGGGTTGGAACATCTTCAATCTTCTCAAAAAAGCGCGCGTTAGCTTCGATTGTAGACTGATCTAGTTCTACAAGATGAGTTTGACTGTCAAATGGTGTGCCTGGTTCATTAAAGCCAATATGACCATTGCGACCAATTCCTAAGATTTGTAGGTCAACTGGATGGTCAGCAAGAATTTGGTTGTAGCGTTCTACTTCTGCTTCTGCATTATCCTTGACACCACGTGGCAAGAAACTTTCTTTAAATGGTTTCTTGTTGAAAAGATTTTCTTGCATAAAGTAACGGTATGATTGAGGATTGTCCCCATCAAGACCTACGTACTCATCCAAGTTCACACTTGTAAGATTTGAAAAATCAAGATCGCTCTCAACGATTCGTTGGTAAAATTCCAGAGGGCTACTTCCTGTTGCAAGTCCCAATGTTTGTGCACCGTTTTCCAATTTTTCTTTTAAGATATCAAAAGCAACTTTTCCACCTTCAATTGGATTTTCCACTTGAATAACTTTCATAATTTTGTCCTCCATATTCTTTATTTTATTATATGGTATAGACCAATTTTTGTCAAGTGAAAACGATTTATTTTTGTTGAAAATATGACAGTAGCCTCAAATAGCTACTGTCTTGTCTCATTTGATTCTTAAAACCTTGATAGACTTGACAAATAGTAGGAAAGAGGCAAAAAAAGCTCGATAATATTTGTAATAGGCAAATTCCTATAGATATTATGGAGCTTTTTATTGTATCGAATTGTCAAATGAAGAGCAGATAGTAGATTGCATACAGAATAGTGCACTGTGACTTCTAAAACATTGCTAGAAATTGATTTGACTTCCTTAATCAATTTATCCAGATTTCATTTCACTTCACTATACTTTCAAGGTCTATTATTTAGTATATCCTCCGACAGGTGAATGGTATCATCAACTAACATGAGATCGCTAGCATTGAGAGAATTTTTTAATAATATTAGCAACATATTTATTTTACAAAAAATATTAATCATAAAAAATCTTGTTCATCTATACTGAATCTATAAAATATATTTTTTTAAAGTATTTGATAAAGCTTGATAACCAGCGACACCGAGATGAAGACCATCCGTTGTATAGTCTGCCTTGAGTTGCCCCTCCTGATCGAGTAAGTTCTCAAAAACAGGCACAAATTCAACCTGCATATAGGCAGAGGCGAGGTCTTGATAGGCTTGGTTCCAGGCCATGATCTTCTCATTGGTACGAATATAAACTGTCTGTTTGTATTCTTCCCCTTGATGAACTGGCAGAATAGAAACTAACTTTATCTGTGACAGTGGATAGTCGCGAGAAATACTTTGAATCACGCTTTCAAGATTGTTTAGCGCTTCATTCATTGGAACATCTTTTCCAATGTCATTTGTTCCAATCAAAAGTACAATTTGATCTACTGCATCGCCATAGAGATGAGCATCAAGATTTTCTCGTAAAAGTCCCGTCTGGTAGCCTCGAATCCCTCGGTTCACAATGGTTTTTGACGTTCCCAATAATTCTTGCAAGGGATAATACTCAATAATAGAATCCCCGATAAAAATGATATCTGGTTCAATTACTGAGATTTGATTAAGTTCACGATACTTGGTTTGAATTTTCTCTTGCTCTTTTAAGAGCCAGTTTTCTAAAAGCTGTACTGCCAAGTTATTCTCCTCTTTCTAGCCAATTTTCTAAAACTTGGTAAACACCTGCCTGACTGTTGGCTGGCGCCACTTTTGTCGCAACTTCCTTAACAGACTCCTCAGCATTTTCCATGGCGTAAGAAATTCCTGCTAGTTCCAACATTTCAATGTCATTTTCACTGTCTCCAAAAGCCATGATCTGTTCAGATTCTAAGTTCCAACGTTTGAGTAATTCTTTTAAGCCCCAAGCCTTATGAATCCCATCTTGTAAGATATCAATACAGCCATACCCACTAGAAACAGCTCGCACATGACCGTCAAACAAGTCATTGATTTCTTGTAAAACAGAATTTAATCGTTCTTCTCCAACAACCATACTCATCTTGAGGACACCTCCAAAGAGACTGGAATCAAATTCATCAACAAAGTGCATCCGTTGATAGAATTTCTCTATCATCTCCGGAGTCATAAAATTTTCAAGTTGAGTAAAAACGGTGCCTTCTTTCACAAAACCGCCATTCATAGCAGTTACGACAAACTGATCCTGACACTCTCTGCCTTTAAAATGGCCCAAAGCCCTATCAACCATAGCATCGTTCCAAGTCTGAGCTTGAATCAATTGATCATTTTCTAATATACGAGCACCATTAGCAACCACAAGAACTACTCTTTCTGCTAGATGTCCCAGTAATTGTCGCATTCGATGAACTTCATTTCCCGTTGCAATGACAAAACGAACGCCACGTTGATCTAGCTGATCTAAAATTTTCTCTAGTCGAGGTAGGTCCAGTTGTCCTTGAGGATCCAACAAAGTACCGTCCATATCCGTCGCTATTATCTTAATATCCATCTTGCTCCTCTTTTAATGTCACTACCACTTCAAACCTACATGCTCGTTCATTTCTTTATAGGCTGTATCAATCCGTTCCTTGGTATCTTCATCTAATTGACTACGATATTTCCCACCCTCTATAAAATCTTCTAAAATGTAGGTCTGGTACAGATAGAGCGGATAGCCTTCAGGAGAATAAGTTCCTTTTGGTGTTCTATTAACCCAGCTAGGATGAGCTTGAGCTGTCTCAATCGTAGTCTTACCTGCTTTTTTCTTAATAGTCACATCCATGAGAACACCACGTTCTGTCCATTTTGCATTTTCCTCATCTTGCATAGTCTCAATTCGCTGATTTGAGATAAAATTCCCCATAGAATAGATAATGAGTTTCTTGTCCCCATCTTTCTCAACCGTTTCAGCAGGCTCAACTACGTGAGGATGGCCACCAAAGATAATATCAGCTCCCCAATCAATCATCTTGTGATAGAGTTGCTTTTGCTCTTCAGTTGGTTCCAATTGGTACTCAATTCCCATCTGAGGCATGATAATTGTAATATCCGCTTCCTTCTCTGCTCGTTCAATTTCAGCCTTCATCTTGTCCTCATTTAGGTCAGAAAGATGATTATCATAGTCTTCTTTAGAAATGTATTCTTCAATGCCGTTAAATCCATAAGAATAGGCTAAAAGGGCAACTTTAATTCCATTGACTTCCTTGATAACTATCGGTGCTTTCTCTCGTGGTTCATGGGTATAAACACCAATTGGTGTCATTCCAGCTTTTTCGATAGCATCTGCAGTTGAAAAAACTCCCTCAATCTGAGAATCCAAGATATGATTGTGAGCCAAGTCTAAGACCTGATAACCAGCATCCTTTATAGCATCCATGACTTCACCAGGTGCATTAAACAAGGGGTAACCTGCGAGATAATGGTCTTTATTTACAGTTCCTTCAAAATCACCGATGACTAAGTCTGCTTGCTTGAGCCATGGTTTTACATAGTCAAAATTTTCATGGAAATCATAAGTCCCATCTTCTTTTAGAGCGGTTCTATAAATCGGAATATGATAGAGCAAATCCCCATTTGCCATAATACGCGCACTTGTTTCTTGCTCCGTATCTGCATTCTTTTCCTGAGAATTTAACTTTTTCTGCACAGCACTTGGATCACTACTGCTTAAAGAAATTCCTCGAGTTCCTTCCACTAGTAAAGTAAGCATCATCGAGACAGCTACCGAAGCTAACAAGACCACAATAAAAGTGCGATTGTTCCACTGCTTATAGTTCCTGAAAAATCGAACAGAATGTCTAATAGCATGTAGAACAGGACCTTTTTTTCTTTTTCTACTACGTTGTTCCAAATTTTTTCTCCCTACTTTTTGATGCAAGTCACCTTACCTTATTATACCACAGACAAATTGGTATTTCCTTTTATTATATTATTTTTTAGCAACTTCTGTGACTTTCTTTCTCATCTGTTTTGTGTTATCATGTAATTGTAATAGAAGGAAAGGAAAGAATATGTCTGCTATAGAACGAATTACCAAAGCTGCTCATTTAATCGATATGAAAGATATTATCCGCGAAGGGAACCCTACTCTTCGTGCCGTTGCCGAGGAGGTCTCTTTCCCCTTGAGCGATCAAGATATCATTCTCGGAGAAAAAATGATGCAATTTTTAAAACACTCGCAAGATCCTGTTATGGCTGAAAAATTAGGTCTACGTGGAGGTGTTGGGCTTGCTGCACCACAGCTGGATATCTCAAAACGCATCATCGCCGTACTGGTACCAAATATCACTGAGGATGGCGAAACACCTCAGGAAGCCTATGACTTACAAGCTGTAATGTACAATCCTAAAATCGTCTCACATTCAGTCCAAGATGCTGCTTTAGGTGAGGGAGAGGGTTGCTTGTCTGTTGACCGTGCTGTTCCAGGTTATGTTATCCGCCATGCCAGAGTAACTGTAGACTACTTTGATAAGGATGGAGAAAAACATCGTATCAAACTAAAAGGCTACAACTCAATCGTTGTTCAACATGAAATTGACCACTTAAATGGCATTATGTTCTACGATCGTATCAATGAAAAAGATCCATTTGAAGTTAAAGATGGATTGCTCATTCTTGAATAAAGAAAATCCCGTTGCAAGACGGGATTTTGTGTTATAATGAAGATATGAAAACAAACGATATTGTCTATGGCGTTCATGCCGTCACAGAAGCTCTTTTAGCAAATACTGGAAACAAACTCTACCTTCAGGAAGATTTACGAGGAAAGAATGTGGAAAAAGTTAAGGAATTAGCTACTGAAAAGAAAGTAGCCATTTCTTGGACTTCCAAAAAATCACTTTCTGAGATGACTGAAGGAGCTGTTCACCAAGGTTTTGTCTTACGCGTTTCTGAATTTGCCTACACTGAACTTGAGCAAATTCTTGCTAAGACACGCCAGGAAGAAAACCCACTACTACTAATCCTTGATGGTTTAATGGACCCACATAATCTCGGTTCTATCTTGAGAACAGCGGATGCAACCAATGTTTCAGGTGTCATCATTCCCAAACACCGAGCTGTCGGCGTCACTCCTGTCGTAGCAAAAACAGCAACAGGTGCGATTGAACACGTTCCTATCGCTCGCGTGACCAATCTCAGCCAAACCTTGGACAAACTCAAGGATGAAGGCTTCTGGACATTCGGTACTGATATGAACGGAACTCCTTGCCATAAATGGAATACCAAAGGAAAGATTGCTCTCATTATCGGAAATGAAGGCAAAGGTATCTCTAGCAACATCAAAAAACAAGTGGACGAGATGATCACCATTCCTATGAATGGTCACGTACAGAGCCTCAATGCCAGCGTTGCTGCTGCCATTCTCATGTACGAAGTCTTTAGAAATCGACTCTAATAAAAAGTGAGGTTGGGACAAAAGATCCCGACCTCACTTTTTATTAGCAATCAAACTTTGACGCGGTAGCTGATTGAACTTTTTGTTCGTCTTTTGGACTCCAAAAAGCTCCTAATCATCCTCGAGGGGCTGGGACTACGAAATCGAGACTTTGTCTATCGATTTCTATCCCACCGCCTTTTTAACTATGTTCAGTAATATATTTATAGGCCTCTTGACCTGCAATAGCACCATCTCCAACAGCTGTTGTAACTTGTCGAAGGTCTTTCTGGCGAACATCCCCAACTGCGAAGACCCCTGCAACGCTTGTTTTCATGTGGTCATCTGTCACAATCCAACCTGCCTGGTCTCGAATCTGCAACTCTTGGACGAAATCACTAACAGGGTCCAATCCAACATAGATGAAGACACCACCAAAGTCTTGTTCTGTCACTTGTCCTGTTTTAACATTTTCAATGACAACTGACTCTACACGGTTCTCACCCTTGATTTCTTTGACAACAGAATCCCAAATGAAATTGATTTTTTCATTGGCAAAAGCTCTATCTTGCAAGACTTTTTGAGCACGAAGTTCATCACGACGGTGAATGATGGTTACAGACTTAGCAAATCGTGTTAAGAAGATAGCCTCTTCAACTGCGGAGTCACCTCCACCTACGACCAACAAATCTTGGTCGCGGAAAAAGGCTCCATCACAAACCGCACAGTAAGAAACACCACGGCTATTGAGTTCTTCTTCACCTGGAACTCCCAAGAGACGATGTTTAGAACCAGTCGCCACGATAACTGTGCGAGTTTCATAAACTTGGTCGTCTGTTACGACTTTTTTAAATTCCCCATGATCCTCAACATTTTCAACGAAGCCATAGAGATGCTCAACACCCAGATTTTCAAGAGGTTCAAACATTTTTTCAGCTAATTCAGGACCACTGATATTAGCATAACCTGGATAGTTTTCAATGTCAGAAGTATTATTCATCTGACCTCCTGGAAGGCCCCCTTCAATCAAAGCCACTTTCAGATTACTGCGTGCTGCATACAAGGCTGCAGTCATCCCAGCAGGACCTGCACCGATAATAATCGTATCGTACATTCTCTTTCCTTCTTTCTTGTTGTAACTATTTTTATTCTAACGAATTAAATCCCATTTTACAACTATTAAGCCTTGAGAACCAACAAGATGCTCATGGTTGCAAATGACAATACTGGAATGGTCAAAACTCCAATCATAATCATATCGTAGAGATGGGCTTGACGTGCTTTAGCAGTTTTATCAACCCCCGACAGAGCTCTAAGTCCAATCCAGAGTCCCAAAATAATCAAGACCAGTAGAATTGTCAACACTAAACTCTCTAAATACAAAGCAAATAGCTGAACTAGCATGCTCTCTCTCATTTCTATTAATTTTAAAGAGCAAACCCAGTTAGCCTAGCTAACTGAGTCTTTCTTATCTTCTATTATATCAAATATAGGTCCGTTTGTAACTAGCAAAGAATTCTTTTGTTCGTTCTTCTTTAGGATGATTGATAATCTCATCTGGTGTTCCAGACTCAATAATCTTTCCTTTATCCAAGAATAAAACCTTATCGGCTACCTGAGAAACAAAGGACATATCGTGACTGACTAAAATCATGGTTTGACCTGATTTAGCTGCATTAGCAATAGATCTTTCTACCTCACCAACCAATTCTGGGTCAAGGGCTGAAGTAGGTTCATCCAAGAGCAAGATAGCTGGCTTCATGGCCAAAGCACGCGCCAAAGCCACCCGTTGTTTTTGTCCACCTGATAAGTGGCGAGGATAATGCTGTTGACGATCTGAAAGACCAACCTTAGCCAACTCTTCTTTGGCAATCTTAGTTGCTTCTTCGTCGGAAAGTTTTTTAACAACTACCAAACCTTCCTTGACATTGTCTAGAGCTGTTCTACGTTCAAATAAGTTGAACTGTTGGAATACCATAGACAACTTGCGACGAAGAGTTAGGATTTCTTCTTGAGTGATTTGAGAAAAGTCGACTTTAAAGTCATCAATCTGAATGCTTCCACTATCAGGTGTTTCCAGATAATTTAGGCTACGAAGAAAGGTAGATTTACCCGCTCCTGATGAACCAATCAAAGCCACTACTTCCCCTTTTTGAATATCTAAATTCAGATGATCCAAGACGGTTTGACCTGAAAAGGATTTGCTTAAATTTGAAATCTTAATCATTAGCGAAGGTCTCCTTTCACATCTGTTTTTACATTATCTGGTGCTTCGATGGCCATTTTTCTCTCAATAAAGCGACCAAGATTTTCAATAGCGATATTTACCACCCAGTATACAAGAGCAACTGAGATGAAACGTTCGAAGTAACGGTAGTCGGCACCACCCAAAATCTGAGCTTGGGCAAAGACTTCTACAACACCCGCACTAAAGGCTAGGGAAGTACCCTTAGTCAAACCGATTAGGGAGTTAATCAAGGTTGGAGTTGCTACTACCGCTGCATTTGGAATAATCACACGACGGTAAACTTGTGCACGTGTCATTCCAAGACTACGAGCGGCTTCAATCTCTCCAGGATTGACAGAAAGAATAGCGGCACGGATAGTTTCACTAGCGTAAGCTGCTTCGTTAAAAGCAAAGGCTACAATGGCAAAAGCTGCAGCCGGAATCGCATTGATATTAAAAGCAGTCCCCCATTGTTGATTCAACGCTTTTAATGCTAGAGGAATTCCATAGTAAGTCAACATCAGCTGCACTAGGATTGGTGTCCCTTTTAAGAAACTAACAAAGAATGCTTGTAATGGATAAAGAATTCTAACGCGATTAATTTTTACAATAGCAAAAACCAAGGCCAAGATGATACCAAAAAAAGCACCAAATACTGTCAACATCAATGTTGTTGGCAATTGTTGTACAATTCTTGGAATCCCATCAAAGACAGAACGAAAACTAAACAGTTTACCGTCTGGAATATACTGCATCAAGTTTTGGTACCAATCTGATGCTAAAATTATTGTAACATTCATAGAAACATCCTCTCCTGATAATGAATCATTCTATCATACTTCTGCCTAGATTTAAAATATTTGCTACGAGCAGAAGAGACTTTGTCTACCTACTAGTTTATCATACTTTAAAAGCGTGAGGTTATATATTTTACCTATCAAGGAGATAGAAAAAAACTATTTCAAGTCTAAGTTGTCGTAGGTTTTACGATAACCAATCTGCTTGACAGCACCATTCTCCACTAATATTGGACGTTTTAATAACATACCATCACTGGCCAAGAGTTTGGCTGCTTCTTTATTTGATAAAGTTCCAACCTTATCTTTTAAACCCAGTTCACGGTATTTAATACCACTAGTATTGAAAAATTGCTTCAACTCAAATTCTGAAGTTTCAAGCCAATTTAAAATGACTTCTTCACTCGGAGTTTCTTCTACGATATGAACATCCCTATATTCTAGTCCGAGTTGATCTAATTCTTTCTTAGCTTTTTTACAGGTTGTACATTTTGGGTATTCGATAAATTCTAACATTTTCTTTTCTTTCTATTCCTTATTCTCTTGAAATACTGCACCTTCATGCTTTAAGAGCCAAGCCTTCTTGTCAATTCCTGAAGCATAGCCCGTCAGCCGATTGCCAGCTCCTAGTACACGGTGACAAGGTACGAGGATAGACCAAGGATTTCGGCCTACAGCTCCTCCGATAGCCTGAGCCGAAGCTATCTGCAAATCCTTAGCTATTTGTCCATAAGTAACTGTCTGACCAAAAGGAATTCCACGCAAGTAGTTCCAGACTCTTTTTTCAAAGTCACTACCAACAGGAGCCAAAGGTAACTGAGACAAATCTTGATTTTGTCCTTTAAAATAAGCATCTAAATAGCTAGCAATCTGATTTAAGATGGGATGACTTTTCACCTCAACTAGATTACCTAGCGACAAGCCTCGCTCAAAATGGCTCTGTGCTTCAACCCATATCCCAAACAGATAGTGATCATCTGCTACCAAAGATAAGATTCCAATCGGAGACTTGTACAGCATCTTTGCATACTTCTTAGACATTTGATTTTAATTTTTGATAGGCCAAACGTTCCCCATCTACTGGAACTTTACCGACCTGTTTAAAACCAAGCTTTTCAAAGATATGTTGCATGGCTTTGTTTTTAGCGTGCGTATCTGAACGAAAATCTAGGTAATCAAAGCCTTCAATCAAGCCTTCCAAGAAGGTCTGGGCAACACCTTGCCCTTGGACATCTCTAGAAACCGCAATCCGGTGAAAAACTAGATACTCTGACTCTCTTCCTTCCCAGCTTCCATCATAAATGGCTTCATAGGCTTTTTCTGGACTCTTGGTTACTGCTGCATAAGCTAAGAGCTCTCCTTCTTCCAGGGCTACATAAGCCTGACCTGAGATAATATCTTCAATAATCGTATCAGTATTTGGATAACCATTTTGCCACTGAGTGCTACCAGCTTCCGCCAAGCATTTTTTAGCTTCCTCAATCACTTGCATAATTGCATCTACTTCGTTTGGAAAGGCTAAACGAATTTCCATCTTATCTCCTCTTTTCTGACTAGTTTCTCTCATCATAGCATAATTTAAGGCTTTCTACAAGCAGTTAAAACTTGACTTTTTATTTCTATTATTTTATAATCTAGTTATTAAAACTAGATAAACAGGAGTTGGAAATGAAATCTACTTTTTCCTACCCAGAATGGGACGAAATTCCAAACATTGATCTCTATTTGGACCAGGTCCTACTTTATGTGAATAAAGTTTGTTCCCCTATTTCTCTTGCTAAAGAGAAAGGTTTAACTGCATCAATGGTGAACAACTATGTCAAACACGGATATATCACCAAACCTGAAAAGAAAAAATACCAACGCAAACAAATCGCCCGATTGATTGCTATCACAACGCTCAAGTCTGTTTTTTCAATCCAGGAAATTGCTCAAACCCTGAATAGCCTACACACAGAGGCTAACTCAGAAGAACTTTACAATGCTTTTGTAGACTATATGAATGAAGACCTAGACCCAGCCAATCCTATTATCCGAACAAGCTGCCAAACGGTCAAGCTCTATCATCAAACACTTGCACTGGTCTATAAAGAAACCGAAGAGGAGGAAACAAATGAATACTAGTTTCAAACTTAGCAAGCGCCTTAGTTTTGGAGAAGAAATAGCAAACAGTGTCACCCATGCTGTAGGGGCACTTATCATGCTGATTTTGCTCCCTATCTCATCGACATATAGTTATGAAGCTCATGGATTTTTATCATCGATTGGGGTGTCGATTTTCGTTATTAGCCTCTTTCTAATGTTCCTTTCATCGACCATTTATCATTCTATGGCTTATGGTTCCACTCATAAGTATGTCTTGCGCATTATCGACCATTCCATGATTTATGTTGCGATTGCTGGCTCTTATACTCCTGTCGTTTTGACCTTGATGAATAACTGGTTTGGTTATCTGATTATCGCCATTCAGTGGGGAACAACTATTTTTGGTATTCTTTATAAAATCTTTGCCAAAAAAGTCAATGAAAAATTTAGTCTAATTCTCTACTTAATCATGGGTTGGTTAGTTGTGGCTATCCTACCAGCAATCATCAGTCAAACAAATCCAATCTTTTGGACTCTTATGGTATCAGGTGGTCTTTGCTATACAGTTGGTGCTGGATTTTACGCTAAGAAGAAACCATACTTCCACATGATCTGGCATCTCTTCATCCTAGCAGCTTCTGCTCTCCAATACATTGCCATTGTTTATTACATGTAAAAATAGGCCGGGAAAATCCCGACCTATTTTTATTTGCACATGTTGATAAAGTATTGATGCAAGCGAAGATCATTTGTCAATTCCGGATGAAAGGAGGTCACTAGCATATTCTTTTCTTGAGCAGCAACGATTTGATTGTTCACTACTGCAAGAACATCAACACCCTTACCAACTTCACTAATAATAGGTCCACGGATAAAGGTCATGGGAATTTTGCCAACACCCTTACAGTCTGCTTCGGTATAAAAGCTTCCTAGCTGACGTCCATAGGCATTGCGCTCAACTATTATATCCATAGTCGCTAGATGACTTTCCTCTTGAGAAGTGATTTGACTCGCTAGCAAAATCAAACCGGCACAAGTCCCAAAGACTGGTAAACCATTGAGAATAGCCTCTCTTAGAGGGAGTAGCATTTGCTGGTCACGTAGGAGTTTTCCCATAGCTGTAGACTCACCTCCAGGTAAAATCAAACCTGACAAGTCACTCTGATGTTGTTGAAAGTCTTCAAGATTTCGCAGTTCAATACTTTCTACTCCTAGTTTTGCAAGGACTTTCTCATGCTCTACAAAGGCTCCTTGCAAGGCCAATATTCCGATTTTCATCTATTTTCCTCGCTCTGCCATAAGAATTTGAATTTCATTCTCATTGATACCAACCATGGCTTCTCCCAAATCTTCTGAGATTTGAGCTAAAATTTGAGGATTTTGATAGTTGGTAACTGCCTTGACAATTGCTGCTGCACGTTTGACAGGATCACCTGACTTGAAAATCCCTGAGCCAACAAAGACTCCTTCCGCACCGAGCTGCATCATGAGAGCAGCATCTGCTGGTGTTGCAACTCCTCCAGCTGCAAAGTTGACAACTGGTAATTTCCCATGTTCGTGGACGTATTGAACTAATTCTACCGGAACTTGGAGTTCTTTTGCTGCGACATAGAGTTCATCTTCACGGAGATTTTGAATGCGACGAATTTCTTGATTCATCATGCGCATATGACGGACTGCCTGAACGATATCTCCTGTTCCAGGTTCCCCTTTTGTTCGAATCATTGAAGCTCCTTCAGCGATACGACGCAAGGCTTCTCCTAGATCTTTTGCACCGCAAACAAAAGGAACTTGAAATTCTTTCTTGTCTACATGGAAACGATCATCAGCTGGAGATAGAACTTCGCTCTCATCAATATAATCAATCTCAATAGCTTCTAAAATTTGAGCTTCAACAAAATGCCCAATTCGAACCTTAGCCATAACCGGAATGCTGACTGCTTCTTGGATTTCCTTGATCATCTTAGGGTCGCTCATACGAGAGACACCACCAGCTGCACGAATATCAGCTGGGATTCGCTCCAAGGCCATAACTGCTGCTGCACCTGCAGCCTCTGCAATTCTTGCTTGTTCAGGATTTTGAACATCCATAATGACGCCACCTTTAAGCATCTGTGCCAAATTTTTATTTAATTCATAACGATTTTCAGTCATTTTCTCTTCCTCAATAGTTGTATTGGTAGCTACAGTTTTATTGTAAGGTAGAAATGACTCAAGAACAAGATAAAAAAAATTGATTTGTCCGGGTACAATTATATCAATCATCAAAAAAAGTACCCACAAAGGGTACTTTTATTTCTTAGATTTTTTAATGTTTTTAACAAGATAAAACAGATATCCTGAAACCATGTAGGCAACAAAGATAATGGCTGCCCATCTAAAGACAAAGCCCCAACCATGTTTATTGGCATTTAAAAAGAAATAAGGGAAGGGACTATCCTTAGCGTTAGGAACGTCCATCTTTAGAACAAAGCCGTTTAAGATTGCAAATCCCATATAGAGCAGTGGTAAAACTGTCCATACAATAGGATCAAAACACTTATATTGACGACTCTTATCAAAAATGATGGTATCAACTAGAAACCAGAGGGGTACGATATAATGGCAAAGGAAGTTTTCCAAACGGTAAAAATCTTTTGTCAAGGGAGCCAACATGAAATGATAGATGACACAGGTAATCATGATACTCATGGTGATACCACCCTTGAGTCGCAAAAGACTTGAACTTTGCCAATGGTCACCCTCACGTCGCATCTTCCATAAAAGATAACCTGTAAAAATCATCACCAAGAGGTTGGAAAGCACTGTATAGTAGAGCAACATCCCGAAACCACCGTGCTTGGTAATTTCCAGATAAATACCTGTAAATGCTGCTAAAAACATGAAAGAGCGACTGAAAAAAATTATTTTATTCCAAGCAGTCATGATTAGATCTTTTTAACAAATTCTGATTTTAATTTCATAGCACCAAAACCATCAATCTTACAATCGATGTTGTGGTCACCCTCAACAATACGGATATTTTTAACACGTGTCCCTTGCTTAAGGTCTTTTGGAGCACCTTTTACCTTAAGGTCTTTGATCAAGGTTACTGTATCACCGTCAGCCAATTTATTTCCATTAGCGTCGATAGCAACAAGGCCTTCTTCAACCTCTGTTTGCTCAGCAGGATTCCATTCATAAGCACACTCTGGACAGACTAGCAAGGCTCCGTCTTCATAGACATATTCTGAATTACATTTTGGGCAATTTGGTAGATTGTTCATCTTATCTCCTTCTATTTTTATGATGGTTTGAATGTCAAATTTTCGTTAACAAAGACTATTATACCTTAAAATTAAAAATTTGACAAATTGCTAAAAAACCGACTCACCACTATCGTGGTCAATCGGTTAAAATTTCAATTAAAAATGTTTGACTGCTTCTGATTTAATTTTTTCGACAACTTCTAAAATACTTAGCCCTGTTGTGTCCAAATAGATTGCATCATCAGCCTGTTTAAGAGGAGAAGTTTCACGATGACTATCCTTATAATCACGCGCAGCAATCTCTTCTTTCAAAGTTTCCAAATCTGTTTCGATCCCTTTTGAAAGATTTTCCTTATAACGTCTTTCCGCACGTTCATCCACTGAAGCAACAAGAAAAATCTTCAATTCAGCTTGAGGTAATACAACTGTACCAATATCTCGACCATCCATGACGATTCCGCCTTGTTGGGCAATTTCTTGTTGAAGGGCTACCAATTTTTCACGAATAGCTGGAATGGCTGCAAAAGCAGATACAGCATTGGTTACTTCATTTTCACGGATTGGATTGGTAACATCAACGTCTCCAACGAAAACAAGCTGTTCTCCTGTTTCAGCACGACCAAAGCTAATCGGATATTGTTCCAATAATTCAAGAAGTCGAGAAGACTCTTCTGGACTTACTTGGTTGTTCAAAGCGATGTAAGTCGTAGCACGATACATGGCACCTGTATCTAAGTAGGTATATCCAAAGTCCTTAGCAATAATCTTGGCTACTGTACTTTTACCACTGGATGCTGGTCCATCAATAGCGATCTGAATTGTTTTCATCGTCACTCCTATCTTGTCTTAAGGACATCACCAGGATTTGCAAACCAAGTTCCTGAAGACATATGACCAGGGTTCAAGGCTTCAAGCTGAGCAATAGAAATGCCTGCTCTAGCTGCAATAGCTGCTTCACCTTCACCTGCAAGGACAGTAATGGTTCCCTCAGCATTTGTATGTTCCTCTGAACTACTTGAAGAAGTTGATCCTGCTTCAGAACTTGATGCTTCAACTGAACTACTTGATGACGTTGAAGAAACTTCCTCTACCTTAGGCGCAGAAGAATCATGAAAATCTTTCAAGGCTGCTGTACGATCACTTCCACCAGATGACAGGTAGATTAAAACAGCAATCATACCGACCACGATTACAAAGAAAATACAAGCTAAAATGGTTAGAATACGGTTGGCTACCACTCCTGTTCCCTTATTTCCTCTGCTTCTACGCTCCGAACGGCTTTCCTCATTGTTATAGATATCTTCTTGCCACGGTTCCTTTTCCATACCTTACTCCTTGTTTTTTTTCTATTTTCTTATTACAATATAAATATGAAAATCACACTTATACCTGAACGATGCATTGCCTGTGGGCTTTGCCAAACTTATTCTGATTTATTTGATTACCACGATAATGGAATCGTGCGTTTTTACGATGATCCTGATCAACTAGAAAAAGAAATTTCTCCTAGTCGAGACGTCTTAGAGGCTGTCAAAAATTGCCCAACTCGTGCGCTCATCAAAGACCAGTTTTAATCGTTAATGGAGATTATATTTCTAAATCCCGCTTCTTCTAGTTTAGCATATTTTTCCAGAAAATTATAGTCTTTTGAAGGACTAATTTTTATCAAAGCCTATCTCGGCTCACTCTGTTCTTTTATCAGATAGAGGGGCCTTTTTTTTGTTTCTAGATATATTTTACTGACATATTTTCCCAGAATACCAATGGTCAATAATTGGACACCACCAAGAAATAGAATGACAGCCATCAGAGATGTCCAGCCAGAGGTTGGATTCCCAAGCATAAGAGTACGAATAACTACAAAAAGGGTCATCACCAAAGCCATAAAACAAGACGTAAGACCAGCAACAAAGGCTAATATCAAAGGAAAATCTGAAAAATTTACAATCCCTTCGATAGAGTAGAAAAAGAGTTGCCTAAAGCTCCAACTAGTCTTACCTGCCTGCCTTTCAACATTAGGGTATTCTAGATAGTGAGTATGAAAACCAACCCAGGCAAAGAGGCCTTTGGAAAAGCGATTGTATTCTGTCAATTCTAACACTGCATCTACTACTGATTTTCTCATCATCCTAAAATCACGAACCCCTAGGGGAAGAGCTACTGGGCTAATTTTTTGCATGAAACGATAAAAAAGATTGGCACAGAAACTACGTAGAAATGGTTCTCCCTCTCGACTAGTTCTACGAGTTCCCACACAGTCCAAATCCGGATTCTGATCTAGTAGTTCTTTCATCTCAAGTAAGATACTTGGCGGATCCTGAAGATCTGCATCCATAACCACAACCAAATCTCCACTTGCTTGCTGTAATCCTGAATATAAGGCTGCTTCCTTCCCAAAGTTTCGCGAGAAAGAGATATAATGTACTGCAGAATTTTGCTCCCGATATGCCTTTAAAACTTCCAATGTCCTATCAGTTGACCCATCATCTACAAAAATATATTCGATTTCTGTTCCCAAATCTGGGATCAATGCTTCAAGAGTTTGATAAAAAAGAGGAAGTACTTCCTCTTCGTTTAAACATGGGACTACGATTGAAATCATCATTTTAGTCTTCAAATCCATTTGGATGCTTGCTTTGCCAACGCCATGCATCTTCACACATTTCTGTAATACCAAGTCCAGCTTCCCAACCTAGCTCTTCCTTAGCTTTTGCTGGGTCTGAGTAGCAGGCTGCAATATCACCAGGGCGACGTTCAACGATACGGTATGGAATTGGGCGTCCAACAGCTTTTTCCATATTTTGGATAATTTCAAGAACTGAGTAGCCTTTTCCAGTACCAAGGTTATACACATTGAGTCCAGAGCCTTTTTGAAGCTTCTTAAGGGCGGCAACATGTCCTTTTGCTAGGTCAACGACGTGGATATAGTCACGAACACCTGTTCCATCTTCAGTATCGTAGTCATCTCCAAAAACCTGAACTTGTTCCAACTTACCAACTGCAACTTGTGTCACATATGGAAGAAGGTTATTTGGAATACCGTTTGGATTTTCACCCAAATCACCGCTCTTATGGGCACCGATTGGGTTGAAGTAACGAAGCAAAACAACATTCCACTCTGAATCTGCTTTATAGATATCTGTCAAAATTTCTTCCAGCATTAGTTTGGTACGGCCATAAGGGTTGGTAGCTGAAAGTGGGAAATCTTCTAGGATTGGAACAGTATGTGGATCTCCATAAACTGTTGCTGAAGAACTGAAGATAATATTCTTACAGTTTGTCTCTTCCATAACTTTCAAGAGACTGACAGTTCCAGCGATATTGTTATCATAGTAGGCAAGTGGGATACGTGTAGACTCACCTACAGCTTTCAAACCAGCAAAATGAATCACACCTGTTGGTTCTTCATGTTTGAAAATATCACGAAGTGTATCTGTGTCACGAATATCTGCTTCGTAGAAAGGAATTTCTACCCCAGTGATTCTTTCGACTACTTCAAGACTTTTACGACTACTGTTTACCAAATTATCCACGACAATTACTTGGTGTCCAGCTTGGACCAATTCAATGACAGTGTGAGTTCCGATAAAACCTGCTCCACCTGTTACCAGAATTTTTTCTTGCATTTTATTTCCTCAATTCTTGGATTATTTTTTTCATTTTACCATTTTTGATAGGGAAAGTCATTTACTTTCCTAAGACTATCGTAAAAACTAGGTAAAAAGTTTACTATTGTTTCTTTTTAATATATCTTTCAGTCGGATAATCTGCTGGATCCAATACTCCTTTTCTCCCTTGAAGCATTTGAGCTAGATGATAACCGATAATAGGACCAGTCGTTAACCCTGAAGATCCTAGACCACTTGCTGTATAGACTCCTGATAAGTTTGGAACCTGTCCGAAAAACGGCGAAAAATCACTCGTATAAGCACGAATCCCCACACGTTCACCACTTATCATTGCATCTTTTAAACTAGGATAAAACGAACTTGCTGCTTCAGCCATTTGTTGGAGCAAATTTTTATCGACTGTAAGATCAAATCCCATGTCATTTTCATGGGTAGCTCCTAGAGATAACTTACCTCCAGGAAATGGTATCAAATCCCACTCACCTTCCGGCATAACTACAGGGTAAGCTCCCATGTCTTGTGGCACTTGATAATCTCTAAGTTGACCTTTTTGAGGACGAACATCCACCTCATAGCCTAAAGGCTCCAAAAAGTGTCCAAGCCAAGCTCCCGTAGATAAAATTACTTGGTCAAACATTTGATTGTCTATCTGATAGCCTGATAATAAAGGAGTTAGACTAACCTCTTTCTTTACGACCTTAACCTGACTGGCATCCAGTAAACGACTCACTAGGAGTTGCCCATCTACTCGAGCTCCACCAGAAGCATAAAGCAATCTCTCAAATCCCTTTAGACCAGGGAATAACTTACTCGCAGACTCTTGATCCAGAATGGCTAATTCCCCTATTAAGGGAGATTCATCTCTACGTTGCAGAGCTAGTTGATAGAGTTCTTCCAATTTAGACTCATCTTTTTTCAAGAGAAAGACTCCTGAGCGCTGGTAAAAATCTACCTTTTGACCAGATTTTTCTATATCAGCTAATAAATCTACATAAAAATCTGCTCCTAGGCGCGCCATCTTGTACCAGACCTTATTGCGTCGTTTAGAAAACCAGGGGCTGATAATTCCTGCCGCTGCCTTGGTCGCTTGTCCGTGCCCATGATCAAAGACAGTTACTTCGATATCAGTTTCTTTAGAAAGATAGTAGGCAGCCGTTGCCCCTACAATTCCTGCTCCTACAATAGCAACTTTTTTCATTGTCTTTACCTTCTAACTAGATATGATGGAATGGATTGGTCGATGCCTGACTTGCGATAACCTCTAAAGGCCAATCATTTTCTTCCTTCCATTCATTCAGGAACGCTGCAATTTTTTCAACAAAAAGAACTTCGATATAGTGGCCTGGATCCAATGCCAGCAAACCGTCAGACAACATATCCTGGGCAGTATGATAATAAATATCACCAGTGATATAAAGATCTGCTCCTTTTTCTAAAGCATCAGAGTAGAAAGATTGTCCACTGCCACCACAGATAGCCACTCTTGAGATTGTTTTTTGCAAATCACTCTCATGATAATACACCATACGAAGGCTATCTAGACCAAAGACTTCCTTAACATGACTGGCAAATTCTTCAAATGTTTGAGGTCTAATCGTTCCAATACGCCCAATCCCACGTTCAGGACCTGTTTCCTGCAGATAAGTTGTATCTTCAATACCCAATAGTTGGCAAAACCAATCATTAAGACCATTTTCAACAATATCGATATTAGTATGGCTAACATAGACGGCAATATCATTTTTGATGAGATTGATGTAAATCTGATTTTGAGGACGACTAGCTACCAAGTCCTTGATAGGACGAAAGATAGGAGCGTGCTTAACGATAATCAGATCAACACCCTTGTCAATAGCTTCAGCGACTGTCTCTTCACGGATATCAAGAGCAACCATGACTTTTTGGATATCCTTATCTAGAGTACCAATTTGCAGACCACGACTATCACCTTCCATAGAAAATTCTTGTGGGCAATAGGCTTCATAACGCTTAATCACTTCACTTGCTTTCATGGAGCACCTCCTTGATGGCTTGAATTTTATCTGCTAGAACCTGACGTTCTTCTTGATTTTTTTCTGGAATTTGACTAAGGGCAAACTCAAGCTTGCTGGCTTCTTTTTGCCATTTTTGGATGAAGACTGGACTGACTTCTTTGGACAAGAAGGGGCCAAAGCGAACATCAGTGGCTGATAGCTTCATTTCACCAACTTCTACAACTATGATCTCGTAGAATTTCCCAGCTTCTTCTAGAATACTTTCTGCTATGATTTGAAAACCGTGTTCTTGTAACCAAGAACGCAACTCATCTTCTCGGTTATTTGGTTGAAGAATCAAACGCTCAACATTGGCAAGTTTGTCTAATCCTTCTTCTAATATCGTAGCAATCAAGCGACCACCCATTCCAGCAATAGTGATAACAGAAACTTGGTCAGCCTCTTCAAAAGCAGCCAAACCATTGGCTAAACGAACCTGAATTTTCTCAGTCAAACCATGACTCTCAACATTTGTAACTGCAGATTGATAGGGACCTTCTACAACCTCTCCTGCAATGGCACGATAGATGTGACCTTTTTCAACCAATTCAATGGGTAGATAAGCATGATCACTCCCGACGTCCAGTAAAACGGCTCCTTGAGGTACAAAAGAAGCTACCATTTCTAATCTCTTCGAAATCATTTTCTCTCACTTTCCAAAAGTCTATTTCTCTTTATTATACCATATTTTGTCTAGCAATCCTGTACCTAAAAAAGACCGCAATCATAGATTGCAGCCTTTCTTTATCTTCTAGCTTGATAACGACTTGTCAGGATGAAAATCACAGTAAAGATCAGCATCATGATGCCATAGACAGGTAATGTTTGTCCTGTCAGTGTTGAAATTTCAAGTAGTTTTTGGATTCTTGGGAATAGAGCTGTTCCAAGGAAGCCACCAACTGACCAAATAATCAAGAACACACGCCATAGACTAAATGGCAAGCAAGCTCTAACTACAGACATGAAACCAATCGACGCTAGTAAATAATACAGAAGAGTCGAAATTTCAATGGCTGACCAGCCTTGACTGGTTCCAAAAATTTTAACAAAGAGAACACTAAAGACTACCATCAAGGCACTTGGTAGTGCACGGAGCATGGATTTTCTGAGGAAGTTTTGTTCGACTGGTTTAATATTTCGCTCAAAGGTCAATACGAACGGTGGGAATCCTTCTACAAACTGGTCAATCATGGTAATCTGAATCGGGATGAATGGGAAAATCAAAATCCATTCACTACGTCCCAACAATGCACTTGCAATACAGATAACTGCTAACAAGAAAGAATAGATTGTCTTAATCAAGAAAATTGGAGCAATGTGGGCAATGTTATTGACCACACGACGACCTTCAAAGAGAATCTCAGGGACATCATTAAAATCTGAGTTCAAGAGGACCAGATTTGCAATCTGACGAGTCGCTGGATCTCCTTCAGCCATCACGATGGAACAATCTGCCTCACGGAGGGCTAGGATATCGTTGACACCATCTCCTGTCATAGCTGTAGTATGACCTGCTTTTTTCAACGTTTTGATGATCAGTTTCTTTTGATGAGGAGAGACACGTCCGAAAATCGCTGTCTCCTCAGCCATAGCAATCAATTCCTCGTCCGTGATCTTCGAACAATCTACATAGCTGTGGTAATCTGCAAAACCAGCTTTTTGAGCAATACTTGAAACCGTAACTGGATTATCACCAGAGATAATTTTCAGCCCCACTTCCTGAGAACGAAGATAGTCTAACGTTTCAGCAGCCCCTTCTCGGATTGGGTCTAGAATCTCAAGCAAAGCCAAGGCTTGCATATCCGATGGTTTCTGTGGCTTGTGGTGATCAAGTTTTTCTTGACTGAGGGCCAGAACCAAGACACGAGAGCCTCGTTCAAGAGCTTCTCTAGCCTCAGGAACTTCAGCATCCAACAACATCTCAGGTGCACCTAGGAAAACAGTTCCGAGACCTTCCAACTCCATTGCTCCCCATTTACGATCGCTTGAAAATGGAAGATTAGAAATCATCGGATAAGTTACTTGACCTTGGAAACGTTGGCGAATAGCTTGGGCAGTTGGATTTTTATCCTCACTGTTTGCCATATAGCTGGTTAGTATGTCGGCAATAGCATCCTTGTCATAAGCCTGGGTCAGAGGAAGAACAGTCTCAACCTGCATCTTCCCTTGGGTGATGGTACCTGTCTTATCCAAGCAGAGCATATCCACGCGCGCCAAGGTCTCAACTGAATACATCTCCTGTACCAAGACCTTTTTCAAACCAAGCTTAATAACAGCGGTTAGAAGAGAGGTAATGGTTAAGAGGGCAATCCCCTTAGGCAACATTCCCAAAAGAGCTGTAGAGGAATTCACTACAGAAGACTTCAGTGGTAAACCTTTCAAGACCAAAGCTTCAAGCAAGAGGGCAATTCCAAAAGGAATGATAATTTTCCCAGTAAATCCTGCAAGTTGATCTAGTGATTTCATGATACGAGAATTGATTGGTTTAATTGTCTTAGCTTCAAGCATGAGTTTGGCTGCATAGTTATCTGCTCCTACATGATGAACCTGAGCGAGGACAGAACCACTTGCAAGAAAGCTACCTGACAACATTAAGTCTTCTATTTCTTTTTGCACCAAGTCGCTCTCACCCGTTAACATGGCTTCATTGACTTCTGCAAAGCCTTCTAATACAATCGCATCACTTGGAATTTGATCCCCTGCAGACAAGCGAATCACATCATCCAAAACAAGCTCTTCAGGGTCTAAAGCAATCTCTTGTCCATCACGAATAGTCGTAATCTTTTCTTTATTTAAGAGATTGAGTTTATCAACCATATGCTTGGCACGTAGCTCGGTTACAATTCCTGAAAAAGCATTAAAACAGATAACCGCAAAGAAAACCAAGTTGCTCCAGGCTTGAACAAAAGCTAGCGCTAATGCAATAGCAAAGTTTAAAGCATTAAAGAGAGTAAAGACATTTCGTTTTACAATCTGCCAAGTACTGGTACTAGCTGATGCTTTGAAATCATTGACCTGTCCCTGTTTCTGACGTTCTTTAACTTCTGATTGGCTTAAGCCCAAAATTTTATTTTTATCCATAATCTCTATCATATCATTTTTTTTTGAATAATTCTAATTTCATATGAAGAGCAATTCCACCTAAACAAAAAAACATTTGCTTGTCCTAGTATGATAAGGTATAATAAAAGAAAGAAAATTGAAGGAGATACCATGTTTTATACTTATCTTCGTGGGCTGGTTATGTTGATTCTCTGGTCTATCAACGGTAATGCTCATTATCATAATACCAATAAAATTCCAAGTCAGGATGAAAACTATATCCTCGTCGCTCCGCATCGTACTTGGTGGGATCCTGTCTACATGGCATTTGCGACCAAACCGAAACAGTTTGTTTTTATGGCTAAAAAGGAACTGTTCTCTAATCGAATCTTTGGTTGGTGGATTCGTATGTGTGGTGCCTTTCCTATTGATCGGGAGAATCCTAGCGCTTCGGCTATCAAATACCCTATCAATGTTCTTAAAAAGAGCGACCGATCTCTCATCATGTTTCCAAGCGGTAGTCGTCATTCTAACGATGTCAAAGGTGGCGTAGCTCTGATTGCTAAAATGGCCAAGGTTCCCATCATGCCAGTTACTTACACTGGTCCAATGACCTTAAAAGGACTCATCAGTCGCGAACGTGTCGATATGAACTTCGGAAATCCTATCGATATCTCGGACATTAAGAAGATGAATGATGAGGGAATTGAGATAGTTGCTGAACGTATCCAATCAGAATTCCAACGTCTGGATGAGGAAACAAAACAATGGCACGATAATAAAAAACCAAATCCTTTGTGGTGGTTTATTCGCATACCAGCACTGATTCTTGCTGTCTTAGTTGCGATTATTACCATCATCTTTAGCTTTATTGCAAGTTTTATCTGGAATCCAGAAAAAAAACAAAATCAATTAGGTTAGAATAAAATGGCTGAGGGATATTCTCTTAAGCCATTTTAGTTTGACTGACAGCTGATTACTTTTAAATAAAATATTTTATTGACAAAGATTTGAAACTATAGTATACTTTTTAAGTAAGCTGATTTAGCTCAGTAGGCAGAGCGCATCCATGGTAAGGATGAGGTCGCCGGTTCGATCCCGGCAATTAGCATTGTTTAACAGTTCCTTTATACAGGAACTTTTTTATTGACTTTTTTTTGACCTTATAGTAAAATAAAACTTGCGATGAGTCGATATGTAGCGAAAGCTACTATTGAGCAAAGGAGGTCATAAAGCAGGAGCGGACCTTGAGAAATTGTGTGAACCGATTTCTCACATGGAGATGCCTCTCAGGCTTTCTGGTTTTTCCAGAGAGCTTTTTTTATTTTCCTAAACACTACTAAATCCTATCTAGGTTTAGTCGTAAAGATACTAAGATGACCAATGAAATCTCTAATTACAGCAAAAGTTACAGGGAAAACTGTAGTTTATACCTTAGCATTAAAAGGAAGATGATATAGCAGCTTGAATCTATAGCAGTACACTACAACTGCTAAAAATATTTCTAGAAATTAGTTTGACTTTCTTAATCTCTCTGTTCATATCTTATTTCAAACCACTATATATTTTGCCCCTCGTCACAAAAAAAGACCTATCATACAAGCTATAAAGCTTGATATGATAGGTTTTTTAATGTTAGATTAACGTACTGTACGGATACGCATTGTGTTAGTACGAACTGCTTCACCAAGTGGCACACCTGCAACGATAACGATATCGTCACCAGATTGTACAAGACCTGCTTCAACTGCTTTACGTTCAGCAATTTCAAACATGTCATCAGTTGATGATGGAGCTTCTGTCAACATTGGGATAACACCCCAGTTCAACATCAATCCACGTTCTGTCAATTCGTCAAATGTCAATGCCAAGATATCAGCATTTGGACGATATTTAGAGATCAAACGTGCTGTGTGACCAGTCTTAGTAAGAGTTACAACCAATTTGATGTCCATTGAGTTTGTAGCGTCTTTAACCGCTGAAGCCATAACTTCTGTCTTAGAGTTACGTTCAAATGAATCTGAGTTCAAACGTCCGTATTCGTTAAGAAGAGTTTGAGCGTTCTTATCGATAGTTGCCATTGTACGAACAGACTCAAGTGGGTATTTACCATTTGCAGACTCACCTGAAAGCATTGTAGCATCAGTTCCGTCGATAACAGCGTTAAATACGTCTGATACTTCTGAACGTGTTGCACGTGGTTTTTCAGTCATTGTTTCAAGCATGTTTGTTGCAGTGATAACAACTTTACCAGCAGCGTTCACTTTAGTGATGATCATTTTTTGGTAAACTGGAACCATTTCAAATGGTACTTCGATACCCATGTCACCACGAGCGATCATGATACCGTCAGCAGCTTCAATGATTTCATCCAAGTTATCGATACCTTGTTGGTTTTCGATTTTAGCGAACAATTGAACGTGACCGTTACCAGTTTCTTCACAGATTGCACGAACTTCATTCACGTCTTTTGCAGTACGTACGAATGAGATCGCGATGAAGTTGATACCTTGTTCCAAACCGAAGCGGATATCAGCGTTATCACGTTCAGCAAGAGCTGGGAAAGGAATTTTAGTGTTAGGGATGTTTACACCTTTTTGTTTAGCGATAACACCGTCATTTTCAACTTCAACAACAAATTCACGAGTTGCATCGTCTTTTTCTACAACACGAAGACCAAGTTTACCATCGTCAACCAATACTTGACGACCAACTTCAACATCATCATAGATATCAAGTGCTCCTGCAACGTTCAAAGCAATCACTTCACGAGTTGATTTGATTCCTTGTTTAGTTGCAACACGGATTTTTTCACCAGTTTTGTATGAATACTCTTTAGCTTCACCTTCGAACAATTCAGTACGGATTTCTGGTCCTTTAGTATCAAGAAGGAAACCAACTTTTTTACCTGCAAGTTTTTCCGCAAGTTTAACAGTTGCCATACGGTCACCTTGTTCTTGGTGGTCACCATGTGAGAAGTTGAAACGGAAAGTGTTAGCTCCTGCTTCAATCAATTGAGCAATGTTTTTAGCTGAAGCTTCAACGTCAAGTTTTTCACCCCAGTATCCCTCATCACCAAATTTTTTACCACCGCGGATTTCTACCGCAGGACCCAAAGTTGCAACGATTTTTACACGTTTGTTCATGATTTTTGTGACTCCTTTATATAATTCGACCTTTTTTGGTCATTTTACCAGTTTAGTTAAAGTTGATTAAGACAAGCTCTTGTTTAAAGCAGAAAGTTCAATATCAGCTTTGTGAGGGTTGTTAACAACGATCTTACCATCAGCTGTTAGGCTAAATAAAGCTCCTTCTTCTGCAGTTCCAAGAATTGGATTTTCAACCATTTTCTCATTGCGAATACCAACAGCGACACCACCGATTCCTTGTTTAAGGAGTTTAACAGCATGTGCACCCATGCGTGACGCCAATACACGGTCACGAGCAGTTGGTGATCCACCACGTTGGATGTGACCAAGTTCAGTTACACGAAGATCGCTTGTATCTCCAGCTTCTTTTAGTTTTTGACCAAATTCTGCCGCTGACATAACACCTTCTGCCAAAACGATAATGTTGTGCTTCTTACCATGTTCATATCCAGCCTTGATACTTGCTACGATGTCTTCCATCTTGAAGCCTTCTTCAGGGATAATAATTTCATCAGCACCTGTTGCAATACCAGCCCAAAGAGCGATATCACCAGCGTTACGTCCCATTACTTCAACTACAAAAGTACGACGGTGACTTGATGAGGTATCACGAATCTTATCGATGGCATCCATAGCAGTTGTAACTGCAGTATCAAATCCGATTGTGAAATCAGTACCTACGATATCGTTATCGATTGTTCCCGGAAGTCCGATAGCAGGGAATCCATGCTCAGTCAAGCGCATAGCTCCGTGATAAGAACCGTCACCACCGATAACCACGACACCTTCGATACCGTGTTTTTTCAACTGCTCAATCCCTTTAAGTTGACCTTCGAGTTTTGCAAACTCAGGGTAACGAGCAGAGTGAAGGAAAGTACCACCACGTGAAATGATGTCTCCCACTGAAGCTGCATCAAGTGGATAAATTTCGCCGGCAACCATACCTGCGTATCCATCATAGATACCAAAAACTTCCATTCCTTCTGAGATTGCTTGACGAACTACTGCACGGATGGCAGCATTCATACCAGGGGCGTCTCCACCACTAGTCAAAACAGCAATACGTTTCATTTGGTTTTGCTCCTTTTTCTTTTAACATTCTAACTGATTATACCATAATTAAAGTTAAAATTCTTTTATTTTCATTGATTTTTAACGATAAATCGTTTTCATAGTTATTTGACTCAAAGTTTCCTGCAAACTAACATCTTTTGCAACAAAATAGCCCGGCAAAAGAACATTTTTTTGTTCATTTTCGTAGCGAATGATGACAGGAATTTGTCCCTTGTATTGTTCTAAAATATGATAAATTTCAGAATCATGTTCATGATCAGCAGCCTGAATCCAAAATCGTTCACTCACTGCTTCTTTTAGATTATTTAATACTAACTGAAGGCGACCGTCTCTTGCCTGCACTTTTCCATTAAGGTAGTAAAATCTTCCTTCATGTAAGAGATTTTTAAATTGGCGATACTGGTCAGAAAAAACTGTGACTTCAAGCTTCGTTTTACTATCACTAACTTTCAGAAAAGCCATGTTTTCACCTTTTTTAGTACGAATGACACGAATGGATTCTATCTCAACGAGTACTGTAGCTGTCTGTCCTTCAGATAGTTCAGACAAACTCACAATTGGATAGAGGGGATTCTTTGCTAAAATCAGTAAGGGGTGCGGACTGATACCGACTCCAAGCCACTCCTGTTCCTTACGAAACTTTTCGACTTGCGTAAAATCCTCACTCTCAAGCCAATTGTAGCTATTATCTGCAAATAAACTACCCAATTCTTCCACAAAAATAAACAAAGTAGGTAAATTAGATAAGATTTTTTGGCGATTTTTTTCAAAACTATCGAATAAACCAATCTCGACTAGGGGAGTTAAGAGACTCAACTTCTGATAATTTTTAGGCAAGCGAGTGACAAAATCTTCGACACTACTAAAAGGACGATTCTCTAAAATCCAATAGGCAAAATCTCGAGGCATCCCCTTGATACTCTTAAGTCCCAAATAAATAGTCTTCTCTGTTAATTTATCCTGATATGGGATTATATTGATAGAGAGTGGTGTCAGTTCAAAGCCCATTTCAAGCGCATCGAGAATATAAGCTCCACTGGCATAGTTGAGCATGACTTGATAAAAGATTTCTGGGTAATGTGTCTTAAAGTAAGCAAGTTGAAAGGCTAAAGCCGCATAAGCATAAGCGTGCGATCGGTTGAAACCATAACCAGCAAATTTTTCCATGACAGCAAAAACCTGCTGAGCCTGTTCTTTTCCATGACCTTTTTCGAGTGCTCCTTGGATGAAACTTTCCTCCATTCGGTGCATCTCAGCTGCGTTCTTTTTCCCCATGGCACGACGTAAAATGTCGGCCTTCCCAAGGCTAAAACCAGCATATCGCTGAGCTACTTGCATCACCTGTTCTTGGTAAAGCATAATGCCATAAGTTGGAGCTAAAATATCTTCCAAAACTGGGTCCAGAACCGTTACCTTTTCTTTACCATGTTTTCGAGCCACAAAGTTATCGATATAGTCACTCGCCCCGGGTCTGTTGAGGGAAGTCGTTGCCACTACTTCTTCAAAGCTTTCTGGTTTCACGCGCTTTAATAGGCGAATAGCTCCAGGTTGTTCAAACTGAAAAATCCCCTTGGTCTTCCCAGCTGCAAAGAGGGCTAAAGTTTCCCTATCCTCAAGGTCAATATTCTCAATCCTTAGCTGAATTCCTTGAGTTTCAAATAAGAGCTCCTGCATTTTTTGAGCGAAAGTTAGGTTTCTTAAGCCCAAGAAATCCATCTTGAGCAAGCCATTTCCCTCGACTCCATGAGCATCATACTGGGTAATGAGCATATCCTCACCATACTTAAGAGGAATATAGTCCGTTAGATTTTTATCACTAATCACGACACCAGCAGCGTGGATAGATGTCTGTCGAGGATATCCTTCTATCTTTTTGGCAATTTCAAAAGCCTTTTGGTACTCAATCTTACTTTGAATCAGTTGTCTAAATCCTAGATTGCCTTCATAGGCGCTTGTCAAGGTATCTTTGAAACCAATTTTCTTGGTTATGGATGTCAACTCGTACTCGGGAACACCATACCGTTTAAAAACATCTCGGATAGCCTGTTTGGCACCAAAAGTCGAGTAGGTGACTATCTGAGCAGCGTGAATACTACCATAACGGTCACGAACATAGCGGATAAATTCAGGACGATAGATATCAGGAATATCAATATCGATATCAGGCATGGTATAGCGTTCACGATTTAAAAAGCGCTCAAAGATGAGATTCTTAGACACAGGATCAATTCCTGTAATATCTAGAGCGTAGGCTACTAAACTTCCAACTGCAGAACCACGTCCCATTCCCATGTAATACCCTTGAGAACGACCGAAACGTAAGAGATCCCAAACAACCAAGAAATAGTCATCGAATCCCATGTCATGAATCACAGATAGTTCTTCTTCCAAACGAGCCTGATAAACTGAATCGAGTAAGCCTTTCTGTTCCAAGCCCTTAATAGCTCTTTCGCGCAACTCTTCAACAGCAGGATGCTCTGGATTGAAACGTGGAAGCTTGAGACTACTATCAATCTCATAAGTAGTTGCTCCAATCAGTTCAGAAAGATTTTCTAAGGCTTGCGGAAATTTTTCTTGAAATACTTGCTCTAAGCGATCAGCAGGTAAAAACAAGCCTTGTTGCGATTGAACATCTACCTCTCGCAAGGTCACATTTTCCTTAATCGCCTTGAGCATTTGAAGCGTTTCTAAATCCTCAGATTCGAAGGAATTAACACGATAAAGTGGGAGAATGGAGTGAGAAAAATTCGACTGAGGTGTATCTGGATATACTCCGATATAATAGTCATGCCCTAAGTCCAAGGAATCAATTGCAGAATAATAGGGAACAATAACACAAACATCTTCTAGATAGGGGAAAAAATCAGTCCATTCCTTTTTACCTGTCATTTTTAGAGTCGAAATCTTCATGAGATTTCGATAACCACGATTTGACAAGGCTAAAAATCGGAGGTTGACGAGTTCCTCCTTATGATGAACGGTCACCTCAAGACCTAATAAGGGCTGGATCCCTTGCTTTTGGCACTCTTTGATAAAATAATAAGCCCCATAGAGATTGTCAATATCCATGATTCCAAGTGCTGAGTAGCCGTATGCTTTCCCCTGGTCAACATACTTCTGAATGGAAATCATACTCTCCATGAAACTATAAACCGTTTTTGTATCAAGTTGTGCAATCACTCGCTATCACCTCCCTTTTTCTCCTTATATTATACCATTTTAGAAAATAGAAAAACAATTTCTTTCTCCCCTTGTAGAAAAAAGAACCATAGTTGAATTAACCGTGATTCCCATTCATTATTCTACCTCTAGGATAGGATTTGTGGTTGTCAAATGACTGATCTTACCACTAATACTCTTCGAAAATCAAATTCAAACCACGTCAGCGTCGCCTTGCGGTACTCAAGTACAGCCTGCAGCTAGCTTCCTAGTTTGCTCTTTGATTTTCATTGAGTATAACACCAAAATATTTCTCAATTTTAGTATGTAATTCTAGCATTGATTCTAGAGCTCGTGATGCCTGCTCTTCATTGATAGCTTCAATGACTAAAATAGCATCTTTGTTTTGGTTCTTTGGGCTTCACGCCAGTTTAAACAGCGACAAACCGCACCGTGGTCATCAAAATAAATCATTTCATCAGCTAATGCAGAAGCATCACTTTCAGACCCTAGTGGAAGAAGGATTCATTCCTTCGTGCTCTTCCAAGAAGTCACCAACAATCTTAGCTAAATCCTCTTCCCCACAAGGAACAGCGTAAGAAAGTAAGACGCTATTATAGATATCTACCAAAGGATTTATTGGATTAAATTCTCTTCCTTGACTCACACGCTTTAATAAAGCTTCAATAGAAGAACGAGCACCTTTTTCGGTTTTGAATTTAGTGAATGCCTGACGCCATTCTTGAATCACTTCATTCTGAGTAAAATTCTCATCTGCTATAAAAGTCCGGGCTTTTTTTGTTCCTTCATCTAATAAAGCTTTAAAATATGGATCGTCACTCTCATCAATAGTATTGTTGAGACCTTTTACCACCAATACAGAGATTTGAGCATCTGGAAATAGTTGCCAAAAATCATCTTTTACATGAACTTTCATGACCTTGCCTCCATTCTTTTTCTTTCATTCTACTACAAATTAAAAAAACGAGTAGCATACAAGCTACTCGATAGGAACTATAATGAATTTTCACGAATCACTTCTACCTTGTATCCATCTGGATCTTTGATAAAGTAATAGTTTGGTTGAGTCCCTGGAAGTCCATTAGGTGCTGTCACTTCATAGCCTTTTTCGCTATGTTCTTTGTGAAGAGCCTCAAGGTCAGGTGTGCTTAGGGCAATGTGAGCAAAACCGTCACCGACAACATAAGGTCCGTGATCATAGTTGTAAGTCAACTCCAACTCATAATCATCACCTTCAAGTCCAAGATAAACGATAGTGAAAGCATAGTCTGGAAAGTCTCTACGACGCAATTCCTTAAAACCAAAAGCATCTTGATAAAAAGCGATTGATTTTTCAAGATTTTCAACTCGCAAACAAGTGTGTAGCATTTTAGAAGCCATTTTTTTCTCCTTTGTTTAAAAAAGACTGGGACAAACTTGCACCAGTCTTATGAATAATTATTTACCAAGTTTTGCTTTAGCTGCATCTGCAAGAGCTGTGAAAGCTGCTGCATCGTTAACAGCCAAGTCAGCAAGCATTTTACGGTTAACTTCGATCTCAGCCAATTTCAAACCATGCATCAATTGTGAGTATGAAAGTCCGTTCAAACGAGCTGCCGCATTGATACGTGTGATCCACAATTTACGGAAGTCACGTTTCTTTTGACGACGGTCACGGTATGCATAGTAGTAAGAGTTCATTACTTGTTCTTTTGCAGTACGGAACAAGATGTGTTTAGCTCCATAGTAACCTTTTGCTAATTTAAGAATACGTTTACGACGTTTGCGTGATACAACGCCACCTTTAACACGTGCCATGTTTTATTTCCTCCAAATATTTCCTAGAATTCTTTACTTACAAATACGCGATTATTTCAAGCGAGTAAGCATTGCTTTGATACGTTTGAAATCTCCTGAATGCACCATAGATGCTTTACGAAGATGACGACGTTGTTTTTTAGTTTTTCCGTGGAAACGGTGAGATGTGTAAGCACGGAAACGTTTAAGTCCACCAGAACCTGTACGTTTGAAACGTTTAGCTGATGCGCGGTGTGTTTTTTGTTTTGGCATGATTTTTTCTCCTTTATTTAACTTTCTGACAATTATTTTTTGTCAGTTGCTGGCGCCAATTGCATGAACATTTGGCGACCATCCATTTTAGCACGTTGTTCGATGATAGCAATATCTTGTGTTGCTTCAGCAAACTCGGCTAAAACTTTTGCACCAATCTCTTTATGGGTGATCATACGCCCCTTAAAGCGAATGGATACCTTCACTTTGTTCCCTTTTTCGAGGAACTTGCGAGCATTGCGAAGTTTAGTTTCGAAGTCACCCTTGTCAATAACTGGGCTCAAACGAACTTCTTTCACGGTCACAACGCTTTGTTTCTTGCGTTGTTCTTTTTGTTTCTTCTGGTACTCAAATTTGAACTTGCCGTAGTCCATAATTTTTGCAACAGGAGGTTTAGCTTGAGGTTGAATGAGAACCAAGTCCACATTAGCTTCGTCCGCAAGTGCTTGCGCTTCGCTTAGTGGTTTGATACCCAATTGCTCACCTTCAAGACCGATTAAGCGAACTTCGCGTACACGAATTTCATCATTGATGAATAAGTCTTGCTTTGCTATGGTTTTCACCTCTTTTTTTAATTTAGAGAAAAACAAGAGCGGACTTGCTAACGCAAACCCGCACTACATGATTGTATTTCATTTCTGAAATTTGATCCGTAGGGGCCAGACAACGTTAGTCGCAAGGCGAGAAGTTCTCACTTCTGCTTTTCTCAACTTTTATATAATATCAAGTTTTCCCCTACTTGTCAAGATTAAAACTATCTTTTTTTAATTTTTTTAAATATTTGCCTACTGTGACTTACTGGTTACGAGAATAGTAAATCTCATGTGGCTTCAAACGAGTGTTGAGTAGATCTGATACAGTAACAAAACTATAACCTTGTCCCTGCAGATACTCAATTACCTTTGGTAGTGAATTAACAGATGTTTGATGAATATCATGCATTAAAATGATAGATCCATTGCTCACTTGGCGCTGAATTACTGTCAAAATCGCCGCTTCATTTTTACTCTTCCAATCCAAACTATCCACATCCCACATGATAAAGCTTAAATCAAGGCTATTGCGAATATCATCTGAGATTGCACCGTATGGTGGACGCATCAATTTAGAGCTTTTCCCAAGAACTTTTGTAATAGCATCTTCTGTATCCGTAATTTGTTTCTTAGCATCTTCCAATGACAGTTTTGTTAAAACCGGGTGATTCCAACTATGGTTTCCAACTTCATGACCTTCAGACTGCATACGTTTAAGGATTGACTCATTGCCTGCAATATTCTTTCCTTGAACAAAGAAGGTTGCTTTGATTTTATACTTGGCTAAAATATCTAAAGCTTGTGGAGTTGTCTTTCCATCTGGTCCATCATCAAAGGTAAGAGCTACTACTTTTTTATTTTTCTCAGCCTGAGCCTTCTTATAAAGTTCTGCATCCTTTTCAGTTAGATAGGACGATTGGATAACATCAAAGAAGTCTGAAATAGGCAAAGCTACTTCTTCTACATTATTAGTTGCTTTGATTGGATAAAGAACCAATTGACTATCTTTGTAAGCAAACTTCCAAGATGATAAATCGGTAGCTGAAAAATCGGCTATCACTTGATCTACAAGTGTTTGTTCAAGCTTTTTATCTTGAAGCGTTGACTTGATAATCTCAAGAAATGTTTCTTTGGCTTTGCTAGCATCTGTAAATAGCTGATCAAGAGTGAAAGGACTACCATCTTCTTTAAGGTAAAGCTGTTCCAATGAAGTGTTTTCCAATTCAACAACATTAGAATTACTTACGTCATAGGCCTGTTTTTTTATAAGGTGACTCTCAATACCTTTGATAGAGGATGAATCTTTTTCAGAATAGTAAAAAATCAAATGTTCTTTATCTTCTACCTTATCCGTGATATCTTTTACTATGATATCCTGAACAGAGGTAATGACCTTGTCCCCCGTCATAGGATAGTAGGTGATGATTTCTGCCTGCCCTTTACGAAAATGATCTTTCTGACTTCCTTGTGAATAGGAATCATCTTTTTCTTTTTTCAGTGCTTCAATTTTTTGCTCAAAAGCTTGCTTGGTAAGAACTTGATAAGTGATGGTTCCACCTAATGCCAAGATTGTGAAAAATAGAAGCCCCACAATAATCCATAAATTTCTCTTCTTCTTGTCGTTTACTTTACGGCTTGTTCTTTTTTTTGTCATAGTCTTATCATATCAAATCAAAACTATAATTTCAATGAAAAATAGGAAAATGTCCATTTTTTAGGAAAAGAAAGGTAAAAGAAAAATCCTAGATCTCCCTAGGACTTTCTTTTGTTTAGAAACGAATAGTTTCTCTTGTTTTTTCATAAGAAGAAACGAAGCGGTTTGTTACACCTGGCTCAGCAACTTCCAAAGCTTGGGAAATCTTTTCGAAAGATGCTTGATAATCAAAGGCATTTTCAAAGATTTCTAAAGATTCATGGAAGGCTTGTTGAATCCCTTCATCAAATGATCTGTAGCGGTTAGAATATTGAAGCAATTGCTCTGTCAAGGTTGCATATTGCACAATACTGTAAGTTTCTGTTTCCAAAACTTCCATATCATGTGATGCAATTTCTAGGATACGATTAACAGACTCAATGTTGACTTGTGACTGTTCCAACTCTGCCATCAAATCCTCAGTACTATGGCTAGCAGCAAAGAACAATTTCAAGAAGTTCTGTGGAATTCCTGGAAGATTTCTCTTTTCCATGTAACGCTTAATGGTGTGGAGTCGATTAACGTAGACATTTGCCTTTTGACGAGCATTGACATCGTCTTTTTCAATCTGTACTAGACGTTCGCTCACTGAAACTTGATCATCTTCAATTTCTTTTAATGTAGCTTGAACATTTTCTAAACGTTCTTCCAATACAGAGTAAGCTTCTGAATATTCCTCTTGTTCTGAAGTCAAATCACTAACTGTAACTTCTAGGGAATCCAAATCCACTTGAAGACGACGGACGTGATTTACATCACTCTCAGACATCAAGTAGGTCTTGCTCAAACGCTCGATATCTTTCACCAATACTTGATTGTTGTCTTTTAAGTGGTCAAGATAGGTTGGAAGTGTTGACAACAAGTTTTCAACAACTTTTTGAGAAGCAATCTCTCGTGTGAAAATATTATAGAGAGCATTGATTTCTTCTTGAATCTGAGTGTTTTCATATTCAGCATTGTCCAATTCCAATTTTTTAATATTTTCTTGGTTATTTTTCAAAGCTTCATACAATAACTGCAAACGTGATTCAATGTCAGTTTCTACAAAGTGATAGTTGGCATCAAGCAACTTACGATAGCCAGCCTCTAGATCTTCAAGTTGATCAGGGAGTTCAATCGTTAGTTTAGTAACAATTGCTGGAATTCTCTCTACGATATGTGTCAAAGCGAGAATATGGTTTTCAGCATTATCTAAAATTCCCGCTGCTTCAACTGGATCTCCTGAAGAGTTTAGCGTCACAAATTGAGAAAATTCTGATTGGATGTTCTCCAATTGTTTTTCAATTTCAGGAAGTGCTTGACCATATTTCTCAGAATCTTCAGCGACTGTTTTCTGCAGGCTTTCAAATAAATCTAAAGCATGCAAGACACGACCACTATTTTTTGATTCTTGTTTTTCTAGATCTGCCAAAGCATTTCGAATGGAAGCAATATCTTCTTCGATAAGGGTAATCTGGCTTTCAATTTGATCAATTTTGTGTTGAGCTTTTAAGAAGCGAAATGAATTATTGTACCCTTCTGCTTCAAACAGATTATTCTCAATATCTGCAAATGAGTTGAGGGATAGGTCTACCCATTTTTGGTTCCACTCTCTAAATGCAATCTGACTTTGACCAATCAGATGCATATTCTTAACAGCTTCAACTTCATCGTTAACTGGAAGGTTATACAACTCTTCCTTTCTTCCTTCTAGTACTGCGAGCCTCTTTTCATTTCGTTTGCGTAACAAAATCGCTACAACATAAGCAATGATCAGAAGAGTCGCGATTACAATCATAATAATAATCAACAGATTATCAGACATATCAAACTCCTTTTTATACTTGAAACAATTGTAATGATTATATCATATTTTTCAAACCATGGGAACTATTTCCAAATTTTTTTAAACGTCAAGCGTACTGTAAACAGCATTTTCTTCAATAAATTCTCGACGCGGTTCTACACGGTCACCCATGAGCATATCAAAGATTTTATCTGCTTCTGCAGCATCATCAACTGATACACGCGCCATGAGACGATGTTCAGGATTCATAGTTGTTTCCCAAAGCTGATGATCATCCATTTCTCCAAGACCTTTATAACGCTGAATAGTTGGTTTTGAACGTCCTTCACTATAGCGAGCTAAGGCTTCCTGTAGACGGGTTTCTTGATCTGCTCCAGGTTGGATGTATTCTTTAATTTCACTGCCGACCTTAACACCGTAAATTGGTGGTTGAGCGATATAAACATAACCTGCTTCTAAAACGGGTTTCATATAACGATAAATCAATGTTAACAAGAGGGTACGGATGTGAGCTCCATCAACATCGGCATCCGTCATGATAACGAGTTTTTGGTAACGGGCCTTGCTGACATCAAATTCAACACCAAAGCCTGTTCCCATAGCTGTGAAAAGGCTACGGATTTCTTCATTGGCAAGGATTTTATCCATGCTGGCCTTTTCAACGTTGAGGATTTTACCGCGAATTGGTAAAATTGCTTGGAATTCACGGTCACGACCAGACTTTGCAGAACCTCCTGCTGAATCTCCTTCGACGATGAACAGTTCAGTTTCAGCTGGATTGTTTGATGAACAATCTGCTAATTTCCCTGGAAGGTTTGAAATCTCTAAACCAGATTTCTTACGAGTAACCTCACGCGCACGCTTGGCTGCGACACGCGCCTTAGCTGCCAGAATCCCTTTTTCAACGATACGCTTAGCAATCTGAGGATTTTCCATTAGGAAGTCTGAAAATGCTTCACTAAAGAGTCGGTTGGTAATCTTGACAACTTCACTATTTCCAAGTTTAGTTTTCGTTTGTCCTTCAAACTGAGGATTTGGATGTTTAACCGAGATAACAGCAGTCAAGCCTTCACGGACATCCTCACCTGTTAGATTATCTTCATTGTCTTTGAGGAGTTTGTTTTTACGAGCGTAGTCGTTAATGACACGAGTTAGGGCTGTACGGAAACCTTGTTCATGGGTTCCACCTTCATGGGTATGGATGTTGTTGGCGAAACTCATGACATTTTCATGGTAACCAGTTGTGTACTGCATGGCTACTTCAACTGTGATGTCATCCATTTCTCCATCAGTGTAGATTGGCGTATCAAAAATGACATCCTTGTTTTCATTGATATACTCAACATAGCTCGCAATCCCACCTTCGTAGTGGTAGTGTTTTGTTTGTTCAAGCCCCTCACGTTTGTCAGTGATGGAGATTTGAAGGCCACGATTCAGAAAGGCTAGCTCCTGAATCCGCTTGTTTAATTTATCAAAATCAAAAGTTGTTGTTTCTGTAAAAATCTCTGGGTCTGGAATAAAGTGTACGGTTGTACCTGTTTTATCTGTATCTCCAATCACCTCAAGGTCAGCAACAACATGTCCACGACGGTATTCTTGGTAATGGATTTTTCCATTTTTGTGAACACGAACATCCAACTGAGTTGAGAGGGCATTTACAACGGATGAACCTACACCGTGGAGTCCACCTGAAACCTTGTAACCGCCACCGCCAAATTTACCTCCAGCGTGAAGAACGGTAAAGACAGTTTCAACGGCAGGACGGCCTGTCTTTTCTTGAATATCAACAGGGATACCACGTCCATCATCAACAACCGTGATAGAGTCATCTGGCTCAATAAAGACCTGAATATGACTAGCAAATCCCGCCAAGGCCTCATCGATAGAGTTATCAACGATTTCCCAGACTAGGTGGTGAAGACCTTCTTTTGAAGTCGATCCGATATACATTCCAGGACGCATACGAACGGCTTCCAGACCTTCCAAAACTTGAATCTGACTGGCATCATAATCCTGTGCCTGTTGGTTTTTGATTTCTTCTGTCATTTTTTCCCTTTTTCTTTTTTTCCTTTTTCTTACATGTCTAATACTTGTCTCAATGTCACGATATTTTCAAAGAGATGCGTCGCTAAGCCAGCTGCTTGTCCAGCTTCAATATCGATAGGACGGTCACCAATCACGATACCAGAACTAATCTTATACTTATCTCGCAAATAAATCATTGACTCTGGGTTTGGTTTTCTCTTGAAGCCAGAGCTAGCTGTTACTACTTCTGTAAAATAGTCAGCAATACCAGTCTTTTCAAGGATATCCAAAACTTGGTCATTGCGATGCGAAACTAAAAAGTTCCGTCCTCCCTGGTCTGAGATTTCCTCCAATAAAGCAGGTACTCCATCAAACAAGGCAGGATGTTCAAGCTCTCGCGCTTCGTTTTCCTTGTATTTTTCTAAAAAATGCTCTATTGTTGGGGCAAATTGGTCAATCGCAAAAGCAGTTGACACTTTCAAGGCATTGTAAACTTTATCATGTTCTTCTTCGATTCCAAATTGAGCTAACGTTTCCACAAAAGCCGCGGTCGAAGTCTCATAATTATCAAGTAAAGTTCCACCTAAATCCCAGATGTAATCGTGATATTTCATACCCTTCATTATAGCATTTTTTTATCAAAAAAGCGACGATTTCCTTCTATTTTAACAGTAAAAAACGAGAAGAATCCCCTAATTGATAGATTCCTCTCGTTTTAGTTAATCTATTCCAAACACATCACGATAGAGCATGGCTGCTCTCAAAGCATTTGCATCTCCACCAAGTTGTTCTACTAAGTTATAAGCAAAGGCAAGGGCAGTTGCTGGACCGCGACTGGTAGTCAACTGACCATCGACAACTACTGTTTCCTTTCGATAATGGCCATCAGTAATTTGCTCTTGGACACCATCATAGCAGGTGAACACTTTATCCTTGAGGAGACCAGCTCGATTCAGTACAATTGGTGCTGCACAAATGGCTGCTACTTTTTTACCAACTTGCTCACATTTTTGAAGTTCAGCAATCAATTGCTCATTATCACGCAAGTGAGCTGAACCTGGCATACCTCCTGGTAAGACAATCATGTCGTAGTCAGATAAATCACCATCAAACACACGATCTGCTTGTACTTGGATGGCATGTGATCCCGTCACTCGGTCTTCAAAACCAACCATATGACAAGTAATATTGGCACGACGTAATACGTCCACAACTGTTAGGGCTTCGATTTCTTCAAAGCCCTCTGCTAAGATAACTGCTACTTTAGCCATGATTTACTCCTTATTTAACTTTTTTCAAAACAACTTTCTTACGTTTAAATCTTGTCTTACCGCTCTTTTCTTCGGCTAGATGCGTTTGATAACTCATCGATAGAAGCAAACCAACACCAATCAGATTACTGATAATGGCCGATCCCCCTTGGGAAATGAATGGGAGAGGAATCCCTGTCAGAGGAAGGAGGCCTGTCACTGCACCGATATTTTCAAAGATATGGAACAAAAGCATCATAATAAATCCAGTTGAAATGTAGGTATAAAATTGGTTATTGGACTTCAGAGTGATTTTTAACATTCGATAGATAAGTAGGAGATAAAGTGTAATTACAAGGACAGATCCGATAAAACCAAAATCTTCTGCAATGACTGTAAAAATCATATCACTCTCACGAACGGGAATGAGGAGATTGGATACATTAAATCCTTGACCAAACAAGCCTCCACTACCGATGGCGATTTGCCCTTGGGCCTGTTGATAGGTGGTCGTTTGTGCATAATCAAATGGATTGAGCCAAGCAAGGATACGGTTAATCTGATAGGTTGGCATCCCGATTTGATGTATGAAAGCACGCCCATCTTTTGTGATGAAAATTGCCAAAAATCCTGCAATTCCCGATACAGCTGTTACAAAAATTGGAATGATGATTTTCCATGATACTCCAGAAAGCAAGACCAGTCCCGCAAAGATTGCGACAAAGACCAAGGCCGTTCCTAAGTCACTCTGCAGGGCCAGTAAACCTAAGACTGGCAGCGTGAAGATAATCATCCACAGTATCAAGAGGAAATCTAAAGGAATCGTTCGTTCACTTTCCTTGTGTTTCTGTGTGAATTGAACAACAACCCGAGCCAAGATCAAAATATAGGAAATTTTCATGAATTCGGAAGGTTGGAAAAGTGTCACTCCTCCAATTGACACCCAGTTTTTAGCCCCTGTTGCTGCCACTAAATTAGGATTGTAAAAAATCAAGGGTAAAACCATAAGGGCTAGACCTAGGGCATAAAGATAGGGAGTCGCCTGCCATAAAAATTTTGTATTAAAGAACATGACTACAAAGCTGATGATAATTCCCAAGACGATCCATGCTAGTTGCTGACCGAGAATTGGCCAAATATTATGTGGATAGTCATGACTGACAGCTATGTAAATAGCCACCACTCCAATCACCAGCAAACAGAATACTGGTAAAATCAAACTATAATCGACCCGAGAGTCGAGAGAACGTTTCATAAAGGTCTCCTTCATTCTTTCAGATGTTTATTTTATTTTTTGTGTAAAAATTCTTGAACTTTTGAGAATACTTGCTCTTTGCCAACTTCTCTCACTCGACTAGTCTGTGACAAGGCCTTGCTAATCTGCTTTCCATATCGTTTGCTTGTCATTCGGCTATCCAAGATAAGGACAGATGAGCGCTGTCCAAGACGACGCATGGTTCTACCAATCGCTTGTTTGAGGCGAATAATAGCCATCGGCAGTTGATAGTCATAGAAAGGATTTTTCCCTTCAATGCGAAGTTCCTGATTCATTTTTTTCGTAAAGGGATCTTCTGGATTTTGGAAGGGCAGGCGTGTCACCACTTCAATCACTCGAGGATGAGTCGCAAAATCAACTCCCTCCCAAAAACTTCCTGTCCCTAGTAAGAGTTGAGAGTCTCCTCTTTCAAATCGTTTCTTGAGTTGAGCAGGATCTCCGTTCTTATACTGGGCTAGATGAGTCAGAGATAGAGAGTCTGATACCTGCAACAAAAGGTCTTTTGAAGTAAATAAAACGAGCATGGGTTCTTCAAGATAGGACAAATCTTCCAGCACTTCTACAAGAGCCTGAGCATAGTCTTCTTGGGAGGTTTCTGTCACCAATGGAAAATCCTTAACGACCAAAATTTCTTGATTTTCTTGAAAATTCTCATCCAGTCTGTCAAAAGCTGCATGCGAGAATCCCATTAGTTCTGGTAAAGATACTCTGCTACTAATTTCCAAGGTTGCAGAGACAGCTAATAGCTGACAAGTCTCTGGAAAAATTTCAGAAAAGAGCAGACGTTGATTGCGACTGGAAGAAATGACAACCTTCTTGCTAGACAAGTCTGAGGCTGATAGCCAAAATTCTCCATCAGTGCAGAAAAAGCGCTGATAGTCCTGGAAACCTTGAACGTCTAGCTCAGAGAAATCCTGTTGGAGTTGTGCTATTGTAGTCGTCGGGCACATTCTTCGTTTGCCAGATAGGAACTGATCCATCAAGTGACAAAGCTCAAAGCGAATACTCTCCATCAAGCGTCTCTGAAGCATCCCTTTTTCGCGAACCAAGGCTTGATCTAGCTGGTCTACTATGTCGTTTAAAATGAAACTCTTTTGTAAAAGACTTTCCAAAGTTAGTAAGATCTTCTGGGCCTCATCCAAAATCAAGAGACGGCCCTCTAGTAGACTGGGATCATCCTCAAGTCGGGTAACGAGATAAGCATGATTGGTCACAAGTAGCTGGCAAGAGCGAGCTTTTTTCTGCCCCCGTCTCCAAAAATCCTCCAACCAAAAGAGAGAAGCTTTGGGAAGGTTCCCATCATGTACTAGATTTGGTAAAAACTGCTGGTAGCGATAGAGCTGTCCAATCTCATCTAAATCTCCAGTTTCTGTTTCGGTCAACCAAACTAGAAGTTGCATCTTGAAACGTGTGTACAAGCGATTGGACTCTTCTTCCTCTAGTGCATGATGAAAGGCATCCAGTTTAAGATAATTCTGTGGTCCTTTCAGACTATGAATCGAAAGGTGAAAGACCTCTTCCAATCTACGAGCTTCTTCTTGCATGACTTGATTTTGCAAGATTTTAGTCGGAACACTAAGGAGAATTCCTTTTTCATTTTCTAGTGATAAAGCGGGCAACAAATAGCCGTAGGTTTTTCCGATCCCCGTCTGAGCCTGAACAAAGGCAAGCTTCTCATTCTGTAGAAAAGTTTGAACCTTCTGAGCAAAGCTAGCTTGCGGAAGTCTATCTTCCAAATTCAACAAGGCAATATTGGTTTGAAAATCCTTGGAAAGTTTTCGTGGAGAAAGGACTGATTTTTCTTTTCTTAAAAATATACCTTGCACCTCAACCAAATCATGTTCTGCAAGGATTGACTGCTTCTGATAAACTTCTTCAATGACTAGATAAGACTCATATAATAAACCATCTGACAAGTTTAACAAGCGTTCCAACAAGCCTTTAGGCAGTTGAAACATTTTTTGACGCATACAGAGAAAGAGCTCTGCTGTTGCCTGAGCATCTGATAGAGCAGTATGGGCTTTTTCTAGTGAAATTCCCAACTCTTGACAGAGAATCCCCAGATTGTATTTTTCAAGTTGAGGATAAAACACCTGAGCCAATTCGACTGTATCGATACGGGGAGTACGCAATTCATAGCCCTCAAAAAAGAGGAATTCTGCTAATAAATTAGCATCGAATTGAACATTGTGCGCAACAAAAACACCGTCCTTGACCAAGTCAAAAATTTTTCCAGCCACCTGAGGAAACTCTGGTGCCTCTGCTAGTCGCTGGTCGGTCAAGCCCGTTAATTCTTTGATATGAGAATCCAAGGGTTCGTGGGGATTGACATCCGTTGCAAATTGGTCAACAATCTCGCCATTTTCAATGACCACGATTCCCACTTGGATAATTTTTGCCCTGCTTCCGGTACTGGTCGCCTCTAAATCCACGACAACGTACCGATCATTTCTAAAATTCATCATTAAAAATTATATCAAAATTTGCACCATTTGACACCCCTGAACTTGATTTGAAGAGTCAAGTTTCTTGCAAGTTTTTTCAAAAAATGATTGAATAGAAGTGTAGAAAAGGAGTGACATCATGAACCCATTAGATCTGTTTAATCAAGTAAAAGAGCTAATCGAGAAAAAAGATTTGACTGCAGCAAAAACCTTTGTCGAAGGAAATAAGGATCAACTCGGTGAGTATCTTAACCAAGCACAAGCTTTGGTTTCAGGCTCAGAAGGACTTGACGGTCTTGTAAATAAGGTCAAAGGCCTCTTCTAATAGTCAAAAGGCACCTGAAAAATTCAGGTGTCTTTTTGTATTTTCTTCATGAAGGCTGGGATATATTGACTGATCGTGGTTGGCAGAACTACAAAATTATCCTCAGCTAGTTCTTGAGCAATTGCTGAATGTAGATAGGTCGCTACAGTCACTCTTTCATAGAGACTAACTTGTGGAAATTGGCCTGCAAAGCCAGCAATCATACCAGCCAGAGTATCCCCCATGCCTCCAGTTGCCTGATAGGGGCCACCGACACTCAGCTGATAACAATCAACTTGTCCAGCTTGCCAGATTCGAGTCGCAGGACCTTTTTGAACTAAAATCGTTCCTGAAGGAAATCTCTTCAAAGTCTCTCCTGTTTCCTCAGTTCCTTGGGAAGTCAAATCTAATCCTGACAAGACTTGCCATTCCCTTTGATGAGGAGTTAAAACAAGCTGATCCTTAGGAAATTTCATTCCCGTCTTAGCAAAAATGGATAGGGCACCACCATCCAGTATGAGGGTCTGGTCTTGATTTGAATAATGAAAGACTGTTTGGAGAAGCTCTTCTCCACGCTCATCATCCACTAGTCCAGGTCCGACCAAAACAACACTTGCTTTCTGTAACTGTTGCTCCAGTAATTGCTTATCATCAATGTCAAAAGCCATGGCCTCCGGCAGATGGCTATGCAGAGCTGGAATATTCTCTTTATCCGTCGCTACTGTCACCAAGCCTGCGCCACTTTTAACAGCCCCTAAGGCAGCCATAATAATCGCTCCCCCATAGGGATAAGTCCCACCGATCAAGAGAAGACGCCCGTAGTCTCCCTTATGACTAGAACGAGGACGCTCGATGATCACTTTTTTCAGTAGAGCTTGATCAATCTCTTTCATACACTACTCCTTCAACTTATCCTTACAATGTAGTACTTGATTAACCTTGGTATTCCAAGCCTGTAACCCTTCTCCCTCATAGTCTAGGTAAATCACTCTATCTTGTAATTGACAAGGAATCAAACCTTCAAAACAAGCCTTATCTTTTGACGGGATGATACACAAATGAAGAAAGGTATTCAAATCTAAACTATCTCTTACCTTCGCAACATGATAGCCATCAAAGATATAACCTGGCGCTTGAATTAATTCTTCATACAGAAAATGAAAACTAACGCCAGGAATGAACTTTTCTTGCAATTCCTCTTCAGAAGGTGCCCTTCCTAACAAACGCTCCATAGCGAGTCGATAACCCGAAGTCGTATTAGACCATCCGAACATGATATAGTCAAAATAGTCTGCTGGATCAGAAGCTGCATTACGACTATCTGTAACTAGCTCAGCCCCACTTTTACCAAATACTTCTACCGCCGACATGATTTTTCCAGTCTGAAAAATAGCCTGAGCCACCTCAACTGTACAAGTATGACTACAATAATTGGAAGTAACCAACTTCCTCTGGATATCATAGGTAGAAGCTACAAGGCGATGACTTGGTCTGTAGGGAGGAAAATAGCTATGCTCTTGCAAGTAATCATGAATTCGTATATTTAATTCATGATTCTCACATTCCACAATGGTCTGACGATGATGGTCCTGTTCGTAAGCAATAAACTTTGCTAGCTTCTCCAATTCCCATTCTTTAATCTGAGGATAGTTTTCAAGAGCAAATTGATACATCCCATCCCACTGGAGACTAAAATCTGCATTACAAACCTTTACAATCATGGTCCTTCTCCTCACATTCTCTTACTTTCATTATACACCTCACTACCCAATTAATAAAGGAGAAGACTATGCTATCTTCTCCTTCTTTTATAATGATTTGCTTTTTCAGAGTTGCGAGTTTTTAACCTTACTTTTCTTTACGTTTAACTGTTAGTAGTGCTACTGATAAAACAAGACTGAGACTTGCTAGGAAGACAGCTGTATCAGATTGACTTTCACCTGTTTCTGGAAGTCTTTCTGAACTTGTTTTTCCTGGATTATTTCCAGAAACCTCTCCCTGAGCTGCTAGCCCATGAGCTTGATCTACTGGTTTTACTGGTTCTTGATTTTGTTCTTTATAGACAATCGCATAAAGTCCTAGATCTGTGGTTGTAAATTCAACCATGTCACCTACTAACGTCACCTTTTGAACCTGCAAGCCTTGATCTAAGCTCATGTGATAAACCTCTTGAACCTGACCCTTGACTGGTAATCTCACCAGGACAGCACCCTTTGGATCAACCATTTGGTTATCTTTATCTAGCAATTTCACTTGATAAGCATCATAGTGTTTACCAACTAATTCTTGTCGTAGACCCTTTTGCACTTGAAGCTTGAGGTCTTTAGATAACTCTGTAGTTAGCCCTGCTACCAGAACTCCAGTTTCCTTATCAGTCAAAATTCGAACCTCTTCGGCTGGTTTTTCCACACTTGGAGCTGGATCGTCGCCTACTGTGCCGATTGCATCTGTATATTCTGGTAATTCATTCTTAGCGGCTTCTACTGCATTGACTCCACCCTTGAATTCTGGGATTTCTACTACTGGAGCTGGTTCGTCGCCTACTGTGCCGATTACAGCTGTGTATTCTGGCAACTCATGCTTAGCGGCTTCTACTGCATTGACACCACCCTTGAATTCTGGGACTTCTAACACTGGTGCTGGCTCATCACCTACTGTGCCGATTGCAGCTGTGTATTCTGGCAACTCGTTTTTAGCCGCTTCTACTGCATTGACACCACCCTCAAATTCTGGAACTTCTACTACCGGAGCTGGTTCGTCTCCTACTGTGCCGATTGCTTCTGTGTATTCTGGCAACTCATGATTAGCTGCTTCTACTGCATTGACACCGCCCTTAAATTCTGGGGTTTCTACTACTGGGGCTGGATCGTCGCCTACTGTGCCGATTGCATTTGTGTATTCTGGCAACTCATGCTTGGCAGCTTCAGCAGCATTGACGCCACCATCAAATTCTGGAATTTCTACGACTGGAGCTGGCTCGTCACCTTTGCTAGTAGTAATGGCTGGTTTGACCTTAACTTCAACAACTCGATCTTGCGCCTCAGTCGTATCTGTATGAACAGTGGTACGGTTAGATCCTAGAACCTCAACATAATCAACTCTTTCACCCTTCTTACCTTCTGAGATTACACGACGTTCATCTTGCGCTAAGTCATTGTTTTCACGAATAATTTCCTTAAATGGAATTTCGGTCTTGACAACTTCTAAACTTGGTCGTTCTAGAACAGGACTTTGGTCGCCTTCTTCTGGATCTATACGGTGACTAGGCTTGAAGTGAATACGATATTCCTTGACAAGACTACCATCCTTAGCAAGAAGACGAACAAGGCTAGGAAGGTTATCCTGACTAGACTCAACAACCGTTGTCACACCGTGACCACTTGCTTGAGCAGTCACCTGTGGTTTAGTGCCATTTAAGTTCACTGTATAATCTGAAACCGCAGGATCAAAGTTTTCCAATGCTTTTCCAGCAACCGAAATAGTCACTGAAGGAGTTTTCACATCGTTTGCTTTAGCAGGAGAGTAAGCACTAAATTCGACCATTGCTAGACCATTAGTTGTAGATTTACGAGTCATGCGTGCTCGAATAGCTGTTGTCTGAATTGGATCAAAGGTAAATTCGATTGGCTTACCAGCCACGATTTCTCCAGATGCCTTATAAGGAATTTCTTGCCAGTTTTCTGCCTTGTTAAATGGATGATCCGCATTCTCTTCATAACGAGAAATAGTGCTTGGTTCTGTATAGGCAGGCCCAACATATCTTTCTAATACCATTGTCGCTGGTGCGTCTGTTCCACTGTCTTTAAAGAACTGAATAGCTACTTTTCCAACAGACTGAGGTGTAATCTGACCATTCTTCTTAAAGAGAATTCCCACAGATGTTTCTTGGTCTTTCGGAGTACGAGACCAGTTAGTCCAACGTCCATCTTCGTTAAAGTGACCATCGTTGATATAGAAAATTTTATCCCGAGAAGCTGCTTGTGTATCATTTGTAGTAGACGCAAAGGCTTTAGAATCTGTCGCATTATTGCTTGCATTCTCAGAGATAACTTGATTACCTTTTGTAACAACTGTTACTTGCATCTTGGTTGTTAAGTCTGTTCCTAGAACATGACCAAGCACTTCAAAGTTACCTTCTTGGGCAGTCGCATGTTCTGGAACTGCATCCCATTGGACAGCAAGGTTAGCTTTAACCCAGCCAGTTTGTGATGGATAGTAGACTGTTACTTCGGCAGGCAATTGAAGTTGATCGCCAACATTCAAGGTATGGGCACTATTTTCCGCAGCTACTGGTTGTGTTGACTCTTTTTCGTCATCACGGAAGATACGATATTCTTTAAGAACAGTTCCATCCTCAGCTTTCAAGATAAGACGTGTCGCACCTTTTTCACTTGTTGCTGGAACAACTGTCACCAAGCCATTGTTGCTGGCTGTTGCAGTGATTTCCTTGCTTGTTTGAGGAATATAATAATCTGTCTTAGACGGATTGAAATGCTCAAGCTTCTTACCATCTACTTGGATAGAAATTTCTGAGCTGGTAGCACTTGGAACCTTACTTCCTAAAATAGTGATTTCTGTCAAACCGACACCAGCAGTTCCATCTGCTTTCTTCATACGCATACGAACAGCATAAGTTTCAACCTTATCAAATGTAAAGTGGTTTGTTTGACCTGCAGATAATTGTCCTGGAGCTTTGAGATGTTCAACTTCTTTCCAGTTGGCAGCATTGTTGAATGGATGGTTGGTATCACGTTGAGCATTATTGACATCATTTGGAAGATCTGGAACTTCTTGACCGACATAGTATTCAATAACATATTCTTTTGGAAGTCCGATTGCCCCGTCTGTATAGAAATCAACTGATAGATTGTCGACAAAGCGCTTGGTCAAATCACCAGAGTTACCAAACAAGATAGATGCCCAGTCATTATCAGTACCTGTTTGCCATGTAGTCCATCGATTCTTAACATCTGTACTGGCTCTTGAAACTGTCAAGTCGTTCAGGGTACTTGCCGAATCATCACCACCCGTATTGGATACAATAGCAGCTGGCAATTGAGAACCAGTCCACTGTTTAGAGATATTATTTCCAGCAACAACTTGACTAGAAACACGGACATGGGCCTTGGTAGTCAGATGGCTACCCACTAATTGACCCTTGATTTCATAGATACCTTCAGTCTGACTAAAGTTTTCAGGAACCTTGTCCCAAAGGACATCTTTATAGATAGTTGTTCCATTAGAATGATAAGCACGTATGTTAGCTGGCAATTGAACAGTTTCACCCTTAGGTAGTGTTAAACTGATTTCTTCTGCAACCTGCAAACCTTCTACAGTCACATTGGCAAGAGCCTCAATATCTGTACCTTCGACATGACCTTTAAGGGTAAAGCTATGATAGTAACCAAGTTCTTTGGCATCTACCTTGTCCCAAGTTACAGCTACCTTACGAGGCAAGCCCTTATCAAATTCTGCTCCGATTTGATCAGGCAGATTTGGTTGCTGATTGATATCTGTAGAGATAGAAACAGGATGTAGCTTGACAATTTTCTTGTCTACTGTATTTTCTTTTATCACAAGTTCAGTTGCTACAGACTGAGTCTTATCAGTTTGATTGTCAATACGAGGAGTGAGGGTTACACTACCTTTCTTGTAAAGAAGCAAGTTCTTACCATTCACCTCAAGATGTCCACCATCAGCTGACTTAGCTTCCAAATGGATATCTGACGCTGAAAATTCAGTCTGTGAACCATCCTCGTAATGCCCAATGACATGATAAGGGAGAACTTGGTCTTCTGTTGCAGTCTCTTTTCCTTCAACACTTACTTCCAAGCGTGTCAAGGCAGGCGCTTCTTTCACAAATTGAATCAAATAAGTTTGAACCAAATCGCCCTTCTGGTCACTCAAGAATACAGAAGCCTGATAATCATTAGCTGCTGAAGCTTGTTGAACAGTTACTTGGTAGCCAGTAGTTTGTGCACCAACATTTGGAATCTTAGCTGTATAAGGAAGGGATACTCGGTAGTAGGTCTTTCCAGGCTCAAAGTTTTCAAGAGACTTGTCACCAACCGTGAGACCTGTAACAGTACTTTCTGTTTCCTTATCACTTGCGATAAAGGTTGCTGTCACCTCGTAGTCATTTCCAACTAATTTACCAGTTGCTTCAGTACGTCCACCTTCTTTTGTCAAGGCAGATGGATCTTTCAAGGTCCAAGAAACGACATCCGCATCAACCAAGTTACCATCTGATAAAACAGCCGTAACAGTCTTGTCCAAATTTTCAACAGCTGTACCAACTGGGACAGTTGCTACTTTTGGCAACCACTTATCAAGCGCAACTACCTTGACAAGGGCTTCAGCCTTGGCTTCGAGTCCTTCCACACTACCAAGGACTTTTTTCTCACCAGCACTTGAAAGGAGATCTTCTGGGATGTCCCAAGTCACAGCTTTTTCTTCGACACTACCATCGCTATAAATAGCTGTCACAGTCTCTGGCAATTTAGGATCCTCGCTGACATCAGTTCTTGCCTTCACAGGGGCAAAAGCGACAAAATGGCGATTTTCTTTCTTGCCTGAAACGGTTGTGACTGTTGCATGATCAGAGGCTAAACCTGCAGAATCCGCATAAAGAGTGAATTTACCTTCTTTTTCAGTAGATTTTACAATGACAACACCTTTACCATTGAAGGCTTTTCTTTGCCATGTACCATCTTTCTGAGCCTTATAACGTTCACGGCTAGCTTGTTCCCCATTGTCCACACCAACGATTTGCCCTTGCCCATGAAGATTGAAATGAACAAGATTATTAGCAGTTGGCACAACATTACCGTCTTCATCAACGATTTCATAATGGATATAAGACAAATCTTTACCGTCTGCAGTGATGACATGCTCTTCCTTTGTGAGACGAACTCTAGCTGGCTCCCCTGATGTTGTCACACTATCACGCGCAATCTCTTTACCATTTTCATCACGAGCAATAGCAGTTAAGGTACCTGGTTTATAGTCCACCAACCACTCAAGATATAATTCACTTGGTTTAGCTCCCTCGTGATAAGGGCGACCATCTTCAGTTGTTTTCTTAACAAATTCTTTCTTACCGAGGGACTCATTGTTCAAGAACAATTCTACACTAGCGGCATTTGAGAAGGTCCGAACTGGAACCTTACCATTGATGAGCATATTACGTTCCTTGAGCGTTTCTTCAGTCCAATTCCAGTGAGGCATGATACGAACAGTTGGTTTTTCTTTGGCACTATACCATTCACTACGATAGAGATAGAAATCATTCTTAGGCAAGCCTGCCGTATCAATGATACCAAAATAAGAGCTTTTTACTGGTGTATTATCTTGGTTATGCCATGGTGTAGGTTCACCGATATAGTCAAAACCAGTCCAGATGAACTGACCTGCATAGCCAGCACGATCACGGTCAAAAGTCCAAGATTCAGTAGCTGTTCTACCCCAGGCTACACGGTCATTACCATAGTCTGATTGTTCATAGTGACGATTTGGGCGATTGTCGTGCCAGAGTAAATGAGCAGGATCAAAATAAGAATCACGAGTTCGAGTCGCTGAAGAGGTTTCAGAACCATAAATCAACCAATCTGGATGTTCCTTCCGAACAGCATCATAATTCCGTTCCCCATAGTTCATACCAACAGCATCCATGATTGCAGCTAATTCTAAGAACAAGCCGCTTGATCTACGACTGAATTTGTTTTCACCCATGGTCACATAGCGTTCTGTATCGATTGCTTTGATGATGGCTTTCAAACGCTTGGCTGTTTCTAGCGAACGCTCACCACCATCTGCTTCATCCACTTCGTTACCGAGGGACCACATAACGATAGATGGATTATTTTTATCTCGTTCTACCATGGTTCTGAGGTCAAAATCAGACCACTTTTCACCCTTCTTAGCTTCTGGGTGAGTTGCATCTTGGTCAAAGAAACGACCATAGTCATAAGTTTTCTTGCCACGATACCAAGTATCAAAGGCTTCTTCTTGGACCAAGAGTCCTAGACTAGCAGCAGCATCTAGCAACTGTGGACTTGCTGGATTGTGGGTTGTACGGATAGAGTTAACTCCCATATCTTTTAGGAGTTTTAATTTTCGGTAGGTTGCCTTATAGTTTTCTTCTGCCCCCAAGGCTCCATTATCATGGTGAATACTTACCCCATGGAATTTCATTCTCTCACCATTGAGAGAAAATCCTTCCTTAGCTGTCCAGTTAAAATAACGGTAACCAAATGTATCTTCTGTTACATCAACTAACTGGCCTTCTTTATAGACTTTTGTTTTTAGAACATAAAGTTGAGGATGGTAACTTTTCGTTGTCCAAAGAGTTGGCTGATTAACCAGGATATTCTGATTAAATTGTGCTGTTTCATTTTCTGCCAAACTCTTAGTTGCAGAACGAACTAGTTCTGAAACAGCTTTACCCTCCTTAGTGAAAATCTGTTGCTCCACAAAAACATTCGCAGCCTTTTTATCTGTATTTTTAATCTTACTTTGAACTTGTGTTTCAACATTGCTATTTTTTTGTTCAGCTAATTTTGGAGTTGTAATATGATTTCCATTTTCAGCCACTTGCACCTTGTCACGATAGCTCAGAGTCACATCACGATAGATCCCACTTCCTGAGTACCATCGACTACTTGGCTGTTTATTGGTAACTTGGACTGCAATGGTATTTTCACTGCCATCTTTATTTAAAAATTCAGTAATATCGTATGAAAAATGATTGTAACCACTTGGATAATGACCTACAAATTTACCATTTACATAGACTTTGGAGTCCATGTAGACACCATCAAAGTTGATCCGAATATCCTTATCCTTAGCAGCTTCGTCAACCGTGAAGGTCTTACGATACCAGGCAGTACCCCCGTTTAATTGACCACCCTCATTTCGAGCAGGAGACTTGTGATCAAAATCAAAATAGATACTCCAGTCATGAGGAAGGTTCAACTTAGACCAGTCATGAACATCCACATCTTTCTTAGAAAAGTCACCTTGAGCGTTTAGTTTAAAATACCAGTCTTTGTTGAAATTTTGTTTTCTTTCTTCAAGGAGCTGATTTTCTTTTTCCTTCTCTTTTGTAGCTTGAGGTGATTCACTTGCAGAAGCTTTTTCTTCCTTGCTTTTATCGTCCGTTACAGATTTATTCTGGTTAGTTGTATCTGTATGTTCTTCTCGAACTACTGGCTTTTCAGCACTTGCTTCTGAAACTGTAGACTCTTTCTCATTCGCTTCAGCAGCAGGTTTTTCAGTTTTTTCAACTTTGTCTTCTTTAGGGCTGACTACTTCTGCTTCCTTTTCTACCTTAGGACTTGTTGTCTCAGTCACCTTTTCTTCAGTTGCTGGTTTTGTGGATTCAACAGTATCATTTTCTTCTTCAGTGGCAGAATCTTGTGGGCCATTTTGCTCAGCTTTTGCAATGGCTGCAGCAACCTCATCTGGAAGCTTATCTAAAGGTTGAACTTGATGAATCGTTTCCTCACTGGAACTTGCTGTTTCGGTTTCAGCTGCTTGAGCCACCTGAAGACCAAATATACTAGCTCCAATCATAACTGAAGCCGCACCAATAGCAAATTTACGAATACTATAATGACACCGTTTTTCAAAAAATCTCTTATCCATTATTGTTCCTTTCCAATATTCTAGTAAGCGATTACATTTTACTCCAAAAAATAAACCTCCCTCTAGACGCTTACTTATTTTATCCATATAAATATTGATGCTTTTAATATATCAAAATAGTAGAGATTTTTCAATAATTTGTAGAAGTTTTACTGTAATTTTATTAAAATAAGTGCAAGAAAAAACAAGTTCATTTTTTAGAACTTGTTTCTTCACTATATAAAATCAATGCTTGTATTATCTATTCAAACTACGCAATGCAGCCTGATAAGTCTGCTCCATCAACATAGTAATGGTCATGGGTCCAACTCCACCAGGTACAGGTGTGATATGGCTAGCGACTGGCGCAACAGCATCATAGTCAACATCTCCACAGAGCTTGCCATTTTCATCTCGGTTCATCCCCACATCAATAACAACAGCACCAGATTTGACAAAGTCAGCAGTCACAAACTTAGCACGACCGATTGCTACGACAAGAATATCGGCCTTAGAAGCTACCTTGGCAAGATTGTGTGTTCGTGAGTGGGTTAAGGTTACAGTTGCATTCTTAGCTAATAATAACTGGGCCATTGGTTTACCGACGATATTAGAACGACCAATAACAACCGCATTCTTACCTTCTAGTTCAATCCCATACTCATGAAACATTTCCATAATACCAGCTGGAGTTGAAGGGATCATAACTGGATGACCAGACCAAAGGCGCCCCATGTTGAGCGGATGAAAACCATCCACGTCCTTTTCTGGATCAATAGCCAATAAAACTGCTTCTTCATCGATGTGTTTTGGTAAGGGTAACTGCACCAAAATACCATGCCAAGCTGGATCGTGATTGTATTTGGCAATCAAGTCCAACAATTCCTCTTGGGTAATGGTTTCAGGAACTCGCACAACTTCACTTTGGAAACCTGCAGCTATCGCTGAACGTTCCTTGTTACGAACGTAAACCTGACTGGCTGGATTGTCCCCAACCAAAATAACCACCAAACCAGGCACCAAACCTGTCTCTTCTTTCAATTTCGCAGTCTTTTCAGCCAATTGTCCTTGTAGCTTGGCTGCTAAAGCCTTGCCATCAATAATCTGTGTCATGTGTTTTCTCTTTTCTAACAAATATCTTCTATTATATCAAAAAAATACTTGTCCCTCTAACACTTCTTACCTAAGTGACCTTATAGTCTGAAACTATAAGAAAAAGCCCACTTGGAGCTTTTCATGATATTCTTACAAAACCTTACTCAAGAAATCCTTGGTTCTTTGTTCTTGGGTTTGTTCAAAGACTTGCTCTGGAGTTCCATCTTCGACAACAACACCGTCAGCCATAAAGATAACGCGGTCTGCCACTTCACGCGCAAAGCCCATCTCATGCGTCACGATGACCATAGTCATTCCTGACTTAGCAAGTTCTTGCATAACCGCTAGTACTTCCCCTACCATTTCTGGGTCTAGGGCAGAAGTCGGTTCATCAAAGAGTAGGACATCTGGTTCCATGGCAAGACCACGAGCAATAGCGATACGTTGTTGCTGCCCACCAGACAAACTTTGTGGATAAGCATCTGCCTTATCTGGTAAACCAACCTTTTCCAAGAGCTCATGCGCTCTCTTCTCAGCAACTTCCTTACTTTCCCCTTTGGTCTTGATAGGAGAAAGCGTGATGTTATCCTTCACTGTCATATTGGGGAAGAGATTGAACTGTTGGAAAACCATTCCCATCTTTTCACGCATGGCAAAGAGGTCATTTTTCTTATCTGTAATGTCTACTCCTTCAAAGATAACCTTTCCTTTTGTCGCTTCTTCGAGGAGATTCATAGAGCGAAGGAGGGTTGACTTACCGCTACCAGATGGTCCGATAATCACCACAACTTCCCCTTTTTTGATTTCAAGATCAATTCCTTTTAAAACTTCATTCTTCCCGAAGTTTTTATGAAGGTTTTCAATTTTTATAAGCGTTTCAGTCATTATTTTTTCTCTCCTTGTCCCATACGATTTTCAAAAGCTTTCAAGGCTAGTGTCAAGATAGAGGTCATAATCAAGTAGTAAAAGGCTGCAAATAAGAGTGGAGTTAAAGGCAAGTAGGTGGTTGTTGACACCGTAGTAGCTCCATTCCACAATTCCATGACACCGATTGCTGACAAGAGTGAACTATCCTTGATAATGGTAATAAACTCATTCCCCAAGGCTGGCAAGATATTCTTGATGGCCTGTGGCAAGATGACATAGCGCATAGCATTTTTAGGACGAATCCCTAGAGAGTAAGCCGCCTCTAATTGTCCTTTAGGTACTGCATTGATACCAGCACGAACTGTTTCTGATACATAGGCACCACTATTCATAGAGATAATGATAATCCCTGGAATCAAACGTGAAAAATCAACTCCCAAAACTCCAATCTGAATTGTCGGAGCATTGATATGCATAAGAGCAAAAGCAATCATGATCTGTACCATCATAGGTGTTCCACGGAAAATCCAAATATAAACATTGGCAAGCCAAGCTAAGGGCTTCATTTTAGAACGTTGAGCAAAAGCCAAGACTATCCCTAAAATTGTCCCCAAAAAGACAACCAAAACAGAAATCAAGACCGTTACGAGAGCACCATAATTAAAATATGGCAGATATTTAGGTAAAAAAGAAAAATTCATAAATCCACTACTTTCTAATTCTAACTTAAAACTTGTATGAGTATAACATGTTTTGAATAAAAATGCAATCTTTTTCCTTTTATTTTCAATAAAATTTCAAAGAAAACAGAAATAGCGAGAAATCTTAGTTTTTTCTAGTCAAGTGGATACTCTTTATGGTAAAATAGTAACGATAAGAAATGGAGGAGAATCAAAATGGAATCACATTTGGTTAGAATCATCAACCGCCTAGAAGCAATGACAAAAGATGGTGGTAACTTAAAACGTAACTTTGAGCGCGAGGGAGTTGTTGTAGCTGAAGTTGCTTTTAACCATGATGAAGAAAATGGCCCAATCTTTACACTTCGTGATGTTGAAGCTCGTGAAACATATACTTTTGACAGCATCGACTTGATTGCGATGGAAATTTACGAACTTCTATACTAATAATAGATATACAGAGGTTGGGACAAAAGATCCCGACCTCACTTTTTATTAGCAATCAAACTTTGACGCGGTAGCTGATTGGACTTTTCGTTCGTCTTTTAGACTCCCAAAACTCCTAATCATCTTCGCGGGGCTGGGACTACGAAATCGAGACTTTGTCTATCGCTTTCTGTCCCACCGCCTTTCACCAACGAGAATCCTTTTTGCATGACAAATAGGATTTTTTTCTTGCTATCAAAATCTTCTCCAGATTAGCGCTCTACTATTTATAGTGCTAGTATCCAATCTTTTTACTTGAATTGCCCAATAATCATGATATAATTAAATTATATACTTGTTTGACTATTTTTGACCTTTTAGATTTAGTCAAGACTAAGAAAGAAATGAGGTGGCGGTATGCTCTGTCAAAACTGTAAAATCAATGACTCAACGATTCATCTTTATACCAATCTCAATGGACAACAAAAGCAAATCGACCTTTGTCAAAATTGCTACAAAATTATCAAAACAGATCCTAACAATAGCTTATTTAAAGGAATTACAGATTTAAACAATCGTGATTTCGATCCCTTTGGAGACTTCTTTAACGATCTCAACAACTTTAGACCTTCTTCTAATAACAACAATATCCCCCCAACTCAGTCAGGGGGTGGATACGGTGGAAATGGTGGCTATGGTGCCCAAAATCGTGGTCCTGCCCAAACCCCACCACCAATCCAGGAAAAAGGACTCTTGGATGAATATGGTATCAATGTCACTGAGATTGCCCGTCGTGGAAATATTGACCCTGTAATTGGCCGTGACGAAGAAATCATCCGAGTTATTGAAATTCTCAACCGCAGAACAAAAAACAACCCTGTCCTCATCGGTGAGCCCGGTGTTGGTAAGACAGCTGTTGTCGAAGGTTTAGCTCAGAAAATTGTTGACGGTGATGTTCCCCATAAGCTTCAAGGTAAGGAAGTCATCCGCTTAGATGTCGTTAGCCTTGTTCAAGGAACAGGTATCCGAGGTCAGTTTGAAGAACGCATGCAAAAACTCATGGAAGAAATTCGTGAGCGCGAGGATGTCATCCTCTTCATTGACGAGATTCATGAGATTGTTGGAGCTGGTTCTGCAGGAGATGGCAATATGGATGCAGGAAATATCCTCAAACCAGCTCTTGCACGTGGCGAACTCCAACTGGTTGGTGCTACTACCCTCAATGAATATCGCATCATCGAAAAAGATGCTGCCCTTGAGCGCCGTATGCAACCTGTTAAAGTTGATGAACCAACTGTGGAAGAAACCATTATTATCCTTAAAGGCATTCAAAAGAAATACGAAGATTACCATCATGTTCACTATACTGATGGGGCTATCGAAGCGGCCGCTACCCTTTCTAACCGCTACATCCAAGATCGTTTCTTGCCAGACAAGGCCATTGACCTTCTAGATGAAGCTGGTTCTAAAATGAACTTAACCTTGAATTTTGTAGATCCTAAGGTCATCGATCAACGCCTAATCGAAGCAGAAAATCTTAAAACTCAGGCAACTCGTGATGAAGACTTTGAAAAAGCGGCCTACTTCCGTGATCAGATTGCCAAGTATAAGGAAATGCAAAAGACAAAAGTAACGGATCAGGATACCCCAATCATCAGCGAAAAGACGATTGAACACATCATCGAACAAAAGACCAATATCCCAGTTGGTGATCTCAAAGAAAAAGAACAATCTCAACTTATCAATTTAGCGAATGACCTTAAAGCCCATGTCATCGGCCAAGACGATGCTGTCGATAAAATCGCTAAAGCAATCCGTCGCAATCGTGTCGGTCTTGGTTCTCCAAATCGTCCGATCGGCAGCTTCCTCTTTGTCGGACCAACTGGCGTCGGAAAAACTGAGCTTTCCAAACAATTAGCTATCGAACTCTTTGGTTCTGCTGATAGTATGATTCGCTTTGACATGAGCGAATACATGGAAAAACACAGCGTAGCTAAACTCGTCGGTGCCCCTCCAGGATACGTAGGCTATGATGAAGCTGGACAATTGACTGAGAAAGTGCGTCGCAATCCTTATTCTCTCATTCTCTTAGACGAGGTAGAAAAAGCCCATCCAGACGTTATGCACATGTTTCTTCAAGTCTTGGATGATGGTCGCTTGACAGATGGTCAAGGTCGTACCGTTAGCTTCAAGGATGCCATCATTATCATGACTTCAAATGCAGGTACAGGTAAGGCAGAAGCCAGTGTTGGATTTGGTGCTGCTAGAGAAGGTCGTACCAACTCTGTTCTTGGGGAATTAGGCAACTTCTTTAGCCCAGAATTCATGAACCGCTTTGATGGTATTATTGAATTCAAAGCTCTCAGCAAGGAAAATCTCCTTCAAATCGTTGACCTCATGTTAGATGATGTCAATAAACGCCTCTCAAGTAATAACATCCATTTAGATGTTACAGATAAGGTCAAAGAAAAACTTGTAGACCTTGGCTATGATCCAAAAATGGGAGCACGTCCACTCCGTCGAACCATTCAAGATTATATTGAAGATGCCATCACTGACTACTATCTTGAAAATCCTAGAGAGAAGAATTTCAAGGCAGTCATGACAAGCAATGGTAAAATCATGATTAAATCAAAAAATAAATTGGAAACAGTTGATTCAAATGACTAATTCCTTCATACTAAAAGAATGTTCTTACTTGACAGTAAGAGCATTCTTTAATATGATAGAAAGAAAGCGCAATCACGAAGGAGACATTTATGACAAATCCTACATTTGGAGAGAAAATCGAGGGCGTAACCTACAAGACTCGCTACGGTGTTTATGCAGTCATTCCTGATTCAAAACATGAAAAGATTATCCTCGTTCAAGCTCCAAATGGTGCTTGGTTCTTGCCAGGTGGCGAAATCGAAGAAGGTGAAGACCACTTTGAAGCTCTCAAACGAGAATTGATTGAAGAATTAGGCTTTACGGCTAAAATCGGTAGCTATTATGGTCAGGCTGACGAGTATTTTTATTCTAGCCATCGCGATACTCACTACTACAATCCAGCCTATCTCTACGAAGCAACTTCTTTCCAAGAAGTTCAAAAACCCTTGGAAGACTTCAATCATCTAGCCTGGTTCCCAATTGATGAAGCTATTGCTAACCTCAAACGTGGAAGTCATAAATGGGCTATCGAATCTTGGAAAAAACAACATCAAATTTAAGTTAACTTTCCCAATTTTTCCAAAAAGTGCTATAATAGACATAGAAACTCAGGAGGAAACCCTATGAAGCTCATCAACACTACTAATTCACACTCGCAACTTGTTAAAAGTCAGTTAGAAAGCACAGATGCAACACTTGTAGAGGTTTATTCTGCGGGTAATACAGATGTTATTTTTACCCAAGCACCGCTTCATTACGAAATCCTCATTTCAAATAAACATCGCGCTATCCGCGAAAAAGAGATGGAGAAAATCCAAGAATTTTTCTTAAATCGTAAGATTGACAAGCAAAATATCGATGAAGCTAATATCAAGACCCTCTACTCTGAAAAATTGATTGAAATTTCAATCCCTACAAAATAAAAATCAGTTTAACAACTGGTTTTTATATGCAAAAAGATTGGTAGTTTTACCAATCTTTTTTAATATTATTTAACTGCTTCTTTCAAGGCTTCTACCTTATCCAAGCGTTCCCATGGAAGATCGATATCTGTACGTCCCATGTGTCCATAAGCCGCTGTTTGACGGTAGATTGGACGTTTGAGATCCAGCATTTGGATGATTCCTGCTGGACGAAGGTCAAAGATTTGACGCGCTGCTTTTTCAAGCTTGCTTTCCGCTACTGTACCAGTACCGAAGGTATCGATACGAACAGATACAGGTTGAGCTACACCAATGGCATAAGCCAATTGAACTTCTGCTTTCTTAGCGAGACCTGCAGCAACGATGTTTTTGGCAATGTAGCGAGCTGCATAAGAAGCTGAACGGTCAACCTTAGTCGCATCCTTACCAGAGAAGGCACCACCACCGTGACGTGAGTAACCACCATAAGTATCCACGATGATCTTACGACCAGTCAAACCTGAGTCTCCTTGAGGTCCTCCGATAACGAAACGACCTGTTGGATTGATGAAGAATTTAGTTTCGTCGTCAAGATAAGAAGCTGGAATCACTTCTTTGATAACCTTGTTAATCACATCTTCATGGATTTGTTCATTGCTCACTTCTGGATCGTGTTGAGTTGAAATAACGACTGTATCCACGCGCACTGGCTGGTCATTTTCATCGTACTCAACAGTAACTTGAGATTTAGCATCTGGACGAAGATAGCTAATTTCACCAGACTTACGAAGCTCTGCTAAACGACGAACCAACTTGTGGCTGAGTGAGATTGGCAATGGCATGAGTTCTTCAGTTTCATTAACCGCGAAACCAAACATAAGACCTTGGTCTCCAGCTCCAATCAAGTCAAGTGGATCTTTATCAGCATTTCCACGAACTTCCAAGGCTTCATTAACACCTTGGGCGATATCAGGAGATTGCTCTACCAATGATGGATGAACTCCTACTGTTTCAGCTGAGAATCCATACTCAGTATTGGTATAACCGATCTCTGCAATGGTATCACGAACTACACGGTTAATATCTACATAAGCAGTAGTTGAAATTTCACCAAAGACATGCACTGAACCAGTATAAACAGCTGTTTCAGCAGCAACGTGGGCTTCTGGATCTTGCTCTAAAATAGCATCCAAGATAGCATCTGAAATTTGGTCTGCAATCTTATCTGGGTGCCCCTCAGATACAGATTCAGACGTGAAAAGTTTACGTTCTGACATAAAAATGTCCCCCCTTAAAAAATATTCGTTATAGAGTTACAAAGTACTGATAGAAAAACTATTCGCAATGAATTTCTACCACCTTATCGGGACCATATAACCTAACTATTATAACACGATTTCTAGAAAAATGCCTAGATTATTGCTTTTTTTCTCTCATTTCCCAACCAGTCTTTTTTACATGAATACAAGATCAAAAAATCTCCTAAAGCAAGAGTTAAAATCCTACTTCAAGAGATTTCATAAAAACTAATTATTTTCTAGATAAAATTCAAACCGTTCTCCGACGTATTGGCTCTTTACGTACTCAAAAGCCGTTCCGTCATCAAAGTAAGAAACCTGAGTCAAACCTAAAATAGCATGCCCTTTTTCAACTTCTAAGTAATGAGCTATCTTTTCTTTTGCTAAACGTGCATAAATGGTCTGATGAGATTTTCCAATCCGATAACCATGTTGTTGTAAGGTTTGAAAGAAGTGTTTAGTTACTTCTTCTTTTTTGAAATTTTTGATAAATTTCTCAGGAATTGAAGCTACTTCATAGACAACAGGAACCTTATCTGCATAGCGGACACGTTCCATCCGAATGATATTGTCAGTTGGCAGCAAACCTAGTTTAGCCACTTCTTGCTCATTTGGAATCGTTCGACGATAAGAAATCAAGTGACTAGACGGAGTTTTCCCTTGAGCTTTCACAATCTCGGTAAAACTGGTCGTCCCACGCATTTTTTCCTGAACACGAGTACTAGAAACAAAGGTGCCACTACCTACACGACGCTCTAAAACCCCTTCTTCAACTAAAAGGGAGATGGCTTGACGCAGGGTCATGCGGCTAACGGCAAATTCTTCTGCTAAATCTCGCTCACTTGGAAGTCTTTCCCCAATTTTCCAATTTCCCTCGTCAATGTCTTTCTTGATTTGGTCGTGAATTTTCATATAAGCTGGTAACATGCTTGCTCACTTCTTTTCTTTATTTTTTCCATTGTACCCTATCTCATAGGGAAAAGTCAAACCGCACTTGTTTGGTTGGTAATTCTAACCCTTTTATGATAGAATATTCAAGAAGATATTTCTTTTAAGAAAGGGAAAAGATGAGCAACATTTCAACTGATTTGCAAGATGTCGAAAAGATCATCGTACTGGACTATGGTAGCCAGTACAACCAACTCATCTCACGTCGTATCCGTGAGATTGGTGTCTTTTCAGAACTAAAAAGTCACAAGATTTCGGCTGACGAAGTCCGTGCTATCAATCCTATCGGGATTGTACTTTCAGGTGGTCCAAACTCTGTTTACGAAGAAGGATCGTTTGATATTGATCCAGAGATTTTTGAACTTGGAATTCCGATTTTGGGAATCTGCTATGGTATGCAGCTATTGACTCACAAGCTTGGTGGTAAGGTTGTTCCTGCAGGCGATGCTGGTAACCGTGAATACGGTCAATCAACATTGACTCACACAGAATCAGCTCTTTTTGCGGGTACTCCAGATGAGCAACTTGTCTTGATGAGCCATGGGGATGCTGTTACAGAAATTCCTGCTGATTTTGTCCGTACTGGAACTTCTGCTGACTGTCCTTACGCGTCTATTGAAAATCCAGACAAGAAAATCTATGGTATCCAATTCCACCCTGAAGTTCGCCACTCAGTACACGGTTATGATATCCTCCGAAACTTTGCCTTGAACATCTGTGGTGCCAAAGGCGACTGGACAATGGATAACTTCATCGATATGCAAATCAAACAAATCCGTGAGAAAGTTGGAGACAAACGTGTTCTCCTCGGACTTTCTGGTGGTGTTGACTCTTCTGTTGTTGGGGTTCTTCTCCAAAAAGCCATCGGGGATCAATTGATCTGTATCTTTGTAGACCACGGTCTTCTCCGTAAAGGTGAAGCTGACCAAGTTATGGATATGCTTGGTGGTAAGTTTGGTTTGAACATTGTCAAAGCAGATGCTGCCAAACGTTTCCTTGATAAATTGGCTGGTGTATCTGATCCTGAACAAAAACGGAAGATTATCGGTAACGAGTTTGTTTATGTCTTTGATGACGAAGCAAGCAAACTAACAGATGTGAAATTCCTTGCTCAAGGAACTCTTTATACAGATGTGATTGAGTCTGGTACTGATACTGCTCAAACCATCAAGTCTCACCACAACGTGGGTGGACTTCCTGAAGATATGCAGTTTGAACTCATCGAGCCTTTAAATACTCTTTACAAGGATGAAGTTCGTGCCCTCGGTACTGAACTTGGCATGCCAGACCACATCGTATGGCGCCAACCATTCCCAGGTCCAGGACTTGCTATCCGTGTCATGGGTGAAATCACTGCAGAGAAACTTGAAACAGTTCGTGAATCAGACGCTATCCTTCGTGAAGAAATTGCCAAAGCAGGTCTTGACCGCGATATCTGGCAATATTTCACTGTTAACACTGGCGTTCGTTCAGTAGGTGTTATGGGAGATGGCCGTACTTACGACTATACCATCGCTATCCGTGCCATCACTTCTATCGATGGAATGACAGCTGACTTCGCTAAGATCCCTTGGGAAGTCCTCCAAAAGATCTCTGTCCGCATCGTAAACGAAGTTGACCACGTTAACCGTATCGTCTACGATATCACAAGTAAACCACCTGCAACCGTTGAGTGGGAATAAAATCATAATATTAAAGTCTAAAATCCCATCAGAGAATTTCTGATGGGATTTTAATATTTCATGATGATTCTTACCAAAAAAACTTTCGATAAATTCTAACAATCGTTAAAAAGATAGCATAAAGTACACCTAAGATAGTTAAAACTATTTTTCCAGTAGTCACTTCTGAACCAATAATCAATATATGAAAGAGAGGAGCGAGACCGCTACATACAGATATCAAATAAGCAATAACATTTATTTCACCAATCCCAGCAATAAAGTCTTTCATTTACCTTCTCCTACAATCAACTTTTAATTTAAATATACTATAAACTTCAAAAAATTAAAAGAATGTTTAGATTAAATATTAATTTTCCCAATATCATCTACTTATGAATTCTGTCAACCCCGATGTAGAACTATAAAAAAACAGTAAAACCAACTTGGTTCTACTGTTTCATTTTTAAAATGTCTGGCGCTTGGCTTTGCGTTCAGCTCGTCCGCGGGCACGACCTTCTGCTCGCTTGGCTTTACGACGTTTTTCATCGACAGCCCACTGGATTTTTTTCTTATATCCTGGTTTGACTTTTTTCTTTTTCTTTTTAACCAAGCCAATCATTTCGATGTCCAATTTTTCTTGTTTCTTCTCACGATTGGCACGGCGATCGCGGTCATAGGTATCTTGGAATTCTCCGTCTTTAACCATCTTAGGCACAAACTTGATCCCTAGTTTCTCTAACTCACGAATATCTGAGTCGTCACTAGGCTGGTAAAGGGTAATGGCTGTACCAGGCAGACCATTACGTCCAGTTCGTCCAACACGGTGGACAAAGAAGGACAAGTCTTGTGGGATAGCATCATTAATAACGTGGCTGACACCTTCAATGTCAATCCCACGCGCAGCCAAGTCAGTCGCAACGATGTACTCAAAATCAAGGTTCTTCACCTGATTCATGATACGTTTACGTTCACGAGGTGCAATATCTCCATGAATCTTAGCAACCTTCAAGCCTTGGGCTGTTAAATATGTATGCAATTCATCTGCACGAGTCTTAGTATTGACAAAAATCATGGCTAGATATGGTTGCATGACTTGAGTCAATTCATAAATCTGGGCATTCTTGTCACGTCCCTTAGTCGAAATCAACCAGTTATCAATGGTGTCAGAGATAACTGTTTTGGTCTTGATTTTTTCCATGACAGGATTTGACAAGTATTTTTTCAAGAATGGTTGCAATTTTTGTGGGATAGTTGCTGAAAAGACCATGAACTGCAAGTCTTTCGGAAGACTTCCCGCAATCTTATCAACTGTTTCCAAGAATCCCATATCCAAGGTCATATCAGCTTCATCGACTACAAAGGTCTTAGCCTTGTGGATGGCAAGATCACCAGATTTTACCAAATCATAGATACGACCTGGTGTTCCGATAACAATGTGGGGCTGGTTGCTTGCCAGTTTTTCAATTTGGCGGGCCTTGTCTGTACCACCAACATAGTTAACAACACGAATTTCTACTTCTGAATGTCCTGCAATTTGACGAGCAGCTTGGTAAATCTGAGTCGCCAGTTCACGACTTGGAGCTGTGATAACTGCCTGCACGCTATCGCTCTCTTCATCCAACTGTTGGAAAATCGGAAGCAAGAAGGTATGAGTTTTCCCTGAACCTGTTTTTGATTCACCAACCAAGTCTCGACCAGCCAAGACAATAGGAATCAACTTATCCTGCACCTCGGTAGGAGTCGTAAACTTCAACTCCTCCAAAGCTTCTTCTATATATTTTTTAAATTTAAATTTCGTAAATGACATAATATCCTCGATTCTATCTATCTATTCATTATACCACATTTTGATGCATTTCAGTTAAACTTTCATTTTAGATAAACACACTGAAATTTTAAAATGTACCCGAATAAAGACAAGAAAAATACTCTCTGTCCATTATAAACAAAGAGTATTACATCTTTATGTAAGCTTCCATTCTTTTTTTAACCAATCACAAAAATGTTGATAGCGTTGGTCGAGAGCTTCATGATGCCCATATGCATCAAAGGTGGAATATGTTGAGGGAACTGCTTCTGAAATCAGATCATGAAGTTCCCTTGCAAAAAGAGGAGCCTTAGACAGACGATTTGAGTGATTGACACCTTCTATCTGACCATTTTGCAGATAAATCAGACTTTGTCTCTGTATCAAGTCATGTTCCCTGCAAAAGTCTATAAATTCTGGATACCAGAAAGAACCACAGATAGAAAAGATACAGGTCGCAGGAAGATGACTACTATAGAGACTATAAACAGCTGCAAGACCGCCCAGTGAATAGCCACCATAAGCAATCCTACTTTCATCAATCAAGTAATCCTTTTTCAAAGTTGTTAGAATCCCTTGAAAGAGCTTCTGATGGTATGCATCTACCTTCCCACCAAAATCTGGGGCCCCTTCTTTCAAAGCACCAGCCTTCCAAGGTGTAAAGTCATCCAGACGATTTTCTGGAATCAAGCCCACTAGAATCACAGATTGGGATAGGTCTGATAAATAATCCAGTTCCCCATCATTTAAAAGCACAAGTGGATAGGCTTGTTGAGGATCATAGTTTGAAGGAAGACTGATCCTAACTTGAATCCCTTCCCAGTTAAACTCCTTATTGCTTGATAAAGTCATTGATCTTCTCAAGGGAATCAATCACTGCAGGACCGTAATCCATCAGCTCATCGTAAGAGATAGTCATGATTTTTTGATTCTTGATTGCTGGTACATTTTCCAAAACAGCATTTGCCTTCATCAAATCCACTGCTTTTTCATCTAATTTTTGATTGCGGTCACTAGTTACATAGATAATCAACTCTGGATCCATTGAGACTAGATTTTCCAGGGTCAAGCCAGAAGTTCCTGTTGCGACATTGGTATAACCAAGTTGGTTAAGCAAGCTTTCCTGAAGGGCTGACTTGTAAGCACCAAAGGTTTCGTCATTGTAGGCCACCATAATCAAAGCTTTTTTCTTTTCACCCTGTGTTTCTGGGTTTGCTTTTTTAACCGCATCGATTTTAGCTTGTAATTGTTCTGCATATTGGTTAGCCTTGTCTTGGACATTGAAAATGGTACCAAGATTCTTCACATCTTCTACGATATTTCCTAAATCCTGTTGGATATTTGAAAGTGAAGCTTTTTGCGTATAAACAGGGATTTTGTTTTCATTCCAAGCACTAATGGTTCCCATTGACTTTTCAGAGAACATCATGTTGCGTCCCATCAAGGCATCAGGTTCATAAGAAAGAACTGTTTCTTGTGAGACAGATTTTTTATCACCAATATGAGGGATGGCTTCAATTGCTTCCTTGTATTTACCAGTTACAGCATTATCAGGATTGAGCATGCCAGCAATTTTATCTTGCAAACCGAGTTCAAGTAGGATTTCAGTTGTTGAGAGGTTGTTGGTGATGACCTTTTCAGGTGCCTTTTCAAATACTTGTTCGACTTCGTTTCCTTTAGCATCATAAGTTTTGATAGTTACAGGATAGCTGGTTTCTGTATTAGCTTTTTGACTTGTCTCTGTGCTTGATTGTGTGGTAGCTTTTTCTGTTGCACTATTTCCACAAGCTGCTAAAGTTAAGGTAGCTACTGTTAGGAGCAATATACTAAGTGATTTTTTCATGTTTTGTTTTCCTTTTCATTTTTTATAAATAGTGAATCATAGCTTGCTGATCTTCTGTCCAAGTTACCTTACTTTGAACGCCATAGACAGTCTGCAATGACTCGGGTGTGATGGTCTCTTTTGGAGTACCTTGGTAAACAATCTCCCCTTCTTTCATTAGATAGAGATAGTCTGAATAGCGACAAGCCAGCTGAATATCATGCAAGACAGCTAGCACATTGATCTGAAGATTTTTGACAATGGTCAATAAGTCTAGCTGATACTTGATATCCAAATGATTGGTCGGTTCATCTAAGAGCAAGAGGGTCGGCTCTTGGGCCAAGGAGCGTGCTAACAGAACCCGCTGCTTCTCTCCTCCTGACAAAGAAGAGTAGAGTCGATTTCTCTTTTCAAGCAGATCTACCTTGACCAAAGCATCCTCAACCAAAGCAAAGTCTCTGTCTTTTTCCTTTTGCAAGAAAGAGAGATGGGGAGTTCTGCCCAGCATGACAATCTCCTCAACCGTACAATCAAACTGGAGTTGATTAAACTGCGTGATGACTGCCATCTGCTTTGCCGTTTCTTTGACGCTCATTTGGTCTAGAGGCTTCCCATCTAAAGAAATCAAGCCCTGATCAGGCTTTTCCTGTCGATAGAGGAGTTTCAGCAAGCTAGTCTTCCCACTGCCATTTGGTCCTAAAATGGTATGAAATTGGTTGCCCTCAAGTTTAAGTGAGACTCCTTTGAGAATTTTTTTCTCTCCGATTCCAAAGTGAATATCCTGACACATTAAGTCCATATCAGACCCTCACCTCCCTTCGTCTACTTCCAACCATGTAGATAAAGAAAGGTGCACCTACTAAGGCTGTGAAGATACCAATCGGAAGTTCAGCATTCTGAATCAAGACACGAGAAAGAACATCTGCCCAAACGACAAAGAGGGCGCCTAGTAAGGTTGCAATCGGAAAAAGCCTTTTGTAATTTGTCCCTACCAAACTTCGAGCCAAATGCGGTGTAATCAAACCGACAAAACCAATAATCCCACAGGTCGATACCAAGATTGCTGTCATTATAGCCACAATCGTCACATAAAGATACCAGTAAAAACGTAGGGGAATCCCTAAGGTCAAAGCCGCCTCATCACCCATCATCATGGCATTAAAAACACGATATTGGGTAGAGAAAAATAAAAAAGCAATTCCCACGATTATAGTTGGCAAGGTTAAGTGAGCCCAGGAAGTCCCCGCTAAAGAACCCATGGTCCAAAACTTGATGGTCATGACACTATCAGCATTAGCGCCAATTGAAATAATAAAGTTTGAAAAAGCCAAAAATAGTGCATTCACAACTGTCCCTGATAAAATCAGGCTGGAAGTTGTCATCCTGCCTTGCATGGAAGCAATCAGAAGGACTGCAACTGTTGCCACAAGCGCTCCAAGGAAAGAGCCAAGACCAATCATGACCTTAAATCCGAGGATGATGCTCAAAGTCGCACCAAAGGTTGCCCCAGCAGAAATTCCTAACACATAGGGTTCTGCGATTGGATTATTGACCGTTGACTGCATGACGCTACCACACATGGAAAGGCCTGCACCAACTATCAAACCAAGAAAAACCCGGGGTAACCTCATATTCCAAACAATAGCAAGTGTAGATTTTGAAAGGTCTCCTATATCCAACGGAGCTCCCATCTTACTCAATATAATCCGATAGGTATCACTCAAACTAATTTGAACTGAACCCATAGAAACAGCCAAAAATAGAGAAACTCCCAAAGTTCCGAGCAACAGAGATAGGAGAAAAACATACCGCAGGTTTTGATGGCTTCCAGAAGATTTGGAAATCATAAAACTCTCCCTTAATAAAATTAAAAATTTAGACAATTTTCATAAATAGTATACCACATTTCTAAATCAGGAACAAGGCTAGAAAGATACAGATAAAAAGACTGTTGAAACTAGAGAGCTGATTGAGCTCAGGCTAAAATCCTAATGAAACTAAAAAATCTCCCCGATAGGAGACCTTTCTGGTTTATTTTACCTTACAGTGCTAGGAACTGTAACCGAAGAACATACTTGAGTATATCGAGGTAAGGTGACGAAAATAAAAAAAGCCCTCTGAAGTCAGAGAACTCATTTGAGCTCGGGCTAAAATACAGAAAAACAAAAAGACTACCCAATCGAGTAGCCTTATTTCAAGATGTGCTCAATTGAACACGGCCTAAGCGCTTGGCAAAAAAGATAAAATCTCCTAGAAACTGAAGTTTCTTCGTCAATTTTCCTATTTTTGCTTTGTGCTTTTGACGGCCTTTGTATCTTGAGTCTTGCTGGACAAAACGTTTATAGACTAGGCGGCAAGCCGAAGATTGTATTAAAAGTCTAGTGAAACTAAAAAATCTCCCCAAAGGGAGAATATCTGGTTTATTTTACCTTACAGTGCTAGAAACCGTAACCGAAGATTATACATGAGCATACCAAGGTAAGGTGACAAAAGTAAAAAAGCTACCCAATTTAGAGTAGCTTCATTATCAAGATATGCTCAATTGAACACGGCCTAAGCACCTGGCAAAAAAGATAAAATCTCCTAGAAACTGGAGTTTCTTCGTCAATTTTCCTATTTTTGATTTGTGCTTTTGACGGCCTTTGTATCTTGAATTAGCGACGAAGTCCTAGAGAGTTGATTAACTCACGGTAACGGTTAACGTCGTTTTTACGCAAGTATGCAAGCAAGTTACGACGGCGACCGATTTTTTTCATCAATCCACGGTAAGTAGCGTGGTCTTTTTTGTGTTGTTTGATGTGTTCGTTAAGGTGGTTGATTTCCCAAGTAAGGACAGCAACTTGAACCTCTACTGAACCTGTATCACCTTCGTGACGTGCATATTGTGCGATGATTTCATTTTTTTTCTCTTTTGAGATTGCCATGATGTTTCTCCTTTTTATTTGGCTTCATCCGAGTGACAGGTTGGCATGCCTGCAACCAAGAAGAAGTTATTTGTCTTTACGACAATCCCTATTCTACCAATAACTAACATCTTTGTCAACAGATTTACTTTCTTTCTCTTTGCTTCACTAATACAATTAAGATTGTCAATTTCTGCTAATATTACCATAGCTGATTACCAACGCCTTTCCAACAAGGAAATTCAAAAAAATCTACAAATATCTTGAAAATTTTCACAATCATGCTATAATAATCCATAGAGACAAGTCACTTAGTCCCTTTCTACTAGAGAGTGCGTGGTTGCTGGAAACGCATAGGAAGCCTAAACTGATACTACTCTACTGACTTTTATGAAAACATAAAACGGTGGCCACGTTAGAGCCAATCAGAGGTGTCCCTCTCTTTTGAGGACATAAATGAAGGTGGAACCACGTTGCGACGTCCTTTCGAGGATGTCGCAATTTTTTATGAGGAGACTAACTATGGAGTTGCAAGAATTAGTGGAGCGCAGTTGGGCAATCCGACAAGCTTATCACGATCTGGAAGTTAAGCATCATGATTCCAAGTGGACGGTCGAAGAAGACCTCTTGGCTTTATCGAATGATATTGGAAATTTCCAACGATTGGTGATGACCAAGCAAGGACGCTACTATGATGAAACACCCTACACACTGGAACAAAAACTTTCAGAAAATATCTGGTGGCTAGTAGAACTTTCTCAACGTTTGGATATAGACATTCTGACGGAAATGGAAAACTTCCTCTCTGATAAAGAAAAGCAATTGAACATTAAGACTAGGAAGTAGTCTGCAAAAAAGTCAATGCTTAGAAACGGTGAAATAATAAAAAGGAGAACATCATGATTAACATTACTTTCCCAGATGGCGCTGTTCGTGAATTCGAATCTGGCGTTACAACTTTTGGAATTGCCCAATCTATCAGCAATTCCCTCGCTAAAAAAGCTCTTGCTGGTAAATTTAACGGCAAACTCATTGACACAACTCGTGCTATCACTGAAGACGGAAGCATCGAAATCGTGACACCTGATCACGAAGATGCCCTTCCAATCTTGCGTCACTCAGCAGCTCACTTGTTCGCTCAAGCAGCTCGTCGCCTCTTCCCAGACATTCACTTGGGTGTCGGTCCAGCTATCGAAGATGGTTTCTACTACGATACAGACAACCAAGCGGGTCAAATCTCTAACGAAGACCTGCCTCGTATCGAAGAAGAAATGAAGAAAATCGTTAAAGAAAACTTCCCATCAATCCGTGAAGAAGTGACTAAAGACGAGGCGCGTGAAATCTTCAAAAACGATCCTTACAAATTGGAATTGATCGAAGAACACTCAGAAGATGAGGGCGGTTTGACTATCTACCGTCAAGGTGAGTATGTGGACCTCTGCCGTGGCCCACACGTCCCATCAACTGGTCGCATCCAAATCTTCCACCTTCTCAATGTAGCTGGTGCTTACTGGCGTGGAAATAGCGACAATGCTATGATGCAACGTATCTACGGTACAGCTTGGTTTGACAAGAAAGACTTGAAGAACTACCTTCAAATGCGTGAAGAGGCTAAGGAACGTGATCACCGTAAACTTGGTAAAGAATTGGATCTCTTTATGATTTCTCAAGAAGTTGGTCAAGGTCTTCCATTCTGGTTGCCAAATGGAGCGACTATCCGTCGTGAATTGGAACGCTACATCGTCGACAAGGAAATCGCTGCTGGTTACCAACACGTCTACACTCCACCAATTGCCTCAGTTGAACTTTACAAGACTTCTGGTCACTGGGATCACTACCGTGAAGATATGTTCCCAACCATGGATATGGGTGACGGGGAAGAATTCGTCCTTCGTCCAATGAACTGTCCTCACCATATCGAGGTCTTTAAACACCATGTTCACTCTTACCGTGAATTGCCAATCCGTATTGCTGAAATCGGTATGATGCACCGTTATGAAAAATCTGGTGCTCTTACAGGGCTTCAACGTGTACGTGAAATGTCCCTTAATGATGGTCACACTTTCGTAACACCTGAACAAATCAAAGATGAGTTCCAACGTACGCTTCAATTGATTATTGATGTTTACGAAGATTTCAACTTGACTGACTATCGTTTCCGTTTATCATATCGTGACCCTCAAGATACTCACAAGTACTTTGATAATGATGAAATGTGGGAAAATGCTCAACGTATGTTGAAATCAGCTATGGATGACATGGGACTTGACTACTTTGAAGCTGAAGGTGAAGCAGCCTTCTACGGACCAAAATTGGATATCCAGGTGAAGACAGCCCTTGGTAAAGAAGAAACTCTTTCTACTATCCAGCTTGACTTCTTGCTTCCAGAACGCTTCGACCTTAAATACATCGGAGCTGATGGTGAAGAACACCGTCCAGTTATGATTCACCGTGGTGTTATCTCAACTATGGAACGCTTCACAGCTATCTTGATTGAAAACTACAAGGGTGCCTTCCCAACATGGCTTGCACCTCACCAAGTAACTCTTATCCCAGTTTCTAACGAAAAACACGTGGACTACGCTTGGGAAGTAGCTAAGAAACTCCGTGACCGTGGTGTTCGTGCCGATGTGGATGAACGCAATGAAAAAATGCAGTTCAAGATTCGCGCTTCTCAAACACAAAAGATTCCTTACCAATTGATCGTTGGTGACAAGGAAATGGAAGAGAAGGCTGTAAACGTTCGCCGCTATGGTCAAAAAGAAACTGAAACTATGCCGGTAGACGCATTTGTAGAATTGATTCTTTCAGACATAGCCAACAAATCACGAGTTGAAAAATAAACGATAAAACCTGGGATAAAAATTCCAGCTACATAAAAAAGCAACAACTGAAAACGTTGTTGCTTTTTTATGTAGCCTGAGCTATTAGTGATTGGTCAAACTTCCACAAATGTATCCTCATCAACGATCCTTTCTATCCACTAACTTTTGGATATAGGATATCCTCCCAAGATTTGCTTCCTCGAGTTAGATAAGTTGACTATCCTCAGTCCTTGTCTGCCTCAATTTCTTTTACGATGTCATCTTGTGAATCTTTTTCAGAGAGTTTTTGATCGATATACTTGTTAATGGTTTCATAAAATTCCTTGGTCATCTCACTATCTAATTTTGTCGAATTATGGACCTGATTGACTTTCAATTGAATAGATTGAATACCGTAAGAGGCTTGTTTTTGGCGGATTGTTTCTAATTCTTCTTCTGAAATCGGATCTCCAACAACTGTCAAAACCAATTCATTGTCCCTAGACTTATAGACTTGATTAATGACCGTATGATTGGCGAACTCTTTGCCTACAAACTGTTTAATCCCTTCTTTTCGTGCTTGATCTATCGTCAGAGTGACTGCTGAATAGCTGGCTGGAAGAACCAATAATACAATTAAGGATATCAACCCAATTCTCATTTTAATGTTTAGCTCTTTAAATGAACTTAAAGGAGATTTTCTCATTAAAATTCTAGTTCCAACAATATTGGTTAGCATGATAAAGACACAGTTGATCAAGAAAAGATAGAGAGCCCCAAATAAAAATCGTACATTTCCATTAGCTAAACCATAACCTGCAGTACAGATAGGTGGCATCAGAGCTGTTGCAATAGCTACTCCTGGCACAATATTATTTGCTTCTTTTTTCCTTGAACCAATTACACCTGCTATCCCACCAGCAATAGCAATGAGAACATCCCAAATTGTTGGAGAGGTTCGTGCAATCAACTCGCTACTTGCATAAGATAAGGGAGAAATCCAGAAATACAGAGTCGAGACAAGCAAACTGACTAATACTTGAGTAAATAAAACCTCTAGAGATTGCTTGATTAAACGCGTATCAAAAA
>NZ_CAUPII010000008.1:0-76760 GCF_963511325.1 uncultured Streptococcus sp.
CTACTGTTGTACCCTTAGGAAGATCTTTCAAGTTACCGATTGAATCTTCTGCTTTTGGTTCAGTTCCTTTATCTACAGTTTGAGCTTTTGGTGTTGGCTCGTTCTTATCTGCATCTGTTGGTTTTTTAGTTACAAATTCTGATAATGGTTTTGTATCTGTAGAACCATCTGTATAGGTTACTACAAGATTTCCTTTGTCATCTTTTGTGACTGATTTAATCTTACCATCTTTATCAACTGGAGTATCTTTTGCGATGTTCGCATCATCGTTATCTTTTTTGTACTCAAGTTGTAATTTTTCTTTGATTTTATCTAACTCAGCATCTGTTACTTTATCTGGATCTGCTACTTCAACTTTATCAGCTGGAGCTGGAGTTGCAATATCGTACTTATCTGTTTGAGATTTAACGATAAAGTGAACATATCCTGGTGTCTGAGTTGCATTAGGGTTTTGATCCAATGCTCTAAAATCAGTAGTTGATGGTGCATTATCATTGTCATTAGCAACAACAAAGCTTGTCCAATGGTTTGGAGCTTTAAGTGTTGTAACACCTGTCATCTTAATAGTAGCTGTAGCACCTGATACAGTACCATCACCATGAGTGACTGCTGAATTCTCGATTTTTCCAGTTGTGAAACCGTAATCTGCCGTATTATCTTTTCCAATACCACCAGGACCACGTACATACATATCTTTAACAGCAGTGTTGTCTGATGCTTTGAATGTTAAATCAGTGTTTTCACCTGTATAAACATAGATTTCTTTCTTAGCTTCATTTGAGTATGGGAGCTCAACTGTTGGAGCTACGTTTACAAATTCTGACAATGGTTTCTTATCTTGAGAACCATCTGCATAGGTTACTACAAGATTTCCATCAGCGTCTTTTGTGACTGATTGAATCTTAGCATCTTTATCAGCTACAGCTGTACCTTTTTTGTCTGCCAAGTTAGCATCATCATTCGTTTGAGAGTACTCAAGTTGGAGTTTCTCTTTGATTTTAGCTAAGTCGTCATCTGTTACATTCGTTGGGTCTGCTACAGCAACTTTTTCTGTTGGAGCTACAATGTCATATTTTTGAGTTTGTGCCTTAAGCATGACACGGAATGCACCTGGGTCAGTTGGGTTTGAAGCATTTGTTGCTCCATTCTCAATAAATGCACCATCTGTATCCGTTGCAGTTGCATAACGCCATCCCAAAGCCAAACCTTCTGGATTTTCTCCTTTAGTTGCTGCATCTAGTCTTTCTTTTGATAAACCATCTGTTGCTGCTGGAGTACCTGAGTAGGTAATGACTGCTGGTGCATCTGCTGTTGCCGGAGTTTCAGCATTGATAACATTTGCTTTAAATCCATATTGAGTGTTGATGGTATTTGCTTCACCTGCAACATCAGCAAACGCTTTGTTACCACCTTGTTTTACAGTAGCACTTGCAATTTTTCCGCTATCATCTTTGAATTTGATATCGAATGAGTTTGCTTCTCCACCGTATACATAAACTTCTTTAGTAGCTTTATTAGAGTAAGGAATCTCTACTGTTGGTGCTACGTTGTCACGTGCAGGAGTTGTTGTATCTTTAGTTACAAATTCTGACAATGGTTTCTTATCTTGAGAACCATCTTTATAGGTCACAACAAGATTTCCATCAGCGTCTTTTGTGACTGATTGAATCTTAGCATCTTTATCAGCTACAGCTGTACCTTTTTTGTCTGCCAAGTTAGCATCATCATTCGTTTGAGAGTACTCAAGTTGGAGTTTCTCTTTGATTTTAGCTAAGTCGTCATCTGTTACATTCGTTGGGTCTGCTACAGCAACTTTTTCTGTTGGAGCTACAATGTCATATTTTTGAGTTTGTGCCTTAAGCATGACACGGAATGCACCTGGGTCAGTTGGGTTTGAAGCATTTGTTGCTCCATTCTCAATAAATGCACCATCTGTATCCGTTGCAGTTGCATAACGCCATCCCAAAGCCAAACCTTCTGGATTTTCTCCTTTAGTTGCTGCATCTAGTCTTTCTTTTGATAAACCATCTGTTGCTGCTGGAGTACCTGAGTAGGTAATGACTGCTGGTGCATCTGCTGTTGCCGGAGTTTCAGCATTGATAACATTTGCTTTAAATCCATATTGAGTGTTGATGGTATTTGCTTCACCTGCAACATCAGCAAACGCTTTGTTACCACCTTGTTTTACAGTAGCACTTGCAATTTTTCCACTATCATCTTTGAATTTGATATCGAATGAGTTTGCTTCTCCACCATAGACATAAACTTCTTTTTCAGCTTTATTAGAGTAAGGAATTTCTACTGTTGGAGCTACGTTTTCACGTGCAGGAGTTGTTGGGTTAACGAGATATGCTGCTGCAACCTTATCTGTTGATCCATCAGGATAAGTGATAGTAAGGTTACCTTTTTCATCTACACTGTATTGTGTTTCTGCTGGAAGATTTGGGTTAGCAGTTTTAACTGAGTCGATGATCTTGTTCTTTTCATCTTCACTAACGTTGTTTGGATTTGCAATATCTACTTTTGTACCTGCAACTGGGTCATACTTTTTAGTGGTTTCAAGAACTGTGACAGTAATTGTTCGTTCAATTGCTGCTCTCTGATTGCTTGTTGGATCTGGACTTCCTTCAGCTCTAAAGGTAACCGTAGTATCTCCAAGACGTTGGTTCCATGAAACAGTACCTTCTGTTTCGGCATGGCTGTTTCTTATTGCTTTACTTCCATTAGTAGCCAATCCACCCGTTGGTGATACCCCTTTTACATTAAAAGCTGTGGGTTTAGTAATCCCAAACCAACGCAAGGCTGTCCCAGCAGCATCACCTGTTAAATGAAGTTTATCTCCACGATAAAGTGTAACCTTAGTCGCATTGGTTATCATTTGCAACTTATAAGGACCCGTAGTTACCTGCTTGTTCTCAATTGGAGTTGGTGTTTTTGTAACCGTAATCGGTGCACTCTTAGCTGACTCACTTCCACCTGCTGGTGTTGTAGTAGCTGTAATCTCACCTTCTGGAAGGCTGTTTGTAGGGTGAACAGTTGCTACACCTTGGTCGTTAGCTACAGCTTCACCAATCACAACGCCATCTTTGTTGTAAAGTTTAACAGTTGAACCTGCTGGTGCTTTCACTGTTACATCAGCTGGAGTACTTGCTTTACCTGCCAAATCATTGACAATTTCTGGACCACTAGTTGCAGTTGCAGCATCTACTGCTGGAGCGGTTGGTTTTGATGGTTCTGGTTGTGGTGCAACTGGTGCTGGAGTTTCTTCTTTTGGAGTCTCTGCTTTTGGAGCTTCTTCAACGTTACGTGTTTGCCATCCTTGAAGACTTGAGTAGCTACCTTCTTGCATGTTAGAGATAACTCGAGCTGTTGTTCCAGCTTTCATATCTTTGTTCAAGGTCAAGTTGATCGTTGAGTAGAACTTACCATCTTCACTTGAAGCAACACTAGCAATAGCACTGCTTGAAGAGTTTACTTGCCACTTACCTGGAACAGCCGTACGCTTGAGTCCAACTTCTTGCGCCTTGCCATCTGTATCTGTGAATTGGAAGTATGCTGCTCCCGCATCATGTGGCACTTTCAAGGTAACATTTCTATCATTTTCAACAAGATTATTCTGTTGTTTTGATTTAGATGATGGTACGATCTCTGAGTGACCTAGAGAGATGTTTACAGGTGTAGCAGCACTTTCTACTCCACCAACTGTTTGGGTAACGCTAATATTATCCCCAGTAACCAACTGTGGACCACCAGAGACGCTACTATTCAAACCAAAATCAAGTGGGAATGACCATTGGCCGTTTTGTGCAACTTGGGTTTGCTTAGCAGTTTTACCATTGCTCTTGAGATTGATGATAGCACCTGGCTTACCTGTACCTGAGATGGTTGTGTCTGTAGAAGCTACAGTAGGTACTGTAATTGTGTCATTTGTTTGAGTGTAAGTGTTGTTGACTCCTGGTTGTGGTGCAAGTCTTGATGAAATATTAATCCCAACTTCTGGGAAATCTGAAGTACGATTTTTAACAGCTGATGAACCATTCATCCCACCATTTTCTAGTGAGTTTTTTACAATAGCTGTTGCAAAACGAGCAAACAGATTGTGTTTGGTACCTTTAGTCACTACACTATAGGTAAGCGAATCAGGAACTCCTCCACCAATGTATTTATAATGAGACGCCAAAGCTTTGTGATTGCTCATAGCAGGGAGCTTTCCAAAATCTTTCTCAACGTAATAATCCTCATTCAGACGTCCAGCATTAGGACCACGGTCTACGACAGTAATACTTTGAATTGTATCATCTGATGCGACCACCAAGCCAGCAGCTTGGTGATTCTTATGCTGCGGTACAACACTAATTGTCCAAGTTGTTGTGTCTCCATCCACACTGTAGCGAACTGACTGAAACTGCTTGACACCCGCACCAGCAAATTCACCTTCAGCGAGTGAGCCGTCAACTGAACGGTATACTGCACGTGAACTTAGATCACGTTTCCCTCTTGAACGGACTGGTTCAGCTGGTGCGACTGGTTCAGTTGCCGCTTCCGTTACTTCTTCAACTTTAGCTTCAGTGGCTACTGCTGTTGTTTTTTCTTCTTTGATAGCAAGTTGAGCTACTGCCTCTTTGAGACTAGCGACTGCTGTATCCACTTGGTCTTGGCTAGCTTCTTCCTTATCCAAAACCTTTTGTGCTTGTTCAAGTGCTGTGTTCAAGCGAGAAAGAGAGTCTTCTGTCTTTCCTGCTTTGTCCAAGCCTTTTACTTCTTCGACCAACTGGGTCAAAACTTCTTTGTTAGCTGTTTTAGCAGTAGTGTTTTCCGCTACCACTGCTTTTTCAACTGTTGCTGGCTGAGTCTCTGCCACAGCAGCAGGAGCTTCATAAGTCCCCGTTTCTCCACCATATCCAGGCTTAGCCTCTTTAGCTTTTGAGCCACTCTCAACTGTAGATTCCGATGCTGTGTCTGCATGGACTGTTTGAGTAGCTAAGCTAGCTCCGACCGCAAAAACAAGCGAACAACCAAAAAGGAAATGTTTTCCTTTTTTAATCATACGCCAGTTCTTCTGCTCTGCATTTTTACGATTAAAATACATTCTTATCTCCTATTTATTTTTTATTAGAGTCGCATGTGTTTTACATACATTGCTATTATAAAATATGGTATCAACATAGTCAAGTTTTTTGCTCCTTTTAGAAAAAAAAAAAACATTTGATGCAAATCATTTCCAAATTTTCGATTTTTTTAGTAAAATTATTATAAAAATTGGTAATTTATAAACGAATTTTAAAAATTTTTTCCGAAAACATGCTATAATAGAAAAAAGCCCTGATAATTTTTTTATCTTTTTTTTGTTTATAATACATTATATTTTCAAGGAGTATTTTCTATGAGAGAACTATTATCTCACAAAGAACAGAGACAATTAAAAATTCTAGAATACTTATTTGAGAACCAAGAATGGATTCATATCGACACCTTGGCTGATATTCTAGATTTGAATGGACGCATCATCAAAAGCGATATCAAAGAAATGCGCGAGCAACTTTCTTGCTTTGATATTTTATCATCAACTGCTGGTATCCGACTAACGAACGAACAGAACTTTGGTATTGAGCGAATTTATAGACACGTTTTGCAAGAGTCTGTTAATTTTCAGGTACTCAGAGCTTTCTTCCTATTAGAAGAACCATTTACTTTCGAGCACCTAGTTCAAACGCTTGACATTTCTCTTCCCTCACTTCGTAAGAAGGTTGCTGAAATCAATAATATTCTGCGGTCAAAATATAAATTCAAGCTCAAGGTGACGCCTATTTCAATTATTGGAGACGAAAGAGACATTCGCTTCTTTTTTGCCCAATATTTCCATGAAGCCTATGGTTTCTTCAAATGGCCATTTCCTTTCTCTTCTGAAGATGTGGATGAATTTGTGACTTTTTTTGTCAAGGTCACAGGCTATCCTATCACCTACCAAAATATGTTTCAGCTGAAGATACAAATTGCAGTCAATCTCCATCGAGCAAAGATTTTACCGAGACCTAAAGGGGAAATCGAGTTTGACTCTCTTCGCTCTATTTTTAGTCAACTTTCAAACTTCCAGCAGGAATTGCAATCTCTTGGTGATCGTCTTGGAATCACACTCGATTTTACAACTATTGACCAAATTTTCAGCTCCTATACTCAAGAGGGGATTTTCTTCACGGTCGAGGATTTCCTAGAGGCGCGGAAAGACAATGAGAAAGTCGATCACTCCTATCACTCAGCTCGAGATGTCCTAGACAATCTTACCCGACAGTTTGATGTCCACTTTTCAAATACCGATCAATTGATTTGGCACTTGCATAACACTGCATTTCTAGAGCGTCAAGAAATCAACTCAGAATCTATCATTTCTCATAACAAATCTTATGCACTGAATAAGATTAAAAAGTTCTTCCCAGATTTTTACGAAGCAGCTAGTTTTGAAATGATGCGCTATAAGTCTAGCTTGGGACAAAAGGAGCAACTTCACGCTGTAATCCATCTAGTCTATACTCTTTTAACCCACGCAACTGATCTAATGGAACAACTCCTAAAGCACCAAACCAAGGTTCGTGTTCTTGTTTTAAGTGAGTTTGACTTTGCCCATCCTCAGGCTTTGATTTCACTCTATCAATTTTACACCTCTAGAAACATCCACTTTGAAACATGGGATAAAGCGACACTCAATGTCAATGAAATCATGGAAGCGGGTTACGATGCCATCATTACCAACTTTGATATTGAAGGATTGGTTCATCCGAAACTCATGAACGTCGGTCGCATGGCTAATCTACAAGTCGTCAATGAACTCAATACTCTTTCCATTAGTAAACTTTAAAAAAGCCTCTGTTTTATAACCAAGTAAGCAGACTAAAACATATACAAACGCATAATGTCAGTTATCTTAAAAACTTGATATTATGCGTTTTTATACTCTTCGAAAATCTCTTCAAACCGCGTCAACGTCCATCTGCAACCCCAAAGCAGTGCTTTGAGCTGACTTTGTCAGTTCTATCCACAACCTCAAAACAGTGTTTTGAGCAACCTGCGGCTAATTTCCTAGTTTACTCTTTGATTTTCATTGAGTATTACTTTCAACAATGGATTCGCACTTATTGATAAATTTCTGCTCATTTACAACATAGTGGATTGAAATAAGGGATGAACAATTCGATTAGGAAAGTCAAACTTATTTCTAGAAATATTTTTAGCAGTCGTAGTGTACTGTTCTAGATTCAATATACTCTGCATTGTGAATTCTAAAAAATTGCTAGAAATTGACTTAACTTCTCTAGTAAATTTGTTCAGATTTTATTTAACTATAACCTATCTATTTCAGTCTAACAAAAAACTTTTCCTTGCTTTTCTAGAATATAGCAAGATCTACTGATTAGCTGGTCAATTTCAATGTTTATACTTAGGCTACGATATTTCTTCAGTAGACTATCAACAAAAAGGGGGATTGGATTTTAATGGAGTCTGATTTCTCACCTACAAAACAAAAGAAAACGATTGCATAAAATTTTACTCCATGCTATACTAGGATAGAAATAAATGATAGGAGAGTGTCTATGAAAAACACGTCATCTCAACCAGATAAAAAAATGGTTTACAGTATCCGTTCTCTGAAAAACGGAACTGGCTCTGTCCTTATTGGAGCAAGCTTTATCCTCCTTGCCTTAACAGCACCTTCTGTAGCTGCAGCTGAAACTAGTCTGGGCACACAAGAAAATGTAAGCGCTATTAGTGCAGGCCCAGCTACTACAGAAACCAGCCAAGCTGAGGAAAAAACGCCTATTTTGACCTCAAAAGATGCAAACGCTTCCCTAGATTCTAAAACATCTAACCCAGTAGCAGTTTCTGAAACAGATACAACCGAGACTAGTGCAAGCCTTCTAACCAATAAAGACGAGAAAACAGAAGTATCAAGTCTAGCTACTGAGAAAGCTTCGCCAGCAGACACTGTATCTGAAAATCCGATCCAAGACAACTACTTCCGTATCCACGTCAAAAAACTTCCCCAAGAAAACCAAGATTCGCAAGGCCTTTGGACCTGGGACGATGTCGAAAAACCATCTGAAAATTGGCCAAATGGTGCCCAGTCCTTCAAGGATGCCAAGAAAGACGACTACGGCTACTACCTTGATGTCAAACTAAAAAATGAACAAGCTAAGAAAATCAGCTTCCTCATTAACAACACCAAAGGTGACAACCTTACCGGAGACCGTTCGGTAGAACGCCTCTCTCCAAAGATGAATGAAGCTTGGCTTGATGAGGACTACAAGGTCCACAACTACCAACCTCAGCCTGCGGGAACAATCCGCGTCAACTATTTCCGCACCGATGGCAACTATGACAAGAAATCTCTCTGGTATTGGGGAGATGTTAAAACTCCAAGTAGTGGAGAATGGCCTGACGGTACAGACTTTACTGCAAGTGGAAAACACGGACGCTACATCGACATTCCGCTCAATGAAGCCGCCAGAGAATTTGGATTTTTACTATTAGATGAGAGCAAGAAAGGCGATGATGTGAAAATCAGAAAAGAAGATTATAAATTTACTGACCTGAAAAACCACAGTCAAATCTTCCTTAAGGATGATGACGAAACAATCTACACCAACCCTTACTATGTACACGACATACGTATGACTGGTGCCCAACATGTGGCTAAGTCCCGTATTGAAAGTAGTTTTTCTACCTTGGTTGGTGCAAAAAAAGAAGACATTCTCAAACGCTCAACGATCACAGACCACCTAGGCAATAAAGTAACAATCACAGATGTTACAGTTGATGAAACAGGTAAGAAAGTAACCTACATCGGTGATTTCTCTGACACTCAAAACCCATACACCGTTGCCTACGATTCAGACCGTTTTACAACTCGTTCAAGCTGGCGTCTCAAAGATGAGACTTACAGTTACGATGGCCCTCTTGGTGCTAATCTTAAAGAAGATGGCAAACGTGTTGATCTGACACTCTGGTCTCCAAGTGCTGATAAAGTTTCTGTTGTCATCTACGATAAGAAAGATCCTGAAAAAGTGGTTGGAACCGTCGCTCTTAAAAAAGGAGAAAAAGGAACTTGGAAACAGACCCTGGATGAGAATTCAGGACTTGGTATTAGCAACTATACTGGCTACTACTACCACTACCAGATCGAGCGCCAAGGCAAGACTGTCCTCGTACTTGATCCTTACGCTAAATCTCTGGCAGCTTGGAACAGCGATCTATCCAAAACAGACGCTGCCCATAAGGTTGCTAAAGCTGCTTTTGTGGATCCAGCAAAACTTGGACCTCAAGACTTGACTTATGGTAAGATTCATAACTTCAAATCTCGTGAAGATGCTGTTATCTACGAGGCTCACGTTCGTGACTTTACCTCAGATCCTGCTATCGCAAAAGATTTGACCAAACCATTTGGTACTTTTGAAGCCTTTATCGAAAAACTAGACTACCTCAAAGACTTGGGTGTAACCCACATCCAGCTCCTTCCCGTCTTGTCTTACTATTATGTCAATGAATTGAAAAACCATGAACGCTTGTCCGCCTATGCTTCAAGCGATAGCAACTACAACTGGGGCTACGACCCGCAAAACTACTTCTCCTTGACTGGTATGTACTCAAGTGATCCTAAGGACCCAGAAAAACGTATCGCAGAATTTAAGAACCTTGTCAACGAAATCCATAAACGTGGCATGGGTGCTATCTTAGACGTAGTTTACAACCATACTGCCAATGTTGATATCTTTGAAGACATTGAGCCAAACTACTACCACTTCATGGATGCAGACGGGACACCTCGTACTAGCTTTGGTGGTGGTCGTCTAGGAACAACTCACTACATGTCTAAACGCGTCATGGTAGACTCTATCAAATATCTAGTTGATACCTACAAAGTAGATGGTTTCCGTTTCGATATGATGGGAGATCATGATGCAGCTTCTGTCGAAGAAGCTTACAAGGCTGCACGCGCCCTCAATCCAAATCTCATCATGCTTGGTGAAGGTTGGAGAACCTATTCTGGTGATGAAAATATGCCTACTAAAGCTGCTGACCAAGATTGGATGAAACATACCGATACTGTCGCTGTATTTTCAGATGACATCCGTAACAACCTCAAGTCTGGTTATCCAAATGAAGGTCAACCTGCCTTTATCACAGGTGGAAAACGCGATATCAATACCATCTTTAAAAATCTAATTGCTCAACCAACCAACTTTGAAGCAGATAGCCCTGGAGATGTGATTCAATACATCGCAGCCCATGATAACTTGACCCTCTTTGACATCATTGCCCAATCAATCAAAAAAGACCCAAGCAAGGCTGAAAACTATGCGGAAATCCATCGTCGTTTGCGCCTCGGAAATCTCATGGTCTTGACAGCTCAAGGAACTCCATTTATTCACTCTGGTCAGGAATACGGACGTACCAAACAATTCCGTGACCCAGCCTACAAGACTCCAGTTTCAGAAGATAAGGTACCAAATAAATCTCACTTGTTGCGTGATAAGGACGGTAACCCATTTGACTATCCTTACTTCATCCATGATTCTTATGACTCTAGTGATGCTGTCAACAAGTTTGATTGGACCAAGGCAACTGATGGAAAAGCTTATCCTGAAAATGTCAAGAGCCGTGACTACATGAAAGGTTTAATTGCACTTCGCCAATCTACAGACGCCTTCCGACTTAAGAGTCTTCAAGATATCAAGGACCGTGTCCACCTCATCACTATCCCAGGCCAAAATGGTGTGGACAAAGAAGATGTAGTGATTGGCTACCAAATCACTGCTCCAAACGGAGATATCTACGCAGTCTTTGTCAATGCGGACGAAAAAGCTCGCGAATTTAATTTGGGAACTGCCTTTGCACATCTAAGAAATGCTGAAGTTTTAGCAGATGAAAACCAAGCAGGACCAGTCGGAATTGCCAACCCTCAAGGACTTGAATGGACTGAAAAAGGCTTGAAATTAAATGCCCTTACAGCCACTGTTCTTCGAATCGCTCAAGGCGGTGCCATCGTTGCCCCAGCTGTGGAAGAAAAACCAGAAGCGCAACCAAGCACCTATGAAACAAATACAGACAAGTCAGAGGATAAAGGGCAAACTCTTGCTAACCAGTCTGACGCAACTCAACCTGGAACTGACTCACTATCACAAAAAGTCCTTCCAAACACTGGAACAGAAAAAGTTTCCTACCTTGCATTAGCAGGAATTAGCCTCCTAGCCCTCCTTGGACTTGGTAGCTTCCTCAAGTCAAGAAAGGAACAATAAAAGCAAGGACTCTATAAATCCAGCAACTTGATAGAAAGACATGTAAAAAGAGGCTGGGATAAAAGTCTTTAAAATCAGAAAAACGCATATTATTCAGATGTTTAAAAAACTTGATAATATGCGTTTTATTGTGGAAAGATTTATACTCAATATTCTACTAAAATTATGTTTGTGTCTCGCCTCTTCAGATTTAAAAAAAGGTTCATTTTGATCAATTTGTTTCAATCTCTTTCTTTTACTAGAGAAAATAAAAAAACTCTTAAAAATAGCATTATGTCAGCATTTCTAAGAGTTTTTACTATATAGTATCCAACCTCTATAAGGGCAATTTTTTTATTACTGATAGGGTAGGTCTACGTTCTGCCTCTTTCTAGAAGCTCTTATTTCTCTATCCTTGCTTCGGCATCTGCCACTACTTGGACAAGACTGGTTTGGCTCAGCTCCTGCTCCATAGCTAGCTGAATCTTTTGTAATTTCTCATCTAAAATCCTTGGTTTTTAAGAATCCCTCGCCATAGAATTTCCTTATAGGAAAATAGCAGGGTTAAGAATAATAATCCGTAGAAGAACATAAAAATCCACTTCAATTTCGCACACAAGGCTACAAATTCACGGATAAAGTCAGATGGAATGTAATAGCCTGCTGTCCGACATCCCAAGCCATCTCCTTATTAATGATAGCCATATCATATTAAGATTAACTTGAAAATTTTATCAAAAGAAAAAGGTCTACCAATTGGTAATCCAATAACTGTTATTAAGAAGCCTCTATTTTATAATGGCAATTATCCAAGATATAAATAATTTTCAAAAATTATTTTTTCTACCTCTCTTTTAATTAATTCTTTTTCACAAATACCAATCATTACGCTATCGTAATTTTTAAGTTCCTCATCAATTCCATCTAAATACATATCTAGTGTCAATTGATTTCTCTTAAGATGATTAAGTAAAGAAAACTTAAATTCTTTTTTAAAATCTTTATCATTGACTAGTTTTAAATATTTATTCCCTTTGCCTTCTATCAATTTTAAGGTAAAAAATTTCAAGAGAGAGCCATAGATACTATATGAATAACCCTTTGATTTATACTCAGCTTCTTTTTTGATGAGATTAACCATAAATTCTTGTTCATCATGCTTTTCCTCCCTTCCCCATTTCCGATATAAAAATTCTTCAAGTAACAAAAGTGAACTTAAAGGTAACTGACTAAATTCGTAGGGGGAAAGTAATTCTATATTTTTCATCAAGAATTCACTCATGGTAGAATTCAAAGTCTTATAATCATAGGTGTAGGTTGGAAATATATTAGGAGTTATGGAAAGTCCTCTTATGTATTGGTCAACTAAATCTTGTTTTCCCCATCTTTCTTGCAACTCCACTCTTCTAAAACCATATGGACTAGTAGATAATATACTTTGAACTACAATAAGCTTTAGTTTAGAAATACCTTTGAAATCTTTCAAAAACTCATCATCAATAAGTTCAATATCTCTAGTATCAAACACCTTTTTAAGAATCTCTACACCAACATGCTCACCATATTCGACGGTATCAATTATTGAAATCATGTTGCTATAAAGTTTTTCCTTTTTTTCTTTACTAGACTTAAAAATTTCCACTAAGATTTCAATATATTCTCCATCACTTGAATCCCAGTCTCTAGTTTCTGGATGAAGCAGTTGGTATAATGCAAATGCTCCACGATAGTTAATAGACATCGTTTTTACGATTTCTATTAAATTGGTAAAATTGGAAGTACTACTGTCAACATGGTTATGATTATCAGTTAGGTACTTAAAACATATTCTAGAGTAAGCAAGCTTATTATCGTAGTCTAGAATAATTATTTCATCACCGCCATCAAAAGGATCTACTCTCATTTCAGGCTCTCTTAAATCAGGAAGAAATACGTCTGATAAATCATCTGAATTTCTATATTTATCAAAAATAATATTCCAAACTTTCTCTTCATATTCATTATAATAGTCTCTGATTTCATTGCGCTGAACATAATGCTGTTCACCATTTTTTAAATGGAAATCAATTTTAAGTATATTTGAATGCAATGCAAGATATACACTGTCAGTATCAGAATTATAGTCAATGCTATCAGGATAGGTTGATGAGTAATATACATCTATCTTTTTGATTTTTCTAAAGTATTCTTTAGAAATTCGAAGATTGGAATCAGAAATTAACTTGTCAAAAATAAATATTTTGCTGGGAATATCTGTTTCCCAATAATTTTTCCAAACATTATTTTTAGAAATCTTTTTCTGAACTAAAGATATCAAATAAGAATTTGTTTGTTTATTTTTAGCCATCTCCGCTAATATTTCAAACATACAAAAATGTATGTTATTTATTTTACTATATTCATACCAATTAATTCCTAAATTCCTAACTTTCGAATTATACTCTACACCTAAAATCTCTTTTTTTCTAAAAATACCCGTAGTTTTAAAACTATTATCATTCTCTATCCAACGTATATTCTTTTTAATTAATTTATCAAACATCTGAACATCTAGCTTAAATAAAGAAGTAGCAAAACAAATTAATTCATCATCTTCACAATTAATATGAGATATTAATTCATATTTCTCTTTTATAAAGCACTTATAATTGAAAATATCTCCCACCTCAAATTCCTTTAAAATTCCAATAATTTCTTCACTAGAAATATTACAATAAATAAATTCTAAAAATGTGCTTTTATCTTTAGCATTGTCAATCTTAGATAGATCCACTCTAACTTGCTTAAAATAACTCTTTCTAGCTCCATGGGAAAATTTTTGCTTGAGTAATCTATTAAAATATCTGTGGTATCTATTTTCAATATCCGATTCTATGAATTCTTTCAATCTTCCATCAGTATTTTTGTTGATAAATATAGTTGTTTTAGCCACTTTTAAGCTAAATTTCAAAAGAAAGATAAACAAAATCAATAGGAAACCAATTATAGCCTGCCAAATATATTGATAATGAATACCTGCAGATGCATTAAATTTAACTATAAGAGGAATAATAATTGATAGCAACAAAGAACCAATGAACTCCCAACTATTTGTTAAATGATACCAAACATTGCTGTCTGTTAAAAAATCCATTTTTTGATAGCCTAAGTAAGTCCCTTTTTCTTTATTGTCATAACCAACCATAAATTGTAAAAATCCAACATAAACTCCGTAACACGACCATATAGCTAAGACTACAGAAAATACGGATGCTATATCTAAATCATCACTTTCAAGATTAAATAATGAAATTTTATATTGATAACATAACCAATAAATATAACTCACGATTGAGAAAAATAATATATGAGAAAAATATTTGATTTTATCACCTGAAATTAATTCATCTATAAAGATTGTAAACCTAAGTCGCCCAAAAAATCTTAGAATATAGGACAATACAAAAATAATTATTGGAGAATATAGAATTAATTTTTCAAACAAGCAAAACACCCCTTCTTTTTTCTAATTAATAATGATTATACCTAATATATATGATAAATCTGATTTGAAACAAGGCACCTGAAACTTTCGCAATTTGATAAAGGACAAGCAATATCAGTTCAATTACTGCAATGATCAAAAGACTTTGTAGAATTAGTTACAACAACTTGAATATCTTTCTAGGATAAGTGCTTACGGTAATAATCAGTTTGTTCCTTGTCGATTTCGTCTAATTAACTAGCTAAATCAAGATATTCTTCTTTTGTAACCTCCTCTAAGTCTGGAAAGCCATTATCACGGGTTGTGATGATGACCTCTAATTGACTGATTATTTCTCGTTTTGAAAAACTAACATCAAGGAGTTCATCTTCATACTGTTCCTTTAAATCTTGGTAGTCAGAACTATCCTCTGAACTTGTAAAACCTTGTGCCACCCATTCTTCTAGTTGATAACGTATTTCTTCTATCGTTTTGACCATAATCTAGTCTCATTTTGTAATTTCTTAACTTCATTTTACCGCGTTCAAAAATATTTGTCAGCGTTTTTCTTATATCTCAAGTGCTATTTGTTGATCTTTGTCTAGTGTATCTTCACTAAACTTGGCCAAATACGCATATATTTCCTCAATTTCTGCTTCTTTTTCAACTAAGGGAGCTAAAACTTCATAAAAGAGACGGTATCTGGTAAGGGCACGATAAAACTATTGACTTCTCTTATAGTTTGTAGTTAATGACTACATTTTATCATAATTATCCACATAGAAAAAGAGGATCTAAAGTCCTCTTATCCTTCTAGCCTACTCTCTGCATCTGTCACCACTTGAGCAAGACTGGTTTGGCTCAGCTCCTGCTCCATGGCTAGCTGAATCTTTTGTAATTTCTCATCTAAAACCCCATGGATGTTAGCTCCTACTGGACAGGCTGGATTGGGATTGTCATGAAAACTAAAGAGTTGACCTGTCTTTCCAAGGCATTCGACCGCTTGGTAAACATCTAATAGACTGATATCCTCTAAGTCTTTGATAATCTCTGCCCCTCCAGTTCCACGCGCAACTGAGATCAACTCTGCCTTTTTCAGTTGGGACAAGGTTTTACGGATAATAACTGGATTGACTCCAACACTACTAGCTAGAAAATCGCTAGTCACCTTGCTTTCCTTCCCTTTTAGGGCAATAATAATCAACATGTGAGTTGCAATGGTAAATCGACTTGAAATTTGCATCCTCTTCTCCTTTTTTCGTCAGATTAGTTCTTTCTTTTCTTAAGTTTATTATATCTCTTCTAGTTGTAATGTCAAGAGTTACCACTAAGCCAGTCATCCAATTCAACATCATGTCCTTGACTCTGAGCGATTTCGTGCAACAAGTCCTGATTGTGGGTATGGTGAATCCCATTAACCAAACTTTCATAATAAACTTGGTAGTAGGGTAATTGTAAGTCTTTGGCTAGCTGTAATTCTGCCTCAATATCATAATCGACACGACGAAAATCAGCATCTTTTAAACCTTTTTCGTCAAATTCTAAGATCATGTATTGGGCCCGCAAGTCTTTGCGTAAATTCCCAGATAAAAAGAAGGGTTGCCCAATCGAACCTGGATTCAGGATAAGCTGGCCACCACTACCATAACGAAGAAACTGCTGATGGATATGGCCATAAATGGCAATATCGCAATCTGGATTGGTGACAAGACGATCAAAATCCTCTTGCTTACCAAGATGAATCAGCTCTCTTCCCCAGTTTTTATCAGGCAAGTGATGACTAATCCCTAGCTTCAGATCTCCAAACTGGCGATGCACTTGCAAAGGATAGTCCTGCAGTGCCTCAATCTCCTCGATGCTGAGTTCTTCCATAATATACTGACATTGGCGTAAGAGATAACGATGACTGGGTCTGGTTTCATCTAACTGACGATGGCAGGCGCGCCACAAGCTCTCCTCCCAATTCCCTAAAACTCTATGGGTGATGGGTAAAGTGTCCAGTATCTGGAGAATATTTTTTCGTCCTGTTCCAGGCATGAGGATATCTCCCAAGAGCCAATACTCATCAACCTCCGACTTCTGGGCATCTGCCAGAACAGCCTCTAAGGCTGTTGTATTGCCATGTATATCTGATAATACTGCGATTTTTGTCATATCTTTTCCTCTTAGCTTTTCTATTTTTATTATAACAAACTCCAAGTCAAAGTCAAAAAGCACCTATCTTTTCTATCGTTTTTTACTTTACTTTTTTAGTGAAAAGGATTACAATGAAGGTAATAAGAATGAGGAGGTTTTTGCTATGACACAACGTTATGAAAATATCATGGTAGCAGTTGACGGTTCTAAGGAAGCTGACTTGGCTTTCATCAAAGGGGTTCATTCAGCACTGCGTAACCAAGCAAAACTAACTATTGCTCATGTCATTGACACACGTGCTCTTCAAAGCATCTCAACATTTGATGCTGAAGTTTACGAAGAATTGCAAGTAGAGGCCAACGATTTGATGGCAGAATATGAAAAGCGTGCAAGAGATGCTGGTCTCACAGACATAAAAGTTGTTATTGAGATGGGTAACCCTAAAACTCTCTTAGCTAAAACAATTCCAGACAAAGAAAAGGTTGATTTGATTTTAGTTGGAGCAACAGGACTCAATGCCTTTGAGCGCTTGCTAGTTGGTTCTTCATCAGAATATATCTTACGCCATACCAGCGTTGACCTTCTCGTCGTTAGAGATAAGGATAAAACTTTGTAATAAAAACAGAAATGAGGTTGGGATTTTTCTCCTAACCTCATTTTTCTATATAATAGATTGAATTAAGGTGTGAACAAAGAGATTGGGAAAGCCAACTTAATTTCTAGAAGTTTTTTTAGAATCCGTAGTGTACTATTCTAGATTCAACTAACTATAAATTGTTGATGTCGTAGTTGGAGCTAGGAAATAAAAACATCATTCCAGGCTTCCTTTCCTACCGCCTATTTCTTATCGGCTCTTTCCTTGTGGCGTTCATAGGCCTTTATCTGACGCTCAATTTCCTTTTTAATGGCTGGTTCTGGAGCGTATTTTTCTTCCCAATCATCTGGTTTTAGGATTTTGTGGGTCACTGGATCAAAATGAGCTTTTCCATCAGGGAACATTTTACCCATATTGGCTTGATGGACAATGTCAAAAATCCGTTCTGGATCCACTCCCATCAAAACAAAACTACCATAGGTGAAGTACAAAGTATCAATCAAGGCGTCCACTTGCCCTACCAAATCTTGCTGAGCAGGCGTTTTCTTAGCAACTTTCTCTGCTGCTTTATCCAGCGCTTGGTGTAACTGTCCTACTGCTTGTTCGAAATCTTCTTCAGAAGAGCTAGCAGCTCGGACAAACTCCACTAATTCTTCTATCTTAAATCCCGCTCTATGGGTGGCACCTTCTAAGTCCCAAGCTTGGGGCTCCTCTTGAGTTCGTTCATCCATCATGTGATGGAAGGTCTTGACCTTATTAAAATGATAATCACGGCTGACAAAAACTTTTTCTGAAGCCAGAACACCAAAATGTTCCAAAGCTTTGTGAATCCCATCTTGCTGGTTGCTGGTTGTGATATGCTTAGCGACTTCCTTGACACTGCTACTACCATTGCCCATGGCAACTGACATTCCAACACCCGCCAGCATCTCTAGGTCATTGTCCGAGTCACCAAATGCCATGACTTGATTGAGATCAAAACCATACTCTTTTCCGACACGGCGAATGCCTTCTAGCTTTGAATTTCCTTGGTTGATGACATCGGCTGCAAAAGGATTACTACGAGTCAATTTCAAGTCTTGAAAATCAGCTGCTGCTTTCTCAGATTCTTCTGGTGTCATTAGCATCAAAACTTGATAAATGGGTTGATTCATCAACTGAAGTAAGTCTTCTTCCTTCTGAGGAACGACCTTACTCACCATTCGATTAAAGGAATGACTAACTGTACGAGTCAACATAGAGGGGACAAAACGACTCACTCTTTGTGAAAAAGAACCTAGGCCAAAAGACATGATTTTTGAACCCAGCATGGCATCCTTAGTCCCCAAAGCAATCTCCTTGCCCTCTTTTTTAGCATAGGCTATCAACTGCCGTAAATGAGATTTGGAAAGAGGACTTGTAAACAAGACTCTGTCTTTATTAAAGATATATTGGCCGTTATAGGTTACAGCAAAATCCAGATCTAAATCATCCATTAAATCCTTAACAAAAAAAGGTCCTCGCCCTGTCGCTACTCCAACAAGCACTCCCTGGTCCTTCACAATCTTAATCGCGTCCTTAGTGGATTTCAAAACACTCTTGCGATCGTTGACCAGTGTTCCATCGATATCAAAAAAAACAGCTTTGACTTCCATCCTACCTCAATCTCCCCTTTTGTGATACAATGATTATACCACATTTCAGAAAGAGTGAGTAAATCATGCCTAAGAAAATCCTTGTTTTACATACGGGTGGTACTATTTCCATGCAAGCCGATGACTCTGGCGCTGTTGTAACTAGCCAAGAAAACCCTATGAATCATGTATCCAATCCACTTGAAGGAGTTGAAGTCCACGCCCTCGACTTTTTTAATCTGCCAAGTCCCCATATTAAACCCAAGCATATGCTGGCCCTCTATCAAAAAATCAAAGAGGAGGCTGATCATTATGACGGTTTCGTGATTACACATGGGACAGATACCTTGGAGGAGACTGCCTATTTCCTCGATACCATGGAGGTTCCTCACAAACCGATCGTACTAACAGGGGCCATGCGTAGTTCCAACGAACTCGGAAGCGATGGTGTCTACAATTATCTCAGTGCCCTACGTGTAGCGAGTGACGATAAGGCTGCTGATAAGGGTGTCTTGGTCGTGATGAATGATGAAATCCACGCTGCTAAGTATGTGACCAAGACGCACACGACAAATGTTAGTACCTTTCAAACGCCGACCCACGGCCCTCTTGGGCTCATCATGAAACAGGAGATTCTCTACTTCAAAACAGCTGAACCCCGTATTCGTTTTGACCTTGAAAGGATCCAGGGCTTGATTCCAATTATTCCAGTCTATGCTGGCATGACAGAAGAACTCCTTAATTTGCTTCCTGTTGACCAGCTAGATGGTCTTATTATCCAGGCCTTTGGTGCTGGAAATGTTCCCAAGGAAACATCACAAAAATTGAACGCTCTTATCCAAGAAGGGCTCCCCATCGCCTTGGTTTCTCGTTGTTTTAACGGGATTGCCGAACCTGTTTATGCCTATGAGGGGGGTGGCGTTTGTCTACAAAATGCTGGCGTATTTTTTGTCAAAGAGCTAAATGCTCAAAAAGCTCGTCTCAAACTCCTCATTGCTATCAATGCTGGCCTTACAGGAGAGGAATTACGAGCCTATATGGAAGGATAATACTCTTCGAAAATCAAATTCAAACCTCGTCAACGTCGCCTTGCGTAGGTATATGTAACTGACTTCGTCAGTCTTATCTACAACCTCAAAGCAGTGCTTTGAGCAACCTGCGGCTAGTTTCCTAGTTTGCTCTTTGATTTTCATTGAGTATAAAAAAGTCGGTGAGATAGAAATTACTAGATCAAGTCTTGTTTTCTAGTCACCCCCGCAAGCCTTCTACCATCAACTTGATACTTGAACCATTGACCAAAAAGTTTTTACTACTAAAAAGCGAGGTCGGGATTTTTATCCCGACCTCTTCTGGTTAATCTTTACGAGTTGAATGACGTTCTACCAAACCATGTGGCAAAAGAACTTCACGCTCTTCTAACTCTTCCTTATGCATAATTTTCGTCAACATACGCATACTAATAGCACCAAGGTCATACAAAGGTTGCGCAATGGTGGTTAAGTTTGGACGAGTATAGCGCGCGATTTGTGAATCATCACTGGTGATGATTTCAAAGTCTTCTGGTACAGAAACTCCCTTGTCAGCAAGTCCGTTCAACACACCTGCTGCTAGTTCATCTCCTGTTACAATCGCTGCGGTTGCTTTAGAAGAAATCAAGCGTTCTGCCAAGGCATAACCATCATCATAACGGTATTTTGATTCAAAAACAAGACCTTCACTGTAATTAATTCCCGCTTCTTTCAAAGCATCTTTGTAGCCAGATAAGCGAATCTTGCCATTAATATCATCCACTAATGGTCCACTAACGAAGGCAATTTTTTTATTTCGTTTCAAGAGATGGCGAACTGCATCAACCGTAGCATGTTTATAGTCAATATTGACACTTGGAAGTTGGTGCTCCACATCCACTGTTCCTGAAAGAACCACAGGTGTGCGTGAGCGTGAAAACTCTGAGCGAATCTTCTCAGTTAAATGATAACCCATGAAGATAACGCCATCCACCTGTTTAGAAAAGAGAGTATTGACCACAGATACTTCCTTTTCATCATCCTCATCACTGTTAGCAAGGACGATGTTGTATTTGTACATCTCCGCGATATCGTCAATCCCTTTAGCAAGGGCAGAGAAATAAGTATTTGTGATATCTGGAATGACGACTCCAACTGTTGTCGTTTTCTTGCTTGCTAGACCACGTGCTACTGCATTAGGACGATAATCTAGACGTTCAATAACCTCTAAGACTTTCTTTCGAGTATTTTCTTTAACATTTTTATTGCCATTGACAACACGGCTGACAGTCGCCATTGACACTCCCGCTTCTCGGGCAACGTCATAAATTGTTACTGTATCATCTGTGTTCATTCCGTTTCCTTTCTACTTTGAAAATTTTGTTTTCATGATTCCACTGTTCTCATTTTACCACTAATTGTAAGCATTTTCAAGCGTTTGATGAAGATTCGTTGAAAAAATTTCAAAATCATTCTCATATTTTTAAAGGTAGTTGACTTTTCTTGATTTTTCTAGCAGTTTGCAGTATGATAATAAAAAAATCAATTAGGAGATAGGAATGGCTTTTACAGATTCTCATAGACGATGTGCCAGTTTCGGTGTGGTGACCAATTTACCCGACGATGTTATCGATTCAATCTGGTATATAATCGATCATTTTTTAAAGCATGTTTTTGAGCTAGAAGATGAATTGGAATTTCGACTTTTGAATCATGAAGGCTCCATCACTTTTCGTTTTTCTAGTCAACATCTACCAACTACGATTGAATTCGACTTCAATCATCCCTTTGACCCACTCTATCCACCTAAAGTTCTGGTCATGGATATGGATGGGAAGGAAACCATTCTCCTACCAGAAGAAAATGACCTATTTTAAAAACTCTAGTCTCCTCTATCTACTTAGGAAACTAGAGTTTTCTTTTTGCTAATAAATGGAACGACTGACTACTATACCACTTGGTTTGGTGTATTCTAAGTCAAGATAATCCTGATAAGTTCCTGGGACAATAAATCCTTGGGGGCTGAGAATGTCTGTTCCAGCTTTACCCACGATAGAGTCAGCCAATAAGACACAATTTGTGCTGAGAACAAAATAAGTCTTAAACTTGGACGAACTGAACTTATAAAGAGTGGCATCAGCCTCGTGTTTCAGCTGATAAGAGTAGGTATGCTTGATTTCCCCTTCTCTTCTTTTCATGAGTTGCGAACTTGGTTTCCAAGGAATTAAGAGTCCTTCAATTTCTCTCAGTTGTTCTTCTATAGCTTTTTTCTGTTGCTCAGACAAGCTTAAGCCATAGGCAAATAGAGTTTTCTGACTTTCTCTCTTACAGAGTTCGATGTATTTCTCTTTATTGGCCTTAAACAAAACCCCATTCCCAATCATCCCAAATAAACGCTCCGAGTGAGGATCATAAGAACCATAGGAGATAACCTGACCTTGATAGCAGATATCCACATGCCCCATGGCTAAAAAGAAAGAGGATTCTGAAGCATGGATAAAAATTTCCAAATCAACTGTCTGATCATTTTTCCTCTCTGAATGTACTTGACTTTCTTCCGTCTGATGAGTAGATAACAGTTCATTCCATCGTCGTAAAGTGCTGATTGGAATCAAAGCTGTCATGAATATAGGCAGTGTCATTCTCATTCTGCGCTTCAGCTTGGGATTACTTCTCCCTTTTTCAAAATAGAAACCATCCCTGACACTACTCGCTCCCAACATGATTAAGTAAAAACCTAACAGGAGCAACTCAAAATTTGTTGCATCATGAAAAGGGGAGATACTATAGAGACCAAATCCCATCATCCACATTGCATCAAATAAGTAATTGACCCTCGGATGGATATGATTATTTCGGTAAATCAACCAAGTAATCAGACTGATCAGACCTGTAAACAGTTGATAACCTCCGATAATCATCACAAGGAGATAGAGGGCTATCCCTTGCAGGATGACTGAATCAAATAGGATGACTGCAAGAAAGAGCTTGGCTATGGTTACAAAAATATTTTCTCTACGGGACTTTTCCTGAAACCATCGTGTCAATAAATGCCAAATAGCCGACAAGGAAAAGTACCCCATCAAGAGTTGATAACCAAGCCTCGGTACAATCTGCCCAAAACAAATCAAGAGAAGACCTAGGACAATAGCTAGCGCTCCCTCCCCTAGACTTCTCCATTTACTATAAGTTTCGGAAAACTTAGGCATTTTCTTTCTCCAATTGACGATACAAGTGCCGAATCGGTTGTTTCAGTGTTGGGTGGATAAAATGGGGGGCTATTTCCTGTAAAGACTCTAAAACAAAGAGACGCTCAGCAATATAAGGATGAGGCAAGATGAGGTCGTCTGTATAGATGACCTGGTCCTCTACAAAAAGCAAATCCAGGTCAATCAAGCGAGGTCCCCAATGCACCTCTCTGACCCGTCCCATCTCTGATTCAATCTCTAACAAGGTTTCTAACAAGATTGGAGCTGGCAACCAGGTTTCCACCTCAACCACTTGATTAGCAAAGCTATCCTGCTCCACTCCACCCCAAGGCTTAGTCGTAATTACGCTAGACTCCTTGAGAACATGGATGCCACGAGCTTGCATTTTGTCAATCGCTTGCTGGAGATTAGTCGTCTTATCCCCCATATTGCTTCCTAAAGCGATAAAGGCACGCTGTTTGCGACGGTGGATGGTTACTGAACAAGTATCCAGCGGAAGATGGATAGGTGCCCAAGGTTTTTTTAGTTCCAGCTCAATCTCTTGAACGATAGGATAGGTCTCAAAAGTACGCTCTACTAGTTTGTAGGCTACTGTTTCAATCAAATCCTCACTCGTTTCCTGAAACCATGTCGTCCATTGCTGGCAAAGTTCTCCGTAATGGACAGAAGCAGTTAAATCCAAGTCTGTCGCAGCCTTGGTCATATCATAGGATAGGGTGGCTGAAACGACAAACTTCTGCCCCAGTTCCTTCTCACTAGGGAAAAGTCCATGAAAGGCAAAAATTTCTAGGTCTTTAATTCGCAGTTGATCCATAACTAATCCTTTCTAGAAAAATCCGCTTGACGCGGATTTTTTATAGTCCCATCAGACGATAAGCCTGATCCCGAAGATCCTTATCTGTCTCAAATAGACCACGAGCTACTGTAGTCAAGGTCGCAGTTCCTGGTTTTCGAACACCACGCATACTCATACACATATGCTCTGCTTCGATGACAACAAAAGCTCCCTTAGCACCCAAATACTCCATCAAGGCATCGGCCACCTCAATATTCAAACGCTCTTGAATCTGTGGCTTTTTAGAGTAAACTTCCACAGTACGAGCTAACTTTGATAAACCTGCTACACGTCCATCTGGGATATAGGCAATGTGAGCTCGACCATAAAATGGTAAAAAGTGGTGTTCACACATGGTATGGAAAAAGATATCCTTTTCCACTACCATATTGTCATCGATAATCTCAAAGGACTTTGACAGGTGCTCTTCAGCAGTTTGCCCAAGACCTGAAAAAATCTCTTGGTACATGCGGGCTACACGGGCTGGTGTTTCCTGCAAGCCTTCGCGATTTGCATCCTCACCAACTGCCTCGATAATCATTTTTACAGCTTCTTCAATCTTTTGTGTATCCATTCTAATTTTTCCCCTCCATTAGGTAGGCTCTCACTTGGGCTAAAAAGTATAATGAGCCCGTGATAATCCTAACTGTTTTTTTCTCTTCATTTTCTGATAATTTTTGGTCTAGAAATTCTTGCCAATCTTGGTAGTTGAAATTTCTAGAATCAGCTAGCTCTTTCAAGATTTTTTCATCCGTCGCACGACTATCCTCAAAATGAGTTAGCGTAATCTTAGTATCAGGCAAGGTTTCTAGCAAGTCCAACATGTCCTCCAAGGCCTTGGTTTTGATACAAGTAAAGAGGATTTCCTTCTGATAGTCCGTAAAGCATTCTTTCAAGGTAGCCAACAAAGCTTTGACAGCATGAGGATTGTGTGCTCCATCCAAAATCATCAAGGGTTCTCTAGAAACAACTTCCAAGCGTCCAGGCCAGCTTGTTTCTTCCAAAGCTTGAGCCACTAAAGCATTATCTGGCAATTCTCGACCAGTCGCTTGGCAATAGCTATCTAACAAGGCCAGCGCCATCCCAGCATTTTCTATCTGGTGCAAACCCAGCAATCCTGTCTGGAAGCGACCTTGTCTAACAGCACTTGTATAGCCAAAGGTCTCGCCAGTCACAATACTCTCATAATGACTGACTTGATAGGCATCTCCATAGGCGATTCTGGTAGCTTGTTTCGCTTTTGCAATCTGGTCAATAACCGCCAAGGCTTCTGGGACAATGTGACCAGCCACTAGAGGAATTCCTTGTTTGATAATCCCTGCTTTCTGCTCTGCTATGGCTTCCAAGCTATCTCCTAAAAGTGCTACATGATCCAACCCAATGGTAGTGATGCCTGTTAGGATGGGTTGACAGACATTGGTACTATCCAAAAGTCCGCCCATACCAACTTCCATAATCGCCACATCGACTTGCTCAGAAGCAAAATAGTCATAAGCTATAGCAGTGATAATCTCGAATTCTGTCGTTCCTTGCAAGGCTTGAGCATGCTCCCCTTCAAGTAGTAAACGATAATCCGCCATCAAGGACTCTAATCTTGCTTCTGGGATAGATTCCCCATTAATGGCAATCTGGTCGGTATAATGAATCAGATAGGGAGAGCTAAAAACTCCAACTCTTAGCCCCATCTTTTCCAGCATATTCTTCAAAAAGGCTATAGTAGAGCCCTTGCCATTGGTTCCACCAATGTGGATAACCTTAAGCTTAAGATGTGGATTGCCTCGTAAAGCTAAAAGCTCTACCATTCTTTCCAAACCAAAGTGCGGTTGGTCTGTCCGGTAGTGGGCAATCCACTGATTCGTTTCGTTTTTATTCATCTTACTTATATTGTTTCAAATCTAAATTTTCCGCATGGTCTGCCAGACGGATAGCAGACGCAATTTCGACTGCCATCTTGTGGCTGGCTACATCGTGCACGCGCACCACTTCCACACCTTGTCTAGTAGCGATACTAGTCACATAAGCCGAAGCCGTATCACGATTTCGGAAGCCTTCTTCAGTATCAGGATTGACTTCAAATCCATTTTCTTCAAGAATATTGATGACAAAGCGCTTGCGAGAGACTCCTAAAAAGATAGGATAGCCCATCTCGTGAAGCTTATCAAGGTCACGTAGGAGGATGAGATTTTCTTTCTTTGTCAAACCAAAGCCAATCCCTGGATCCAGCATGATGTTTTCTTTCGAAATCCCTGCTTTTTCCGCTCTTACTAGAGCACGATCAAAGAAAGCTGTCATCAATTCTTCTACTGGTAGTTGTTCAAAGTCTGCTAAGTCTTCCTTTGTAAAAGGCTCTCCAAATCCAAAATGAGGAAATATGAGTGAACTAGGGTGCTGAGGGCGTGCCATGACTGGATTAAACATGATGACCACCTGAGCTCCAGCCCTGGCAACCACCTCTGCCATCTTCTCATCCCCCATAAGGCCTGTAATGTCATTGACTATATTGGCACCAGCATTTAAAGCTGCTTCTGCCACTTGGCTTTTCCAAGTATCGACCGAAATCAGAACATCACTTTCTTGACGAATAGCCTGAATGACTGGAACCACACGCTGGATTTCCTCTCCAATCTCAACATAGCCACTTCCAGGTCGAGTAGATTCTCCACCGATATCTAAGATAGTGGCACCTTCAGCTATCAATTTTCTAGCCTGTTTTAAGGCTTCTTCAATAGCAAAAAATTGGCCCCCGTCAGAAAAAGAATCTGGGGTAACATTGATAATACCGCAAATAGCTGTTTTTGTAAGATTCTCTCTTTTTTCCACGTTCATCACTCAAATTTCATTTAGATTGGTATTCCTCTATTTTACTGTTTTTTTTGGATTCTGTCCAATTATCCCTCAGTACTCTTTAACTTTAAAAGAGCGCAAAAAAAGGAGAACCTGAGTCCTCCTTTTTCTATATTCTTATTTCTCAGTCAAAGCTGCAAGTCCTGGAAGAACTTTACCTTCGAGAAGTTCCATTGAAGCGCCTCCGCCCGTACTAATCCATGAGAACTTGTCTGCACGTCCAAGGTTGATTGCTGCGGCAGCTGAATCACCACCACCGATGATTGATTTAACGCCTGGTTGTTTCACGATAGCGTCCATCACACCGATTGTACCAGCTTGGAAGTCAGGGTTTTCAAATACACCCATAGGTCCGTTCCATACAACTGTTTTCGCACCAGTCAATGCTTCATCAAATTTAGCGATAGATTTTGGACCGATATCCAAACCAAGGAATCCTGGGTCTACTGCTTCACCTTCAGTGTCTTTCACTTCAGTGTAGTCAGCAAATGCATTAGCTTCTTTTGAGTCAACTGGCAAGATCAATTTGCCGTTTGCTTTTTCAAGAAGAGCTTTCGCAACATCCAATTTGTCTTCTTCTACAAGTGAGTTACCGATTTCGATACCTTGTGCTTTGTAGAATGTGTAAGTCATACCACCACCGATAAGAACTTTATCAGCTTTTTCAAGCAAGTTTTCGATAACACCGATCTTATCTGAAACTTTTGAACCACCAAGGATAGCCACGAATGGACGTTCTGGAGCTTCAACAGCTTCTTGGATGTATGCAATTTCGTTTTCAAGAAGGAATCCAGCAACTGCTTTTTCAACGTTTGCTGAGATACCAACGTTAGATGCGTGTGCACGGTGAGCTGTACCGAATGCATCGTTTACGAAGATACCATCTCCAAGTGATGCCCAGTATTTACCAAGTTCAGGATCATTTTTAGATTCTTTCTTACCGTCAACATCTTCAAAACGAGTGTTTTCAACCAAAAGAACTTGTCCATCTTCAAGAGCGTTGATAGCTGCTTCCAATTCAGCACCACGAGTTACACCTGGAAGGAATGTAACTTCTTGACCCAATTTAGCAGCCAAGTCAGCAGCTACAGGAGCAAGTGATTTACCAGCTTTGTCTGCTTCTTCTTTTACACGTCCAAGGTGAGAGAAAAGAATCGCACGTCCACCTTGTTCAAGGATGTACTTGATAGTTGGAAGAGCTGCAGTGATACGGTTGTCATTAGTAATCACGCCATCTTTTACAGGTACGTTGAAGTCAACACGAACGAGAACTTTTTTCCCTTTCAACTCAACGTCTTTAACAGTCAATTTTGCCATTTGGAAAGACTCCTTAATTTTTTTTACGTGTTAATTATATCACAAAATCAATAAAAGAGATAGCAAAACCTTAAACTTTTATCTTGAAACAGGTCTCTCTAGTAAATTAAACTTACTCTTTACTCTCTGAGGAAATCCCTCACTGTTTTTATCTTCATCTATGGTATGTTGCTCATTTATAGAGAAAGAGCTACTGTCTGGAGTTGTGTCTTTATTTTTTGAACTAACTCTTCAGAAACCGTTCAATTTTTAAAAATCTATTTTGAAAGTTTTGCATGGCGATAGAAAAACTCTCAGAAATATCAGCATCGCATTTCTAAGAGTTCAATCACTTTTGTTCAGTTTAATTTCAAATTAAAGACCTATCTGCATCTCTAATTAAACCTATCCTGATACTTCATATTAAACAACCATTGAAGATTGACAACGGGCTTAGATTGTACATCAAGTATGGGTTTAAGGGTCTCTCTAATCTCTCCTTTTATCTTTGTTTCATCAATTGTTGCAAGATCAATTTCTTTATACTCTTTATCGAGGGTCCACTCAAGCTCAAAATTCTTATCAAACTTATAGGACACATCGTTTTTATCACTGTAGCCATAACCTCCATCAAACTCACCAAAACTGGTAGGATTACCACTTGAATCGATAGAATTTTCGATAAATTTCGCTCCATCATCATAGCGAATACCTTCAATTTTCGGAGTATAAATCTCCCCCATGTTTTCAATCAACATGACTAAGTCGGGTTCTGTCCCCTCCTTATGAGGCATCCGTTGCGCATAATAGACTGAGTTAGATAGCAAATTGATTGTAGTAACAGCATACATACTCGCTCCTATGAATACTACTAAGCCAAGGCTCACTACTACAATGATTACAGCAATGACTACTTTTAACAATTTCATCGTCTTTTTCCTTTCCTATCCCCAAACCAATTCTTGATGAGAGTTACTTGAGAGTTACTAGAAATAACTCTATAAACAGACACAACCAAAAAAATTAAAAGCAGAACATGCAAACATTTCATTACAAGGTTTCTTATGGAGTAATAAAAATCTTAACACAAACATTCTAAGAATGCAAAAAGGCAGGAACCAAAAATGGCTCTTGCCTTTTAATACTATTATCTTGTCAGACGGTAATTTAGAAGTTCAACTCAATCTTCTTTTTTCTTTTGAGCGAGTAGTCCAAAGCCACCTAGGACTCCAACCAATCCTAAAGCAAGGAGATTTGTATCTACTTCTTCACCTGTACTTGGAAGTTGTTTTCCTTCAGGTTTTTCAGCTTTTGAAACTTCCTGCTTAGTCGTTTGAATCACTTGAACAGGTGCGACTGGTTTTTCAGTTGGAATTTCAGCCACTTTTGTACCAACTTCAACAATCTCAGTTACTGGCTCTTTGACAAGTTCTGTCCTCTTAAGACTGCGGTTGCCTTCAGTATCAACCTCTACCAGATTTCTACGAAGTCCTTCAACTCCTACTTGAACCAGGCGACGTTCTCCTGCTTGAAGACTAGGATTTACTCGTTCTTCATGGCCGTATGCAACCTTTTCTTCCTCAACCACTAATGCTGGATTGCTAATGGTCGAATCTTTGACTCCGTCTAGTGGTTGAACACGGCTTTCTACTTTGGTACCAACTTCAGTAATCTCAGCCACTGCTTCCTTGACTACTTCTGTCTCAAGAAGAGTGCGGTTGCCTTCTGTATCTACTTCAATCAGACGACGAGTTTGGCCTCCAACTCCAGCTTGAACTAGACGATGTTCACCTGCTAAAAGGTTTGAGTTTTCTCTTTCTTCACGTGCAAATGCAAGAACTTCTTCTTCAACTACCAAGCTTGGTTTCTTAACTTCCAATACTTTTGGTCCTTCTAGTGGTTGCACACGACTTTCTACCTTAGTACCAACTTCAACAATCTCAGCCACAGCTTCCTTAACTACCTCTGTCTGAAGAAGTGTGCGATTGCCTTTAACATCTATCTCAATCATGTGACGGATTTGCCCAGCTTCACCAGCTTGAACCACACGGCGTTCACCTAATAAAAGATCTGCTGTTGAACGCTCTTGGTGATTGAAAGCTACGGCTTCTTCTTTCACTTCCAATTCTAGTTTTTCGAGAACAAGATTCCCAGAACCGTCCAATGGTTGAACACGACTTTCTACCCTAGTCCCAACTTCAGTAATCTCTGCAACTGCTTCCTTGACTACCTCTGTCTGAAGAAGCGTGCGATTGCCTTTAGCATCAACTTCAATCAGACGACGAGTCTGACCTTCTATACCTGCCTGAACGATTCTACGTTCACCCACCAAGAGGTCTCCTGACGGACGTTCTTGGCGTTCGAAGGCTTGAGTTTCTGTTTCAACCACTAGCTCAGGTAGAACTTCAACTGTTGGAGCAGTTTCACCTTCTTCTAAGCTACCCACATGGTGGCTTTCTTCTGCAGGAGCTAGTTTCTTATTCAGCTTTTCTTTTATGTCCGCAAAAGCTTCTGGAGTTGGCGTTTGTGAAGATAACAAAGCTTCAGCTTGTGCAATCAACTCAGATTGAGGATCTTTTTCAATGACGGATTCGAGCAAGCTTTCCAATTCTTCTCTAGCAGTTTGATAACGTTGATTGCCATCCAAATCCACACCAGCTTGTTTCAAGTCATTCAAGGCTTGGTTGACTGCTTCTTGACTAGCATCATGATTTTCTAAGATCGCTTTCGCTGCATCAATCTTCTCAACTAGAGCTGCTTGTTTTGCTGCATCCGCAAATGTATAAGCTAATGTTTCTTTGCGTCCTTGAGCAGATGTGATTTCTTGTTTCAGATATTCGTCGTTAATGGCTGCCTTAGGTGATACTAGAACATCAAATTCGACAGTTTGTCCTTGATAGTGCAACTCAAGTTTTTGACGGCCTGTCTTTTGAGAATCATAACCTGTAATTTCGACTCCTTGGTCTGTAAAGCTATGTTCAGTCTCCGTCTCATCATCATACAAGACCTTGAAACGTCCTTCTGAGAAGTCTAGAGCATCGCCTACCAAGTAGTCAATTTTCGGTTGCTTGCTAATATACAAGGCTGCGACTTCTTTTGGACCAGCTTCTTCACCAGTGACTTGAACCTTGAAACTTCCTGCAACTGGAAGACCAAGATAGGTTACTGTTAACTCTTGTTCGCCATGATGGTGAGCATCGTAGCCGTTGACTACAACACCAGCATGACTAAGGTTGATGACTTCATCTGCTTCTTCACCTTCGTATTTGACACGGAGAAGACCACCTTTAAGATTCAATTCCTCACCAACTTGATAAGTTGCCTTTTTAGGTGCTACTTCTAGACTGACAGCCTTAATCTTTCTTTCATCCTGAGGAATTGTTATCGCAAGAGTATTACTGATTTCTTTCCCTGGCAATTGTGTTCGGTAGTAAAGAAGACTTGGACGTTTTTCAAAGCTCAATGGATTTGTCGCCAGATCCCCTCCAACTGCTGTATTTAAGGTAGCGATTGGAGTTTGTGAATCTGCCTTGTCATAAACTGTGATGGTTGCCCCAGCAGGAACTTCTGAGAATCCTAGTTGAACCTTATTATCAGTTAGGACACGCGCTGCCACTTTAGCCATTGGAATGTTTTGGCTCTCCGTATCAAGAGTTTCATACATCTTCCAGTTGTAGATACGAATGGCTTTCCATGGTGTTCCATTGTCAGATGTGATGACGTTCAAGCGCCATTCTTGCGCAGTGATTGGGCTATCAAGGGTGATATCTGAAACATGAGCTTTATTGCCACGAACAGCTTTAGCTAGTTTCCATTCTCCAGCTTCATCCTTGTAGTAGAGGTCGAAGTCCTTGGTATTCATCAAGCCGTCATTGACAGATTCTCCACCAGCACCGGCATGGTCCATGACCCATCTAACGACACGGCGTGGTTGTGTCAAACGAATATCAACACTACCACTCAACTGAGCAGAAGACCATTTGTCAGATAGACTGGTGATCGTACCATTCAACATACCTTCGATGCCTTCTCCACCTTCTGTATTTGGGAAGGTACTTCCGATAACAGTCGCTCCTGGAACGATATTTTCTGCTAGAGGTCTTGGAAGACTGGTATCTTGGACAGTCATTCCCCACTCAAAGTTTGTAGTTGCTGCTTCAGAGCGAAGTCCATTCTTCCCAACTGCGACAACCTTCAACTCTTGACTAGTACCAGTTGCACTAGCTGAACGGCTAACTTTTGGTAGGTAGATCGTAGTTGCAGATGAGCCTGTCAATAGGCGCCAAGCATCGCCATCCTTCTCATAAACTTCATAGAAGTCAGCATCTTTGTTACCTGTAAATTGAACAATAGCTTCCGCTTCTTGGGCATTTTTAAGGGATTGTTTGGCAACTTTAAGAGCTGTTGGTACTTGTGGGGCCTCTTGATTATCTGTTACAGTCAACTCACCCAAGTTAAATTGATAGCCCTTAAGGGCAGCAGTATTTTCAAAAGTGAGCTTGATACCGTAAATAGTCTGACCTGCCAAGGCACTCAAATCAAATTCATCTTTTGTCCAATCGTCAGATAGAGTCAGCTCTTTACGAGCATTCTCACCACCATAGGTGTAGTTTTTCTGGGTCGCAAACTCTACATAGACCTTGCTTCCCTTACCACCTTTATGAGCAACACGAAGTTTTGTTTTATCTGTTACTTCCAGTTTTGTAGAATAGAGACGAACATCTTGGTTGGTATTTTCAGCTAGATCTCCAGCAAATTTAAGGGAGTTTCCTCCATTGTAGGCATCTTCAAAGTCATAGTCAGCTTGGAGTTTAGCAGCTGATGATGTCTGCCACCAGCGCCATGTAGGCAAGATACCAGATACAGAACGATAGTTCCATTCAGAATCCTTGGAAGCTTTTCCGTCTACGAACCATTTTTTACCATGTCCAGTGTTAAAGGATGTTGTGAAGGTACGTCCCACTGCTGGTGTGCGATCAGCTACAAGGTTGGCAATCCCGTACCAGTCCTTGTCATCTGGTTTTTGACCTGTTGGATCTCCTTGGTAACCTGTAAAGAAGATATTTTCATTCTTGTGATAGTCTTCTCCTGTCTTACCAAGACTCGTGATAGTATCAGGTGCAAAGAGGCCAAGTGATAAGCGGAGCTTACCATTTTCATCTAGAAGGGCATCCCATTTCACTTTTGTCTTGTAAGAACCACCTTGTTGCAATTCCAAACCTGCAAAAACATCATACTGACTGCGTTCTAGCCATTTGGCCATAGCTACAGAATAGTCATTTTTCTCTTTAGTCCAGTTAAAGTTGGCAAAGAAGTGATCTGCAGGAACCTTGTCCCCTTCTTTTTGCATGAATGGATAGTTGTATTCACCAAGTCCATCTTCGTGATAACGACCATATTCATAGGTCATGGCATCGTACCAAGAATACTTGACAGGATGGTTGACTTTAGCAGCATATTCCTTGGTATAAAGCATGAAGTCACGCATTTTCTTACCAAGGGGCGTTACGATATCACCTGTTGTTTCTTGGTTGATAAAGTAGCCATCAAATCCATAATATTTGGCCAAATCAACCAACTTGCGAGCGATAGGGAATGTTCCGTCTTCGTCTTGTTGAAGGGCTGCAGCGAATTTTTCTTGGTCTGCAATACTGTTAGACCAGTTGAAGAAGAGTGTACCCAATACAGGGACACCATTACGGTGACCAGCATCAATCACGTCCGGAGTTGGAACGAGCCCTTCCCAGAAGACCATTGAATTCAAGTATTGCCAGTAGTCAAAAGCATAGGCTTTAAACTCTTCACCACCTACAGAAGCGTGGTCTTTAGCCTTAGAGTTAGTGTTAGCAAGAGCTTCAACCTTAGCGTCCTTATTAGCTTTTTCGTTAACCACATATCCACGATAGCGCTTGGCTAGTTCTACTGAAGAGCGGTTAATAGCATCGTCTTCGCGAGCACCTGGTTCCCATTTCAACAAATCTTCCCAAGTGTCAAATTTAATTTCTTTTGGTCGAAGACTTTTTTCTTCATTCTTAGGAACGTCTGAGACAGTTGCTTTCTCTTCAGCCTTATTTTCTGTAGCCACAGGTGCTTCTTCAGCCTTAGGAGTTTCAGCAGTTGGACTTGTCGCTTCTTTATCACCTGCATTCAACTGGTCCAAGGTTGGTTTTTCTTCTGAAACTGGTTGCTCACTTTCCTTGTCTTCCCTTGCTTCTAGCTCTTTCAATACTTCTGGTGCTGGTGTAGTTGCTTCTGCTGGAGTAGTGGTTGACGGTTGCTCTGAAGCTACTGCTGTAGTTGTTGTCCCATTTTCTGGAACGACAGACTCTTCAGCCAAAGCTGGACCTGCAAATAGAACTGAACCAATCATCAATGAGCAGGCACCCACTGACAATTTTCGAATACTATAGCGACAACGTTTTTCAAAAAATGGATTCTTCATCTTTTTCTCCTTTGACTTTCTCCTGAAAGTAAGCGCTTTATTTTTGAATTAAAAAAGTAGCTGTTCCAAAAATATACAGAACAGGTCATTTTTATTTTACGATATTTAGAAAAAGAGTCAACACTGGCCCCTCAAGAACTATAAAGAAGTGAAGAATTAATATAAATTAGACAATCATCTGCCATTTTTCGAATAAAACCAACATTTTTCTCAAAAAAAGAGCATTTACTACTTGTTAGATTTACTTTTATCCTTTAAAATAGAATGGGAGAAATTCCGCGATTATTTTTCGGAGGAAAAAGAAAATGTCCATTAATTGGCAGGAAATTATTTTTCACTTTTTAGGTGGTCTGGGACTATTCCTATATAGTATCAAGACCATGGGGGACGGTTTGCAACAAGCTGCTGGAGACCGCCTTCGTTATTACATTGACAAATACACAAGTAATCCCTTTTTAGGGGTCTTAGTGGGGATTGTCGTCACTGCCCTCATCCAGTCAAGTACAGGTGTAACGGTTATTACGGTTGGACTGGTCAGTGCTAGTCTCCTCACCCTTAGACAGGCCATCGGGATTATCATGGGAGCCAATATTGGAACGACCGTAACGTCCTTCATCATCGGTTTCAAACTTGGCGAGTATGCCCTACCCTTGATTTTCCTTGGAACCATGTTCTTATTCTTTACAAAAAACCGTACTGCAAATAATATTGGACGTATCCTTTTTGGTGTGGGTGGTATCTTCTATGCCCTCAACCTCATTAGTGCTGGGATGAGCCCTCTTAAAGACTTGCCTCAGTTTAAGGAATACATGGTTACCTTGGGTCAAAATCCTATCTTGGGAGTTGTGGCTGGTGCAGTTATTACCGTTCTGATTCAGGCTTCTTCTGCAACCATCGGGATCCTACAAGGTCTTTATGCAGGTGGATTCCTCGACCTCAAAGGGGCACTACCAGTCCTATTCGGAGATAATATCGGTACAACCTTAACAGTTATTATCGCAGCAGCCGGAGCAAATATCTCTGCTAAACGAGTTGCAGCAACACACGTTACCTTTAACGTTTTAGGAACCATCCTCTGCTTAATCTTGTTAGGCCCATTCACTTCGATGATCGAGTACTTCCAGGCACTACTTCACCTCTCACCTGAGATGACAATTGCCTTCTCACACGGTGCCTTTAACGTAAGTAATACCATCGTACAATTCCCATTCATCGGTGCTTTGGCTTACTTTGTTACTAAGCTAATCCCTGGTGAAGACGAAGTTGTTAAATACGAACCTCTTTACCTGGATGAACAACTCATCAAGCAAGCTCCTTCTATCGCCCTAGGAAATGCCAAGAAAGAACTCTTGCACCTAGGAAACTATGCTGTTAAAGCATTCGATCTTTCTTACGACTACATTATCAATTCTAATGAAAAAGTCGCAGAAAAAGGACACAAGACCGAAGAAGCTATCAACACAATCGACGAGAAATTAACACGTTACCTCATTAGTCTATCTAGTGAAGCATTGAGCCAAAAAGAGAGTGAAGTCTTAACCAACATCCTTGACTCTTCTCGAGACTTGGAACGTATCGGTGACCACGCTGAAGCTTTGATTAATCTTAACGACTACTTGCAACGCAAGAATGTTCAATTCTCTAACTCAGCCCTAGAAGAGTTGGAAGAGATTTACCGTCAAACAAGCGATTTCGTTAAAGATGCTCTTGAAAGTGTTGAAAATAATGACCTTGAAAAAGCTCAAGCTCTTATTGAACGCCATGAAGCCATCAACAAGATGGAACGTGTCCTTCGTAAGACTCACATCAAGCGCCTAAACAATGGTGAATGTTCTACCCAAGCAGGTGTCAACTTTATCGATATCATTTCACACTATACTCGTGTGTCAGACCACGCTATGAACCTTGCTGAAAAGGTTTTGGCTGAACAAATTTAATATAAAAAAATGCTTTGATTCTTTCGAATCAAAGCATTTTAAATAGCTCTCCAATCATAATGGAAGAGGCAGCTGCACCCTTGTACCTTGCTTCTTCCTTTTGGATAAAACTGGCCAGATTGACTAACTCTGGCGCAGGTGTTCTAGGATTCTTGAGAAGTTCAAGTGTGACTAGCCCTGAAAGTCGAACTGCAAGCAAGCGCTCATTGGTGCTGGGCAACTGCTTAGCAGTTTCTAGGAGTGCAACCACTAAATCTTCACTCAAGTTTTGACGGGCATGATTGTAAAGGTCCCGTATCAAGGTTTCTAGGTTTGATTCTTCCATACCTATCACCTCCATCTTTTTAGTTTAATAATTTTTGATCAAATCTACTGTAGAACGATCCAATTTTTTAACCAAGGCTTGTAGAAAAGCTTGGGCTTCAAGGAAATCGTCCATAGCATAAAGTGTTTGATGAGAGTGGATATAACGAGCGCAGACACCGATTGTGGTTGATGGGACACCACCATTTTTCAGATGAGCTGCACCTGCGTCAGTTCCACCTTTTCCACAGTAGTATTGATACTTGATACCAGCTTCTTCAGCAGTTGTCAAAAGGAAATCTTTCATGCCTGGGAGAAGCAAGTGACCTGGATCGTAGAAACGAATCAAGGTTCCATCACCAATCTTACCTTGACCACCATAAACATCACCTGCTGGTGAGCAATCCACCGCAAGGAATACTTCTGGATCAAATTTTGTTGTAGATGCATGGGCACCACGAAGTCCAACTTCTTCTTGGACGTTAGCTCCAAGATAAAGTTCATTTCCTAGTTTTTGACCTGACAAGTTTTCAGCCAACTCGCTAACCATGAGCACACCGTAACGGTTATCCCATGCTTTTGAGATGATATTTTTTTCATTAGCAGTTAGGATTGCGCTACTATCTGGAACGATTGTGTCTCCAGGACGGATACCAAAACTTTCAGCCTCAGCCTTATCCGCAAAACCACCGTCAAAAACGATATCCGAAATAGCTGGCATGGTTGGTCCACCTGTGCCACGAGTCAAATGTGGAGGAACTGAACCTGAAATTACTGGAATCTCACGTCCTTCACGTGTAAAGAGTTTAAAGCGTTGGCTGCTGACAACCATAGGGTTCCAACCACCAATGCTGACTACTCGGAAGGTTCCGTCTGGCTTGATTTCACTAACCATAAAACCAACTTCATCCATGTGAGAGGCTACCAAAACACGAGGTGCATTTTCAACTTCTGAGTGCTTCACCCCAAAAATACCACCCAAGCCATCAGTCACAACTTCATCCACGTGAGGTGTTAATTTTTCACGAAGATAAGCGCGAACAGGTGCTTCATGACCTGAGATAGCGGAAAGTTCTGTTACTTCTTTGATTTTAGAAAATAATGTTGTCATTTCTATCCCTTCTTTCTTTCAACCATTTTACCACTTTTTATAGGAGAAAGGTAGTGGAAATCAACATTTTACCAAGTAACTTACTCTTATAACAATAAAAGAATCACAAATGTGATCCTTCTTCTCTTGTATTTCGCTTTAATGAAAAGTAGTCTGGTACTGGATCTTTACCCGTTTCAGACCAAGGATGGCAACGTAATATCCTAGCCAAGCCCATCAAAACTCCCTTGAATCCATGTTTTTCAATAGCCTGAATCATATAGTTTGAACAGCTGGGCTCAAATCTGCAAGACGGTGGAAAGGCTGGCGAGATAAAGCGTTGGTAAAAGCGCACTGGCGCAATTAAGATTTTTTTCATTATTTATTATTTGTTACAGCCATGGTGTGTAGTTGGCTGATTTCTTTTTTATTGAGACGGCGTGATTCTCCTGGACGAAGTCCTGTCAAGTCTAGATGACCAAAACGAGTTCGAGAAAGTTTATCTACTTGGAGACCAACAGCTTCAAACATTTTTTTGACCTGGTGATTGCGTCCTTCATGAATGGTCAACTGAACAACTGAACGGTTTTTAACTGGATCTACTTTAAGAATCTCATAAACAGCCGGCTTGGTCTTCTTGCCATCAATCTCTACTCCACGAGTCAAGGGACGAAGATTTTCTTTGTTGGCAATCCCTTTCACACGCGCAACATAGACCTTATCAATCTCATTACGAGGGTGAATCATCTCATCCGTAAAGTCACCATCATTTGTCAAAATCAAGACACCTGAGGTATCCCAGTCCAAACGTCCTACAGGGTAGATACGCTCTTTGACATTAGGCAAAAGGTCGACAACAGTCTTACGACCCTTGTCATCTGTCACACTGGAAATCACTCCGCGTGGTTTATTAAGCAGATAATAGACCTTTTCTTCGTTGTAGATGGGTTGGCCTTCAACTTCGACCTTGTCTCCTGACTTGATAGTCGTCGCTAATTCACGTACCACTTGGCCGTTAACCGTCACCAAGCCTTGCTTGATCAACTCTTCTGCTTTTCTCCTACTGGCCACACCTGCGTGGGCAATATATTTATTGATTCTCATCTTCTTCTATCCTTTCACCAAATAATTGGCTTTCTTGGGCTTGAATGTCAAGCTCATTTATCACTGGCAATTCTTCCAGATGATTAATACCCATGTAATCTAGGAAATAATCCGTAGTTACATAGAGATTAGGGCGACCAAGAACTTCTTTCTTTCCATCTTCACGTATCAAGTCAAAGGCCTGTAACTTAGCTAGCGCTCCACTTGAATTAACCCCCCGAATAATATCAATTTCTATCCGTGTGATAGGCTGCTTGTAAGCAATGATGGACAAGGTTTCTAGCGCAGCTCGAGATAGACTCTGGTTGATGGGCGCCTTAGAATATTCTTTCAAAATAGCTGCGAATTGAGGCTTGGTTACCAATCTGTAGGCACCACCTGTCTCAATCAAGGCTAAACTGGAATCCTGGTCTTTTTCATACTTTTGGACTAACTTTTCTAAGCTTTGCTGAATCCCAGTCGGTGGCAAAGAAAGGAGTTCAGCCAACTGGCGAATCCTTATCCCCTCTTCACCCGCTACAAACAAGAGCGCTTCTATTTCTGCTAAAGTACTCATATTTCCTCTCTATCAAGCCTGACTTTGTTCTACTTGATTTTCGTCTTTCTTTTTCATGAGATAGATATCTCCAAAGCTCTCTTTTTGGATTAAGAGAATTTCTTGGGTTTTAATCAACTCCAAGGTCGCTAAAAAGAGCGTGATGACCTCTTGTAAATCCTTGGTTTCTTTAAACAAATCTTGCAAGCATAATCGCTGACCTTCAAGTAAGGCTTCTCGGACGATAACCATCATATCCTCAATCTTGTACTCATCTCGTAAAATGGTTGTATGGTTTTTCGAGAATTCTTCTTTTTTCTTGGAAAGCAAGTTTGAAAAGGCTAAGAAAAGATCGATAGTAGTCTTATCATGCACAAGTTCAGCATCCTCATAAATCAACTCTGTCGGCGCTTTTGAGTAATACTGAGCTCGTTCTTGATGCTTCACTTCCAACTGCTCTCCCAAAAGTTTAAACTTACGGTATTCTTCGATTTGAGAAAGGAGGTCCTGCTCCAGGTCATCCTCTAGGTCTGTCACTTCTGCAACCTTGGGCAAGAGCTTGCGACTCTTTATGAGCATGAGTTGACTAGCCATGACCATGTACTCACCTGCGACTTCCAAACGCATAGCTTGTAATGTGGAGATATAGGCTAGATATTGCTCGATAACCTCTGTAATGGGCACATCATAGATATCCATCTGGTACTTTGAAACCAAGTGCAAAAGAAGATCCAAAGGCCCTTCAAAATCTTTTAATTTAATATCCATTATCTATATTTTTCCAAGGTCATGACTGTCTTTAATCCTAATTTTTTAGCAATTTCGTACAAGTCAACCTTTTCTTCGATTTGTCTTAATATAAACTGTTCTCTCAATTTTTGGGCAGATAAGTCTGAAAAACCTTTTTCCTTTAGAAAGGCTTCTAACTGACGAAAGGCCCACTGACGGGAGTATGGCTTCCCAGATTTTTCAAAAAGATAGGTCTGCCCCATCAAGGGTTCTAACTCTGCAAGCAAATTTGTGGGAAGGCTCAAGATTCTTTGTTGAGAAGCTTTCTTGATTCTCAATACTTGAAAGTCTAGATTCACATCACTTGTTTTTAAGGCTAGAATTTCACTTGGTAAGAGGCCCAACTCAACTATCAGTAAGGCCAACAAGCGTCCCTCTGGATAGGTACTTTCTTGCCAGAAAGAACTCAAGTCTAAAAGTTCTGACTGAACTTGCTTTTTCTCAGCCTGTTTTGGCAATTCTAAACGATAAAAGGTACCAATTTTTCCCTTCTGGTATAAAAAGTAAAGAAATTGATTGCAAGCAGAAACCTTACGCTTTTGGGCACTAATTTTAAAATTTGATAGTTGAGCTTGGTAGATTTTTAAACTTGTCTCAGAGATTCGTTCTCCAATCAAATCTAAAAACTGCTCCAAGTCATACTTATAGGATTGCTTAGAATTTACAGACAAACCTTGTTTTTCTTCTAAAAATGCTGAAATTCCTTCTCTCATTTGCTTCGAATCTCATATTCCTTACTAAAGTCATGCAAGAGAGCATTGACAGCCTTAAGGATTGATTTCCGTGTGATAATGCCTTGGAAGATACCATCCTTGTCAACGACTGGTAGGAAAGACTCATCCACTAACTTATGTAAAACATCCGTCAGTGTATAGTCTGGACTGACAACTGCTACGTCCTTCTTGGTCATATGCACGATATCCGTATCTGCCATAGCTTCCTGACTCAAGCCCTGCTCCATCTGGTAGGCCAGAATGTCTCTTAGTCCAATGGTTCCGACAAATTCTTTCTCATCAGTCACTACTGGCACTCTGGTATAGGTCATCTGGCTAAGGAGGAGAATTGCATGATCTGCATTGTGGCTATCAATGAGTACAGCCAAATTTTCAGCAGAAGTTAAAAAGGTTTCCTCTTGCTCCAGTAAAAACTGTTCAAACTCTTTGGCAATCATCGAGCAAACTCCTTGGATAAGCCTGGATAGACCTCATGGTTACGGGTCAAAAAGTCCACTTTAAAGTAGCTATCATCAATTTCTACACGAGCATAGAGGCATTCTCTGATGGTCCCACGTGGCTGACTGATAGAACCAGGATTTAAAAAGAGGGTCTTTCCTTCCATCCAAGCATTTGGAACATGCAAGTGACCATAAAGACAAATATCCGCATCTTCTTCCTGCGCCCAGAAATCAAGCTTTTGGAAATTGAAGTTAATATCAAATAAGTGTCCATGGGTCTGGATGATCTTGGTAGGGCCTAGTTGAGTCACCAAGCGTTCTGGATAATCTGAATAAAAGTCCATATTTCCTCTGACGACCTGAATCCCTTCCCAGAGGGGTGAATCTGGGCGAAGCTCAGAGTCTCCATCGTGAAAAATAGCATCGACTTTCCCCAGATAACGGTTACGGATTTCTTCTACAATCAAGCTATCTCCGTGGGAGTCACTCATTACAATGATGGTTTGCTTTGCCATGATGGAAATACCTCCAAAAGTTTCTTAACGGCTAAGGCACGGTGGGATTGACTATTTTTTTCTTCGAGGGTTAATTCAGCTGATGATTTGCCAGTTTCTCCTACTAAGAAGAGCGGATCATAACCAAAGCCATTTTCACCCTTAGGTTCAAAGTTAATGTAGCCTGGCCAGTCAGCTTCGACAACCAAGCTTTTCTTACCTGGGCTCGCTACGACCAGGGTGGTATGGAATTGTGCCGAACGGTCCTTGAGTTCAAAGACCATGGCTAATTCGTGCAAGAGTTTAGCATTGTTTTCTTGGTCAGTAGCCCCTACTCCTGCAAAGCGAGCTGACCAAACGCCTGGCAATCCACCGAGGACATCGACTTTAAGACCAGAATCATCTGCTAGAACCATCTTGCCTGTCAATTTGGAGATGGTTTCAGCCTTAAGGCGAGCATTTTCTTCAAAGGTCATACCAGTTTCAGCAACTTCAGGCAGATCTGGGTAATCATTGAGATTTTCTACATCATAACCTAGTTTATCAAAGATAGCACGAAATTCCTTGGTCTTACCTTCGTTACGAGTCGCAATCAGCAAAGTTTCTCTGACCTTATTTGTCTCAAAGAAATCTTGAACGTTGACTCCTTCTTTAGGCAATTCCACATACAGAAGTTGTCCATTTTCAACTAAGAGCAAGGCACCCTGACGTTGAATGACTTCCAGATTTCGTCCCATTTCTTGGTTAAGTATATCTACCACAAAGGACAATAAACGATAGGCTGAACCATATCGTAAAACAGTGACTGAAAGCGGAAATCCTCGCTCCTCATCTCGAAAGATTTTGGCTAAATCAAACAAAGGAAACTCTAAGTCATCATCCGTCAAAGTCCGAATACCACCAAAAACACTGTAGGATCCAACATACCAGTCCTGGTCGTCCTTGTATTCATAAATTTTGTTTGTCATAATGTTACATGCTCCACATGAATCTCTTTTTCCAGCCATTCTGCTCCTATCTGGGCAAAACTTTGGCTATTTGCAGTTGTATAAAAACGGTGTTGAAGGAGCGCCGCATCTCGGCTACGATTAATCTCAAAGTAATTGAGCAAGACTGAAATATCACGCACACACTCAGCTCCACTATCAATCAGCTGAACCTTAGGCCCCATGACATTTTGGATGATAGGTCTAAGGAGCGGATAATGAGTACAGCCTAAAATCAAGCTATCTACTTTTCCGACCAAGGGACGCAAAGTTTCATAGACAACTTTCTTGGTCACACTGGTCGATAGAGCACCTGACTCGACCAAGGGAGCAAACTTAGGGCAAGCCAAGCTTTCCACTTGTAAATCTGGGTCTAGATCATGAATCTTTTGTCGATAAATATCTGATTTTACCGTCATCGGGGTTCCAATCACACCGATTTTCCCACCTTGACTCGCTTTGATAGCTGCTGATGCACCAGGCAAAATCACACCCAGCACCGGAATATCCAACTTAGCTTTAATCTCTTCCCAGACGACTGCCGTTGCTGTATTACAAGCAATGACAATCATCTTAACATCCTTGGTCAAAAGAAAGTTGACCAGTTGCCAAGTATATTCACGAATCTGCTCAGCAGGACGGGGACCATAAGGAGCCCGTGCCGAATCTCCAATATAGACGATTTCTTCATGGGGAAGCTGGCGCATGAGTTCACGTACAACCGTCAAACCTCCAACGCCCGAATCCAAAAAACCAATCGGTCGATTATCCATACAGTCTTCTTTCTAGTATTTTTTCCTGATTGATAGTTCATTATTATTCATTTCTTTCTGAAATTGCTGACAGACTGGGTAGTTCCCCACTGTCTCCCTCTTAATCATAATCAAATATCAATAGAATGCAAGGAAAAAGTCTTGTCTCTAAATATCAGTCAAACATAGTGAGAAGTCTGGAACTTTCATCCCAGACTTTTCCTATTTATTTCTTTTTATTGTTAGCAAGGGCTGCTTTTTGTTGGCGAATGATTTGGTGGTAAACTTGTTGTACTTTGGCTTCACTTGGCTTTTGACCGTTTGCACTCAAGAGAGTACGAACTGCTTCTGCGTTCAAACGTGGGTTATCCGCAAATTCTTTTTCGATTTGCTTGCGCACCAAGTACATACCTCCAAGAGCTCCTCCTAGAAAAGCTAAAAGAATCAATACAATTGCTAAAATAAGGTTCATAACATTTCTCCTGTTTCTTTTTGAATCTTCTATATTATACCATAAAGTCCTACGCCTGACTAGTTTGAGTTACGCTTTCAAAAAAATGAATGCTAGCTAAAAAAGAGCCCTTTTATTCCTTAGAAGAAGGCTCTTTCTGAACTTAATCTACATAAATCGCTAGCGTTTGGTATGGTTTAAGAATTACTTTTTTAGCAAGTTCCACATTCTCATAGTTTGATAAGAGCTCGCACCCTCTATCATGATAGCCAACTCATCTTAGCCGATGAGATTAAGGCCAATCTTGACTTGGAAAATAGCAGAAAGATCAGTGACTTGCTCTTCTCCCTACCTCAAACAGTCATAGAAGTCATTCACCACTACACAGAAGAGGACTTAAAACACTACGACCAAGTCATTCACCTAATACTCAATGAAAATCAAAGAGCAAACTAGGAAGCTATCCACAACCTCAAAACAGTGTTTTGAGGTTGTGGATAGAACTGACGAAGTCAGTAACCATACCTACGGTAAGGCGACGCTGACGTGGTTTGAAGAGATTTTCGAAGAGTATTAGGAAAAAATAAGTAAATCTTCCCACAATAAAACGCATAATGTCAACTTTTTGCACACCGATATTATGCGTTTTTCTGATTTTAAAAACTTTTTACCCAGTCTCTTCTTGCTAATCTATAGTGGATTGAAAATAAGATATGAACAAAGAGATTAGGAAAGTCAAATTAATTTCTAGAAATGTTTTAGAATCCATAGCATACTATTCTAGGGTCAATGCACTATATTTCTTAAACTCAATAAAGTTCTAATTTTCCTTACTCACTATCACATGATTGAAGAGTAATAACTTCTGTTGGAAAATCAACTAAATCATCATCATGACTAATCAAAATCACTAACTTTTCTTTTGATAACAAGTCGGACAGGATTTGCACTACTTTTTTCTTGTTTTGTGAATCTAAAAAATTACTTGGCTCATCAAAAATATAAACATCTTTCTCCACCGCTACTGCTTCTTGCAACTGCAACAATTTTAGTTGTCCCATAGATGCACCTTGACTCAATTCATTTTTATAAAATCGACTCGCAACAGGTTCTGCAGGGCAGTACGAAAAATTCGAATTCTTTCTATAATTAGGTAAGTAAATCTCACCATGATAATTCATGCTGTAGCCTACTATCGCTAAAATCAATCGCGTCTTACCCACACCATTTTCTCCAACAATACGATAAATATGCCCTTTTTCTAAACGAGTTGTTAATGGCTTATGCAGTTCTTCACCATCTCTCCCCAGGCTAACATACTTTTCTAAGACTATCTCTAAAATTGGAGTAGACTCATACGAAATCTGAACAGGTTCTAAAAAATTGATAAAATTTTCGATAATTTGCTTACTTCCTGAATACTCCTTATAAACATCAAGGAAGTATTCAATAGGTGTCCAAAATTGTGAAATATATAGTTGGATAGCCATTAGATCACCAATCGTAATCCAACCTTTATAAGTTTGATAACCTGATATAATCGTCGTCATCATAATCATAAAATTCAAAAATGCATAGGAAAGAAAATTTTCAAATAAAGAAGTCATTCTCACTTCCTTATTTTTACATGAAATATATTTTTTCACCAAGGGAGAGAAATCAATCAAGCTAGAATGAGCTGAAAATCGCATACTAGGCATGAGTTTATAGCTATCCACTAGATAATCGCGTATATCCTTCATACAATTCACTGTATCAGATCCAAGCCTAGATAGTCGTACACTATATTTCTGTGAAATAAATATAAATACAGGTATCAAAATACCTATCATCACAGCAATAGTAGGAGAAATACTCCATAAAATCCCTATAATAACAAGCGCTCGTATCAAGTACAGGAGAAGAGCAACAGGATATTCGTTAAAAAATCGTTTTAACAGCTCATAAGTCTGCCCTAATTCTTGTGTAATGGTAGCTTCAGACAATTCTGTCTCTACCATATCATAGAGCTGGATATTTTCAGCAGTTTTTTGGCAAATATTCTGCCAAACATGCGATTCTGATTCTCCTTGAATCACATCACAAAAATAATATAAAACTTGAATAAACAGAGAAATTCCTACATAAAGCACCCCATAAACAATCATAGCATGAACTTTATGAGATAGAATATGGTCAACAAATAACTTACTAATATAAGGAATAGCTACAGTTAGTATAGTAACAAGGGCATTCAAAATAAAGCTTTTTAGAAATAGCACTTTATTGTTATAGGATAACAATCTTTTCATCTGCATGCCTCCATAGTAACATTTTTATCCACATATATTTTATGAACAGATATATGTTGAATAGCCCCTTCAACATCCTCCTTTGTCAATAATCCTAATTCATCTAAAAATACAATCTTGTGAAACCACTCTAAATAGTCAAACTGACAATCACGTTCCATCTTCCCATTATTTACAAATGTATTAAATGGGCAACCTCCATAACAAAATTCATAATAAGCACAATCTTTATATGGGCACATGCTTCCCAGACCTGTTAATTCGTTAGTAGCCTGACCAATACTTCCCAACTGATAGTTTTCATTCCCTACTAATGAATAGCATTTATATAAGGTACCGTTGGCATGAATTGTAAGAGAATCTTGATTTTTGAACATACAGTACCCTCCTATTTTTAAATCATGATAATACGGTATATTTTCCTTTGATAAAAACAGCAATAAATCTAGACAAATCTTCTTTTTAGTTTCACTATCAATATATAGAATTGAATCGTTAGGTACAGCTACAAAATCAAAATAAAGATTAAAATTTTCAAATTCTGTATACTTTTTTAAATCTAAAAGTAATTTCGGGATAGATATATAATTTCTTTTAGATATGTTAACTCTAGCCTGAATGGATAAATTTTTATACTTTTCCAACATAACTGACAAGTTATTTATGATTCTATGATAAGTTCCTTTCCCTAATCGATTGCATCTTTCTAGGTTATGATAGTGCTCATCACCATCAAAAGAAACTTGAATAGCGAAATTATGACAGTCAAGAAAAGACATTATTTTATTTGTGAATATCGTTCCATTTGTAATCAAAGTATACGAAATAGGAATAGGGAGTTTCTCATCTAAAGTTTCACATAAATTTCTTATAAACTGAAAGTTATATAATGGTTCACCACCAGTAAAACAGATATCCAGAGATTTATACTTCTTAAAATTGAGTTCATCTAATATAAAATTCACAATCTTTTTACCGTCATACTCACTACTTAAGGACGGTTTCCTATCCTTATCATTCTCAAAACAATAAGAGCAAGTCAAGTTACACGACATAGTTGTAACTATATATAGTGATAATTCATCTCCCTCTACTATTCGTTTAGAGTGAATAAAGGGCACTTGTTTATCAATCTCACTTATCAAATAAGGAAATTCTTTTAAAGATAACTTCTTGAATAGTTCCTCATCAATTTCACAAATAGATCCTGTATATAAATTTTTTAAATAAACTACATCATTTGTAGAAAAAGAATAAATTGTTTCCATAACTTATCTCCCACTTTAAAAAGGCTGAGGGTTACCCCTCAGCCTCATCATTATAATAGTAAAGTGATAAAATATCGCTTTTACATAAGCAACTCAAGGCAATCTAACGATAACGCCCTGGGCATTTATCTGGATGCTGCCGCACTGAGGCTAGGTGACCTTTTTTTACAACTTTGATAACATCAGTCAAATTAAGCATCGCTTTCCCCTCCTTTTTTAATTTTAAAAAATTTATTATACGTATAATTCTTTTATAGAAAAGAAGAATCTCATATACTGTTAAGCAAAAATTATTTTGTATCCGTTTTCTTTGGTTTCATTGTATATCTTCTCATGTAGATTGTCAAGTATTTTTTTGAAAAATTTTTAAAATTTCGAAATTTTGCCGTTAATTTTTTTAACTCAAGATCAAATTAGCTACAATAGGACTGACAAATACATAGAGAACACCTGTAACACCGATAGCTAATCCTCCCATAGCACCTGCAACTGGTCCATAGCGAAAGGCCGTTCCAGTTCCAACAGCGTGACCTGTTCCACCCAGGGACAAACCAACCGCTACTGGATCGTCTATTTTTAGCCATTTTAGAAGTGTTGGTCCGATTACACTGGTCAAAATCCCCGTCGCTACTACAACTACTAGAGTCACAGTAGTCAAGCCCTGCAACTTTTCTGTAATCCCTACTGCCATAGCTGTTGTCACTGACTTAGGAAAGAGGGAAATAGCTAGAAAAAAGTCCATACCAAAGATTTTGGCCACAAGGGCTGTGAAAGAGGTATTGACCACTACCGCCAGCAGACTACCAAAGAAAATACTGCGAGCATGATGCTTCATCAAGTGGAAACTCTTATAGAGGGGAATTCCTAGAGCCACTGTTGAAGGAACAATCAAGTTATTAAGATAAACCCCACCTTGGTAGTAATCTTGGTAGGAAATGCCAGTCACCTTTAGAAAGATAATTATAAAAATAGCTGACAGCAACAAGGGAGTCGTTAAGGGATGAGGATAGCGTCTGAAAATCATCATTCCCCCAAGATAGGCTAAGATGGACAAGGCAATCCCAAATAGGGGATTGGATACAAATTCGCTCATTTAGCACCTCTTTCTTCGTAGTCACCTTCATAGCGTTTTTTGATAAATTGAACCACAAGCGCAATCAAGATGATATTGATTACTGCTGCAAAAAAGACAATCAAAACAATGGGCAGAAGATAGGGAGCAATCACATCAAACTTTTCCATAATTCCAACCGCAGGAGGTAGAAAGAGGATGGTCATGTTGGCCAGCAAAAAGTTCCCCACCATGTTGACATGGCGGATTCGCAGCCACTTGAACTGCAAGGCTAGAAACAGAATAATCAAGCCGATGATACTTCCAGGAATGGGCAAATGAAAAAAACTGGAGATTCCTTCACCGATTAAAGAAATCACAAAGAGAATCATTAACTGAACATATAACTTCATTGTAAACTCCACAAATAGACTTTCTGCATACCAGTTTACTCTTTTTTCAGAAAATTTCAAGGAAATATATAAGAAACATCCTTCTTGCTATCCAAGCCAAAAAGGTGTATACTAATTGCGTGCGCAAGCATCATAGATGCACTAGTATGATTACACTATTATAGAGGGAAAGGAGATGGACATGACTTACTTAGAAAAATGGTTTGACTTCAACCGTAGGCAAGTAGAGCTAGAAGCTATTTTAGAAGAGACCATCGCTGAGCAGAGTGAACAAACCTTGACACTCAAGGAATTTTACCTCTTGCACTTTCTAAATCAGGCTGAAGGCAAATCCCTACGACAAATCGACTTGCCAGACAAACTCCACCTGAGCCCTAGTGCTGTTTCACGGATGGTGGCTCGCTTAGAAGCAAAAAACTGCGGTTTACTTAGTCGGAGATGCTGCGACCAGGATAAGCGAGCTAGTTTTATCTGCCTGACAAGCGAAGGACAGACTACCTTGGCTTATTTACAAACAGCTGTTGAAGAAAGTTTAGCAACAAAATCAAACTGGTTAGCCTAACATTTTTTTAAAAAACTTGCGTGCGCAATCATTTTTCTTGACATTCCTTTTTTCAAGGAGTAAAATGAAAATATGATTTAGCAAAGGAGAATCCTATGATTGAAATCACTTATCTTGACGCCAGCAAGCAAGAGAGAACCATGACCTTCGAGTCATACGAAGAATTTGAACGTTCTCAACATGCCTGCCTGATTGGTGTCGCAGACTACTACCCCGTCCAAAAAGTAACCTACAAGGGGCATGATTTGGACTACCATGGGACTTATGGAGATGTTTTCTTCTATCTCATGAAACAAGATTTAAGCCAATATAACTAAAAAGGAGAAATACTATGGCAAAAGCAATTACAGATGCAACATTCGAACAAGAAACTAAAGACGGATTGGTCTTGGTAGACTTCTGGGCAACTTGGTGTGGCCCATGTCGTATGCAAGGTCCAATCTTGGACAAATTGTCTGAAGAACTTTCAGAAGATGTCTTGAAAATCGTTAAAATGGACGTTGATGAAAATCCTAACACAGCTCGTTCATTTGGAATCATGTCTATTCCTACTCTTCTTTTCAAAAAAGATGGACAAGTGGTTAAACAAGTTGCTGGTGTTCACACAGCAGAACAAATCAAGGCAATCGTTGCTGAATTAAGCTAATCAAAGGAGAGACCAAGTGCATTCATTTGGTCTCTTTTTTCTTGCCCTTTGCCATTTTTCAAAAAATATGCTAGACTGTAACTAGAATATCACGATGTTTGGGACATGCCATCGCTAAAAAAAACCTCTATTTGGTATTTTTTTAGCTCCCTCTAGGGAGCTTTTTGCGTGCTCTGAACATTTCCCATTTTGGAAGGAGTACTATGAAACGTCAATCAGCCTTGGTCGTCTTTAGTGGCGGTCAAGATTCAACAACCTGCCTTTTCTGGGCCAAGCAACACTATGAAAAGGTAGAAGCCGTTACCTTTGCCTATGGTCAACGCCATCATCTCGAAATTCAAGTTGCCCAAGAAATCGCTAAGGAACAAGGCATTCGTCATCACATCTTAGATATGTCTCTGCTGGGGCAAATCACTGAAAATGCCCTGACCTCTGATATGGAGATTGAGCAAAAAGAGGGAGAGGTTCCCAATACCTTCGTTGATGGTCGCAACCACCTCTTTCTATCCTTTGCGGCAGTTCTTGCCAAGCAACGTGGCATTAAAGACATCGTGACAGGTGTCTGTGAGACAGATTTCTCTGGCTACCCTGATTGTCGAGATGTCTTTGTCAAATCCCTTAATGTGACGCTCAACCTTGCCATGGATTACGACTTCGTTATCCAAACACCTCTCATGTGGCTGGACAAGGCTGAAACTTGGGAATTAGCTGACCAACTCGGTGCCTTTGGCTATGTTCGCGAAAAGACCTTGACCTGCTACAATGGAATTATCGGCAGTGGCTGTGGGGATTGTCCAGCCTGCCACCTACGTCAACATGGGTTAGATGTTTATCTCTCACAGAAAGGAGAGGCCTAATGTTTTTTGCACCCAAAGAAATCAAACAGGAAACAGGGGAATCTCTTGTCTACAATCCTCACAGAACCTTAGTATCAAAAGAATTTACCTTTGATGCCGCCCACCACCTCTTTCACTATGAGGGAAAATGCAAATCTCTGCATGGTCACACTTATCATCTGCAGATTGCTGTCAGTGGATTTTTAGATGAACGTGGTATGACCTACGATTTTGGAGACATCAAAGCGATCTACAAGGACTACTTAGAACCCCACTTGGATCATCGCTATCTCAATGAAACTCTTCCCTATATGAACACGACTGCTGAAAATATGGTTTACTGGATTTTTCAAACTATGAACCAAGAGTTGCCAGACGAACGTGGTCTCCGTTTGGAATACGTTCGCCTCTATGAGACTCCGACTGCCTTTGCGGAATTTAGACGGGAGTGGTTAGATGACTAGGGAACGTGTCCTCAAACTACCAGTTCTGGAAATTTTTGGCCCAACCTTTCAAGGTGAAGGTCGTGCTATTGGGCAGAAAACCATGTTTGTCCGCACTGCAGGTTGCGACTACCACTGCGACTGGTGCGATTCTGCCTTTACTTGGGATGGTTCTGAAAAACCAACTCGCATGACAGCTGATGAGGTCATTGCTGAATTAGATAAATTGGGGAGCTACGACTACGTTACCTTGTCTGGCGGAAATCCTGCTATCCTAGCAGCTAACATGGCTGAACTGGTCACCAAGCTCAAGGAACGCGGTGTCACTCTAGCTGTTGAAACTCAAGGCTCCCGCTGGCAAAATTGGTTGAAAGATATCGACCAGGTCACTCTCAGTCCCAAACCTCCTTCATCCAAGATGGAAGTCAACTTTGAGACCTTGGACTTCATTGTTTCCCAACTGGATCCAAACAAGGTCACCTTTAAAATCCCTGTCTTTGATGATGCAGATTTAGCCTTTGCTAAAGGGATACAAGAACGCTACCAACCAGATGTCCTCTTCTTATCGGCTGGAAATCCTGAACCCAAGGCTACAGGAAATATTGTCCAAGACCAACTGGACCGCCTCAAAGAACTCTGGGAACGCGTTGCTACTGACGATAGCTGGGGCAATGTCCGCGTCCTTCCTCAACTCCATACCCTCCTATACGATAACCAACGTGGTGTTTAAGATTAGAAAGAAAAAATCATGTCACAACAAGAAGAAATGAAAAACCTTAGCCTACTAGGCAATAAAGAAACCAACTACATTTTCGACTATCAACCAGAAGTCCTCGAATCTTTTGACAATCGTCATGTGGAAAATGACTATTTCATCAAATTCAACTGTCCTGAATTTACCTCCCTGTGCCCTATCACTGCTCAGCCAGATTTTGCAACCATTTATATTTCCTACATTCCTGACAAGCTCTGCGTCGAGTCAAAATCCCTCAAACTCTACCTCTTTAGTTACCGAAATCATGGGGATTTTCACGAAAACTGTATCAATACCATCGGGAAAGACTTGGTCAACTTGCTAGACCCTCGCTATTTAGAGGTCTGGGGAAAATTCACTCCACGCGGTGGCATTTCAATCGACCCTTACTACAACTACGGTAGACCTAGAACCAAGTATGAAGGATTGGCAGAACAACGCCTCTTCCAACACGACCTTTATCCAGAGAAAATTGACAACCGCTAAACTCATACTCAATGAAAATCAAATAGCAAACTAGGAAGCTAGCCGCAGGTTGCTCAAAGCACTGCTCTGAGGTTGTAGATAAAACTGACGAAGTCAGCTCAAAACACTGTTTTGAGGTTGCAGATGGACGCTGACGTAGTTTGAAGAGATTTTCGAAGAGTATCATACGAAAAAGCCCTGTTCCTCAAGCTGAGGAGCAAGGCTTTTTGAGTTTCAATTATTCTTCAGTTCCAAGGAAGTTTTTAGCAACAAGAGCTGCAAGAACTCCACCAACGATTGGTGCAAGGATGAAAATCCAAACTTGTTGAAGAGCTGCGCCACCCACCAAGACAGCTGGAGCCAAGCTACGAGCTGGGTTTACTGAAAGTCCAGTGATGTTCAAGCCAGCTAGAATCAAAGCTGTCAATGACAAACCAATCACCAAACCAGCGATTGCGCCATTACCTTTGCTTGCTGAAGTTACAGTCATGATGACCAAAACAAATAAGAAAGTTGCAATTGTTTCAAACAAGAAACCACCAAAAACAGTTACACCATTTGCCAAGGCATTTTCACCAAGACTTGCAGTTGACATACCTGAATTTGCCAAGAGGAAGAAGACAGATCCTGATGCAAGGAAAGCACCAACCACTTGACCGAGGATGTAGTTTACAAACTCTGAAGATGACAAACGTTTGTTAACAAACATAGCGATAGAAACAGCTGGGTTCAAGTGAGCACCTGAAACAGTTCCAACTGAGAAAGCTGCGACTACGATTGCCAAACCAAAAGCAAGAGCAATTCCAAGGTGTCCAAGTCCTTCAATACCATTTCCAAAAACAACAGCTCCTGTTCCGATGAACACAAGCATAAAAGTACCGATTAATTCAGCGACAAATTTTTTCATTTTCTTTCTCCTTTTTTCAAACTATGTATTAGTCTATCAGAAGAAGTAAAGGGTTTCAAGAAATGTGCTTGGAACTTTTGTGCAAGTTTTCACATTTGATAATCAAAATCTAATATTGGAAAGATTGAATAGCTTCTTTCAAGTCATCTTGTAAACTATTTCTCTGGTCAAGTTGAACATAAACTTCTAAGAGACAGGATCTGAAATTGGAAAATTTATAAAAATCTTCCCTCTCTTCTATCGGGAAATCAAGTGACTTTATCCAAGAAGCCAGTGTCGCTTGCTCCACTTTTCCTTGCAAAATAGGTTCGTAAAGGACTCTGGCCAAGCGCCAGTCCTCATCATCTATAAATCGAACCGAAATTCTTTTAAATAGTTGGCCAAGTATGTCAAATACTTCATGAACTCTGTTTTTAGGAAAGTCTGGATGACAAACAACTTCAGTTAAAAGATCAGCCCCATGAGCAAAAGCATGCACCCAACCATACTGACTTGAAAAACCAGTCGTATCCTCTTCTTTTTCAAGGTAATGCAACCCTTGATCGAGCATCGTATTTCTGATATCAGTCTTAAGCACTTGATAAAAAAGAGACTGTTCATTGCCATCGGCAGATAAGAGATTAGCATAAATAAGTGCCCTAAAAGAACGTTCAGGCGTTGAAGCTCCTGTCTTATCAATCTCTTTATCTAGGCCACCATCAGAGACAATCTCAGCAGCGATCAACTGAAATTGCTCCTTGGTAAATAACTCTTCTTGAATCCCTCTAGCTAGACTGGTAAAAACCAATTCATCGCGAATCTCTGGACTCGGATCTCCTATGTGCTCAAGCAACCACAGGATTTCTTCTTGACGATAACTCGGTTTTGCTTCTACTACTTTTCTTTTCAATTCTTGATACATCTGCCCACCTCTTTTTATGAGTTGTCAAAAAATCATCCGCAGATGACTTTATATTAAATTCTTAAGGAAATAGAATCTGGGATAACTGTTCTAAAATGAAGTAAATAACTATCAGTACAGCTCTACAGCAAGTTCAAATTTAACATCACGACCTTCAACGGCGTTTTTGAAAATAGCTACAGCTAGTCCAATTATAATGACGCTCAACAAACCCAGGAGCATTATTCTAAACCAGCCTTTCTATTCCTTTACTCTCCCAACTGGGCACTGTAGTTGATAATTTGGTCAACCGTGTCTGATAAGAATTGAATGGTATCACGGAGTGGTTTATCTGTTGAAATATCGGCTCCGATAATCATAGCTGACTCAAGTGGTGTTTTGCTACCACCTGATTTGAGGAGATTGAGCCAGTCTTCAGCTCCAGTTTCTGAATGTTTCAGATGAAGGTAACCCGCTGTCGAGATGACTAGTCCAGCTGAGTAGGTGTAACTATATAAGCCCATATAGTAGTGAGCTTGGCGCATCCAAGTCAGAGCCGCATCGTCGTCGATTTCAATGGCATCTCCCCAGAAATCAGTCAAAACTTCCTTCATAATGCTGTTGAGTTTGCTTGCTCCGAAGGTTTCTCCTTCTTCAATCAATGTATAAACCTTGCGCTGGAAGGCTGCTTCCAAGAGGTGGGTAATAAAGTTATGGAAGTAGGTGTCTGTCAAACGGTGAGCAAGGGCAAAGCGTTTTTGACGCGGATCATCAGACTGGTGCTCCAAGTAATCACTGAGAAGCAATTCATTAAAGGTTGACGGTGCTTCGACATAATAAGTAGACATGTGGGCATTAAAGTAACTCTGATGATTGTCAGAAAAGATGAATTGACCAGAATGCCCGATCTCATGAATCAAGGTATAAACATCGCTCAAACGACCTGTCCAGCTCATGAGGACATATGGATGCACACGGTAGGGATCAGCTGCATAACCACCAGAATCCTTGCCACTATTGGCAGCGAAGTCAACCCAGCGCTCTTCTTGATAGCGAGCAATTTCTTGACTGTATTCTTGACCCAAAGGTTCTACTGACTTCATAACCAAATCATAGGCATCATCAATGCTAACCTCTGGATTAAGAGCACTGTCCAAATCCAATTTCCAATCAGCAAAGGTCATTTTCTCAAGACCATTAACCTTGGCAACATGCTTGAGATATCGCTGAGAAACTGGCGCAAAGTCCTTCATGATGAGATCAATCTGACGATCAAACATAGCACGATCTACTTCTTGCTCAGCTAGAAGATAGTCAAATACTGAGCCATATCCCTTCATATCTGCCAACAATTTCTCAGACTTGACCTGAGCAAGATAGGCTGCCGCAGCTGTATTTTGGTGCTTGCGTAGTCCTTCTGAAAAGGAACGGAAGGATTTCTCACGAACTTCAGCATCCTCGTGGTTTTGATAGAAGTTTTCATAGGTCACAAAACTGTTTTTGTAGGTTTTGCCATGGGCTTCAAAGTCAGCCATTTCAAAATCTCCAGCTCGCATTTTAGTATAGATATCCTGTGGACTGTAGAAAACTTCACCCAGATTGGTCAAGGCCTTCTCCACATCAGCCCCTAAATAGTGGGCTTTTTTGATTTTGGCCTGACGAATAGCTGCCGTCAAGTGAGGCAATTTACCCAAACGGTCCAAGACTTCCTCATCAGCTTCCACCAAGGCATCGTCAAAGAAGGTCAATGCTACACCGGCGTCTGTTTCAAATTCCATGCCAGCTTGGGCAATATTAGCAAATTCTTCATTGCTATAGTCTGTCGTCTGAGGCATAAAGCTGTAATTGCCAATATGACTCATCTGAATGTAGATTTGTTCCAATTCCGCAAAGGCCTTCTCGAAATCTTCAAAAGTGTGAAGATTGCCCTTGTAGTCACGGCTAAATTGATTGATATCTTCACGCGCCTTCTCTATCGCACGTAAGAAGTCCTCACGGTCTTGGTATAGGGCTGTCAAGTCCCAAAGTTCCTTTTCAGGAAATTCTGAACGGTGTTTTTGTTCCATCTTTTTCCTCTTATTTCTCTAATTCTAGTAATACACTGATGGCTGACAGGGCATAAAGCGGTGCTGTTTCTGCTCGCAAAATACGAGGACCAAGACCTGCCAAGACTGCTCCTTTAACTTCAAAACTCTCGATTTCTGCAGGTGAGAGACCACCTTCTGGACCAAAGATAAAGAGCAATTTAGCTCCTTTTTCCAGTCCAGCAACTGCTTGTATAAGTGCGGCTGATTCTCCTTCTTTAGCCGACTCTTCATAAGCCACCACGATGCGGTCAAACTGGCTCAGTTGTGCTAGAAAGTCTGCCTTTTTCTCAAAAAGCGTAATACTTGGGACAAAGTTGCGCTTGCTTTGCTCAGCTGCTCCAAGGGCGATTTTTTCTAGTTTTTCAACCTTTTTACCCAACTTCTTGCCATCCCATTTGGCAACGGACCAGTCTGCAGGGAAGGCCCAAATCTGACTGGCACCTAGTTCCGTCACCTTTTGAGTGATAAACTCCAACTTATCTCCCTTGGGAAAGCCTGATGCGATGGTCACCTGGACTGGCAGTTCCACATTGTCAGCTAATTCTTCGAGCAACTCAAACTGACGAGCCTCTACATTTACCACGCGCGCCAAGCGCTTGATGCCATCATCAAAGACCAGAGTAACCTCATCATTTTCCTTCAGGCGCATGACCTGAAACATGTGCTTGCTGGTCTCCTTGTCCTCGATGGTGACAGGTGAGACTGCACTGCCCTTGACAAAATACTGTTGCATGCTAGCCTCCAATCACACCGGAAATATCCTTGGTTTTCTTGAAGACACAGGCATTCCACTCCCCTTGAATCATATGGGTTTCAAGGAAAAATCCAGCTGACTCAGCCGACTCGCGCACCATGTCCCACTTGTCCTTAATAATTCCACTCATGATGAGGTAGCCTTCATCCTTGACCAGGCGATAAGCATCATCCGTCAGATGAACGAGGATATCCGCCAAGATATTAGCTACGATGACATCTGCCTCAATTTCCACTCCTTTAAGCAAATCGCCTGGGGCTACATGGATGTTTTCCATACCAGGATTGAGCTCAATATTTTCCTGAGCGACACGAACCGCCACATCATCCAAGTCATAGGCGAAAATCTCCTTGGCACCTAGGAGTGAGCTTGCAATAGAAAGAACCCCTGAACCAGTCCCTACATCTAGCACTGTTTCACCACCACGAAGAACTTGTTCCAAGGCAAAGAGGCTCATCTTGGTTGTTGGGTGGGTCCCTGTCCCAAAGGCCATACCAGGGTCCAGCTTGATAATTTTTTCTCCCGCTGTTGCCTCATAGTTCGTCCATGACGGTACGATGGTTAGGTCATGGGTGATGCGTGCCGGTTCATAATACTTCTTCCAGTTGTCCGCCCAGTCTTCCTCAGCCAAAGCAGTCGTACCGATCTTGACTTCTCCTAAGTCCATAAAGTCAGTTAATTCTGCTAAGCGAGCCTTCAAATCTGCTTCAACTGTCGCTACATCAACCGTTTCCGGATAGTAGGCGGTCACTACGATTTCTTCCTGTTGTTCCACCTCTGGGAAAATTTCACCGAAGCGGTCCACATTTCCCACATAGTCCATGCTGTCTTCGATCGCAACACCTTGCGCTCCTAGCTCAATCAAGAGATTAGATACTAGCTCCTCTCCCTCACGCTTGACTGTCACTTTTAACTCTTGCCATGTTTCCATCTGATTCTCCTTAACAATCCATTGTTTCTTCTAATTCTTTTAAAGTCTTGCCGTCCTTATTTCTCCAATCCGTTCGTCCATTCGTATTCATTCCTAGCACAAAAGCAGCTGCATAAGATGGACTGGAAAACAGTTGTTTTTCTTGTAAAACACCATCTTTAATCACATTTGATTTGATTAACTCCTCACGCAATTCTTTTAGACTTGCTGGTATTGCGGGTGAATCAACTTCATCAACTTGACTGCCTTCTAAAACAACAAAGCCCTCCGAAGTCTGTTCACAGATAGCTTCAATCGTTCGATTTGATTTCTTTGTTTTTCGCTTCAAATAGAGATAAGTTGAATTTTCATCAGAAATATTCTGACCTGTTTTCTTGGTCATAGGAACAAACACTCGGTACCCTAAGGTTCCTACAATCATCAAAGTATTTTCTACAACTTCATCCAACTCAGATTGCTTTTCTTCTGTTACATTCCCAGAATTGGGCTCATTCCCATTTTTTACAATGAAGCGCCCCGCGTCCTTTGCTAGTTGTGTAAATTTATTTTCCAAGTAACTAATTTCCGTGGGTCCAGAGGAGTTATTCTGCGTCGTCAAAATAATGACATCATTAAAATAATCTGCATGGTTGTCACGAGTATGTTCCTGAACACGTAAAAGGACCCCTTCACCATTTTTCCGAGTTGTCGCCTGACCAATATAGGTCACATCTTTCTGTTTATCTTCATCTCGACCAAATAAGAAATAAATACCACTTTGTTTCATTTCATCACGCGACTTCAAATCTCCCAACTGAATACGAGGTATTTTGTAAATGACTCCCGTCCAATTTGACAAAGTACATTTGATTTTTCCAGTCACTTCACCATCCATGAGAAACATATTGATATTTTTGCTACGCTTTGCCATTTATCGAACTTCCTCCAAATAATCTCTCACTCTATTCTGTAACTGAGGTACAACTTGACTGGAGCTAAGAAATTCCTCGACATTCATCAACTGATAGGCCTGACCTTCATCTCCAAAGGTGATACTGTCAAATTGTTCTTGATTTAGATGACCAACCATAAATACTGACTGTCTGCCTTCATAGAGCATGCTGGGATAGACCTTGCTCCAGAGCAGGCAATCTTCGGTCAAATGAATGCCTAGTTCCTCATAAACTTCACGCGCTGCGCATTCAAAAGGGCTTTCGTCCCCTTCACGGCCACCACCCGGCAACTCCCACATATTGGGCCAAGGAATGCTGGGCTTGTCATCACGCAGAATAGTTAGGACACTATCTCCACAAAGTAAGGCAATCTTGCAGCCTGTGAAATCAGAAATCTCTAGCTCCATGCTAGACTCCTAATATCTCGGATAAGGATAAAATTCTCCTTCTTCCAAGCCAACTTTTCCTTCTTCAAAGACTTCTTGGTTCCATTCCATGACAAATTCTTCTGCTTCTGGGTCTTCCAAAAAGTCCATGAGGGCATCTAGTCCAACCTCTGCAGTATCTTTAAGGAATAGCGCAAAATAAGCTAAAAATTCACGAGAAAAACCTTTCTTCGGCAGGTAAGGGATGACTGTGAGATAGTCTTCTGCATTAACTGTTGACTTGGCAGGGTTGTAAAAAAGTACCGCTTCTTCAAAAAGGATATCATCTGACGAAACCTCTCCGTCTTCATCTAACATCTCCACCCCTGCAGCATTTTGTGCCTCTAATAGAAAACTCACTTCAACCGCATGATTGCGCTTGTCCCAGCTAATCTCAAAGTCAAAGGGAAAGTTCTTTTCCAACTCTTCTTGTAAAACATCTAAAAATCCGTATGTTGCCATTTTGTCCTCTTTCTATACGACTCTTAAATCGCCCCGATTGCTCGGAAATATGCTAAAATAGATACTACCATATTACCACATTAGTATCAGAAAATCCATGTTAGAAAGGACTGCTATGCCAGACAATCTCGCGCTTCGCATGCGCCCTAAAACCATCGACCAGGTCATCGGTCAGGAGCATCTAGTTGGACCTGGCAAGATTATCCGCCGTATGGTGGAAGCCAATCGCCTATCCTCTATGATCCTCTACGGACCTCCAGGTATTGGTAAGACCAGTATTGCCTCAGCCATCGCTGGAACGACCAAGTATGCTTTTCGGACCTTCAATGCCACTGTTGATAGTAAAAAACGTCTCCAAGAAATCGCTGAGGAAGCTAAATTCTCAGGTGGCCTTGTACTGCTACTAGATGAGATTCATCGTCTTGACAAGACTAAACAAGACTTTCTCCTTCCTCTCTTAGAAAGTGGTCTAGTCATCATGATCGGGGCGACGACTGAAAATCCCTTCTTTTCTGTCACTCCAGCCATTCGTAGCCGTGTTCAGATTTTTGAACTGGAACCTCTGTCTAACCAAGATGTCAAAGGAGCCATTCAAATAGCCCTGACTGACCCTGAACGAGGCTTTGATTTCCCTGTTGAGTTAGATAATGATGCCCTTGATTTTATCGCAACATCTACCAATGGAGATCTCCGCTCTGCCTTTAACTCACTTGATTTGGCAGTTCTCTCCACCCCAGAAAATGATGACGGCATCCGTCATATCACGCTTGACATCATGGAAAATAGTCTTCAGAGAAGCTATATCACTATGGACAAGGATGGAGATGGACATTACGACGTTCTCTCTGCTCTGCAAAAATCCATCCGTGGCTCGGATGTCGATGCCAGTCTCCACTACGCTGCCCGCTTGATTGAAGCAGGTGACCTTCCTAGTTTGGCACGCCGTTTGACGGTGATTGCTTATGAAGATATCGGCTTGGCTAATCCCGATGCACAGATCCATACCGTAACTGCTTTGGATGCTGCACAGAGAATCGGCTTCCCCGAAGCTCGCATCCTCATTGCCAATGTCGTCATTGATCTGGCGCTTTCACCTAAGTCCAACTCAGCCTATGTGGCTATGGATAAGGCTCTGGCTGCTCTTAAAACATCTGGTCACCTTCCGATTCCACGTCATTTACGGGACGGCCATTATAGCGGTAGCAAGGAATTAGGTAACGCCCAAAATTATCTCTATCCCCATAACTATCCTGGTCACTGGGTCAAGCAAGATTATTTGCCAGAAAAAATCCGTGACCATCACTACTTTTCTCCAGAAGATAGTGGAAAATACGAACGGGCCCTGGCTCAACGCAAGGAAACCATTGATAAATTACGAAACTTGTGAAATCCTTTTCAAAAAATTGCATTTTCCTCTTGATTTTTTTTGAAAAAGTGGTATTATATAAACATAGAAACGCTGTGGTGTACGACCTCACACTTAAGTGTTGACCGACTATTTTTTGTATTATTAGGGAAACAAAAGTCTTCTAACAGCATGTAGGCCGTCTCACACGGAAACAGCTTCAGTTAGAGCGAGTTGCCCACCTGCTTAATTGCGCGGGTTCAATACAAACCGTGAAGTTTCGGCACCAATACAGCTTTTTATTTGCCTCCTTAGCTCAGTTGGTAGAGCAGTAGACTCTTAATCTATGGGTCGCAGGTTCGAGCCCTGCAGGGGGCATCTAAATCAACAGGAAAAAGCCTTTATTTATAAGGCTTTTTTGCTTGTCTATAACTGATTTGCCCCATCATTTGCCCCACATTTTTTTTATGAGCAATCTTTCCAGACATCTCTGATTATGAAAAACAAAAAAGCTATCCTACCTTTGCAAATTTGGATAAGATAGCGGAATATTTTAATGCAACTCCAACCCAACTCTTTGGAACGAGTAAAGAGATTGAGTTAGAAAAGAGTGTTCTTGAATCTAATGAATACTCTGATAAAGTAAGTGAAATCTTAAAAGCTGTCAAATACATCGAGCATTTCCTACATACTGATGGACAGTACTTAGAGGATTTACTTTACCTAACAAGAGGCAACCAACTATACACAGAAGATGGAAAAGAGTTGTATATTGATCCAACTTCTCAGAAAAGAACACTTCATACCCAATATGAACCTGGTTTTATTGAAGCAAGAGATAAATCTCCACTAGAGCTCTTAATTGAAAATAAGGAATTGTTTGATAAATAGAAAAAGCGAGGATAACCTCGCTTCAGATTGAAGTTAAAATCTTTAGAAGACACTTTTATAAGGACTTTGTCTTCAATCTGTGAAAAGGAGTGAAAACTCCTTTTCTTTTTGTAAGTCAGACTGAAACTTCCAAATTGTTTATTTATTTTATTGACATTTTCTATAAAAATAAGTACAATAGTTTTATTAGAAAACTATACTATATAGGGGGTATTGAAATGAAATTTTCTAATCGTTTATCGCTATTCCTTGCAGGAGTTGTTTTTGTCCTTTTAGGACTTTTCCTATTTACAAACCCAGTAGCTAATCTTGTTGCTTACAGCTGGTGGATTGCATTTGGTTTACTGGTTTCTTCTATAGCAGCTATTTTAGGCTATTTCTCTGTACCAAAAGAGCTTCGCTCACCAGCTCATCTTTTCCAAGGGATTGTTAATCTTCTCTTAGCTCTTTACCTCGTTGCCTATGGCTTTGTGACGCTGCCAGTTGTCATTCCAACTATTTTAGGAATTTGGTTAATTGTAGAAGCCATTATAGTTTTCTTTAAAGGCAATCGTCTGGGATTGATTTTCCCTATTATTGGCAACCATATCATGTGGATAGCGTTGCTTGCATTTTTACTAGGTCTAGTGATTTTGTTCAATCCAGTAGCTACAAGTGTCTTTGTCGTTTATGTCGTTGCCTTTGCATTTTTAATTGTTGGTTTCACCTATATCCTTGATGCCTTTCGTAAATAATCTAGCTGCCATTTTGGGCATATTAAAATAGCTGGGAAGTTACATTCTCAGCTTTTTCTGTTGCCTCCTTAGCTCAGTTGGTAGAGCAGTAGACTCTTAAGCTATGGGGCGCAGGTTCGAGCCCTGCAGGGGGCACATCTAAATCAACAGAAATAAGCCTTGAAACCAAGGCTTTTTTTAACGTCTAATAGCTTTTTGTAGAAAAGTATTTAAAAATAAAAGAGAAGAGAATCTCTCACTCTCTTCTCAGTATATCTTATTAAATTTAGTTTTTCTTAATCTAGCTGATTTTCCTTTGCAACGACAAATTCCTTAACCAATCGATAGATAACAGCAAATATCGGTGTAAAGAATATCATCCCAAGTAAGCCAAAGAGATTGCCTCCAATACTAGCAGCCGCAAGCGTGAAAATAGCTGGCAAACCAATAGATTGACCTACAACTCTAGGATAAATAAGGTTTCCTTCAATCAGCTGTATAACTTGATATAGAAGAAGAGAAAGTAAGGCTTGAGTAGGACTCACTGTGAAGATAAAAATCGCTCCCACAACACAAGCAATCATAGGCCCTACATAAGGAATGAACGATAGCACTCCTGCAAATATACCTGTCATTACCCCATAAGGTAGTCCAAACAGGCTGTAGCCAACCGCTATCATAACTCCTATGATGACTGCTTCAATCAGCTGACTCATCAAAAATTGGTCATAAGTCTCTAGTGCTACTTGTCCAATGTAAGTTAACTTTGTCACCACTTTCTCTGGAAATATAACTTTTAGAAGTCTACTCGTCATCGCTGCCAGATGTTCCTTACTGGATAAAAATAAAAAGGTAAATACTATAATCAGAAAGGCATTCATTATACTTGAAAAAATATTTCCTATATTACTAGTCAGACCGGATAAGAAGGTTATCAAAGCTTGACTAATAGAGCTAGACTGTCCCTGAATTCCTGATACGATAGTTGACAGCATGTCTTTGGTTACAAATTCCGAGCTGTCTAGCAATTTCCCAAGTTGAGTCAGGACTGTTGAAAGGACTGCTCCCAGCTGACTAATAGTCTGAGCAAGGGTTGGAAGCACCAAAACCAAAAGACAGATCACGATTAAGATAAGAGATAGGAAAACAAGCACCATAGCAATCGGACGGCGCAACCCTGCCTTTACCTTCATTTTAACTAGGAATTCTTCAATTTTTTTCATGGGAACATTGAGCACAAAAGCAATGACAGCACCATAAATCAAGGTAGAAGTTACTTCAAAGAGAGATACTGCCCCTGATATAAAGCTTGATGCATTCAGAATTACAAGAGTAACCAGCCCTATAAAAAGTATTAATGGGGTGTATTTTTTTACTAAATTCATAAATTCTCCTTAATAAACATGTTTAGATACGACTATACTATTTGGTTTTTCAAACTCTCGGTCAAGGTAAGCTTGGTAAGTTCCTGGTGCGATAAATCCTTTGGGTGAGAGGATATCGGTGCCAGCCTGACCGACTATGGTATCAGCCAAGAGCACACAGTTTGTAGATAAGACAAAGTAGGATTTAAACTTAGATTTGATAAATTTATAAAGTTCCCCATCTGTCTCATGTCTGATTTTATAAGCGTAGGTGTAGTCTTCCTTACCATCACCTGTCATGATTTTATCTGCACTTGGCTCCCATGGAATCGTCAGTTGTTTCAATTCAGCCAACTTTTTCTGAACTGCTTTTTCCATTTCAGGCGTCAAATCTATCCCATAACCAAAAAGCGTTTTTTGACTCTCACGTTTACATAGGTCAATGTACTTGTCACGATCACAGAAATATAAGACACCATCTCCTACCATGCCAAATAAGGTCTCAGAAGACGGATCATAGTTGCCATAAGAAATAACACGGCCCTGATAGCAGATATCCACATGACCAATTGCCGAAAACAGAGAGGTCTCAGCTGTATGAACAAAAATTTCAAGCTCCGCTGTCTTACCAGACTTCACCATTCCAAGATGGATATCCTCTCTCTCATCAGCATTTTCCTGCATGAATTTGTTGATTTTTGCTAAAGTACTTGCAGGGATGAGAGCGGCTAGGACAATAGGTAAGCTCATTCTTACACGACGTTTGAGATGGTTTTTCCCAATTTCCTCCTCAAACAAGAAACCATCACGGATATTGGACAGACCATAAAGGAAAAAATAAGCCCCTAATACAAAGAGTTGAAAGACAGAATTTCCTGTAGAGGACAAAAGACTAGTCCCACCAAGAAAAACTAGTACGAGTCCATCTAGTAAGAGACGAAAACGAGGTCGAATTTTGTTTTTGCGGTAGAGAACATAGGTGACAAGGTTAATACTAGCATGAAAAATCTGATAAACTCCAATCACAAGAGCCAAAATATAAATCGGCACATCCGTCGCAAGATTGGAGCCAAGCAAATATCCCAGCACTAACAATTTAACCAGTGCAACTCCCAAGGTGTCCGTTGACTGACTTTTTTTGAAAATACGTAATACTAAATCTAAGACCGTTGCTATCCAAGCTAAAAACAGAACCAGTCGAATAACCTTTACTGGCAACCAAGTCCCCGTGACCATCAAGATGAGACCTAGCAGAACAAACAAGAACCCCTGAGCAAGTAATTTCTTACCTGTCAGACCTAAAGAAAGAATTTTTTCCATAAAAGACCTTTCAAAAATAATAATTAAGCCCTTTGATCAAATTGACTGGTAAATAGCTGACGGCACAAACAGCCTGTGCCAGCAAGACATGGCGACTGACTGTAGCAATGTCACCATCTTGTCTTTTGCACTTCTGAAATTTGTTTTATTGAGTCGAAATCAGAGCTTTTAAAAACTAGCTAAACTTGAAAGCTAACCATAATTGCTAGATAAAAAAGGTGCAACCAATCCTTCTTGTAAAGGTAGGAAAGAATTATATCCATTCCATTAATTATTTATATATTACCTATTATGACACAATACTCACTATAATTCAACTTTTTACTTATTTCAATAGTTTTGATTATTTTCAACATGAAAACTCTTCAAAAATTATGCAGGGGCATCTAATCAACAGAAAAAAGCCTTGAAATCAAGGCTTTTTTTCGTATCTGTTCTACTTTTGGTCAACCGGCTACTTAAAGGTTTTTTACTTGTCAAATCAATCTCATCCATACTTTTCACCACTCAAAAAGCGAGCCGTCGATTTGGCTCACTTTTTCTTTTTTCATTCTTAATTACGGTAAAAATGACTATCTTTGTCGCTTGGTGATTGGCCGATTGCCAAGACGTCTTGGCTGCCATCCGTACCAGTCAATTCATTTGCTACGCCTGCTGGGGTAAAGATCAGGCGTGCACCTTCTCCACCATCGACAAGATGGATTCCTGTTGAGTAGTAGCCATCTTTTTCCTCTACTTGGCCCATTTCATACTGGAAGGTTCCTTTTGAACTTTGAATGGTCACGATCCCATCAGCAGTGACTGTAGCAGTTGTTCCAGCATAGTTTTCCCACGTTCCAAGGAATTTTGCGTAAGCTTCTGGCGATTTTTTCTTTTCTTCCTTCTTATCCGTTTGAGTGCTTGCGGAACTTGATGGGCTCGTCTCAGACTTCTGCTCCTCTTTTTGACTAGCTTCTTTTTTACTTGATGACTCCTTAGTTACTTTAGAGGATGAGGCCTCTTTGCTTGAAGATGCTGTAGTTTTTTCAGCATTTCCTCCACAAGCAGCAAGTGTCACAGCAGCCAACAAGGCAAGAGCTGAAAGACTGGTGTAGCGCAATGTTTTTTTCATGATAATCTCCTTTTAAAATGATGATACAGTTTCATCTGTATCTAAAATGCCTAGCCTGAAATTACATATATTTTTGAAGGCTAAGCTGTAGTTTTCAGTGTATCATTTATTTCCATATAATTCAATAGCTATTGACATCAAAAAAGGCTAATCCAAGTAGGAATTAGCCCTTCTATTTTTAATAGATAAACATGGCATCACCAAAGCTAAAGAAACGGTATTTTTCATCGATAGCATGCTGATAGGCTTCGAGGACCAATTCACGGCCTGCAAAGGCAGAAACGAGCATAACCAATGTTGATTTAGGCAAGTGGAAATTAGTAGAAAAAGCATCCACCACTTTCCAATCATAGCCAGGCTTGATAAAGATATTGGTCCAGCCAGAATCGGCCTGGATTTGGCCGTCAAACTTGCTTCCGATAGTCTCTAGTGTACGGATAGAGGTTGTCCCCACAGCAATGACACGGCCACCATTTTCCTTGACCTGTCGCAAGGTCGCTGCAGCTTCCTCAGACAATTGGTAAAACTCTGAGTGCATCTCGTGTTCATCCAAATTATCTACTGAAACAGGTCTAAAGGTCCCAAGTCCAACGTGCAAGGTCAGATAGACTAGGCGAACCCCTTTTTGCTGGATTTCTTCCAGTAATTCCTTGGTAAAATGGAGACCTGCAGTCGGGGCTGCTGCTGATCCACTCTCCTTGGCATAGACTGTCTGGTAACGTTCACGGTCATCCAACTTTTCATGGATATAAGGAGGCAAGGGCATTTCTCCAAGACTTTCAAGTACTTCTAGGAAAATTCCTTCATACTCAAAACGGACAATACGGCCACCATGGGTTAATTCCTCAGTCACAACTGCGCTTAGTCGACCATCACCAAAGACAACACGGGCGCCGACCTTGAGACGTTTAGCAGGTTTTGCCAAGACTTCCCATTCGTCTCCTGCTATATTTTTCAAGAGCAAGAGTTCAACATGGCCCCCTGTTTCTTCCTTTTGACCATGAAGTCGTGCTGGCAAAACACGGGTATCATTCATCACCAGGGCATCACCTGGCTCTAGCATTTCAATAATGGAGTGAAAGTGGCGATCTTGAAATTCTCCAGTCTGGCGATTGACCATCAAGAGCTTAGAGGCATCGCGCTTTTCCAGAGGTGTTTGTGCAATCAACTCCTCAGGCAAGTGAAAATCAAAATCATTGGTATTCATTGTAGTCATATTTCCTTTTCTTTTCTAATGTACTTACGATTAGCTATCAAAACGAACTTCTTCAAGCAAATACTCGATGAAACGTTCACCCATCTTAGATAAGCTCGTTTTCTCATGCTGGATATAAACCAGCTCAATGGGATCATCAATATCAAGTGGAATCGAAACGATGTTGTCTCCGTTAAGATTACTATTGAGGATACCAGTCGCGATGGTATAACCGTCCAAACCAATCAAGAGATTGAACAAGGTCGCACGGTCACTAACCACGATGGATTTCTTGTGGTGTTCTTGTGACAAAATCTCTTCTGAGAAATAGAAGGAATTATGGGTTCCTTGGTCATAGCTCAAGTATGGGAAGTCTTCTAGGTCCGCCAACTGCACCTTGTCTTTTTGGGCAAGTGGGTTGGACTTGCTGACAAAGATATGGGGTTGTGCTGTAAAGAGATGATGGGCAACCAGATGATTGTCATCCAACATCTTCGAAAGAACATCTCGGTTATAGCTATTTAAAAAGAGGACTCCGACTTCACTGCGGAAGTTCTTGACGTCGTCAATGATTTCCCAGGTTCTGGTTTCACGCAAAAAAAGCTCGTACTTTTCCATATCGCTCTTTTTGAGCAAGGAAACAAAGGCATTGACCACAAAAGCATAGTGTTGCGAAGACACACTAAAAAGCTCGCGATGAGCGATCGGATTTTTATAGCGTTCTTCTAGAAGTTGAGTTTGCTCAACAACCTGACGAGCATAAGATAGAAACTCCATTCCATCACGCGTGAGGGTGATTCCCTTAGGATTTCGGATAAAAATCTCAATCCCCATCTCATTTTCTAGGTCACGAACTGCATTTGACAGACTAGGTTGCGTAATGAAGAGTTGCTTGGCAGCTTCATTCATCGAACCAGTCTCTACAATTTTGATAATATAGTGTAATTGTTGAATTCTCATGCTTTTATTGTACCATACTTGAGGCAATATAAAAAGAACCAGTCACTGAAAGCTCTGTTGCTAAGCTTAGATGAGTGCTTTTAAAGGACTTTATAGAGCGACCTAAAAAGAGAGAGTGGGACAGAAATCGGTAATTCGTTAGAATTCGATTTCGTCGTCCCACCTCCGCACAGTTGAGTAGGGCTGTAAAAGCTGATGAAATCAGCGTAGTAGAGGCCACTCAACCACTGCGTCTTGATCGACAATCCAAAGACAATTGAGAGGCTAGGACTTTTGTCCCAGCCTCTCTCTTATTCTTTAAAGTTAATCTGCCTTCTAAAGCGAAACTTAGCTTCCTCTTTCCCAGAAGATGGCTAGCAAAATCATGGCACCGAGAACTGATGGGATAATGGCTGTACCGCTTAGGCTTGGTCCCCAAGAACCAAAGAGTAACTGTCCTAGAAAGGCACCAATCCAGCCGAGAAACATTTTCCCGAAGCATCCCATACGTTCGCCACGATTGGTGATAGCTCCTGCTAGTAGTCCGATTAAAAGACCGACAAACATACTTCCAAGCATAGATTCTCCTTAAATTGCCCAATCTCCATTGCGGAAGAGTGGTACGCGTGTTCCATCCTCACGGATACCATCGATATCCATTTGGTTAGAACCAATCATAAAGTCAACGTGAACATCTGAACGATTAAGTCCTGCAGCTTCAAGTTCTTCTTCGCTCATCTCTGCTCCACCAACAACACTGGTTGCGTAAGCTGCACCGATAGCCAAGTGGTTCGATGCATTTTCATCGAAAAGAGTATTAAAGAAGGTAATACCTGACTGAGAAATTGGACTTGGATCTGGTACCAAGGCACATTCACCCAAGGCACGCGCACCAGCATTCTTAAAGACAAGGTCCTTCATAACCTGGTCACCCTTTTCAGCAGTGATATCAACGATTTGACCATTTTCAAAGGTCACCTTGATGCCTTCGATGATGTTTCCATTGTAGCTGAGTGGTTTTGTAGACGTTACATAACCATCAGCACGACGGAAGTCAGGAGCTGTGAAGACTTCTTCTGTTGGCATATTTGGTAAGAAACCTTCGCCTTGAGCATTAATCGCTCCGGCAGATTCCCAAACGTGGTTCTTAGGCAAGCCAAGTATCAAATCAGTTCCAGGTGCTGTGTAGTGAAGAGCTGAGAATTGTTCTTTGTTGAGCATTTCCGCCTTGCTCTTGAGGATAGCAGCATGTTCTTCCCAAGCCTTAACTGGATCTTCTTCGTAGATACGGCAAGTCTTAAAGATTTGGTCCCAAAGAAGGTCCACTGCTTCTTCGTCGCTTGCTGCATTTGGAAAGACCTTCTTAGCCCACTCGAGTCCAGCAGCTGCTGCTACAGTCCAGCTAACCTTGTTAGATTGAGTGGCGATACGCATTGGCTTCATAGCAATTCCCATAGCTTTTGCAGAAGCAGAGAGCTTTTCAGCGTCCACTCCGTTCAAGGCACCTGGGTCAGAAGAACGGACACCAAGACGACTTGCTTTGTTTTCAAGAAGGTAATTCATCTCAGCAATCTTGTATTCTGGTACATTGTCCAAACGCTCTAGTGGCGCGTGAAGGAATTTCTCACGGTTTACAAAGTCATCTGCCCATTGAACGATAACTTCGTGTGCACCAAGTGCATAAGCCTCTTTAACGATTAAATGAGCCAACTCGCGTTGCTCCACATCGATAGAGAGAGCCAAGGTATGACCAGGTTGCACGTTCACACCGTTTGCAACCAAAAGCTTAGCATATTTTTCTAGATTTTCTTTAAAATTTGGTAAAACCATTTTGTTTCTCTTTTCTATGATTTTTTAATAATTCTTTTGGAATATTTCCAAAATTTGAAGCAAAAAGGGGCAAAATAACCCCTTTTTCACAAAACAATAATGAAACAGTGTATAATGATTAGTCTTCTCTCTTCTTGCCTAATCCATATCCACCAGCAAAACCAGTAAACAATCCTCCAACACTATAAATAAGTTTTTCTAAAACATCTGGCTTATCTTTTAAAATTACAACCAGTATTATAAAAACAATTGAAACAATTATTGCTAAAGCTAGAATAAAATATTTAGAATGCTTTTTCTCTTCAAAAGCTAACGTCATATTTTTTTCAGCACCATCTAAGTATCTTGTAATATGTTCGGTTGTAATTTTATCTGAAAAATCAGTCCCAGAAGATATTTGACTTAATGTAGCCATCACTTGACTCATTTCAATCAGCTCATGTTCTTTAGATTCAGAATCTATAATATCAACATCATGATCTTTCTGTAACTCATTAGTTGTCATGTACTAACTCCTTTTTAATTTTGTTGTATGACTCCATATAATGGACGGTCTTATCATAACGTTGATTTTTTAACAATCTGTCATTCAATTGTACTCTTAAATTTTTCTTTAATAGCAAGGGAATCTTATTTAACTCTTTATTAAAATTTCTACAGACATTTTCATTAAAATCAGTTATAATAAAAGATTTTATTATTTTTCTATATGTATCTATATCATTATTATTTTTCTCGGTAATATCAATTAATGCTTCTAATTTTTGATAATTTATTTGCTTACTCATTCGTTATCTCCTTTACATATAACTATTCGTTATTTATATAAAATAACTTTATTGCATTAAAACTAAAGTAGATAAAATTAAACTAACAAAAGTACTTATATGATATACTTTCTCTCTACTACTTTTGAATATCATTCGTAATTACAGAACATCTAATCCCTAATAAAGATTGTATCAAAAAGATAGGTTTATGTAAATCGATAATACAATATCTATAATTTTCATTATATTCTACTCTAATATTTATCCATATAGTAGCCTACTTCTTAAAACAAATCATCAAACAGACTCAACTGATTATCCTCTGGCATATTTCCGAGAATGCCCATTTCATCCATCTTTTCAACCAAGGTTGATGAGAGTCCACCACGCTTGCGTAGTTCTGTTTTAGAGAGGAACTCACCTTCTTGACGAGCACGAACTAATTGCTTGGCAACGTTCTCTCCTAGACCATCCATAGCGACAAACGGTGGGATGAGGGTATCTCCGTCGATGATGAATTCGGTCGCATCACTGCGGTAGAGGTCTAACTTTCCAAATTTAAAACCACGTTCCCACATTTCATTGACGATTTCAAGCGTTGTGTAAAGGTCGATTTCTACGTTGGAAGCTTCATTGTTCTTGCGCTTTTCAGTAATTTCTTGCATCTTGCGTTTGATAGCATCCAAGCCTGCACCCATGGTCTTGATATCAAAGGCCTTGGCACGAATGGAGAAGTAAGCACAGTAGTAATAAATCGGATGGTGAACCTTGAAGTAGGCTACACGCAAGGCCATCATAACGTAGGCAGCCGCGTGGGCTTTAGGGAACATGTACTTGATTTTCCCACAAGATTCGATGTACCACTCAGGTACATTGTTAGCCTTCATGGCTTCGATATAACCATTGCGCTCTTCTTCTGATATTTTGAGCCACATTCCCTTACGCACTCGCTCCATGATGGTAAAGGCCATCTTGGGATCTAAACCAGCGTGCATGAGGTAAACCATGATGTCATCCCGACACCCGATAACGGTTGAAAGGTCCGCAATCCCTGCCTTAATCAAGTCCTGGGCATTTCCCAACCATACGTCGGTACCGTGAGACAGACCAGAAAGCTGAAGTAACTCTGCAAAAGTCGTCGGATGGGTTTCATCGACCATCCCGCGAACAAAGTTGGTCCCAAACTCTGGTATACCAAGCATACCAGTTGAAGTCCCGATTTGCTCAGGCGTCACTCCTAGGATATCTGTACCTGAGAAAAGATCCATGACACCTGGGTCGTCCATAGGAATATCATTTGGGTCAATACCAGACAAGTCCTGAAGTTTCCGAATCATGGTCGGATCATCATGCCCCAGTACATCAAGTTTGAGGACGTTCTCATCGATATCGTGGAAGTTAAAGTGAGTAGTCTGCCATTCAGCGGTTACATCATCTGCAGGATACTGCACTGGAGTAAAGTCATAGACATCCATATAGTTAGGAATAACTACGATTCCCCCTGGGTGCTGACCGGTCGTCCGTTTGACACCGGCAGCTCCTTGGGCTAGGCGCTCTACTTCAGCCTCACGGTAAAACTTGCCATAGTCACGCTCGTAACCCTTAACAAATCCATAGGCGGTCTTAGCAGCCACCGTTCCAACCGTTCCTGCACGGAAAGCATATTCTTCCCCAAAGATATCACGAACATCCAAGTGGGCGCTCGGTTGATCCTCACCAGAGAAGTTCAAATCGATATCGGGTACCTTGTCCCCATCAAAACCAAGGAAGGTCTCGAAAGGAATATCCTGGCCATTCTTGCTGAGCTTGTGACCACAGTTTGGACAGTCTTTATTGGGCATATCAAATCCTGAACCGTAGGAACCATCCGTGATAAACTCACTGTACTGACACTGACCACAGACATAGTGAGGCGATAGAGGATTGACCTCGGTAATCCCAATCATAGTTGCAACGAAACTAGATCCAACAGACCCACGGGAACCAACCAAGTAACCCCGTTCGTTGGAACGGTGCACTAGCATCTGTGAAGCCAGATAAATCACAGCAAAGCCATTCCCAAGGATAGAAGTCAATTCCTTTTCAATCCGCAAATCAACGATATCTGGGAGTGGGTTCCCATAGATTTCGAAGGCTTTTTTATAGGTTAATTCAGCAACTGTTTCTTCGGCTTGGTCAATGAAAGGTGTATACAAGTCACCTTTAACGACCTCAACAGGCTCAAAGATTTCTGCCATGGCATTGGTGTTTTCAATGACAATTTTACGAGCCAAATCTTCTCCTAGAAAGGCAAATTCATCCAACATTTCATTGGTTGTTCTAAAATGTGCCTTTGGTAGCGGAGCTGGTTGGGCAGCTTCTCCGTGGCCGATCGTTCGGTTAATCATGGCTCCCTGACCTAGACTGCGGACGATGATTTCTCGATAAATTTCATCCTCAGGTTCGAGATAGTGGACATTTCCTGTCGCAAGAACTGGCTTGCCGAGACGATCTCCAACCTCTATCAAACTCTTGATAATGGTGTGGAGCTCCTCCATGTCCTTGACCTGCTCTTTAGCAATCAGAGGTGCATAGATAGCCGGAGGCATCACCTCGATAAAGTCATAGTATTTAGCAACTTCGACCGCTGCATCAACACCTTGTGATACGACTGCATCAAAGACTTCCCCTTCCGTACAAGCGGAGCCCAAGATTAAGCCTTCTCGATGAGCATCCAGTACCGTACGTGGAATCCGTGGTACCCCTTCAAAATACTGAGTGTTTGACAGAGAAACCAGCTTAAAGATATTTTTCAAACCCACCTGATTTTTCACATAGATAGTTGCATGCTTGACGCGAGCTTTTTTATAAGAATCTGGACTGATTAAATCAAGGTTTAATCGCGCCAAATCTGTCACACCGTGTTTTTCTGCCACTTCCTTGATAAAGATAAAGAGCAAACGGCCAGTTGCTTCCGCATCGTAGTTGGCCATGTGATGGTGTTCTAGGGCTACACCAAAACGCTTAGTCAATGGTCCTAGACCGTGGCGCTTGTATTCAGGATAGAGATTTCTTGCGAATTCTAGCGTATCGATGACGGGTTGAGTGATTTTTGGCAGGCCATGACGTTCATAGTTGGTATTCATAAAGCCAACGTCAAAGGTTGCATTGTGGGCTACAAGAACAGTATCCTTACAAAATTCTTGGAACTCTTTTAAAACTTGAACCAAGGGTTTGGCATTTTTTACATGGTCATCCGTAATTCCCGTCAATTCCGTAGTAAAGGCTGATAAGGGGTGACCAGGATTGATAAATTCATCAAACTCAGCAATGATATTACCCTTATACATCTTGGAAGCTGCGACCTGAATTAAGTCATTATAGATAGCAGATAGACCTGTCGTTTCCACGTCAAAGACTACATAAGTAGCTTCAGAAAGATCCATCTCAACTTCGTTATAGACGATAGGAACACGGTCTTCAACGATATTGGCTTCCATTCCATAAATGAGCTGAATACCAGCCTTCTTGGCTGCCTTATAGCCATGAGGGAAGGATTGAACATTTCCGTGGTCCGTGATTGCTACCGCTTTATGACCCCATTTAGCTGCTTTCGCAACGAGTTCTTCAACTTCAGGTAGAGCATCCATGGTCGACATATTGGTATGGGCATGAAACTCAACCCGACGCTCACCTTCTGGCATCAAATCCTTCCGCTCATAGTGAACAACTTCCTGCACATCCTGCACGTTCATAGTTAAATCGCGTGTGAAGTTATTCATCTCCACATTCCCACGCACTCGTAGCCAAGAATTTTTCTTGATCATGTCAAACTTCAGAGCTTCTTCTTCGTTCTTGACCCATTTTTGCATGGAGAAGCTAGAAGTGTAGTCCGTCATCTTGAAATTAATCAAAACACGACCTGTTCTAGTCACCTTCTGCTCGACATCAAAGACAACTCCTTCAAAAACCAGACGATTCTCCTCAGTATTAACCTCGATCATAGGAGTAATTTCTGCCTTGTCAAGTTTTGGCTTAGCAGCTGCCTTCTTGGCTTGAAAATCAAAGACAGGCTTATCCTCAGCTGGAGGAGGCGGCGCCATCTGCTCCAATTGTTCCATAGCCCGAAGTGTTTCTTCATTGGCAGCTTGGATAATCATTTGATTTTCTGTCTGAAAGGCCTCTTGCTCTTCCCTCGTGAGTTCTTCATTTTTTTCTAAAATGCAGGATAATTTAGGAAAGCCAAAAAGTTCCAGCTGTTTGCTAAGATTTGGCAGATGATTTTTTCTAAAATGCTCTGTATCTGCCGCCTCAGAAGCTTCAATGATTAACTGGTCATCTTCAAAGCGAACCTGAAAATTTTGATATATGGAACGAAAACCTTGACTAGCGCAAGGACCAGCCGAAAAAGCCTCTAGATAGTAGGCTTGTAAAAGTTCTCTAGAAAAATCTTGATTTCTCGTTTTTATCTCAAAACTAGCCTGATTTCCTGTTTTTGAAAATTCTTCTTTCAAGCCTCTTTTCAACTCTAGAAAAAGTTCAAAAGGCAAGATATTTTCAAAAACAAAATGAAACTCCCAAACTTTGCTTCGTTTATGAACAATAACTTGTTCTATCTCAGCCTGAGAGAAGGCCTCATGATTTCTCATTTCAGCGGGGATTCCCAACTGATTCATTAAAATTTCAAAAGTGGTTGACATCCATTTTCCTCACAATATACTCCTTCTATTTTACCATATTTGAGGCACTTTTACCTATTTCTACCAAACAGAAAAAGAAGCCACAAAGTGACTTCTTTTCTAGTGGTGACAAATTAGTCTGGCTCTATAATATTTGTAGTGGGTAAATCCCCTATAGATATTATGGAGCCTATT
>NZ_CAUPII010000009.1:0-61680 GCF_963511325.1 uncultured Streptococcus sp.
CAGAACTAAATCCTTTGCTTAAATTAATTGTCTAACTTTTTGGGGTCAGTACATTGTTCTATTAAGTCTTTTTTCTTCATTCTCTCTTCACCTGTTCATAGCTTTCTTTTCCGTCATTAAGCTTGTCCCAAATCACCACTTGCCCACTTTTGAGGGATTTTTGTACATCGATAATTCGTTGATTAGAAGAGCCACGGAATTGAAGCATGAGATTACGCTTGCTTTTATCATACCGTCCATCAACCAAGATATCAATCATTGACAAGAGCTCCAGTTTATCAGGCGTCTCCAATATCATCTCTTCCCAAGTGTAGCCTGTCCAAGACCAGATGTCTTTTTCTGGCAATTCCTCTCGAATGCGTTTTACAAGGGGCAAAAGAATACCTGTATTGAGGAATGGTTCTCCTCCTAGCAAAGTCAATCCTTGAACATAGGGCTGGGCTAAGTCTGCCATGATTTGTTCTTCCAATTCTGGCGTATAAGGAATTCCTGCATTGAAAGACCAGGTCGCTACATTGTAACAGCCCTCACAGTGAAACATGCAGCCGGCTACATAGAGAGAATTGCGCACCCCTTCTCCATCGACAAAGTTAAAAGCCTTATAGTCAATGATGCGTCCCTGACTGAGTTCTTCACTCTTCCACTCGCCTGGTTTTGGTGTATTCCATGTCATGCTTCTACTCCAACTCTATCCAATAGCGCTCCGTTCCATTTCGAACATCCTCTAACTTCCCACCATTAGCTAAGATAACAGCTCTGCTAGCAGGATTTTCTGTGCTACAAGTCACCAGAGCACGATGGATGTTCTTTTCCTTGGCAATTTGCAAGCCCTGACGGAGAGACTCTTTGGCGTAGCCCTTGCCTCTTTCAGATGGGCGAATAGAATATCCTATATTTCCTGCATAATTCAGCAAGCCCTCATTTAGTCTCAATCGTAAATTTAAAAAACCTAAAGCATAACCTGATTCATCAAACAATACGAACTGAATTGATGGGACGCGATTTTCAGGCAAGTTTATTCCCATTTCTTTATTAAGGTTAGTTTCTAGCCAATTCTCGTAAGAAAAACCCTCAGTATCCCAAAATCCGCCATCGTGGGCTGATTGGCTTTTTTCAAATTCTGCCATCATCTCTAAAACTGTTTCTTTATCTGCTAATCTTGGTCTGCGTAGTTCCATATTCCCCTCCCCGCTATAGGAAAAGCGAGAGGCAATTCTCACTTTTTCTTGTTTTTTGTTTAAAAACTGTTCTCTAAGGCTAGCTACTCGGTCTTTTTTGCTGCTTCCACCTTTCGAATGCTTTTCGTGGAATCGTTGGACCAAGGCCTTACCTTTATCGTCTAATTGATATTTTCCCACTCTCTTTCTTTCTAATTTCTTACTTCATGTCCTGCTGTTTTGATAGTAGAACCGTTCATGTGTTTGACACGCGCAGCAATTTCCTTATGACGTCCGTTGACCATCGGCCGAGCTTGTGGGTTTCCAAGATAGCCACAAGTTCGTTTAACAACATCTACTGTTTAAAGTTAAAAGCCTTATAGTCAATGATACGCCCTTGACTAAGTTCCTCACTCTTCCACTCGCCTGGTTTTGGTGTATTCCATGTCATACTTCTACTCCAAGTCTATCCAATAGCGCTCCGTTACATTTCGAACATCCTCCAACTCTCCACCATTAGCCAAGATAACAGCTCGGCTTGCTAGATTTTCTGTGCTACAAGTCACAAGAGCACGATGGATGTTCTTTTCCTTAGCAACTTGCAAGCCCTGACGGAGAGCTTCCTTAGCATAACCTTTGCCTCTTTCAGACGGTCGGATGGAATAGCCAATATGACCACCTTCTTCCAATAAGAAGTCATTGAGACGCAATCGAAGGTTGAGGAATCCAACTGCTTTACCATCTTTTGCAAAAGCAACTAACTGAATATCAGGCACCCACCCTTCAGGCAAATTAATCCCCATTTCATGATTCTGGTTACTTTCCAACCACTCTTCGTAAATAAAACCCTCAGCATTCCAAAAGCCACCATCGTGGGCTGATTGAGTCTGTTCAAACTCTGCCATCATCTCCAAAACTGTTTCTTTATCTGCCAATGTTGGTCTGCGTAATATCATCTTTACCTCCCGCTATGAGAAAAGTGAGAGGGGACTCTCACTTTTTCTTGTTCTTATTTAAAAATTGTTCTCTAAGGCTGGCTACTCGATCTTTTTTATTGACTCCACCCTTTGAATGCTTTTCGTGGAATCGTTGAACCAAGGCCTTACCCTTATCGTCTAATTGATATTTTCCCATGCTATCTCTTTCTAATTTGTTACTTCATGCCCTGCTGTTTTAATGGTTGAACCGTTCATGTGTTTGACACGCGCAGCAATTTCCTTGTGACGACCATTCACCATCGGACGCGCTTGCGGATTTCCAAGATAGCCACAGGTCCGTTTAACAACATCGACTGTTTTAGGGTCACTATTGCCACAGTTAGGACACGCAAATCCTCTCTCAGTTGGATCAAAGTCTCCTTCGAAATCACACTTGTAGCAACGATCAATCGGAGTATTCGTCCCTAGATAACCTACACGATCATAAGCATAATCCCAAACAGCTTCCAAGGCCTTTGGATTTTGTTGAAGAACTGGGTACTCACAGTAGTGGATAAAGCCACCTGATGCACCCGCTTCTGGATAAACCTTCTCGAAGTCCAACTTTTCAAACGGTGTTGGATTCTTACGGACATCATAATGGAAGGAATTTGTGTAGTACTCTTTATCTGTAATGTCTGGAATAGAACCGAATTTCTCTGTATCCAAACGACAGAAACGGTCCGTCAAACTTTCAGACGGTGTAGAGTAGATAGAGAAGTGATAACCATATTGATCAGACCACTCTTCTACACGACGTTTCATATCTCGAATAATATCCAGTGTGAATTCCTTGGCTTCTGGATTGTTTTCCCAATTATTGCCAAAGAATACTGTCGCTACTTCATAAAGTCCAATGTAGCCAAGCGAAACAGTAGCACGACGGTTCTTAAAGAGCTCGTCAACACTTTCTTCTTTACCAAGACGACGTCCGAAGGCACCGTATTGATAAAGAATTGGTGCATTAGCTGGAGTGGCTTCCTTGGTTCTTTCCACACGATAAACTAGAGCATCTTCAGCGATATTCATACGCTCATTGAAGATTTCCCAGAACTTGTTCAGGTCGCCTTCAGATTCGAGGGCAATACGAGGGAGATTGACCGTCACGACACCTAGATTCATACGGCCAGAGTTAACTTCAACTCCATTTTCATCCTTCCATCCTTGAAGGAATGAACGACATCCCATCGGAACTTTGAAAGAACCTGTCAACTCAATAATCTTATCATAAGACAAGACATCTGGATACATGCGCTTAGTTGCACACTCAAGGGCCAACTGCTTGATATCGTAGTTAGGAGAACCTTCCTCCAGATTAAGTCCTCTTTTAAGAGTGAAGATCAATTTAGGGAAGATAGCTGTACGGTGTTCTGAACCAAGCCCCTTGATACGAATGTTTAAAATTGCCTTTTGAATTTCTCGTTCAAAACGATTGGTTCCTAGACCGAAACCAAGGGAAGTAAAGGGTGTTTGCCCATTTGATGTAAAGAGGGTATTAATCTCATACTCTAGAGATTGCATGGCATCATAGATGTCTTTTTGGGTTTTCTTCCAGGCATATTCTTCGCGCTTGTCAGGCAGTACCCATTCCTCTGCATCTTTGAGGTGTTTTTGGTAATTTTTCTCTGCATAAGGAGCCAAAACTTCATCAATACGGTCTGCTGAACAGCCTCCATACTGGCTTGATGCAACGTTGGCGATGATTTGCGATATCTGAGCAGTCGCAGTCTGAATAGACTTAGGACTCTCTACTTCAGCATTCCCAATCTTAAAACCATTTTCCAACATGCCCTTGAAATCAATCAAACAGCAGTTGGTCATCGGAGTGTAAGGGCTATAGTCCAAATCGTGATAGTGGATATCCCCTTTTTGGTGGGCATTAGCCACATGCTTAGGAAGCATTTGAAGACCGATTGATTTTCCAACAATTCCTGCCGTCAAATCACGCTGGGTATTAAAAACATCACTATCTTTATTAGCATTCTCATTGACAACTGCCTGGTCTTTGTTGAGAAGTTTATGGATACTGAAGTTGATATCTGTTGCTTTTGAGCGCTCAAAATCCCTTTGAGTTCGGTAAGTGATATATTCCTCTGCCAAAGCATATTCTTTAGCTTCCAATAACTCATGTTCTACGATATTTTGGATTTCATAGATTTTTACACCTTGAGGAAAGCGACTATGAATCTCTTCTACAATACGTTCAACTAGAGTATTAAGACGCTTTTCTACCAAGGGGGTTACATCCATGACTTTTTCCGCAGCCTTATGCAAGGCTTTGTCAATCTTATCTACATCAAAAATGACGCGTCTGCCGTCACGCTTTTCGACGAATAAGGTTGGATCAGGGTTTGTTTTCTCTTCTAATACAATCATATCCAGGCTCTTTTCTTAAATTTTCTTTCTTAAAGTATTATATCACTATAAAAATAAAAATCAATATCTAGTGTCAAAATTCATATTTTCATAAAATTTACACTAGATATTGATTATTTTATTTTAATTTGTAAAGTTTAAAGTCTTTGAATTCACTTTGAACTGGTTGATAACTTTCTGCCAGAAGCTGTTCTACTTCTGTCCACAGAGCTGTTTTGGTATTGACCACAATCACTTTAGGCTGATTATCACGTAAATCATTAACAAGTTTGCTACGATTTGCATCAAGGCCAGTATATAATTTTGGTGATAGCAACTGACTAGCTGCTAAACGTTCACTAGTCTTATAACCATTAGTAAGATCATCCCATATATAAATACGATCTGTTGCCTGTGTTTGTCCTTTAACCGTAGTTTCTATACGAGTTCGTTCTTGATATTGTTCTGAGTGAAGAACATAACGGGCTACCAGAGGAGCAAAAAATAGGTAGGCCAAAGCTAACACTGGCAAATAGACATTACCCTGAAGAAATATTGCCCATATTGAGGGTACTTCTCGATGTCTTCTACGGCGATTGGCTCCTTCTAATTCCCCAGTTCGAATGTGAGTCAATAGAAGAATGGACAAGAAAGGAAGAAAAGTAGCTAGACGACTACCGTGAATCGGTTCTGTAGAGAAAATTTCCAATCCTAGTAACGATAAGATAGCTACTGAAGCAAAAATAGATAAGACGTATTGCTTGCTTGGCTTAGACTGGAAAAGCCCTGTAAATACGAATCTTAATCCTCCAAGACCAATTGTTAACAATCCATAAAAAAGGAGGTTGTCTAGCAAGGCTGGATTGGACATGAAATTCAAACTATCAATTGGATAGAGAATTTGACTGATAGCATTCCCAAAACTCCCATTATAAGCCGTATAGTAACCAATTGGATAAAAGAAAAGTGAGAACCCAAGACCAGCTGCAAAAAATTGATAGAGCCCATGAACTAAGCGACCACGCCCAATATTAAAGGCTAACAAAGCAAAGGATAAGACTAGAGCATATAAAGTTGTGACTAGCGGGGCAAAGAAAAATGCTAGAGCCAAGCTAATCCCAACACGCACGAAACCTTTGTCATGATTATACTCTACCAAATACCTTGTTACTAAACTAAGAGCGTAAAACAGGAATGGAAGGGCCAAAATGGTGGCATAACCACCGCCAAAACTAAGTCCTCCAGCAAGAAGATAAAAGATGGTCAACACTTGTTGCGACTGCTTGTTCTCCTCCGTCAAGGTATAAGTTGAACGGAAAAGAAAAATCCCAGCACCCACTAGAGCAAGCCAAGTAAAGGCTGCAAACAAAATACTACCCTTGCTTAGATACTGTAAAAAGTAATAGAGAAGACCACTCGTTCCAAAATAGTCTGTGTAGATATCTCCCCCCCGGTGCATCGCCCATCCCATATAAAAATCTTGTGCCTGCTCTGAGCTAGTTAGTCCTAGCAAGAAAGGAAGAACTACAGATACAAGTACAACTAGAGTGCTCCAGATTAGGATCTTAAATAATGGTAAGGGAGCAAATGAACTTGGTTCATCCTCGAAGCGCTCCTCTTTCCCAACTAAATCATCCTGAATTCCCGTCCAAGATGGAGTTGGTTCCTCTTCTAATCTGCCATATACGTTCATTCATTCTCTCCTATGTTTTAATTTGTTCTAGTATATCAAAAAGTCTAGAGCTTGTCAGCCTGTGGTGGCCATTTGTCTAACTTTTGATAGAGACTAGCGAAGCGCTCAATCTCATAAAAACGATGATAGGAAGCATTTTTATAGTGGTCTAAAAAATTTTTTTCTTCTACCGTCAGCATGGTCATTCCTCCTTTTCTCTTTATTCGAAAAAAAGAGAAGCAATCTATCAAAAAAACTGAATTCCCTAAAAGAGAATTCAGCACTTTGTCTTTAGTCAGCCTTTTTTTCTAAATTTTTTGAAATACTACGATTTTTACCTTCAAGATACACCATCAAAATAGAAATGTCTGCTGGGTTTACTCCCGAAATACGGCTGGCTTGACCGATGGTTTCTGGATTGATAAGTTTGAATTTCTGACGGGCTTCTGTCGCGATAGAATCAATATCATCCCAATCAATATTGGCTGGAATGCGTTTTTCTTCCATGCGCTTCATCTTGGCAACCTGATCCATGGCTTTGGAAATATAACCTTCGTACTTGATTTCTGTTTCAATCAATTCGATAATCTTGTCATCTAACTCTTCAGCAGCAGGACCGATGAAGGCAACCACATCTTGGTAAGAAACTTCAGGGCGACGAAGGAATTCCTTGGCAGTGACTGCATCTGTCAAGGGCTTGAACCCCATCTCCTCAACCTTAGCATTTGTTTCCTTGACTGGCTTGAGTTTGATGCTGTCTAAACGCTTCATCTCATTGTCAAATTGATTTTTCTTGATTTCAAAACGAGCCCAACGTTCATCATCCACAAGACCAATCTCGCGACCCATCTCGGTCAAACGCATATCAGCATTGTCATGGCGAAGAATGAGGCGGTATTCGGCACGACTGGTCAAGAGACGGTAGGGTTCAATGGTACCCTTGGTCACCAAGTCATCAATCATAACCCCGATATAACCATCGCTTCGTTTCAAAATCAACTCAGGCTTACCTTGGATTTTCAGAGCCGCATTGATACCAGCAATAATCCCTTGACCAGCAGCTTCTTCATATCCTGATGTACCATTTGTCTGACCAGCTGTGAAAAGTCCTGAGATTTTCTTGGTTTCCAGAGTCGCACGCAATTGATGTGGCAAGACCATGTCGTACTCGATAGCATAACCAGTACGCATCATCTCTGCATTTTCCAAACCTTTGATGGAATGAACCAAGTCACGTTGCACGTCTTCAGGAAGACTGGTTGAAAGCCCCTGAACGTAAACTTCCTCAGTGTTACGCCCTTCTGGCTCAAGGAAGAGTTGGTGGCGTTCCTTGTCCGCAAAACGCACAATCTTGTCCTCAATCGATGGACAGTAACGAGGTCCTACACCCTTAACTACACCTGTAAACATAGGTGCACGGTGGAGATTGTTTTGGATAATCTCATGGCTGGTACCATTGGTGTAAGTCAACCAACATGGCACTTGGTCTTTGACATAATCTTCATCACGTGAAGTGTATGAGAAGTGATTTGGCGCTTCGTCCCCTGGCTGAATCTCTGTCACATCATAGTTGATAGAAGAAGCCTTGACACGTGGAGGGGTTCCTGTCTTGAAACGGCCGATTTCGAGTCCAAGTTCCTTGAGATTGTCAGCTAGATTAATAGAAGCTAGGCTATGGTTTGGTCCTGATGAGTACTTGAGATCTCCGATGATGATTTCCCCACGGAGGGCAGTCCCTGTGGTCACGATAACAGCCTTAGCAGCATATTCTTGATGGGTCGCTGTACGAACACCGACAACCTTGCCATCTTCCACCAAAATCTCATCAATCATAGTTTGACGTAGGGTTAGATTTTCTTGGTTTTCAACTGTCTTGCGCATTTCCTTAGAGTAAAGTTCCTTGTCAGCCTGCGCACGAAGGGCACGAACAGCTGGCCCCTTCCCTGTGTTGAGCATCTTCATCTGAATGTAAGTCTTGTCAATGGTTTTGGCCATTTCGCCACCAAGGGCATCCACTTCACGCACGACAATCCCCTTGGCAGAACCACCGATAGAGGGATTACATGGCATGAAAGCCAACATTTCAATGTTAATAGTCGCAAGCAAGACCTTACAGCCCATACGGCTGGCAGCCAAGGAAGCCTCGACCCCAGCATGTCCCGCACCGATTACAATAATATCGTATTCTTCTGTAAAATTATAAGTCATTTCTTAACCTTTCAAAAATTTCTCGCAAATAGGGAACTAACTTCTCCTCCTCTAGAGCTTGATCCATGGTAACCCATTTAAAGTGCGTATGCTCTTCAGGATCTAATCTGATAATTGGCTTCTCCCCAACCCACTCTGCTTTATAAACTAAGCGAGTAAAGACAATATCCTTTGAGGTATCCAGTTGACTATCTTCGTGAAGAAGTTTGAGCGAACTGCTGTCTAGCCTAATTCCCGCTTCTTCAATACATTCTCTAAGAGCTCCATCTCGCGGAAGTTCACCCTTTTCAACCCCACCACCAGGAATATCCCAGTAAGTCGGATAAACGTTGGGTTGTCCTCTTTTAATTTCCGAACGCTGAATGAGTAAATAATCACCACCACTATGAACAAGTACATGGGCAATAAGCTTAACCATCATTTTCTCTCCTATTCGTTAAGATGGATGTGTCGTAATTGTCCGTCCCAATCTGGTAGGGCTGTCTTTAAAAAGGTTGGAACCAGCTGAATATCCTCAAACTTGTCCAAGTCAATCCACTCACAGGGTTGCGTTTTCTCATCTTCCTGCATGGTCAACGGGGCATCTTCAAGCAAATCCACTAGATAATGAAACTCGATATTGTGATAATAGACACCGTCTTGTTCAAAACGATTTTCAACTACAAAAGCTAGTTGCCCAGCTTGAGCTTTGACACCCAGTTCTTCCTTCACTTCACGGACTACCGCATCTTCCGTTCTCTCATTGACTTGAATCGCACCACCAATAGTGTAATACTTGCCCTTGTCTTTGGTAACTAGAAGCTTGTGATTTTGGACAATCAAGGCTGTCGCCCGAACTCCAAAAACCGTATTTTCTACTTTTGTCCGAAAGTCTTGTTGAATCATCTTTTTCCTTTCCTCTAAACGACACAAAAACAGTCAAAACTCCAAAGAAGTGCAGGACAAAAAAGCCTGCAACATCCATGAGCTTTGACCATCATTTCTATTGCTTTTATTATTGTAGCAAATTGAGAAAATTTGTCAATCTAAATGTACTGACAAACCTTGCCATCACGGTAGGCATTGTCAATCAAGCCACCACCGAGACATTCTTCACCATCGTAAAAGACAACTGCCTGTCCTGGTGTAATGGCGCGTTGCGGTTCTGCGAAAATGACCTCGGCCTTGTCTCCTTTGACATGAACAGTTACCTTAGAGTCAGGCTGACGGTAGCGGAATTTAGCCGTACATTCGAGCGTAAATTCCTCTGGCATGTCACGAGTAAAGTGGACTTGACTGGCTTCTAGGCTGGTTGACATGAGCGAATCATGGTAGAAACCTTGTCCTACATAGAGAATATTCTTGCTTAAGTCTTTTCCAACAACGAACCAAGGTGCATTGTCACCACCGTGTTGACCACCGATACCGAGTCCCCCACGCTGACCAATCGTATAGTACATAAGGCCTGCATGTTCGCCCATATCGCGACCATCCACTGTCATCATGCGACCAGGTTGAGCTGGCAGGTAGTTGCTGAGAAATTCTTTAAAGTTCTTTTCTCCGATAAAGCAAATCCCTGTCGAATCTTTTTTCTTAGCAGTCGCAAGTCCTGCTTCTTCTGCTATTTTTCGTACTTCAGGTTTTTCCAAATGTCCCAAAGGGAACATGGTTTTTTGAAGTTGTTCTTGCGAAAGTTGGCTGAGGAAATAGGTCTGGTCTTTCCCATTGTCCACACCACGAAGCATGTGAACGATGCCATCCTCATCACGCGCCACACGGGCATAGTGACCAGTCGCCACATAGTCTGCCCCCAAGGTCATGGCATAGTCCAAAAAGGTCTTAAACTTGATTTCCTTATTACACATAACATCTGGATTTGGCGTGCGTCCTGCACGGTATTCCGCTAGGAAATACTCAAAAACGCGGTCCCAGTACTCTTTTTCAAAGTTGACAGAGTAGTAAGGAATACCCAGTTGGTCTGCCACCGCAGCCACATCCTTGTAATCTTCGGTCGCCGTACAGACGCCGTTTTCATCTGTGTCATCCCAGTTCTTCATGAAGATACCGATCACATCGTAGCCCTGCTCCTTAAGCAAAAGAGCCGTCACTGACGAATCGACACCACCACTCATCCCCACGACAACACGTGTTTTAGAGTTATCACTCATGGTAGTTCTCCCATCTATTCGTTTATTCACGATTGAAGGTCGTGTGTGCTTCACGATTGAAGGTCGCTTGAGCAAGATTCATTATAGCACGCTTTAAAAAAGAAAACAAGAAAGAGGCTGATACTATACCAACCTCTGTTTTTAGATACAGTTCAAATCCAAACTATTCTTTATAGAAAAAACTCCTATAAATTCGAGCAATAGTTAAAACACAAACAAATATAATACCCAAAATAGATAATACTATTTTCACAAAACTCATTTCAGAACCTATAACATAGATATGAAAAAGAGGGGCTAGTCCTACACATAGAGACAATAGATAACTAATAAATCTTATCTCACCAATTCCTGCAAAAAAATGTTTCATGTAACGATTCTCCATTTACTACATTAAATCAGTTTTATTTTAGAGTAGCATAAAATAATTACTCCTTCAACAAAATCCATTGGCGAAATACTATTCTAAACCATTGATCGTCCAGATTTCCCAGAATAGAGCTGTCCTAACCATCGAATAGGTCAAATCCATACATATCAATGCAACTCTAAGTTTAGAATTGCTATAAAATAAATGTTTTGAGGTTGTTCTAAGTCTTTTATTGCCTAACATTTTACTTTTTGAAGGATTCTAAAGCTAGAATAGCTCAAAATCACGAGAACTAAGGTATTCGAAACTTAAGAGTCATACGATTTCCATAGGAATACTCCATTCTTATTAAGCCTAATTAAAGTGTAATCCTAATAAGTGATCCTCGACTGTGTTTGTAGTACTTAGTTACCTAGATAAGGCTATTTCCCTTTATCTTATTTGATTTTAAGCTATTCTAAGATTTAACCCATATTTCTATTACTTACTATTTTTAAATAATTCGTATTCCTTTTCTTTGATAAATGGAATTGAAAAATTAGAGAAAAGAAGTAAAACCGAAAACAGATATCCTGCTTTTTGAATCACTAAAATATATCCTAAAAATAAGTAAGCTATGACATCCAATGCAAAAAGAAAAAATATTCTCCTCTTCATTAAAGTACTCGTATCAAATAATCTGATAAATAAAAATTTTATCATAGTATCTATACAAATTTTTATCAAAAAGATAAGAGTCAGTACAGAAATATCAACTGTACCATGAAGAATAAAAGGAAATATAGCTAATATGAAACTAGAAATCTCTAAATATTTTATCCAAGGAGATTGAGACACCTTGCTTCTAAACTGACTAATTTTCTTATATTCGTTAGTCAATTTAGTAGCAAAAACTTTACCAATTAAATGAAAAATTATCAACTCTGTAATAAAGACACTTATTAATACAATATAGGTCGAAAAGCTTTCTGGGAAAAACTTATTGATTAAAACGGGGAAACTCATTAACAGAACCGAATTTATAGCTAAGCAGATAGGTACTATTTTATTTTTCACAGAATATAGAGGTAGTGATACTATTGAGTAGATGAAAGCTAAAAAGATAAGTAAAAAATACTCCGTGTTACCTATTATCGGCTTAAATGACAAAAATATATACATCCAACAAACGATAATATGTATTTTTCGAATCTTATCTACATTACTCATCTGTCTAATCCTTCCCAGGGATAAAAGTTCCCGTTAATATCACAACTTCTATTATTATTTGGTAATACTAACTTCATAAGATTTCCCTTCTTGAACGTGGCATGGTTAGGATAGTGTCCTAACTATAGACAGCTTACTTTTCATCTCTTCATCACCTAGATAAGATGCTCTTTTTTGCCTAATCATGTTTTATAAATGAACAAATTTGTAAAACTAATTTGTTGAAATATTTTCATTTATTGAACTCACAAGACGAATCTAGATTATCTTCTTATTGCTAATAAATATCCTTCGTGATTTCATCTTATGATACTCTCTGTTCATACAGAAATTAAAATTATTTCTTAACCAACTTGTATAGTCAATTGAACCCAAAACAGTACATAATGTGGTATAATCTCCTTATGGCATATTCATTAGATTTTCGTAAAAAAGTTCTCTCCTATTGTGAGCGAACAGGTAGTATAACAGAAGCATCACACGTTTTCCAAATCTCACGTAATACCATTTATGGCTGGTTAAAGCTAAAAGAGAAAACAGGAGAGCTAAACCATCAAGTAAAAGGAACAAAACCAAGAAAGGTTGATAGAGATAGACTTAAAAACTATCTTACTGACAATCCGGACGCTTATTTGACTGAAATAGCTTCTGAATTTGGCTGTCATCCAACTACTATCCACTATGCTCTCAAAGCTATGGGGTACACTCGAAAAAAAAGAATCACACCTACTATGAACAAGACCCAGAAAAAGTAGCTTTATTTCTTAAAAATTTTAATAGTTTAAAGCACTTAGCACCTGTTTATATTGATGAAACAGGATTCAATACTTATTTTTATCGAGAATATGGTCGCTCTTTAAAAGGTCAGTTAATAAGAGGTAAAATATCTGGAAGAAGATATCAGAGTATCTCACTGGTTGCTGGGCTAATAAATGGCGAGTTAATCGCTCCAATGACTTACGAAGAGACGATGACGAGCGACTTTTTTGAAGCTTGGTTTCAGAAGTTTCTCTTACCAACATTAAACAAACCATCAGTTATTATTATGGATAATGCAAGATTCCATAGAATGGGTAAGCTAGAGCTCTTATGTGAAGAATTTGGGCATAAACTTTTACCACTTCCTCCCTACTCACCTGAGTACAATCCTATTGAGAAAACATGGGCCCATATCAAAAAGCATCTCAAAAAGGTATTGCCAAGTTGTAATACTTTTTTCGAGGCTCTTTTGTCTGATTCTTGTTTCAATTGACTATATAATAGAAAAAATTTAATTGATTGATTCTGATGAGCTGTATCTTAATTTTATCAAGCTTGTTGGACCAGTTGTTATTGTTACTAATAGAAATCTCATACATCAGTAACTCGACAAGAGCTGTACACAGAAGGGTGTTATGAAAATCTTCAATTGTTTTCAAAATATCCTCAAAGAGGTCACTATTCGCTAAAAAGGTGGATTGGTTGATCGCATCATACAGCAGAATACACATTAAATCAGAATAACTTAAATCTGATTTTTGTATTTTATCCTTTAACGCATTGGTCAAATCCCTGTCAAACGAATCTTCTTTTTGCCATTTATTTTGATTGAAAAGAAATTCCGTCTTATTAAAAACGAGATGGTTGATATCCATTATAGTCCAGAAAAATATTGTAGTAAGCATGATGATAGCAAAAGGAATTTTTAAAATAAATGCTAGGATAATGGCTATCTCAAGAAAGAAACTCCATATAATTCTAAATTTTAAATCATCCGTAGACAAACTTTTACGATGGAATGAAAAATAGGGTGAGAATCTCGCATTTACTTTCTTCTTTCCTATAAAAATAAAAGGAAAAATCATAATAAGACCTTCTTTCTTGTATACATCTTTCAATGCATATAGTAGATCTAAAACTATTTTTGAGATAAGCAAACTACAGAAAGTAAGACCCATACTGATCATAAAATCAAGGGGAATTTCTCGATTCAAAGGTAAATTATTCACTAAGACATACAACTCTAACCACAAGACCAAAAGAGGGAGCATTAGTAAGAAAATAATTAGTTTACGCATTATAATTTTACAATATCCTTATTCTAGTTCGCACAAGGCAAAAAATTATCCTAACTCCTTGATTATAAACCTAATACAAATGTAGCAATTTCAATCATCAAAAAATGCAAACTGACAAAGTTCCTGCTAAAACACTATGCTCCCATCAAATAGAGTGTCAGCAAAAATAAAACAACCGAAATTGGCAGAAAAGCAGCACGATTTGTTTTACAAAAAATGGCATAACAAAGACTACCTATCGAAAACGTCATAATAACTTCAATAGTTATCTTTAGAGCAGGGTAATATATATTTTTAATAAAAAGAATTAAAAGGATAAAAAATACCAATGAACAAAGAACGGATTTGATATAAAATTTTAAATGAATCATAATTTATTTTTTAGATTCTACCTACTATAGATAAAATCACCTTTCTTATTTTCTTCTCATGATATCCACTTTAATGTCTTGATTAGAACTTCTGTGAATATAAATATGGTAAATGAAAAATCAGGATTCTAACTAAAAGCAATTGATGAAATAAGCAAATCTTACAGCAAATTAAATTTATCCAGAAGCTCTCATGTAATGATTTTAAATCCTAATGAATCTAATCAATGCAGATTTTATTTTGACAGTAGTTCTATAACAACTCTAAATAACACTGGTGTTGCTAGAATCAAAATAACCCCTGCCACAAAGACAATGATTACCCGAAATAGATCTTTATTTTTACGCATTGAAACAACCTCCAATCTATTATTTTCTAGCTACATGATACCTCTTATTTACTTTCTATATTCTTATGATACAATATATTTAATAGAATTCTATTTACTGTTAACTTTTTTCACGAAAAGGAGGAAATCATGCGCTATGATTTCGGGAAAGTATATAAAGACATACGTGAGTCAAAAGGATTGACACAAGAAGAGGTCTGTGGAAATAGCCTTTCAAGAACCAGCCTTTCCAAGTTTGAAAGTGGCAAGGCAACTCCCAAATATGAAAACATGGAGTTTCTTCTCCGTCAAATCAATATGAGTTTTGAAGAGTTTGAATACATCTGCCATCTCTATCAGCCAAGCCAGCGAACAGAAATCATGCAAACCTATCTCAATACGAGTTCCATCTTTGGTACCAGTAGTCTAGTCAACTTATTTGAAACATGCCAAGACTATCTCAAGGTCCATCACGATCTCCCTATAGAGGAAATCAGAGATATGCTGGAAGTTGTTATTTATATCCGTCAACATGGAACAGGACAGCTTTCAATCCAAGTGGAACAAACGGTCAAAAAGCTTTGGGAAAAAATTGAAAAACAAGATACATGGTATGAAGGTGACCTAAAAATCCTCAATACCATACTTTTTAGCTTTCCCATCGAACACCTCCACCTCATCACTGAACAAATCTTGCAGCGCTTGGAAGAATATAAAAACTATCGACATTTATATGAATTACGAATGACAATCCTACTCAATCTGTCCACCATTTACTTGTACAATCAAGATAAAAATACCTGTCAACAAATCTGTTACACCTTACTAGAGGATGCCAAGAAAAAGAAAAGATACGATATTTTGGCAATCACTTATGTTCGAATAGGTATTTGTACTAGTAATGATCATCTTATTCAAAAGGGCTTCTCCCTTCTGGAGTTAACTAATGAAACCTCAATGCTATCTCACCTCAAAAAGGAAGTAGAGACCTGTTATCAAGCAAAGGAAATATAAAAAAGTCGAGGAAATCCCTCGACTTTTGCATCTTATTCTGCTAGTTAGTTCTTAGTACCAACCGTTGTTAAGCCAGAAGTTCTTAGCAGCTGCCCATGAACCGTAACGTCCTGCAACGTAAGCATCTGCTACACGTTCTTGGTTTTCAGCTGAGTAGTCACCGTTCAAGTATGAATCTGTCAATTGGTAACGTCCGATGTAACGTCCGTTTGTAGCTGTGTAGCTACCACCTGATTCTTTTTGAGCGATCCATTCTTTAGCTTCTGCTTCAGATCCGCTGACGGTTGAAGTTGATGCTGAAGTTTCTTCTGCTACAGTTACGCTTGCTGCTGGCGCTTCATAAGTTGTTGCTTCAGAAGCTGCAGGTGCTGCTACTGGAGCTTCTGCTGGCGCAGCTGAAGTAGTTGCAGTTGCTGGTGCTTCACCATCAATAACCAATACTTGGTCTACATAGATCAAATGAATATCTTTAATCTTATTTTTTTCTGCCAATTTTTCAACAGTTGTATTGTATTTTTCAGCGATTCCTGATAGAGTGTCACCTGATTTTACTGTGTAAGTTGTTGTTTCTTGTGCAAAAGCAAGTGATGGTGCAAGGAAAGCAAGTGCTGCTGCTACTCCTACAAGTCCTGTTTTAATTTTGTTAGTTGTTGATTTCATATTAAAAGATTCTCCTTCTTTCTTATATTTCCATCATACCCTACTATTATTACTATTTCTTGACGGTTTTATGTAGAAATGTTACAAGACTATGTTTTATTTCACTTAAATAGCCTCTTTTTGTTACAAAAGGCTTGATTTTAGAGGCTTTATGGGGTTTTTAGATATTTTATCATGGAATTGAGCGCTTGCATCTAATCTTTGATATAATAGAGTTAAGAATCTTTTTAAGGGGAAACAGATGCAATCACTTCGTTTTCAATCTGTCTTTGATATTATTGGGCCAGTCATGATTGGCCCATCTAGTAGTCACACGGCAGGAGCTGTTCGTATTGGGAAGATTGTCTCTTCCATTTTTGATGATACTCCGACAGAAGTCGAATTCCAACTATTTAACTCATTTGCCAAGACCTATCGTGGTCACGGGACAGACCTAGCCCTTGTTGCTGGTATTTTGGGCATGGATACAGACGATCCAGAAATTCCAAATAGTTTAGAAATCGCCCACAAGCGTGGCATCAAAATAGTATGGACTATCCAGAAAGACAGTAATGCCCCTCACCCAAACACTACGAAAATCACTGTTAAGAATGAGCACAAAACCATCAGTGTAACAGGAATTTCAATCGGGGGTGGTAATATCCAAGTGACAGAGCTCAATGGTTTTGCAGTATCCCTCAACATGAACACTCCTACCATCATCATCGTTCATCAGGATGTTCCAGGTATGATTGCTCACGTAACAGAGGCCCTCTCTCGCTTTGACATCAATATCGCTCAGATGAATGTAACTCGCGAAAAAGCTGGCGAGAAAGCCATTATGATTATCGAAGTTGATAGTCGCAACTGTGATGAATCTATCGAAGAAATTCGCAAAATTCCTCATCTGCACAATGTCAATTTCTTTCAATAGGAGAAAATATGTTTTACTCTATCAAAGAATTAGTCAAACAAGCCGAAATTGATTTTCAAGGCAATGTTGCTGAACTCATGATTACGACCGAGTTTGAGCTAACCGGTCGTGAACGCGAAGAAGTCATCCTTCTCATGGAGCGCAACCTTGAAGTCATGAAAGCTTCCGTTGAACTTGGACTCAATGAGAATAAATCTCGTAGCGGTTTGACAGGTGGTGACGCTGCCAAACTAGATCACTACATCAAAAAAGGAAAGACCCTATCAGACTTCACTGTCTTGTCTGCCGCCCGTAACGCTATCGCCGTTAATGAACACAATGCCAAGATGGGTCTTGTTTGTGCGACACCGACCGCAGGTAGCGCAGGTTGTCTTCCCGCAGTTCTCACATCTGCTATTCAAAAACTCAATCTAACTCATGAACAACAACTAGACTTCTTATTCGCTGCAGGTGCTTTTGGACTCGTGATTGCTAACAACGCTTCTATCTCGGGAGCCGAAGGTGGCTGCCAGGCCGAAGTCGGTTCAGCTTCAGCCATGAGTGCCGCTGCCCTAACTCTAGCTGCAGGTGGAACACCTTATCAAGCGAGCCAGGCTATCGCCTTCGTTATCAAAAACATGCTCGGCCTAATCTGTGACCCCGTTGCAGGTTTGGTTGAAGTTCCTTGTGTCAAGCGGAATGCCATGGGAGCAAGCTTCGCCTTCATCGCAGCCGATATGGCTCTGGCTGGTATTGAATCCAAAATTCCAGTTGATGAGGTCATTGACGCCATGTATCAAGTAGGATCTAGCTTACCAACTGCCTTTCGTGAAACTGCTGAAGGGGGACTCGCTGCCACACCTACTGGTCGTCGCCTCCAAAAAGAAATCTTCGGCGAATAATTTCAAAATAACTAGGAGAGTATATGTCATCAATTTCCGCTATTTTTTTCGATTTAGATGGAACGCTCGTGGACAGTTCTATCGGCATTCACAATGGTTTCACCTATACCTTTGATCAACTGGGAGTGACAAGCCCTGATGCCAAGACTATTCGTGGTTTTATGGGGCCTCCGCTAGAAACCAGCTTTGCCACCTGCTTACCAACTGAGCAGATTGAGCAAGCTATCCAGCTTTATCGCTCCTACTATAAAGAAAAGGGTGTTTACGAAGCTCAGCTTTATCCTCATATCAAAGATTTACTGGTAGAACTAGCTAAACAGTTTCCTCTTTATATCACCACGACAAAAAACACCCCAACCGCTCAGGATATGACTAAAAACTTTGGAATCTATCATTTCTTTGATGGCATTTATGGTTCCAGCCCTGAAACTCCACATAAAGCAGATGTCATTCGTCAGGCTCTGGAAACTCATCATCTAACTCCCGAAACAGTCGTTATTGTCGGAGATACCAAGTTTGATATGATTGGCGCCCAAGAAACTGGCATTAAAAAATTAGCGGTAACCTGGGGATTCGGTGAGGAGAAAGACCTCATGGACTATAATCCTGACTGGATTGCTCACCACCCAACAGACATTTTACAGCATCTACAATTAAAACGTTAAACAAAAGACTCCCAGCCTAAAAGTTAGGTTTGGGAGCTTTTTGTCTGATCATAATGAGGAGAATGACATTCCCCATATTCGTCCAATTATTCAAAAGGGGAAACTTCTTCGATTTCAACCTCTTTAGATCTATTGATTGTTACTATTTCTACTTCTTTACTTGGCATAGCTAGCAGAACTAATAGAGCAATACCACCCATTGGAACGAAGTAAAGGAAGATGAGAGCCCAGTGAAGGCCTGCATCTCTTAGCCGACGAACTTTTACAGCAAGACTTGGTGTAAAGAACACTATACCTAAAATCATATAAATACTTATGATTGCTACTCCTAAAATAGGATCTGTTTCTCCAGCATCATTCCAGGCCATTTGAAAATAGAATATATACAGGGGTAGGAACAAAATATTATTCATCAGCCAAACCCACCAAAAGTCTGAACGTGTTGAACGGCCTGTAAAATCTGCATAGCCTTTAAAGAAATTTTTATATGCCTGAATCATAAGTTACTCCTAATTTTTTATTTACTATATCTATTCAATAACAAGTTTGTTCAAAAAACTCTGAAAGTCTCTCCAAATCTAAAAAAAAGATACTATCCCTTCCCTCCTGTCAAAAAGAGTTCTAGGGATAATACCTTACTTTTATTATGAATCAGCGTGAGTTGTTTCATTGGCAAAACCGATAATGGCTTGCTTCAACTCTGAACCTTGCAAGGCACGGAATTCTTCAATCTTTTGATTGATGACTTCAAGTGGCATGACATTAACCTTACCAACAAAAATCTTATCCATGACTTGATTATCAACCAATTCAGTAGATACTAACAACTCCTCATAGAGTTTCTCACCTGGACGAATCCCCACTTCTACAATCGGAATTTCATTTTCAGTACGTCCGCTGAGAAGAACCATTTTCTTGGCCAAATCATAAATCTTAACTGGTTTGCCCATATCAAGGATAAAGACTTCTCCATCTTTGGCATAAGCTCCTGCATGGATCACCAAACGGCTAGCTTCTGGAATGGTCATAAAGTAACGAGTCATACGGAAGTCCGTCACAGTCACTGGACCACCCTCTGCAATCTGACGCTCAAAGACTGGAATCACACTACCACGGCTACCAAGAACATTCCCAAAACGAACTGCACAATAGGTAGACTGACTACGTTGGTTGAATCCTGTAACAATCAACTCTGCCACACGTTTGGTAGCTCCCATTACGTTTGGTGGATTAACGGCCTTATCGGTCGAAATCATAACCATCTTCGGTACCTTAGCGGCGTCAACTGCCTTGGCAACATTGTAAGTTCCGAGGATATTATTTTTAAAGGCTTCTTTTGGATTACGTTCCATCATTGGCACGTGCTTATGGGCAGCAGCGTGATAAACAATGGCCGGTTGGTACTGCTCAAATACTTGAAGCAAGCGATCGTAGTCTTGGATGTCTGCAATCACAGGAACATAGTCAATTCCTTGGAAGCTACGAATCAATTCATGATAGATCAGATAAATAGAGTTTTCCCCATGCCCCAAGAGAACCACGCGCTCTGGATTAAAGCGACTAACCTGACGGCAAATCTCAGACCCGATAGAACCTCCTGCACCTGTCACTAAGATAGTTTTTCCAGTAATTTCTGAGCCTAGGCGTGACTCATCTAGTTGAATTTCTTTACGTCCCAAAAGGTCAGTAATATCGATTTTTTGGAAACCACCTACCTGAGGATGCAATCCTTGTACAACCGACTCAATCTTGGGCATCTTATAACACTTCAAGCCAAGTTGGTTACACATTTTTAGGATACGCTCATACTCGGATGGATCAAGAGAAGGAATCGCAACGATAACTTTTTCAATCTGATGACGTTTTGAGAGTTCTGGTAACTGTTCATAAGATCCTAAGACTGGGATTCCACCTAGTTTTTGACCTTTTTTCTTTTCATCATTATCCAAAATACCCACTAACTCAAGATCACTCGTAGGATGTTGGTAGCTGTTCATAAAGAGAGCTCCACCGTCTCCTGCACCAATCAAGAAGGTACGACGATGTTCCCCTTCTCCATCACTCTTTTTGCGTCTTGAATAGATCAACTGCCAAGTAATACGTGGGAGCAAGATCAAGAAGGTGCTGAGCAAGATAAAGAGAACGATGAAACGCACTGAGAAAAGTGGCAAGAAGGCGTAGCAAATAACATAAGACAAGACACTGCTGACACTTACTCCAATGAATATCTTCATAAAGTCTGTGATTTTGCTATAACGACTAATGCTAGCATTGAGCCCCCAGAATCCAATCATGATTTGATAGAAAAGGAAGGTCAAGCTTGTATAGATGACATAGTCCACAGGAGCTGGATTGATCAATCCATAAAACAAGATATAAGAAACAATGATTGAGGAAATCATGCTGGCAGCATCAAAAATCCCCCAAAAGACTTGTTTTTGTTGTTTATTTAGTACTTCAACCAGATCAATTACATAATCTGTCATTTTTTTATTCATGTGAATGGTATCCTCCTACACAGAGAAAATGTTTAATTAAGCACGCTTAAGAAATTTTAATTTAAATACTGAATTTCGTATTTATAACCTTTTCTCCATTTAAAACCTTTGATTAATCCAACTATTGTACCTATACCGTAGGCAAAATGAATAGAAAACAACATAAAAGGCATTAACAGTAATACTTCATTTTTATGTTTCAATAAAGCAAGTATCGTCAAAGATATTACAAGTAAACTATATACTGCTAACAGAAGCACTAAAAACAATGGAGAAAAAGGTAGTAACATAGCACTTACAAAAATGCTTAACACAAACGCAAAGGGAACATAATGAAAAATAGATAGACATTTTGGTTTAACATGAGTTGTCAATCCAATCCATAGCCCGTTTGAATACTTTTGGTGGAGCATCTTTTTAAATGTTGGTCGAATATATTGATAAGATAAAACGTTGGGACTAAATCTTATCTTATATCCGTGATTTCTGATACGATAATGAAGTTCATTGTCTTCTGTTCTTCCGAGTTGTTCATCGACTAAACCAGCTTGCTCAAAAACTTCTCGACGGTACATGCCATGAAAAATTGAAGACACATATCTGTCTTGAGAGCTGTTTCGATAATCTGCGATGCTGCTTCCAAACATATTTTCTTCAACGATATGTAAAGCTTGTGACCATTTACCCTCACCTTCCACAAGTGTTGGTCTAGGCCCCCCACAGATATATTCCCCCTGATTGATGATTTCAACATTATTCTTCACAAAATCCTCTGTGACTTTGGAATGCGCATCAATCTTCAAAATAAGGTCTCCATTAGAGTTCTTAATCCCTAAATTAAAACCACTTGCTTGATTCTTTTTAGGATTATCATACAATCTAATTGATCTAAATTCGGTATCCTCAGAGATAAATCGCTGAATAATATCGGTTGTCTTATCCGTAGACATTGCATTAATAAATAAAATTTCAATATTTTCTTTATTGTATGTCTGTCTTTTTAAGTCTTCAATTAAGCCTGGTAAGTACTTCTCTTCATTATAAGCACTAATCACAATAGAGACGATTAAATTATCGATTTGTTGAATCACTTACAGTCTCCTAAATATTTTCTTTCACTATTTTATCACAATTTTTCAGACTTTCCTATTTTTATTTGAATCCCAGGAAAAAACTAGTAAATCTCTCCTTCTTTTTACCCATGATTTCGCTCAACTAAGGAGCGGAGTTTCTCACACCATCTTGACATCTATTGGAAAAAGCCTTAAAATAAGCTGTTATCAAAATCAGTTTATTGAGGTTCACATGAAAAAACGATCACTCTTTTTTATTCTAGGAATTATCTTAATCGGAGCGGTCTTAAGAGCTCCTTTTACGGCCTTACCAACTGTTTTGGGAGATATTGCTCAAGGTTTAGGAGTTGAGGTCAGTTCTCTTGGGGTTTTGACCAGCCTTCCTCTCTTGATGTTTGCTCTTTTCTCCTCTTTTGCGACGCGTTTGGCTCAAAAGATTGGACTTGAGCATCTTTTCACCTATAGTCTCCTCGTCTTAACAGTCGGTTCAGTGATTCGTATCTTCAATCTTCCCCTTCTCTATCTGGGAACCTTACTCATCGGAGCAAGTGTCGCTATTTTTAACGTACTGCTTCCTAGCATGATTCAGGCAAACTACCCGCAAAAGATTAGCTTCCTGACAACGGTTTATGTGACGACTATGGGAATCGCGACAGCACTAGCTTCCTACCTCTCTGTACCCATTACTCAGGCAACATCTTGGAAGGGGCTGATTCTCTGCCTGTCCATGGTCTGCCTGCTAACCTTATTGGTCTGGTTCCCCAACCATGGCCACAATCATTTTCTAGAAGGGCATGAAGAGAAAAAAGAAAAAGAGAATATCCTAAAAAGCAAGCAAGTTTGGGCTATTATTGTCTTCGGTGGACTTCAGTCCCTACTCTTCTATACCAGCATGACCTGGTTACCAACCATGGCCATCAGTGCAGGGCTAGCTCATACGGATGCCGGACTTCTGGCTTCTATCTTTTCACTAATTAGCATTCCCTTCTCCATGACCATTCCAAGTTTAACGACGCGTTTGTCCAATCGTCACCGTCAAATCATGTTAGCAGTCATCTCTCTGGCTGGTATGTTAGGAATTGCTATGCTTTTATACCCAAGTAGTAATTTCTTTTATTGGCTGATGGCTCACCTCTTAATTGGCACGGCCTGTAGCGCACTTTTCCCCTATCTCATGGTTTGCTTCTCTATTAAAACAAGCTCGCCTGAAAAAACGGCTCAATTATCTGGACTTGCCCAGACCGGTGGTTACATTCTAGCTGCCTTTGGACCAACTCTCTTTGGTTACAGTTTTAACATGTTCCAGTCTTGGGTTCCAGCGGTACTGATTCTTCTAGTAATTGATATCATCATGACAATCGCCCTCTTTATGGTGGATCGAGCGGATAAAATCCTCTAAAAAATTTTAGAATTTCTACAATAAACTCACTTTTCAAGCTAGACATCTGTCTGGCTTTTTTCTTTTAAAAAGGTTTGAAAGGCCTCCTCACAAGACTTTCGTTAAGCTAAAACATGCTATAATATACCTAGGAAGATTTATCGTTTAAATTTGATAAAGAAGACCATGATGGAAACAACTATACAATTTATCTCTCAAAGAAGTCGAAACTCTCTCAATTGAAGGGGATTGTTTTGCCCCTAAAAACATCCATGTAGATTCCTCTAACTTTTTAAATGATATACCATAGTTACGCTATTTCAACTTTTTTACTGGTATCCTAAAAAGTAAGGACGCAACTTCAATCATTAATCTGATAAGGCTAGAATATCTAACAATCAAACCTTCCAAGGAGGTTAGCCTTTTGCATCATAAAATCCTTCAATTCCCAAAATTGAAGGATGGCTCAGTCATTGAGAAACCAGAAATCTATCTAAAATAAAATCTTAAAGAACTTTACTTGTTTTAACTCAATTACAAACAAGTATTTGTTTAAAAGTCTAAAAAGACTATTGAAAATGTAGTAACATTTAAGGAGAAATTTATATGCTAGCAAAAGCAGGGGACGTCTATTGTGTTTACAATTTCCATCTAAAAAAATACATAGCTTGTCAGATAACCAAGATCGAAGAGGGGGAGAAAAAGCCTCAGGCTGTCCTGTTGTCATTAGACTGGTCAGGAGATCAACCTATTAAAGAAGAAGAGCTAGCTTCTTTGAAGCCACTCTATATAGATTTTATGTACTGGGAAAGAAACTTACATCTGTGTAATGTTGATATTCATGTACCGTCAAATTATATTTTTATTGGGAATACAAGACCATTAACAACCGAAAGCACAAACACATATGCTATGTTTTGGGGGAATGGTTACGATATTTATAGGCAACTGAAATGGCAAGAAATACCAAAAGAAAAAAGAGATTTATTTAAGAAAGCAGATAAAAGCAAGGAAAAGGTTTCATTTGCAGGAAATGAGTATCGTATTTCTAAACACAATATCAATGACGAGTGGACGCCTTTTGAAGACGCATTAGAATTAAAGGTCTTCCCTTGTTTATCTAAGTTAGAATTAACTAAATGGCACAAAAATATATATGAATATTTGCAATCGACTCCTTTTATTACAGAACTAGTTCTTGAAAAGCATGGACAAACAAAACTGGATTTTTCTAAGACATCCATACACCGACTTTCCATTGATTTGACAGGTGTAGAGGAACTTAGATTGAATGATGATTTGGAGGAGCTACTCTTATTAGGAGACATGAGCGACAATTGTCAGATACTTGTAAAGGATCATGGAGCCAGCTTACGATTACAACTTGATCGTTCTCTGCCTAAGGTGCTGGGATTAAAGGATTTGGGAGCCATCCATTGTTCTAACATCCTTGAAATAGACTTTGCACAAATCTTGAATAACTATCCAAATCTTAGGGAATTGAGATTGTGGGGGAAACCTGGTAATATTCTTAATTTCCATAAATTATCAGAGTTAAAAGAGTTAATCAATTTTTCAACCGTTGATTTGTTTGGCTTTACTGCAGAGGATATCCCAAAACCAGAAGATTTACCTCAATTAAGCATGTTTTGGATGAGTAGCTTACCAGAAGATGCCGCTAAAGTAGCCAAAAAATATTATAAAAAACAACAGGACAAGGGACTGAATCTTTGGATAACAAAACCGAGGAAAGCTGAATGGCTAGCCCAAAACCTAGATAATCCATTTCGCTCATGGGATGGACAAGAAAATATTTCAACCGCAAATGCAAAAAAAGCAGCCTCTCTATATAGAAAGACTAGAGCAAGCCTTATAAAGCTTCTAGAAAACCCCAATGAGAACACTATGACAAACGTAGAAGTTCTCATAAGAGAATATACTCAAGGTTTCAATAAAATGGACAAACGTAACTGTTTTATTGAAACAATCGAGAGAGAGGATATCTATAGTGCCCTAGTTGAGATCTTAGATTTACTACCTGAAGATTTAGGAATGGACAAAGAAAAATTTATAGAAATCTTTGATGAGCTAAAGGATTTTTAAATGAGAAGCCTTTCTAGTTCATTCCTGAAACGGAGATTATCATGACTAACTTTATACAGACTATCACAGTAGAAAATCGGCAGGTTGACAAAGAAAATTACTTTACAATTGGCTACTCTCCTGAGATAGAAAAATCTTTACTGTGTGTTTATATTTCTTGGATTGCTGGTTACGAACGCTATTACGAGTTAGATGACGGAGATTTGGCTCTCTTTGAAAGGAAACGAGAAGAATTTCTCAAAAAATATGAAAAAGAAATCAAGGCTTATCGGACTGAAAGATTGATTGGTTCTGGGGCTCTGAGGGATTACAATTTCAGATCTTTGCCTGAGAATATCCTAGAAAACTTGGATAGCTATCCTCCATTTAACGGATATGTCTATCAAAACGGCACCCTCTGTGCCAAAATCAAGATTGAAGACAAGTATTTTTATCTTCCGCCCATTTATGATGAGGATTGCAGATAGGTATTGCCTCAAAGTAATGCAAAACAGCCTCCAATCTTCTAGTTTTTACTAGGAGATTTTTTATATATAAAAATTTTACACATATTGCTTGACAGGGCTTACAAATAGATGTATGATGTATGTGTAGAATAATTATATATAAAATTTTTACATACTAAAAAAGGAGGTGCCCCATGTATTTTCCAACATCAGCGGCTTTGATTGAATTTCTCATCTTGGCCATCCTAGAACAAGGGGATTCCTATGGTTATGAGATCAGCCAAACCATTAAACTCATTGCCAAAATAAAGGAATCCACCCTCTACCCCATCTTGAAAAAACTGGATACCAACCGCTATCTGACTACATACTCTCGCGAATATCAAGGTCGGATGCGGAAGTACTACTCCTTGACAGAGATTGGGGAGGAGCAACTATTTGTACTCAGAGAAGAGTGGACACTCTACACTGACACCATCAATGGCATCATAGAAGGGAGCATTCGCCATGACAAGAACTGAATATTTGAATCAGCTTGAAGCCTATCTGATGAAGCTTCCTCAATCTGATCGCATCGAAGCCATGGACTACTTCAAAGAACTTTTTGATGATGCTGGTCCAGAAGGTGAGGAGGAACTTATCGCTAGCCTGGGAAGTCCAAAAGAAGCTGCCCATGATGTCCTGACTACACTTCTTGATAAAAAGATCAATGAAGAAAAATCCAGTAAGAACGACCGCCATATTTTACGCATCGCTCTACTAGCCCTTCTTGCAGCTCCTATCGGCATTCCGGTCGGAATTGCTCTTCTCATGTCTATCATCGGCATTTTTATCGCCGCTGTCAGCGTACTTATAGCCTTCTTTGCTGTATCAGTAGCTGGACTAATCCTAGGAGGCGTTCTCCTATTTGAAAGCTTCTACGTTCTGGCTGAATCGACATCTGCTTTTGTACTGATTTTTGGTGGAGGTTTACTAGCGATCGGAGCTTCGTCTCTAGTCTTACTAGCGACTTCCTATGTAGCACGTTTCTTTGGATTACTAGTCCTTCGACTTATCCAATGGATTCTTAATAGAGGAAAGAGAGGTGAAAGACATGCGTAAATGGACAAAAGGATTTCTTATCTTTGGTGTTGTTACCAGTATCATTGGTTTTTCCATGATGATCATCGGTATCCAAACAGATGGTGTCAGAAGCCTCCTTACAATGTCTCAAAATCCAGTATTTGAAAGTCGAATGGAAGAGCTCGTTTTTGATCAAGATATTGAAAATCTAAACATCTCACTAACAGAACATTCGCTCGTCATTACGGAGTCAAACGATGATAAGATTCACCTTCAGTATCACCCGACCATCTCTGAAAAAGAAAATCTTCAACACTCTATCAAAGAGAAAAGTCTTGAAATAACCGATACCAAATCAACTACACGTCGCTCTATAGGTTCTAGTATCGAAGGTATCCTCTTTATCGCAAGCGGAATTTCTAGCCGCAATGATGAAGTTGTTCTCTCATTACCAAGAGAAAGAGAATTAAAAAATCTAACTGCCCAGGTAAACCATCGTGTCCTTTCAATTGCCAATGCAAAACTCAGCAATGCCAAGATTCTGTCAAATGGCTATCTTCTTCGTATCACTGATAGCGAGATTAAAAATAGCCAACTGATCACAGTTGGAATTGTCAATGTATTTGAAACAAGTCTAACAGATAGTCGTATCCAAGCAGATCATGAACATATCAAGGCAGACGATATCCAAGTGCACGGTAGAGTGGAATTCGAGGCAAGAAAAGATATCTCACTCGAGTTATCCCAAAAGGAACTTGAGCGAATCAATGTTGAGTTTTCTGCTGAACATGGCGATATCTATCGCTGGCATCGAGACAGACGTGACATACATACGGGAGGTAGTAAAGGTGAAGCATTAGCGAACCCTTACAAAACAGAAAAAAAAGATACGCAAGATCTCCTCGTCGCAAAATCGAATCAAAGTATCTATTTCCCATAATAAGATCGCTTGCTTTCTTATAGAAATCATGAATAAAGACAACTAGTAGTTACTACTCAAAAATTAATCAAAAAAGGGAGGTCTATTATGACTCAAGAATGGTTTGAAAGTGCTGATTTCGAAAAAACAGCCAACAATGATAAAAAAGATAGCCCATCCGACTCAGTTCTCCTTGAAGAAGATGCAGAGACAAGAGAAGAGGCGCCAGTAGTTGAGGAAAATCCTCAAGCCAACCCAGAAGATAAGGAAACTAGTGAGGAAACTGTAGAGACTGAAGAGCTCGCTGAAAAATTAGAAAAGATAGACGAGTCAGAAGAACCTGTTAAAGAAGCTTCTCAGAAAAGTCAATCTTTGACTAGCAAGTCTTTGGAAAGCCCATTTTTACCAGATTCTGCATCTACAAAAACAGCAGTATTTGCAGTTTTCAAAGAAGAACTGGCTGATCTTTGGGTTTGGCTACAAGGAGCCCTTAAAGAACCGACAGCAAGCATTGATACAGATAAAAAACATAGTTATAATGCCTTTGCACTCCTAACTATCTTTTCTGCTCTTAGTTTCTTCTGTGCGATTTATCATATCAAGCATGACTACTACGGCCATATGGCGGCTATCAACTCTCATGCCGTCGAGCAGTTCCCTTCACTGAATCTCTTTTCTATCTTCTCCATCTTGGTAGCGACAAGCTTATTCTTCTTTTCTATCCTTATGGGTGGATTCGTAGTCAAACGTTTTGTAGATCAGGACAGCGATTGGACACTGGAAAGAGCCTTTCAAGAGTACAGTAGGCTCTTCGCCCTTCCTATCCTACTCACAGGAGTCGCTAGCTTCTTTGCCTTCTTTAACGGCCTACGCTTTGCAGCTCTTCTCAGCCTCATTAGTCTAGGTATGGTCCTACTTGGCAACCTCTACATCATCTCAAGACCGAGTAAGGATAGTAAAACTGATCCTTTCTACCGTCTTCTCTTCGCAGTCCTCGTCAACGGAAGCGTCCTATTTCTCTTTTTCCTAGCAGAAATGGCACTGATTTCTGACTATCTCCGAATCCTAGCTTTTATGTAAGATAAAGGTAGCGAGATTGAAAGATATTAACTTTAGAGGATCATTACTATAAAATTTTAAAAACAAAAAAAGCGAACAAGACAGAATTCTGATAATCAGAAAACTAATCTTGTCCGCTTTTTAACTTTATAGAAACTTTTGTCACAGATTCCTTATTTATCTATTTGCTAAAGATTCAAAATCTTCCCCTAAGATTGGTCCTACCACTATTTGGTTGGCATCCAAGTCCTGATAAAGTTCTTTTGGAAGAGCTTCTAAGAAGGTTTGATAATCCAGTCTAGCTACTGCTTCATAGTCTTCAGGCTTAGAACCATCTCCAGATATTTTCACCAAGTCAATCTCCCAGACAAGGTCCTTACCAGCTAACTGCTCAACATAAGGCACGGGAACAACAGGACCTTTCGGCAAAATTGTCTTAACCCCCTGAGCCAGGTGGTAGATTCCATGAACCTTACCTTCACCATCTGGATAGAATTTAGCGCTGGAAGGATAGGCATCAGACCCTTGAACCCTCTTAACTAGCTCTTCAAAACGTGCCAAGCCATCTTCTTCTAGGAAGCTTTCTAAGTCCTTCTTATCAAAGTAAATAGTTGATAGAATTCCTTGGCAAAAGGCCAAACGAGCAGCCTTATCCGCTAGATAGCTCTTAACCGTTTCTTGAAAATAGTTTTCCAAATCAAAGTCTGCCAAGCCTTCAACCGCTTCACCAAGCTTGCTAGACAAAGCCCGCAAGAGCCCTTCTACAATCTCCCAGTCAGCTCTTGTAATCAAGTCAGGAATGATTACTTGATAGCCTTTTTGAGCATCTAGATATCGAACTTTAAAGAGAAATTGAGACTTACCTACGATACCACACTCGATATACTCAAGGCGATCAAGGGGTTGACGGAGATAGACAGCATCATAACTATGCGATTCCAAGCCATCTACTAGGGCCAAGACTGACTTAGCTGTTAAAATCTCCTGTTGTCCTAAAATACTTTGTTTATTTGGAATAAAAAATGTCTTCACCATAATGGTCTCCTTTGAAATCGTTTACATATAGTATACACCATTTTCCTGAAAGATGCAGAAACAAATTTAAGATTTTTTAGTCAAAAGCATAGAAAAACAGCCCTTTAGGACTGTTAATGTTTATTATACAACTTCAGAATGATCTAGGCTCTCACCAATTTCTGCTAGACGCTCGATGACTTGATCTTGTGTCAATTCATGTTCTAAAACATAGCGATTACGTGGGTGGACACGACACTCGTGTGAGCAACCACGGAGATATTTATCTTCGTTGTCTTCTGATGCCAAGATACGACGGTTACAGAATGGATTTCCACAGTTGACATAACGTTCACATGGTGTTCCGTCAAACCAGTCTTTCCCTACAATGGTTGGGTTAACATGGTTAATATCGACTGCGATACGCTCGTCAAAGACATACATTTTCCCATCCCAAAGTTCCCCTTGAACTTCTGGATCTTTCCCGTAAGTCGCGATTCCTCCATGCAATTGACCGACATCTTTGTAGCCTTCACGGACCATCCAACCTGAGAATTTTTCACAGCGGACTCCACCTGTACAGTAAACTACGACACGCTTGTCCATGAATTTTTCTTTGTTATCACGGACCCATTGTGGTAACTCACGGAAATTACGAATATCTGGACGGATAGCCCCACGGAAGTGTCCAAGGTCGTACTCATAGTCATTACGAGTATCAAGGACCACTGTATCTTCATCTAGGAGGGCTTCTTTAAATTCTTTTGGAGACAAGTAAGCACCTGTTGTTTCAAGAGGATTGATATCATTGTCAAAGTTATCATCCTCTAAACCAAGGTGGACGATTTCCTTTTTATAGCGAACAAACATCTTCTTGAAGGCTTGCTCACTTTCCTCGTCAATCTTGAACCAGAGGTCTTCCATACCTGGAAGGCTGTGAACATAGTCCATGTATTTTTGGGTTGTTTCGTAGTCACCAGAAACGGTTCCGTTAATCCCTTCATCAGCGACTAGGATACGACCTTTGAGGCCGATTGATTTACAGAAAGCCAAGTGGTCAGCCGCAAATTGTTCTGCGTTTTCAATTGGGACATATTTATAGTAAAGTAAAACTCGAATATCTTTTGACATTTGCTTCTCTTTTCTAAGATTAAATTATCAGAATTTTTTATTCAACTATACCAGTATACTCTCCCAAGAAAGCGAATGCAATTTATTTGACCGAAAATTGAAAAACAAGACCATTTTCAGATCTTGTTTCAGCTAAATATTCGGTGAAGAAAGGTTAACAAAAATGGTAAGGTTGCTACGATATTATTGATAACATGAACGATATAACCGGGATAGATACTCTTGGTATAGCGAGTTAGACCCGCATAAAGGATTCCAAACGTCGCAAAAACAAGAATATCTAGTACACTGGGAAAACTTGTAAAGTGAGGAAGAGCAAATAAAACCGAAGGAAGAATCAGGTCAAGCCCAAATTTCGAATCTTTAAAGAAGGCATGTTGGAGCAATCCTCTATAAATCAACTCTTCCATCAGAGGCCCTAGAAAAAATAAGGACAGGTAGAGTCCCAACTCGGCAAAATTTGTCTCACTATAACCGATTAACACAGCCCAACCTTCATAGGTAGACTGAACATGTCTAGCCGTTTGGAAATTAAACGTTATATGAAGCACAGCTACGAGAATTGTCAGCACTGTAAACCACAGCCATTTTTTCTTAGGAATAACAAAAAGATATCCATGACCTGTCTTGACTAATATCCATACCATCAGTCCGATGAAGACTAGACTGACAAGATTTCGAATCCAGAAAAAATTGCCAATTTGAGAAGAAAATTGCCAGTAGTTTTGGATTATAAGTGTTAGCTGAGAAAGTCCATATACGAAAAATAAGTAGGATAAGATTGCACTAGTTTTGAAAATAAGATGGTATTTTTTCATATACTTATTACCAACGATGCTTGTAAGGCAAATGCCTAGGTTCAAAATGCATATAATTATATGTATTTACTCTAAAAAGAATCACTACCCCGTCTGGAAAAATCCAGACAAGGCAGTGATCGCATCTTTTAGGAATGAATACACGAAATCAATTGTTCTTAAGATTTTTTGTTTTTCAAGAATTCGTCGTATTGTTTTTGCATTTCATCCAATACTTTTTGGTAAGCACCTTCAGATTTCAATTTTTCCATCAATTCTGGAATAGCTTTTTCTGGGTCTACAGTACCAGTGTTGATAGCTGTATCGAATTGTTGCATAGTGTTAGTGATAGCTGAAATTTCAGATTTCACGCTGTCAGTGTTAAAGATGAATCCAAGAGCTGGAGATTCTTTTGCAGTTTCCAAGTCTTTCTTAGATTGTGCGATTTGCTCATCTGTAACGTTTTCATTGATGTAAAGAATCCAGTTGTTACCAGTGTTCCATCCTGACATGTGAGTGTTTCCTTTGTATCCATCAAGGACTTTAACACGGTTTTCTTTACCTGCAACTTTTTCCCAGTTCTTGCCTTCTGGTCCATAAACAAGTCCGTTCAAGAGTTCTGGGTTAGTGTTCAAGAGGTTCAACACTTCCATTGCTTTTTCTTTGTTCTTAGAGTTGTTTGAAATTACAAAGTTTGCAACTTGAGTTGTTTGGTTTTTCTTGATGAAGTTAGTAAATGGTTTGATTTGGATGTCTCTGTTAGCAACACGAGAAAGCAAGCTGCTACCGTAGTCAGCTGGTCCTACTGTCTCTTCGCGAACAAACCAAGTATCTTGAGTAAGGTCATATGAAGTATCGCTAGTTGCTACGTCTTTTGGAATGTATCCTGCTTCATAGAATTTGTGAAGAGTCTTCAAGTGTTCTACGAAACGAGGAACTTCGTAACGGTTAACGATCTTAGTAGTATCGCCTTCAAGGTCGATGACGAATGGAAGTCCGTTTGCAACTGGGTAGTCAAAGTTTTCTGATGGGATAAAGTTTTTACCAACAGCGAATGGCATTACATCTGGAGCTTTTTCTTTGATTTGTTTCAATACTGGTTCAAGTGTTTCGTATGAAGTTACACCTGAGATATCAATTCCATATTTTTCAAGAAGTGGGCCGTTGAAAGCAAAGTTTTGTGAAGATGCAACATTGGCTGCAACTGGAACAGAATAAATCTTACCGTTTACAGTGTTACCTTTGATGTAAGCTGGGTCAAGCGCTTTATAAAGATCAGCCCCTTCTTTCTTGTACAATTCTGTCAAGTCAGCATAAGCACCTTTTTGAGCGTTTACTACGTAGTTATCTGCAAATGCGATATCATAGTTTTCACCTGATGAAGTGATAACTGACATTTTCTTACCGTAGTCACCCCAACCAAGATATTGGATATCCAATTTAGCACCAACTTTTTCTCCGATGATTTTGTTTGCATTTTCTAGCAATTCATCCAAGTTATCTGGTTTGTCACCGATTTGGTACATTTTGATAACAGTTTTGTCACCTGATGCTGAGTCAGCAGCTTTTTGGTTGTTTCCTTTAAGGTTTCCACAAGCTGCAAGGCTAGCAGCTAAAGCGACAAGGCTAGCAGATGCAAAAGCATATTTTTTCCAGTTTTTCATTATAAAAACTCCTTTTTTTATTTTTAAAGTTATTAACAAATTGAGATTGTTGATTTTCCTTTGCCAGAAAAATCAGCGTTAGAGAAGAAACATTGTTTCTTAGACTTCCTTATTCTTTAACACCACCGATAGTCAAACCTTTTACAAAGTAGCGTTGGAAGAATGGGTAGAGGATCGCAATCGGAACAGTCGCAACAACGACCATGGCCATACGACCTGTTTCTTTTGGTAGGGCAACCGCAAGTTGTCCTGACATACCAACTGACTTGGCAATGTAATCCATGTTGTTTTGGATTTGCATGAGCAAATATTGCAATGGATACAAGTTATCACTCTTGATGTAAAGAAGGGCGTTAAACCAGTCATTCCAGAACCCAAGCGCTGTCAATAGGGTAATAGTTGCGATACCTGGTAGTGAGAGCGGTAAACAGATTTGGAAGAAGATACGAGCTTCACTAGCTCCATCGATACGAGCTGATTCGAGGATTGCTTCTGGGATGGTCTTCTTGAAGAAGGAACGCATCAACATGATATTGAATGGTGATAGAAGCATCGGAACAATCAAGGCCCAAATGGTATCACCAAGGTGAAGCAACTGAGTTACCACGATATAACCTGGTACCAAACCAGCATTGAACAACATACTAAGCAAAGCGAAGATTGTAAAGAATTTACGATACTTAAATGTTGAACGTGAGATGGCATAGGCGTAAGTTGTAGTGATAAAGACGTTTGTCAATGTACCTACAACTGTCACAAACACTGAGATAAAGAGCGCTTGTAAAATCTTATCTTTAAACTGAGTCAAAAACTCAAAACCATCTAATCCAAATTGTGATGGGAAGAAGCTATATCCATATTGAACAATACTCTTCTCATCTGTAACTGAGATAATGATGACAAAGATAAAAGGCAAGATACAAGAGAAGGCTAGCAAACCAGATATGATACTAAAGAAGATATCTGCTTTCTTGCTGAAGGAGTGTATGCCAACATTATCAATTTTTTCTTTTTGAATTTTTTTTGCCATATGCTCCTCCTTTCTAGAATAGGGCTGAGTTAGGATCTACACGTCTTGCAAGTAAGTTTGATAGGATAACCAGAATCAAACCGACAACTGACTGATAGAGACCCGCTGCTGAAGCCATACCGATATCTGCTGTCTGAGTCAAACCGTTAAAGACGTAGACGTCCAATACGTTTGTTACACTATAGAGCTGACCAGCGTTGTGAGGGATTTGATAGAAAAGACCGAAGTCTGCACGGAAGATGTTTCCGACTGCAAGGATGGTCAATACTGTCACAAGTGGTGTCAACTGAGGAATCGTTACGTTGCGGATACGTTGCCATTTGCTAGCACCGTCCACTGTCGCTGCTTCGTAGTAAGTTGGATCAATCCCCATGATTGTTGCGTAATACATAACACTACTATATCCAAACCCTTTCCAGATACCTAGGAAGAGGAGAAGATAAGGCCAGATACTGATGTCAGCGTAGAAGTTAATTCCCTTTATGCCAAGAGTTTCCAAGGTGTGGTTAATAAGCCCTTTATCGATATTTAGGAAAGCATCTGTAAAGAAACTGATGATAACCCAAGATAAGAAGTAAGGGAATAACATAGATGTTTGGTAGATTTTAACCATTTGCTTAGAGCGAAGTTCACTAAGGATAATGGCGATACCAACTGACACAACCAAACCGATAAAAATAAATCCAAGGTTGTAAAGCACAGTGTTTCGAGTGATGACAAAGGCATCTTTCGAACTAAACAAGAATTTAAAGTTATCTAGTCCAACCCATTTACTATTTATAATACTGTGGACGAATCCTTCACCAGTCATATGGTAGTCTTTGAAGGCAACCACATTTCCAAATACTGGGATGTAGAAGAATAGAATCAACCAAAGTGTCCCTGGTAAAACCATTAAGAGAAAAATCCAATTATCTCTCAAAGTTTTTGAAAACTTGTTCATAATTTCCTCCCTTTTTATTTTTCTAAAACTTAATAATCTCACAATTTTTAGATTTGATAACGTTTACAAAAATAGTATACTCTTATTTTAAGGATAGTTTAAACTACTAATTATAGAAAAAACTCCACAAATTATTTTATGTGGAGAACTTTTTTATATAAGAAGGATGTTTCACGAGAAACGTCTTGCTTGCAAGAGGAGTTGCCCATCTCTACTAATTGAAAACTCCTTCCAATATCGGTTGGTGAAAACTAGCAAAATGAACCTGGGCATTTATAATGGTACCTGCTTCGTTTTTCTCAATCTCAGGTTGCCCTTCAGTATGTAAAATAGTAGGGCGACCATCCTTGTAGCCAAAGAGAATCACTTCTGTCCCTGCTTCATTCACATAACAAGCTAAGATTTCAAACCGTTTTTCACCAACAGTATAGCCATGCCATTTAAAGGTATAATTCTCTCCATCGACTTGCCCAAATTGCATAATCTGATCTGGGACTGCAAGCCCATAATAACGACCATATGTTGCTAGGTTAGTCGACTTAAATTTTTCACTTTTACTATCTGAGTAAGATTCCATGGCTACTTTTATCTTGTCTATTAGAGCACTATTGTCTGCATCTGGCTCATTCTCTGTAGTTACGCCCGTTTTTAATAGAAATTCCTTAAAACCTTGTGCTAAATCTGTGTTTTCAGTCTCTTCAAAATTCACAGCACTGATAGTTTCTAGTGTCTTATCAGCATACAAAACCTGCGCTTGCCCATCCTTGAGTGTAAATAGGTAGAAATGTCTGGCTTGATCGTCATAGTAGGCATCCAAAACCAAGTAATCATAGGCATTGTCACTGGACACCCCGAAAATATTCCATCTGACTTTTTTCTGAGAAACAGTTGTTGTTTCTAATTTTTCAATGAGTTCATTTTTTTCATCAAAATTTCTATGCTCTAGTCTATGATAGGACTGCCCCATAGAAGAAGCCCAGCTTGCAAACTCTTCCTGCCATTTTTCGGTATTGTACTGGACTAGCTTCTGAAAATCCGAGTAGTTCTTCATAATCAAGGCTTGGTCAGTCGGATTAGATAGTTGAAGTTCTTCCATGGCTACAAGAGTAGCAGCCATAGGTGATTGAACAGCTGTATCCTTGGCTTCTTTTTCGTGGGAAAGAGCCTTTTGATAGGAGGCCGCTAGGTAATGAAAATAGTTGGTTACTTCCTTGGTTTCTTGCTCCCTCGGTGTTGATGGATTAGTTACGCTATCTTCAGTCGCCTTGTGGCAAGCAGATAAAACTAGCACACTCACACCTAGGACTAGTAGTAGTTTTCTCATGGTCAAACCTCCACACTATCCTTATACCTTCATTATACTCCTTCCCTATCTCCAAATCAAAAAACATCTCCATGTATTAAAAAGGAGATGTTTAACTATTTGTGATAAATTTCTAGGTTGTATAAATAGTGGATGCTGTCGCAATAGTATGCCATTGGTTGGCTGTTGTGGCTGCGAAGTCCTTATCTGCGTAGAAGTCGTTAAATGGCAGAATCTCTACTTCTAGTTCTTCGATGCGGTCAATTTGACCAGCAAGATAAGCCTCGATACGACTTTCTGCTCGCTTGATCCGCTGCAAGAGTCCTCCCATACGGATGTCTACGGTATCCAAGCCAAAGACCTTGTTTTCTTTCAACCATTGGTGGCTAAAGAGAGCATGGAAATATTCAATCTGGCTTCTGAGTTTTGGCAATTCTTCTCTGGAAATCTGTTGCAAGCTTTCTTTATCACCTGCTTGATAGGCTTGACGAATGCGTCGGCCCACATCCACTTTACTGCTTAAAATCTGGTTCAACTGAGCCTGAGTTTCAAAGAGATAAGCATAGTTTCCAGCTCTTTCTTTGATTTCAGCAAGAGTCTCAGCTGCTTGGGCAAAGTGTGGTTTGTCCTGCTCAGGAGTCATGTGCTTGTCAAGGATTGGGCAGAGAACATCCTGATAAAAGACATAACGGTTAGGATTGATACCACTGAGATTGTCTGGTAGATCAGGCAAGAGGTTGGCAAGATCCAGCTGCATAAAGTCCTCAACAGATAAACCTGTATTGGTCTTGAAGTGATCTGACAAACGCTCTAAATCATTGCGATAGCTGAGTTCTGCCCAGATTTGCAAGCTTGGTAGAATTGATAACTGGGCTGTTTCACCACCATTATCTCCCCAACCAGTCACAATGACTTCTTTGATCTGATTGGCACGGCAGGCTTTGTTTGCTTCAAGAGCAATGAGACGGCTGAAATGGTTATGAGGTGTAAAGCCAATCCACTTCCAAGCACCACCTGCAAAGGCGATATCCTGGCTAATCTTGTGATGGTTACTGAAGTTACGATTGTATTTTTCTTCGCTATCCTGATAATAATCCCAGTAAACCAAGGTCACACGGTCTTTGAGACGGTCTAGATAAACTCGTGTTTCCTCTGGAATTTCCACATCACGGTCGTACTGGCCGTCTGCTGACATGAGTTTGAAGAACATATCGCTCCACATCTGGCAGTGGAAACCATACTTGTCTGCAATATCCAGCACGCGCTCCAAGTGTTGGCACATGAGGAGACTACGATCAACCACACCGTTCAGGATAAGATAACGTCCCAAACCAACCAAGTGGGCTTCGTCCATTCCGATATTGACCTTGCGAGTTTGTAGTTTAGATAACGTCGCAAACATACCGTCAATCAGGTCATAGACTTTTTCCTCACCGATGAGGAGAATGTCCTCTACATCACGAAGTTGCTGCACTTCCTTGACACCCCATTTGACAAAGGCTGATAAGTGGGCCAAGGTCTGGATACATGGAACAAAGGTCATATCAAACTGATGAGCGTAGGCTTCAATTTCCTGTAACTCTTCAGCTGAGTATGCTCCACGGAAATAGCCAAAGTATGGTTGCCCTTCAATCTGATAGGTGTCTTCCATGTAGAGCTCAAAGCTTGAGTAGCCCATGAGAGCCAAGACCTCAATCATCTGCTTTGCAGATGCGACATTGATCACGGCATTGCGCGAACAGTCCGCCATGTAGGCCAAATCTTCGTAAGCAGCTTTTTCCTCAATCTCTACCTTGTCCCCTTCTGCTAAAGCTGTTGCGAGCACAGACAAAGCGCGGTAAAGTTGGTGAGGTTTGCGGTATGTCAATTGATAGTGGCCACCCTCACCCTTGATAGAAATAGAAGCTTGGTCAGACTGAGCGACTGCCACTTCTACATCTGGTAGAGAAATGTGATTTTTTAATACTTCGATAGTTTGGACTTGTTTGGGACTAAGTCCTGTAAATCTTACCATTGGTTTTCCTCCTGTAACCAGTTGACAAGGGCACCGTAGAGATTGGCATCTGCGTGATAGGTGCAAGCTTGAATGACTGGAGCGATTGTATATTCTTCATATCTTTCCACAAAGGCGTCTACTGCTTTTTGCACACCCTTGATAAAATCTGGGTTCTGGCTGATAGAGCCTCCCAGACTAATGACATCTGGATCGATGAGATACTGGATATTGAGTAGCCCTTGAGCTAGATTACGATTCATCCGCTCAATGGCTTCCTGGCAAAGAGCATTGCCGGCTGCCGCTTCTTGGTAAACCTTGCGGCCATCCCAGTCTGACTGATCTGATTTTTCAATCACATAACGAACCATGTTTCCTGTTGATGCTAGTTGCGACCAATTGTTGAGTTTTTCTGCTGGTTCGATGGTTGTCATGTAACCAAACTCACCACCCAAACCATGGCGACCACGGTGAAGCTTGCCATTGATAATCATAGCTCCACCGATTCCTGTACCAATCACGACACAGGCTGCATTTTCAATCTCAGGATGAGCCAACAATTCACTGAGTCCAACGCAGTTGGCATCATTTTCTAGATGGACAGGTAGCTTATAATGAGCAAGGGCCTCATACCATGAAAAACCATGGATGTAAGGAATGGCGCTAATCCCCTCAATCACTCCTGTTTCTTGATTAACTGCACCTGGCACACTCATAGCAATCCCACGATAGTCTTGTTCTGACAAACGTTGGTCCAACCAAGCTAGCAACTCTTCCAGAGTCTCTGGAGTTGGTGTGCTGGTCTTATCTAAAATCTTTCCATCAGGAGTTAGACTGGCAAACTTAATTCCAGTCCCTCCAATATCAATGGTTGCAAGTGTCATTTCTTTCACCTGTAAAAAGGAGCGAATTAGCAATTGGTTCTTACTTTTTCGCTCCTCCTTTCTGTTTATGTTTTCTTTTTGAAATTAAATTTCTTCTTTTTTAATCAATTCTGTACGAATTTCTTGCGGTGCCAATAGTCCTGAGTGAACTGGATATGGGCGTTCTAGCAAGTCAAGAATGGTTTGTTGTTTGTCAGACACACGAACATTTTCTTGGCTCATGTTGTAGTAACGAAGGACATAACCTTCTTCATTTTCAGCTACCTTAAAGGCTGTTGGACAAACTTGTGGCAAGCTAAGTGCTGGATGGTTGAAGAGACTACCTGTTGCAGCAACACTACCTTCTTGTTTTGCAACTTGAAGAGCTGTAAATGGAACCTGGAAGGCTTTGGCACGACGGAAGGCTGAGAAGCGTTCCCCTGCTTGGTGGCATTCTACTGCAAACTCAACTTCGATATCGCGCAAGCACTGGGCTTCTGGTGTTGGGAAATAGCCCCAGTCACCTAGCTCACCTGAAGCACGGAGAAGGGTTACAGCCATGATGTCGTCTCCAAGGATTTCGTATTCGTTCAATCCTTTATTGGCTACAGTCACCCCTTTTACATCATCATACAAGCTAACAAAGGCTTGTTGGTGTTGTGGATTTTCAGGATTTTCCCAAGAAGCTGCTGGTTTATTTGGTCTTGTCACAACTTCATAGATGCTTTCAGAATCGTTACTTGGGCGTGTGTTATGAGTTTTGACCAAGAGACGAATGCGGTGGTCTTTGGCTGTATTAGTAAAGCGAGTCTTGAAGCGAATCTGTGGATTGTCCACAAAGACAGTCATTTCTGTTTCAAGAGGAATGGTTGTCAACTCTTCTGAACGACCTGCGTCTCGTTTCATGAACTCGATGATTCCTCTTTGTTCAGCATCCAATTTTTCATCTGCACTGACTGGAATAGTCAAGTCGTGTTTGAGCAAGACCTTAGCATAGCGAGCATTGTTTTCTAGAACTTCATAACCTTTCAGTTGAGCAAAGATCGGCTCTGTCCCTTTTGGTTGGAAGTAAATGTACTCGTTACCGATATCACCACGATCCTCGAATTGGATGAAATCTTCGTAAGCTTCGTTTGTAGTCTTATCATAGACTGTGATTCCTTGGTCTACACTCACAGTTACGAATGGTGTATCAATGACTCCATTTTGGTAAATACCATCACGGTATTCTACTTGACCTTCGACCAATTGGAAGCTTGCCCAAGAAAGCGGAGCAAGGTGGACTGGGATTGTCACGCGCACTTGACGTGCAATATAAGGTTGGCGGAATTTATCCTTAGGCAAGGTGTAGCCAAAACTTGCTCCCAAGTCTTCAATCTTGGCTTCAAGGACATGACCATCCAAATCTTCAACGTGATAATCTGGCAAGGTCACAGCTGCCATCTTCTTGTAACCTTCAGTTGGATGCAATTCTTTGAAATCACAAGTAACAACATCCACTACAACACTAACTGTATCAACCTTGTCATGTAATCCAGTGTTGATAACCGTAAAGAGGTGGTCACTTTGTGCTTCCTGAGTTGCTATTTTGTGTTTCCATTCATTGAGAAGGTTTGTTTTGACGAAGTTTCCAACTTGGTTGACCTTGGCGAAGCGAGTTTCCATTTCACGGTGAACCTCGTCAATACTACAACCACAGATACTATCATGTGGTGCATTTTGCAAAAGCACTTTCCAAGCATAGGTTAATTGATCCTTGTGGTTGTGTCCACCCGTGATGATGGTCAATGGTTCCACGACCTGCTCTAACAGGTTGCTGTTTTCTTGGAAGGCTTGTTTGAGATAAACGCGTGAAGAAGAGGTGTTAGCAAGGGTGTACCAACCATCCGTTTCCTGGCTAGTCAACTCACCTGTAACTGTTGATAGGTGTTCAGGAAGTGCACTTTCCACTGCTTGAACGTATTCATCAAAGGAGCTGTGAACAAAGGTCACATCAGGGAAAAGTTCGTTTGCCACACGAATGGCTTCACTCAAGTTTCGTTGAACTGGTTGGTGGTCACAACCGTTCATCATCAACCATTGGTTGGTCGATGCATAATCACGGACGTCTGCCAATTTTTGTTTCCAGAAGGTCAAGGCTTCATCTTTATCAACTGGAATTTCATTCCCGTTACTGTACCAGTTAGCAAAGAGAATCCCAAGCACACGGCTACCATCAGCTCCCTGCCAGTACATCTCAGAGAATTGAGAGGTGAATTGCTCGTCTTCGAGGACTTGGTTGTCAAAGCCGATCGGTTTGACACCACGACCAAAGGCTGCTACGTGAATACCTGATTTTTGAAGGATTTGAGGAGCTTGCCCCATATTCCCAAAGGTATCTGGGAAGTAACCAATCTGCGTAGATTTGCCCCATTTTGCACATTCAGCTTGACCAATCAAGGTATTGCGGACATTGGCTTCACTGGAGATCAAGTAATCATCCTGCAAGATGTAGAAAGGTCCAATCTTGAGTTTCCCTTCATCGATATAACGCTGAACCTTGTCACGGTTTTCGGGACGAATTTCTAAATAGTCATCGAGGACGATGGTTTGTCCATCCAGGTGGAAACTCTTGAACTCAGGGTCATTTTCAAAAAGATCAAACAGATTGTCAAAAAGTTCCACCAATTGCATACGGTGACTTTCAAACGGTAAATACCACTCACGATCCCAATGGCTGTGAGAGATGATATGTACAACAACATTTTCCATGAGTAAAACCTCATTCTAACTTAAATTTAAAAATATATTTGTGATTCTTGATAATAATCTGTCGAACGACAGCTCATTAGCGGATATCCAAGTAATCCAAGACCAATTCGCAGAACATCATGTTGGCCCATGAGAACCATTCACGAGAGTAGAGAGTCGGATCGTCTACGTGGAAGCTTTCGTGCATGACACCTGTTCCACCATCGCAGGCAACTAGTTGGTCTAGCAAGTATTTTTTCTCTGCTTTATCTGTAGCAGTTAAGCCTTGGATAGATAGAGCAATCGGCCAGATATAGCGGTAGAAGGTATGAGAACTTCCGAGCCCACTAGCGTATTCTCCTTGGTAGAAGTAAGGATTTTCAGGGCTCAGAATAGTGCGACGAGTTGCTTGATACACTTCGTCATTGACATCACAGTAACCAAGATATGGAGCAGCCAACAAACTTGGCACGTTAGGATCGTCCATGATACTAGCATTTCCTAAACCATCTACCTCAAAGGCATAAATCTTCTCACCCTTGCTGTTAGTGGTGTAGGCGTAGTTTTCGATCCCTTCTTGAATCTCAGTTTGGAGGCGTTTGGCATCAGCAATAATACTTTCACTATAAGCTAGATTCAATGTTGCAAAGATTTCCTGGACATAACCTAAGACAACCACTGCAAACATATTTGATGGAATCAAGTAGCTATACTGACAGCAGTCATCACTTGGACGAAAGGATGACCAGGTCATCCCTGTCACAGCAAAGTCTGGCCCAAAGCCGTCATTTACCAAGGTATCCTCCTTGCGATCAGTATCACGGACAAAGCGATAAGGAGAGTTCTTGTGGTCTTGTTCTACCGTCCACAGATGAAGAATTTCCTTAGTAGCTGTGACAAAGGTTTCATCAAATTGGCTAGTCTCACCAGTTTCTTTCCACAGAAGATATGCTAACTGCAAGGGGTAGCAAAGCGAATCCACTTCATATTTGCGCTCCCAAATCCAGCCATTGAGGTCTGTATGATCTGTCTCGTGGTGACCCTTCCAGTTCTCTTCAATGTTGAAGGAGTTGGCATAGGGATCTTTGAGAATCAAAGTCATCTGACGTTTGACCAACCCAGCAATGGTTTGACGTAAACGAGGATCTCTTTTAGCCACATGGAGGTAAGGTCTCAGCTGAGCAGTTGAGTCACGAAGCCACATGGCTGGAATATCTCCTGTCAGTACAAAAGTTGAGCCGTCTTCTAAGATCTCAACTGTATTGTCTAAAGTGTCTGTGTAGCAACGTTCAAAGACATCTACCCATTCAGGATGATCTTTAGCACGCTCTGCCACCTCATCTAGCCACTCTCTGACAATTTCTTTTGAATATACCATAAACTATTTTGCCTCTTTCAAACAAATTTTCATTTTCAGTATATAGCTTTTAGTCCAGAAAATATATACACAAATGTTAGTCATTATTCTACAAAATTGTTATATTTTGAAGTCGCTTTCTAAAAGTCTCCTTTTTCTGATATAATGTAGAAAACTACTGAAGGAACTGCTATGAAACCTATACTTGAAACTATCGACACCCGATTTGGAACAGCCAGTAAACATGCTTTTTCGCGAGGCAATACACTACCCTACACAGGTATTCCTTTTGGCATGAATTACTTTGTCCCCCAAACTAGTGACCAGGAAGGATCATGGTTTTTTGACCCCCATCTTCCTATCTTTCAGGGTATTCGACTAACCCACCAACCTAGCCCTTGGATTGGCGATTACTCCTGGCTCTTGCTGACACCAATTACAGGAGAAATCAGCGGTGATACTCTCTTTCATCGTCAATCTTCTTATAATCTTGAACGTGCTATTTTTAATCCTCATTTTTTAAAGATTTTTTCTGAGCGTTATCAGATTGAAACGCAGCTAAGTCCTACTTGCTACGGGGCTTCTATTCAACTAAGACAGACACAGGGAAAAGAACTCTCCCTCTATCTTCACGCAGCAGATGAACTGACAGTTGAACAAGTCGATCAGCGAACTCTGGCCCTGAGACAAGAAGGTGAAACCGAAACCAATAAACGTCCCCTCGTCATGTATACTGCTCTCGGATTTTCTGTAGAAATCCTTTCTATTACGCAAGAGGGACAGGACTGGCGAATTGACTTAGACGGATCGGAAACTCAAGTTCAACTAACAACTTCCTTTATTTCCAAAGAACAGGCCCTCTTTAATCTTCCTAAACAGGATTTTGAAGAAACAAAACAAGACGCCAAGACAAGTTGGGAAAATCTTCTAGGTCGCTTTGATGTCGTAGAAACTGGGTCAGTAGACCAAGCATTTTTTGATCATTGTCTTTATAGACTCTTTCTATTCCCTCAAACCTTCTACGAGGTAACTGAGCAGGGCGAAATCATCCATATGGACCTCGCTTCAGGAACAGTTAAACCAGGTCTTCTCTTTACCAACAATGGTTTTTGGGATACCTTCCGCACTTCATTCCCACTCTTTGCCTTGATTATTCCAGAGCACTATCGTCAGTTCCTTGAAGGCTTCCTCAATAGCTACCGCGACACTGGATATCTTCCTAAGTGGCTTGCCCCTGATGAAAGAGGAATGATGCCTGGCACTTTGATTGATGGTCTTCTTGCAGATAGCGCCTGCAAAAACATGGCACCTGAGCTTGAGGAAGAATTTCTCAAAGCCATGATTGAAACTGCTACTAAGGCAGATCCAAAAGCTATCAACGGACGACACGGCCTGGCCCAATACCAAAAGCTAGGATACCTATCCACGGACTTCCATGAAAGTGTCAGTCATACACTGGACTATGCTTACAGTGATTTTTGCATCTCTACCTGCGCAGCAAAATTAGATCAAGAAGAGCTGGCACAAGCCTATGCTCAATATGCTAAGAATTATCAAAACCTATTTGACTCTGAGACGGGTTACATGAGGGCGCGTGATGTAGATGGCAACTTCCGTCCTGATTTTTCTCCTTATAGTTGGGGCCGTGACTACGCTGAGTGTTCAGCTATTCAAGCCAGTCTGGGTGTCTTACACGATATTTCTGGACTTAGCCAACTAATGGGAGGGAAAGAAGCCTTTAGCAACTATCTTTTGAAAGCTTGTCAAAGTCTCCCACTTTTTGAAACGACGGGCTATGGATATGAAATTCATGAGATGAGCGAGATGGCAACAGCGCCATTTGGTCAACTAGCCATTTCCAACCAACCAAGTTTCCACATCCCTTATCTCTTCCGCTATAGCAATTATCCTCAATACACCAGTCTCTTAATCAAGACTCTCCGTCAAAAAGCCTTTCGAGCTGGCTGGGATGCTTATCCAGGCGATGAGGATAACGGTAGTCTATCTGCCTGGTATGTCTGGTCTGCTCTTGGGCTTTACCCAACTTGCCCAGGAAAAGCAAGCTATGATCTTGGGATTCCGCTCTTTGACCACCTTCGTGTCTATCTGGCAGATAAAAATCAGTGGCTTGATATTCGTACACAACAAAATCATGAATACTTCCACTTTGTAAAAAACTGTCAACTGGATGAGAAAGAAGTTCAGAGTGTCCGTCACCAGGATTTGCTAGATGCTCAAACTCTCAACTTTACCCTCAGCTGGTTACCAAATCACTAATCGATCAAATCCCTTTGCCATATACAAGGGGATTTTCTGATTTATAGTAAATCTTCCACAAAGTTATCCACAGATTGTGCATAACTTTCAAATCAATTTCATATATTTCCAAACGATTTCTCTCAACCATTTTTTTGACATTCTAAAGTAAAACACCCTCAATAGACTGTTCTATCAGTCTTTATAACCGACTAGCTTAGTACCCAACTCACACATTTTATTTCTTTTTTCTAAACTAACAATTGGAAAGCAATTTTTTATTTCACAAAGTTATCCACAGATTGTGTATAACTTTTACTCAAGTACAAACTCCATCTGATAAATTCCCCCTACATTTTTTATAGTAAATTTCAAATTTTGTTAGGCGCTTTCAAAAAATCATGATATACTGAAATTATAAGAAAAGGAGACATTATGAAAAAAGATCAACACCAACTTAATTGGCTGATGGTTTCTCTTATTGCTTTCAACATGGTTTGGGGACTAGGAAACGTCATCAACAACTATTCTCAACAGGGGATTTCAGTAGTCGTATCTTGGGTTTTAATCCTCGCACTCTACTTTATCCCATATTCACTCATCGTCGGACAACTAGGTTCTACCTTCAAGGAAAGCGGAAGCGGTGTTAGTGACTGGGTTGAAAAAACATCAACCAAACGTCTCGCCTACTTTGCCGCTTGGACCTACTGGGTTGTGCATATCCCTTATCTCGCACAAAAACCTCAAGGGATCCTTATTCCACTCGGATGGGCCTTACAAGGTAACGGACAGTTTCTAAAACAGATTGACATCCACTGGATTGTTATTCTCTGTTTACTAATCTTTGGACTTTTCCTCTACCTTTCTACAAAAGGATTGACAACACTGAAAGTCATTGGTAGCTTGGCAGGAAGTGCTATGTTGATTATGTCTTTACTCTTTGTGCTTTTGGCTGTCGGTCTGCCTTTCATTAAACCAGACATCCAATTTGCGACACCGCACATGGATCAACTGAGCACCTACATTCCAAACTTTGATTTTTCTTATTTTACAACCATCTCACTATTGGTCTTTGCAGTTGGTGGTTGTGAAAAAATTTCCCCTTATGTGAATCAAACTCGCAATCCTGCAAAAGAATTTCCAAAAGGTATGATTGTCATGGCAATCATGGTGGGGCTCTCTGCTATCCTCGGGTCAGTTGCCATGGGAATGCTATTTGATGGTAATAACATCCCTGAAGACCTCATGCGTAATGGTGCTTATCAAGCCTTCCAAATGTTAGGAAATTCTTGGGGAGTTGGAAATCTTTTCGTTGTGATTTACGCTCTTACAAATATGGTCGGACAAATCGCGGCACTTGCCTTCTCTATTGACGCACCATTACAAATCCTACTCAATAACGCTGACGAAAACTACATCCCAAGCTGGCTTCGCAAACGTACTGAAAAGGGTGTCCTCATTAACGGTTACCTCCTTACAGGTGTCCTCGTTAGCCTTATCATCATCCTTCCAATTTTTGGTATCCAAGAGATTGACGGACTTGTAAAATGGATGACCAACCTTAATTCTATCGTAATGCCAATGCGTTACCTCTGGGTATTCCTTGCCTACATGATGCTCAATCGTGCTTGGAAAACATACAAAAATGCCGAATACAAGTTTGTGAATAATCCTAAAATTGGCTTTGTGATCGGTACTTGGTGCTTCCTCTTCACTGCCTTTGCTTGTATCCTAGGTATGGTTCCAAAAATTAGCTATGCTGAGAATCCAACTGCTTGGCAATTCTCTCTTCTTACAAACATCTTAACCCCAATTATCCTGATTGGATTAGGTGTGATTCTACCAGTACTTGCCAAAAAAGAACAAAAGAAACAAATCAAATAATGCTACTATTAGTTAGATAAAATCGATTTTATCTTTGCTTACAAAAATTTTCTCACCAAAAATCCCCTTTGAACCATGATGTTCAAGGGGATTTCTTTTTGTTTAATAGTCTATTTTTTACTTGGCCTCATACCAAGTTACGCCTTCATTTTCATCAGCAATCAGTGGCACACTAAGTTGAATGGCTTCTTCCATGGTTTGCTTGACGAGTTTTTTGATGGCAGCTAATTCTGACTTAGGCACTTCAAGAACGATTTCATCGTGTACTTGTAACAGCATCTTGGTTTTATAACCACCCTCTACCAAGGCTTTATCTAGCTGAATCATAGCGATTTTGAGAATATCTGCAGCTGATCCTTGGATAGGTGAGTTGATGGCTGTACGTTCCGCAAAACCACGAATGTTAAAGTTGCGCGAATTGATATCTGGCAACTCACGACGACGTTTAAAGAGGGTCTCCACATAGCCCTTATCACGCGCCTCACGCACCACTTCATCCATGTAGTTTTTAATACCTGGGAAGCGTTCAAAGTAAGTATCAATATAGGCTTTTGCTTCCTTACGGCTGATGCCCAGATTATTAGACAAGCCAAAGTCGGAAATCCCGTAAACCACTCCAAAGTTAACCGCCTTGGCATTACGACGGTCGTTTGGAGTCACATCCTCAGGACGTTCAATTCCAAAGACCCGCATGGCTGTTGAGGTATGGATGTCAGCTCCCTCTTGGAAGGCCTTAATCAAGTGCTCATCTTTAGAAATATGGGCCAAAACTCGTAGCTCAATCTGTGAATAGTCCGAGCTGAGAAGGACACTGTCCTCCCATTCTGGCACGAAAGCCTTACGAATGAGGCGCCCTTGTTCCAAACGAACAGGGATATTTTGCAAGTTTGGATCGACACTAGACAGACGACCTGTCTGAGTCAAATCTTGCACATAGCGCGTGTGAATCTTGCCATCCGCTAAAATCCAATCCTGCAAACCAATCACATAAGTGGATTGAATCTTAGCAATCTGACGGTAGTCGAGGATTTTCTTGACAATCGGCGCAATAGGAGCTAGACGCTCCAATACATCCACGGCTGTCGAATAACCTGTCTTGGTTTTCTTGGTATATTCGAGAGGGAGACCTAGTTTTTCAAAAAGAAGGACACCCAACTGTTTAGGTGAATTGATATTAAATTCCTCACCTGCTAGGTCATAAATCTCTTGCGTCAGCTTTTCAATGACAAGCTCATTTTCAGCCTGCATCTCAAGCAAGGTTTCTTTTTTGACCTTGATCCCAGCGATTTCCATCTTAGCAAGGACAAAGGCTAGAGGTTGCTCCATATCATAAAGAAGGTCAAGTTGTCCGTTTTCGCTTAATTTTTCAAGTAAAACAGGCTCTGTCTCAACCAATACAGCAACCTTACGAGCCAAGTGTTCCAAGAGTTTCTCTCGCTCTGGAATAGCTTTTTTGACACCTTTACCGTAGAAGGTTTCATCATCGACTAGGTAAGTTTGACCATAGAGACTAGCAATAGTTGAAATTTCATTATTCTCGACAGTAGAGAGAAGGTATTTGGCCAAACGACTGTCAAAAGCAGGAGCCTGCAAGTCCAAACCAAAGCGATTTAAGAGGACTTTTGCTTTCTTAAAGTCGTATACTTTCAGAGGTGTTTTTTCTAGAAAATCCTTAAGAATCGGCTCCTGCAGAAGTTCCAGCTTATCTGTAGCATAGAGTTTGTCTCCGCAAGACCAGGCAAAGCCAATCAAGTCATCTGTATGGTAGTTTTCTCCAAAGAGTTCAAAGTGGAAGATGGAGTCCGCACTTAGCATATCTTGACTGAATTTGTCAACCATAGTAAAGTCCAAACTCTCAGCCACATCAGCTGATGATACATTTAAAGCCTGCTTGAGTTGTTTGAAGCCCATCTCATCGTAGAATTTCCCAAGATTTTCCACATCTGGACCGCTATAAAACAAGTCATCCAGTCCAATCTCAATCGGCGCTTTCGTGTCGATGGTAGCCAGTGTTTTAGATAGGAAGGCTTGTTCCTTGTCATTAATGAGATTTTCCTTCATCTTCGATGCCTTCATCTCATCAATATTTTCATAAATACCTTCAAGCGAGCCATATTCTAACAATAGCTTGATACCCGTCTTTTCACCAATCTTAGTTACACCAGGGATATTATCCGACTTATCTCCCATGAGGGCTTTAAGATCAATGAACTGAGCTGGTGTGATGCCCATCTTTTCCATGAGATATTCTGGTGTAAATGCCTCAAACTCAGCTACACCTTTCTTAGAAATCTCAACCACTGTATGTTCATCTGTCAACTGGATCAAGTCCTTGTCTCCACTGACGATAGTTACATCAAATGAATCCTTTTCAGCCAAACGACCAAGAGTCCCGATGATATCATCTGCTTCATACTGGGCTAACTCATAATGGCGAATTCCAAGATGGTCTAGCAACTCACGAATAAAAGGAAATTGCTCTCTAAACTCATCTGGAGTTTTAGCACGACCACCCTTATAGTCTGCATACATCTCTGTACGAAAAGTCGTCTTCCCCGCATCAAATGCCACCAAGATATGGCTAGGCTCAACACGCTCTAGCAAATGATTCAACATAAGTTGAAAACCATAGATAGCATTTGTATGAAGACCGTTAGCATTTTTAAAACGATCCAGTTGCTGGTAAAGTGCAAAGAATGCCCGAAAAGCAACTGAAGAGCCGTCAATTAGTAATAATTTTTTCTTGTCCATACACCCATTATAAAGGAAAGCAGGGAAAAATACCATTAGGAAGAGCCCAAATACTGAATAACACTTATGATGCTGGATTTTCTACTCGTGCACCACTGCTATCAACTTGGAAACCATCGATAGTCGTATTGACTGCTAAAGCTCCCGATGCATTCACATAGTAATATTTCCCTGAAACCTGAAACCACTGGCTAGCCTTCATAGCACCTGAGCTTTCAAGATAGTACCATGTTCCATTATCCTTTAACCAGCCTGTCTGCATTTCGCCAGACGACTTCAGATAATACCACTTAGAACCATCTTTTAACCAGCCTGTCGTCATTGTACCATCAGCTTGCAAATGATACCAGTTTCCATTAATCTTCTTCCAACCGACTGCTTTCTGACCATTTTCATAATAATACCAAACAGTTCCTTCTTTTTCCCAACCATTTTTAGAGCTACTTGTTTTAGTTAAGGGGATATAACGTCTGTTCCCGCTTCGTGAAATATAACTAATCCATTTATGCCCATCTTTTTCAAGAGTTTGATCATAATGAACACTTTCTCCCGCATAGTAATAATCGATAATCGTTGCTGTTAGTGATGGCTGATCCATAATGGCTGCTTTTTCTGTAAAAACATGTGTCCCACTAGATACGAGTGATAACTGATAATTTCCTGAGCTAGTATTCCCCACATCTTTAAAATGAATGAATCCAGTCATAGAATTGGCCTTTACCGTTCGTCGATTGTACCTTTCTCTGACTCCATAATTGTATTCTTCAATTTCAATCATATCACCAAAAACATTGGATACCCAAGCGACATGACCATACTGTCCACTTGTATCCCAAGCGATAGAACCAATTGCTGGGCGCTGATCTACGCGATAACCTTCTCGTTTAGCACGATATCCCCATTCATTAGCATTTCCATAAGCCGCCGGAATTTCAAAACCATTGACATTACTCAAACGAAAGGCTGCAAAAGAAGTACACTGACGAGAATACATGCGCCATTTATCAATCTCCTGACTCCCATTTTTATAATAATAGGGATAATCATCTCCACGCGCCTGTGATCCATTGTTTGCCTGGTTGGCATGAACAGTTCCTCCACCAAATAAAAAAGCTCCTGCTAGTAATAGTGAAGCTGATCCTACAGCTGTCTTTCTGAGAAAAGTTCCCTTTTTATGTCCTGCTTTAGTAAATGTCATTCATTCTCCTTCAAATAATTAGATTTTTGAGGTTGACCTCATCTATATTATTCGAAAGAAAAAGAAAAAAGTGAGAAAACTTCCCACTTTCAAGCTTAATCCAAATAGTGAATTAAATTCTTTTCCGTTAAAATATCTGAATAGGTGAAAGATTCAACATAGACATTAGCCTGTTTGTCTCCTTCAACATTTCCAAACTCAACGATGAAGAGCGATGGATAAACCTCAATTAGTTTTCCCAAACGATTCTTTTGGCGTTTACGACCATTTTCTAAGGTCATTTCTACCACTTGTCCCTCATGCGCCTTAATTTCTTCTTTGATTTTTTTCATTTTAGCCACATCTGTAAATGCGTCTGTCATCTTGGTTCCTCCATCTTCGAAATACTTGAAAATTTATTATATTCTTTTTGGAAAATCAATTCTACCGTTCCGCGAGCACCGCTACGGTTTTTCTCGATAATCACTTCTACTTTATTATTTGGAATGCCTTCCTCCTCTTCACCACCGCGCTCATAATAGTCATCACGATAGAGAAAGGCTACGATATCAGCATCCTGCTCAATAGATCCAGATTCACGAATATCAGACAAAACTGGTCTCTTATCTTGACGTTGCTCTACACCACGAGAAAGCTGACTAAGAGCTATAACTGGAACTTTGAGTTCTTTTGCTAAGATTTTCAACTGACGGGAAATCTCAGATACTTCTTGTTGACGATTTTCTCGACCAGTCCCTGTGATCAGCTGAAGATAGTCAATCAAAATCAAGCCTAGATTACCTGTTTCTTGAGCCAGTTTACGAGAACGAGAGCGAATTTCTGTGATCCGAATCCCTGGTGTATCATCAATGTAGATACTTGCATTAGCCAGATTACCCTGAGCAATCGTATACTTGCGCCATTCTTCCTCAGTCAATTGACCTGTACGGATAGAGTGCGACTCTACCAAACCTTCCGCAGCCAACATACGATCGACCAAACTTTCAGCACCCATTTCCAGAGAGAAAATAGCAACTGTCTTGTCTAGTTTGGTTCCGATATTTTGCGCAATATTCAAAGCAAAGGCCGTCTTACCAACTGCAGGACGAGCTGCCAAAATAATCAATTCTTCCTCATGGAGACCTGTCGTCATGTGATCTAAATCTCGATAACCTGTCGCAATACCCGTGATATCTGAAGTCTGTTGAGAACGAGCTTCTAGATTCCCAAAGTTGATATTCAATACATCACGAATATTTTTAAACCCATTTCGATTGGCATTCTCACTAACGTCAATCAAGCCTTTTTCTGCGCGAGCAATAATTTCGTCAGCAGGCTGAGAAGCTTCATAGGCTAGGTTTACAGACTCTGTCAACTTAGCGATTAGGCGTCGAAGCATAGCCTTTTCTGCTACAATTTTAGCATAGTATTCCGCATTGGCAGAGGTCGGCACTGAATTGACAATCTCAACCAGATAAGACAAGCCTCCAATAGTTTGTAAATCACCCTGGCTATCTAGTATCGTCCGAACTGTGGTTGCGTCAATAGCATCTCCACGATCAGACAAATCAACCATAGCTTGAAAAATCAAACGGTGAGCATACTTAAAGAAGTCCTGTGAATCGATATATTCTCGGACAAAAACGAGTTTAGTCTCATCAATAAAAATGGCTCCTAAAACAGATTGTTCTGCTAGGATATCTTGAGGCTGAACACGCAGTTCTTCAACTTCTGCCATCAGACTTTCCTTCCTTTTACAATATTGTCAACCAATCGTAAATTAAGCTTCCTTGACACGAAGATTGATTACACTTGTTACATCTTGATAAATCTTAACCGGAACATCAATCAAACCAACTGCTCGGATTGGTGATTGAACTTGAATGTGGCGTTTATCAATTTTAATACCAAATTGTTTTTGCAATTCTTCTGCAATTTTCTTGTTGGTAATAGATCCAAATGTACGACCATCTGGACCAACCTTTTCGACAAATTCAACGATTGTTTCTTCTGCTTCCAGTTTTGCTTTAATTTCCTTAGCTTCTGCAAGCATTTCTGCATGTGCTTTTTCTTCTGATTTTTGCTTACCGCGCAACTCACCAATTGCTTGAGCTGTCGCTTCCTTAGCAAGGTTTTTCTTAATTAAAAAGTTTTGTGCATATCCAGTTGGCACTTCTTTAATTTCACCTTTTTTTCCTTTACCTTTAACATCTGCTAAAAAGATTACTTTCATTCTTCTGACTCCTTTTCTTTTGTTTCATTAAAAATAACTGTTTTTAGTTTATCTCCTGCTTCTTGCAGGCTCATATCTGTCAAACGTGCCGCAGCTAAGTTAAAGTGACCACCGCCACCTAACACTTCCATAATTCGCTGAACATTAATCTTACTTCTACTTCGCGCAGAAATAGAGATTGCTCCTTGACTATTCTTAGCAAGTACAAAGCTGGCCTCTATACCAGACATGGCAAGCATAGCATCAGCAGCCTTACTAATAACAACCGTATCGTACTCTTTATCCTCCAAAGCTTGAGCAACCAGGATTGATGGCTGTACCATTTGCCCCTGCAAAATGAGTTCATTTACCAATCGATATTCTTCAAAATCCGTGGCTGAAATTTCCTGAATGACAACGCTATCACTCCCTCTCGTTCTTAGATAACTTGCAACATCAAAAGTTCGACTAGTTACCCGAGAGGTGAAATTTTTAGTATCCAGCATCATTCCCCCCATAAGAACACTAGCCTGAATACGACTCAAACGTTTCTTCTTAGAGTTTTGAAATTGAATCAACTCAGTTACAAGTTCACTAGCACTACTAGCTCCACTCTCGATATAGGTAATGACCGAATTATCTGGAAAATCTTGGTCACGACGATGATGGTCAATGACTATCGTCTGGGTAAACAAGTCATAAAACTCTTTGGATAAGGTTAAAGCTGTCTTAGAATGGTCAACCATCACCAGTAAGGAGCGTTTGGTAACCATTGTCATCGCTTGATTTAAAGGAAGAAGTTTTGAAACACCCTCATCTTCCAAATAATTAACCGCTCGAGCAATATCTGGAGACATCTGTGTAGGATCATAAACCACATAACTATCTTCCAGTACATTACTCGAAAACAACTGCATCCCAACCGCTGAGCCAAGAGCATCCATATCCAGATTCTTGTGACCAACCACAAAAACTCGATCGACACTTTTAAGTTTATCTGAGATAGCTGTCATCATAGCACGAGTTCGTGTCCGAGTACGTTTAACAGATGCTGCTGAACCGCCTCCAAAGTAGATTGGATTTTTGGTTTCATCATTCTCTTTTACAACTACTTGGTCACCACCACGAACTTCCGCTAAGTTGAGATTGAGGAGAGCAACCTTCCCAATCTGGTCATGATTCCCATCACCATAGGAAACTCCTATACTCATAGTTAGTGGCAAATTTCGTTGCTTAGCTTCCTCACGAAAGGTATCAATCACGGAAAATTTATCCTGCATCAAGTGATCAAGTACGGTATAGTCCGTAAATAAATAGAAGCGATCCATGCTCACTCTACGAGAAAACATGGCATGTTTCCCAGCAAATTCTGAAACAAAATTTGCAACAAAACTATTGATATGACTAATATCTGATTCAGACGTTTCATTTTCCAAATCATCATAGTTATCAACTGAGATAATTCCAATTACAGGACGACTTGTTACCAATTCAGCAGTCGCCTCATACTCACCAGAAACATCAAAAAAGTATAAGACACCCGAATTTCTATCCAAATGCACTGCATAACGTTTCTCCCCAACAATGGCATAAGCCCCTGGGGAAGAAATCGAACTCTTTAAAATCTTTTGAAATTGAGGAAAATCAATTTCTCCATCCTCGGTTGTCAAAATTAACTCCGCATAGGGATTGAACCATTCAATCTCACTGCTGTTCATATTTAATTTAACAACCCCGACAGGCATTTGCTCCAACAGAGCACTCAAACTATCCGTAGCCTGATGATTGACATACTGGATTTGCTCGATATCTGTTTTTTTGTAATATTTTTTCTGGAAATTAAATAGCAAAACATAGAATACAATAAATAAAAATAGACTTGCTATAGTGATAAGATTATCCTTTACTAACACAATCAAAATGGTCATAATCGTAAAGGTTACCATAGCAATCAGATACATAAAAAAGGGATTTATTTCATTTTTTTTCATTACAAACCTCTTGCGCATTATTATACCACAAATGTAGCCAAAAAGCGACTTTTAAAGAGGGAACCCTATATTCAGATAATCGTAAAATATCTAAACTAAAAAGTGGTTTACACTAGTGTAAACCACTTTTACAAACTAATTATTAAGATTATTTAACTTCTAGAAGACCGATATCTCCATCTTCACGACGATAGATAACATTTGTTGTTTCATCTTCAACATCTACATAGATAAAGAAGTCATGTCCCAATAAATCCATCTGTAAGATAGCTTCTTCCAAATCCATTGGTTTCAAATCAATTTGTTTTGAACGAACAACTTTTGGTTGTGCTACATCTAAGTCCTCAACTAAAACATCTGTAAAGAGTTGACTTGTAGATACTTTATTTCTGTTCTTACGTTCAATTTTAGTTTTGTTTTTACGAATCTGACGCTCAATCTTATCTGTCACCAAATCAATAGAGCCGTACATATCTTGAGAAATATCTTCTGCACGAAGAGTAATAGATCCAAGCGGAATGGTTACTTCTACTTTAGCAGTCTTTTCACGGTAAACTTTCAAGTTAACACGCGCATCCAATTCTTGGTCTGCTTGGAAGTATTTTTCGATCTTTTCGAGTTTAGAAACTACATAATCACGAATTGCTTCTGTTACTTCTAGGTTTTCACCACGGATACTATATTTAATCATATAAGTACCTTCTTTCTAAACATATTTGTTTTTCTAATTATATTATAACGCTTTCATATTTTTTTTGCAAACTTTTTCCTCATCTTGCGAGGGAAAAAGTTTTAATATTCTGACAACCAGCTTCTAAAAACATACTTTTAAGACGATTCAAGGTAGTTCCAGTCGTGTAAATATCATCAAAGAGTAAGATATTTTCTGGAAGCTTCACTCCATCTTTCAATAAAAAGGGAAATTCTGCAAGTAAGCGATCCGATCGATTTTTTGAAGAACTAGCCTCCACTTCTTTTTTAACCAAAATATCCAGATATGCTAATCCAGTATCCTTTATCAAACCTTCAACTTGATTAAAGCCTCTGCTTTTTAAACGCTGGTCACTCAGAGGAACAATCACAATCTGATAGTTCTTATACTTCTTTAACTCTTTTTGCAATATCTCAGAAAATACCTTTCTAAGAAGATAATCACCATCAAATTTATAGCGACTAAAATACTCTTTCATAGCCTGATTATAGGAATAAAGAGCTCTATGATCAACCTTTACACCTTTTTTACACCAAAATTGACAATCTTGACAAATAGTTGACAAACCTTTTTTAAAACAACTCGGACAATGATTACCACCAATGCTCTCGAAAGACGAAATACATGATTCACAGACTAGTTCCTCCTCCTTTTTAAAACAGAGCAGGTTAGTAAAGGTTATCTCTTTTTGCAAGTTTTTACCACACAATAAACACTTCATACTCCTGCCTCCTGATTCATTTGTTTAATCTCCTTTATGGCTTTCTTAATGGACAGATTGGGTCCGTCATGGAAAAATATAAGTTCTCCAGTAGGACGATCCATGCTTCTTCCAACTCGTCCACCAATTTGTACTAAACTTGACTTGGTAAAGAGTTGATGATTGGCTTCCACCACAAAAACATCTACACGAGGGAAGGTAACTCCACGCTCTAATATAGTTGTGCTTATTAATATCGTTAACTCTCCATCTCGAAAGGCCTGTACCTGCTCTAATCGGTCTTCTGTGATTGAAGATACAAAGCCTATTTTCTCATTCGGAAACTTCTCCTGCAAAATTTCTTTTAGCTTTTCTCCCTTTTTAATCTCAGAGGCAAAGATTAGTAAGGGATAGGCCGTCTTTCTCTGTTTCTCAATGTAAAGTTTTAATTTTGGAGGTAAGCCATTTTTTTCTAAATATCTATTAAAATGCGATAACCAGATTGGCTTGGGAACAATAAGAGGATTTCCATGAAAACGACGAGGTAAACTGAGACGCTTTAACTCCCCTTGTTTAACTTTTCTATCTAACTCGTCAGTTGACGTTGCTGTTAAAAATATTCTCAATCCATTTTCCTTTACACAATTGTTGACAGCATGGTAAAGCACTGGATTATCAACATAAGGGAAGGCGTCTACTTCATCCACAATCAATAAATCAAAAGCTTGATAAAATTTTAATAGTTGGTGAGTGGTTGCTACAACTAAAGGTGTACGAAAATAGGGATCCGACTCCCCATGTAGTAGCGCAATCTCACATGCAAAATCATTTTGTAGTCGTTTATGTAGCTCTAAGCAAACATCAATTCGTGGACTGGCCAGACAAACAGCTCCACCTTGATCAATCACCTTGGCAACAACTTGGTAGATCATCTCAGTCTTACCAGCTCCTGTCACTGCATGTACCAAGGTAGCCTCCTTCTTATCTACCGCCTGAAGGAGTCCTTGTGATACCCGCTCTTGAAATGGAGTCAGTTGACCTGACCATTTGAGTACATCTTGCTGTGGAAACCTTTCTTGCGGAAAATAATAGAGATTTTGATCACTTCTTATTCGCTTCATAATCAAGCATTCTCGGCAATAAAAAGCACCAACAGGCAAATGCCATTCTTCTTCTATCTGACTACCACAACGCTGACAAGATAGTTGTCCCTTTTCTTTTTTCATGGATGGAATTTGTTTTGCTTGTTGTCTCTCCTCTTGACTTAATTCTTGCTCCGTAAAAAGGCGACCGAGATAATTTGGATTTACTTTCATATTTCTTTATTCGTAAAATGTAGAACTTTACGCTATTTTTTAGTACAATAAAAATATGGAATACAAAACTATAAAAGAGGACGGACAAGTCCAAGAAGAAATCAAAAAATCACGCTTTATCTGTCATGCCAAACGTGTCTATAGTGAGGAAGAGGCTCGTGATTTTATCACAACTATTAAAAAAGAACACTATAAAGCTACCCACAACTGCTCTGCTTTTATTGTCGGTGAGCGTAGTGAAATCAAGCGAACTAGTGATGATGGAGAACCTAGTGGGACTGCTGGCGTTCCTATGCTAGGAGTTCTGGAGAATCACAACCTTACTAATGTCTGTGTTGTAGTTACTCGTTATTTTGGTGGTATCAAACTAGGGGCTGGTGGTTTGATTCGCGCTTATGCTGGTAGCGTTGCTCTAGCAGTTAAGGAAATTGGGATTGTCGAAATCAAAGAGCAAGCTGGCATCTCCATTCAAATGTCTTATGCCCAATATCAAGAATACGGTAATTTTCTTAAAGAGCATAATCTCATAGAATTAGAGACAAACTTTACAGATCAGGTTGACACGATGATTTTCGTTGACAAAGAAATGAAGGACGATATCAAGGCTGATCTCATTGAATTTTTCAATGGAAAAGTTACTCTAACTGATAAAGGTTTACGTGAAGTTGAAGTACCTGTAAACCTATCGTAAAGAAAGGAAATATCATATGGCTTTTGGAAGATTAATTCAGGGACTCGCTGGAAACTTCAGTGAGCAAAGTAAAGAAGCTCTTACCAGAGAGTTTGGACAATATTTATTAGAAAATGAAGACATTCAAAGCGGATATAAACTCATTCGTGACTCAATTATCTTTACAAATATCCGAATCATCTTTACAGATAAACAAGGGGCAACTGGACGAAAGATGTCTATCAAATCAATTTTCCTCATGAACATTGTCAATGTTGAGATGGAGACCGCTGGTCTTGGGATTGATGATAGCGAGATTACGATTACTTATTTAGAAAATGCCTTTTTAAAATCTCACAATGAGCATTTTAATTCTCACAAATTTGAATTTCCAAAGAAAACTGATATTGTACCTCTTTACACCTATCTATTTGACTTAGCTTATCATAATCGTTTGAATATGAATGGTTTGAATCACTGATATAAAAAAATCCTATCACTCCGATAGGATTTCTATATTTTACAAAAGTTAAAGTTAGCGTTATACTAGTAGCATCTTATATAAAGAGGTGCTAATATGGCAATTTATAACAATATCACAGAACTCATCGGTAGAACACCGATTGTTAAATTAAATAACATTGTACCAGAAGGTGCAGCAGATGTTTATGTAAAACTTGAAGCTTTTAACCCAGGATCGTCAGTTAAGGATCGTATCGCCCTAAGCATGATTGAAAAAGCAGAACAAGAAGGTAAATTGAAACCAGGTTCTACCATTGTAGAAGCAACTAGTGGGAACACTGGTATTGGTCTCTCATGGGTTGGTGCCGCTAAAGGTTACAAAGTTGTTATCGTTATGCCTGAAACAATGAGCGTGGAACGTCGTAAAATTATCCAAGCTTATGGAGCTGAACTAGTCCTCACTCCTGGTAGCGAAGGAATGAAAGGTGCGATTGCAAAAGCGCAGGAAATTGCTGCTGAGCGTGATGGTTTCCTACCATTACAGTTTAATAACCAAGCTAACCCAGAGGTTCACGAAAGAACAACAGGAGCTGAAATTCTAGCTGATTTCGGAGCTGATGGTTTAGACGCCTTTGTTGCTGGTGTTGGTACTGGAGGAACTATTTCTGGTGTTTCTCATGCTCTTAAAACTGCTAACTCAAACATTCAAGTTTTTGCTGTTGAGGCAGACGAGTCAGCTATCTTGTCTGGTGAAAAGCCAGGTCCTCACAAAATTCAAGGTATTTCTGCTGGATTCATTCCAGATACACTTGATACAAAAGCTTACGATGGTATCGTTCGTGTAACATCAGATAACGCTCTTGCACTTGGCCGTGAAATCGGTGGAAAAGAAGGATTCTTAGTCGGTATTTCTTCTGCAGCAGCTATCTATGCAGCAATTGAAGTCGCTAAAAAACTTGGAGCAGGTAAAAAAGTCCTTGCGCTTGCACCAGATAACGGAGAACGTTACCTATCTACAGCACTCTATGAATTCGAAGGGTAGTCTCCTAAATACACTAAGCCCTTGTATAGGGCTTTTTGTTTATCTTTTAAAATAAAAAAAGGATTCCTATGACTCCTCCTCCAACAAAAGAAAAGGAAGCTGATTGTACTGACCCCAAAAAGTTAGACAATTAATTTAAGCAAAGGATTTAGTTCTGTA
>NZ_CAUPII010000010.1:0-59224 GCF_963511325.1 uncultured Streptococcus sp.
CTGGAGTTTTAACAGTAACCTTAACTGGAACTTCTTCTGTTGACTTATCTGGGTAAGTTACTACAACTGTTGCGTCTTTTTCACCATCAGTTGCTGTATCTACTGGTGTCTTGAACTCGAATGTTGTTCCTTCTGGTAGATCTCCTACATTACCAATTGAATCTTTGGCAGATGGTTTATCTCCTGGTTTAACAGTTTGATCTTTCGCTACTGGTGTGTACTTATCTGCATCGCTACGTGGGTCTTTTACTTCAAATGTAATCGTAACTTCCTGTGGAGCTTGTTTGTAATGTGCTGGGTAAGTGACTACTACTGTTTTAGTGTAAGTACCTGCTTCTGTAGCAGTTGGTGCTTGACCGTCTTTCCATTTGAAGCTTGTTGCACCACGGTAGTTATTTGGGAATTCTGGTGTTCCAGCTTTATTGGTTACATAAGTAGCTGGATCAGCAGCAAAACTTCCACCAACTTTGGCAGTGTAGTTTTCTTTGACTGCTACTGCTTGGAATTTTGAACTTGCATTATCTATGAAGTTATCCATATAACCAGTCATAATCTCGGTTTTTGCACCAACAGCACCACCTGTACCTTGTAATCCCGCTACATAATCAAGTGGTTTCGACTTATCAAGAATTGGTGTATCATAAGTAATAGTCCAACTTGGATTTTTACCTAGCCAATCTCCTGCAACATCTGCTGTTAGTGTATATAAAGCCTGTGAACGCGCTGCTGCCTGAGCTGCTGCTTCTGCCTCTTTTCCTTTTAGCGCTGGATTGCCAATATTTTTGTAGTATTGCGTTAGTTTCTTAGTCATCTCATCGCCAGTATAGACGTTCGTTTTACCTTTTGCCCCCATGACATAAGAACCATCATTATTCTTCCAGTCAGTACGGGTACTCATGACTTTGCCATTTTTATCAGTCTGCACAATATTCCAGTTAGTTGGAGTACCTACTGAGTCTTTTGGTACAGTAAAGTAGGTATATCCGCTTGCTGCATTTCCAACTCGCCCGCCATTAACAACAGTTGTCCAATGAATGACATTTTTAGCGTTATCAACTTTGTAAGAAATCTTTATATAATCATCAACAACAACCTCGCCCCTTTTTTTATTTGTATACTCAAGGTTTTCAGCCCCTTCTGATGCTCGTGGTGCTGTTGCTCGTAGTGCACGATTAGTACGTGGTTTAGCTACTAAAGAACCATCTTTGATCGTTTGTGCTGCTGTCAAGTTTGCTCTTGACCCATCTGCAAAAGCAACAACTACTGAGCCGTCTGCTTGGACTTGAACATCAGTTGCTGTAGGGTTTGCTGCCTTAACAGCTGCCACAACTTTTGCTTTTTCTTCATCAGTCAGTGCTGCTGGATTGTAAACAACAGTCACTTCTGGAGCTTGGATGCTGTCTGCTTCCTTAGCTTTTTCAGTCGCAACTACTGGTTCTTCTTCAGAATTTTGAGTAGGTTCAACTGGTTTTTCAGCTTTTTCTCCAGTTGCTACTACTGGTGCCACTTCTACAGCTGGAGCTGCATAAGTTGGGTTCTCTTCAGATACAACTGGCTTAGTCCCATCTGTTGTAGAGCTAGTTTCTGGTTTAGCTTCTACTGTATCTGCTTTGACTGATGGAGCTACTAAAGTAGCCCCAACCGCAAAAACAAGCGAACAACCGAAAAGGAAATGTTTTCCTTTTTTGATCATACGCCAATTCTTTTGTTCTGCATTTTTACGATTAAAATACATATTTATTTCTCCTTTTGTGTTTATGTAGTATTATAAATACAATTTTATTATAATCTTTTTACTTAGATAAATCAAATTTATTCTTTAAATTTCTTTCAGTTTATTACATTCCAAATATATACATATAAGTTTTTATAATATCTAAATATAGTTTTTCTCTATTTTGTTAGTTTTTTTCTTAAAAACTTGATGTTCTTTTAAAATCAAAAAGAGCAGAAATTTTAACTACACAAACATATATATTTTATGTTTTGTTAGAAACTCTTCCTTATCCTCCTAGAATACGTTGATTAGCTGCTAGAATTCCAAATTTACACACGGACTTAGATATTTCTTAAGCAGCCTGCTAACAAAAAGTGCAATTTTATTTTATAGTGTAATGAAATCAAATCTGAACAAATTGACTAGGGAAATCAGAGTGATTTTTATCCATGTTTTAGAAGCAACAGTGTACTATTCAATATTCAATCTACTATAACGGAGTATGAAAATATAGTGGATTGAAATAAGATATGAACAAATCGATTAGGAAAGTCAAAATAATTTTTAAAAATGTTTTAGAATTCGTAGCGTACTATTCTAAGTTCAATCTACTATAGAATCCATAGCCTACTATTCTGGATTCAATCCACTGTACAAAAAAGATACATGGTAAAAATAGTATTACAAGAAAAAACGCATACTATCAAGACTTTAAAAGTCTTGATAGTATGCGTTTAATGTTGGAGAGCGCTATTGGCCTTTCTTTTCAAATCAACCTTTGGACTACCCTCGCCATTTTTTACTTTTATTTTACTTCAAATCCTTCTGCGACTGCATCCGCAAAGTTTTCTTCTACGATACTTGCACAGTGGTCACAGATGGTTGCGTGGTAGCAACGTTCTGCTGTTGTTGGATCTATGCGACGGCAACGGTCACACACTTCACCAGATGCACGTTCTACAGTGAAAGCTACATCTTCAAAGGCTACTGCACCTTCTGGAGCTGCACCTTCTGCGATAGTCAATTCTGAGACGATCAAGAGTTGAGCAACATTGCTATCAACAGCTCCAAGAAGAGTTTTCACCACTTCATTTGGGTAAACTGTCAAGTGTGCTTCAAGTGATTTACCGATAACTTTTGCATTACGAGCTTCTTCCAAGGCTTTTTGTGCTTGTCCACGGAAGTCCATGAAGGCTGCCCATGTATCCAAGATTTCTTCTTGGTTAGCAAATGACTCTGCTTCTGGCAATTCTGATAATTGAACGAAGTCTTCAGCTTCAAACTCAAGATATGACCAGATTTCTTCCGCAGTGTGAGGAAGGATTGGTGTCAAGAGTTTCGTAATTTTGACAAGAATGTCATAGAAGACAGTCTGCATTTGATGGCGTTCCAATGATTTGGCACCTTCGATATAAACAACATCTTTGGCAAAATCAAGGTAGAAGGCTGACAAGTCAACGTTGATAAAGTTCACCAAGGCCTTGTAGATTGTCAAGAATTCAAAGTCTGCATAAGCATCACGAATGGTCTTAACAAGCTGGTTAAAGCGAATCGTCATGTACTTATCAACTGAACGAAGTTCATCGTAAGCTACTGCATCCTCAACTGGGTTAAAGTCAGATGTATTGGCAATCAAGAAACGAAGGGTGTTACGGATCTTACGATAAGTTTCAGAGACTTGGCTCAAGATATCCATAGAGATACGCACGTCGTTGCTTGAGTCAACACTGGTTACCCAGAGACGCAAGATTTCCGCACCGAATTGTTTTTCAACATCGCTTGGAGCAATGGTATTTCCAAGAGATTTAGACATCTTCTCACCTTTACCATCAAGGGCAAAACCTTGTGACAAGATTTGTTTGTATGGTGCCACACCATGGTTAGCCACAGATGTGATAAGAGAAGAGTTGAACCAACCACGGTATTGGTCAGAACCTTCAAGGTAGAGGTCGGCTGGGTATTTGAGTTCTGGACGGTTAACCACGACACCATTCCATGATGAACCTGAGTCGAACCAAACGTCCATGATGTCTGTTTCTTTCTTGAACTCACCATTTGGTGAACCTGGATGTGTAAATCCTTCTGGCAAGAGGTCTTTAGCATCACGTTCCCACCAGATGATGGAACCATGCTCTTCAAAGAGTTGAGCTACATGTTCAATCGTTTCAGCTGTCATGATTGGTGTGCCGTCTTCTGCGTAGAAGATTGGAAGAGGAACTCCCCAAGCACGTTGACGAGAGATGACCCAGTCACCACGGTCACGGATCATGTTGTAAAGACGGACTTTACCCCATTCTGAATGGAATTTCACTTTTTCGATTTCATCTAAAATATCTTGACGGAATTTTGATACTGAAGCAAACCATTGTGGAACTGCACGCCAGATGATTGGTTTTTTCGTACGCCAGTCAAATGGGTATGAGTGAGAGATTTCTTCTTGAGCAAGAAGGAGGCTACCTAGTTTTTCAATGACAGTTGGGACGACCTTGTCGTAGAATTGACCTTCAAACTCAGCGCCAGCATTAGCCATCATGATTCCGCGTTCGTTAACTGTCACAGCAACCTCAAGACCATTAGCAATACCAACATTGTAGTCGTCTTCACCGAAACCTGGGGCTGTATGGACAATACCTGTACCAGAGTCAGTTGTAACGTGGTCACCAAGGATAACGAGTTCATCTACTGCAGTATCCCATGGGTGTTCTGTCACGATATGGTTGAGTTCTTGACCACGGTAAGTTTCCAAAACTTGAACATCAGCCCAACCAAATTTCTCAGACAAGCTGTTCAACAATTCTGCAGCGACCACAAACTTACGAGCTTCACCAGCAGGTTGAACCAAAACGTAATCAATATCCGCACCAACAGTCAAACCACGAGAAGCTGTGATAGTAAATGGAGTAGTTGTCCAGACAACGATATAAGTATCTGTATCTAGAACACCTTTGCCATCTTTAACCTTATTGGCATAGTACAGTGATGTTGAAACCAAGTCATGATATTCAATCTCTGCTTCAGCAAGAGCTGACTCAGATGACCAAGACCAGTAAACTGGCTTAGCACCACGGTAGATGTAGCCCTTGTTAGCCATCTCACCGAAGACACGAATTTGGGCTGCTTCATAGTCAGGGGTCAAAGTCACATATGGATTTTCCCAGTCACCAGACACACCCAAACGTTTGAAGTCTTCGCGTTGTTTATCTACTTGAGAAAGAGCGTATTCACGGCAAAGTTTCAAGTATTCAACCAAATCCATCTCTTTGCGTTTGACACCTTGTTTTGCCAAGACTTGCTCGATTGGCAGACCATGTGTATCCCAACCTGGGATATATGGCGCGTAGAATCCTGACATAGACTTAGAACGAACAATGATATCTTTTGAAATCTTGTTCATAGCATGACCAACGTGGATATTTCCATTAGCGTACGGAGGTCCATCATGAAGAGTGAAGTGAGGTTTCCCTTCATTCAACTCTTGACGACGTTGATACAATTTTGCTTCTTCCCACTCTTTTTGCCAGACTGGCTCTTTTGTAGGAAGGCCTGCACGCATTGGGAAGTCAGTTTTCCCTAGATTTAAAGTTTCTTTGAGTTTCATGATATCTCCTTTTTTATATAGACAAAATAAAAACCACGACTCGCTAAAAAGGACGAAAATCGTGGTACCACCTTTATTCGGAAAAAGAACTAGTCTTTCTCCCTCTTTTCCCGTAACGTGGGCAACGTCAAATCCTACTAACTTCAGACTTGATAACTTGAGAGGATAATCTTATCAACAGGGATTGTAGGACTTCCACCATCTCCTACTCGCTGTAAATATGTGTGATTAGATCTTGTTCTCAGATTTTACAATTACAAATGTTGAGAAAGTGTTATTCTGAATCCTCTTTAGACTCAGAGCTCATTTCATTATTTACTAACGAAGATAAGTCAGATAAAGTTGATTCATCCTGTGCTTCCATCAATTCACGATTAGTTGCTTCTATACGTGCTTGGAGCTCAGCAACCTCTTCTGGTGAAAACTGACGAGTCAAATCATTGGATTCCTCCTCATGAAATGCTGAAATATTTTCCCCCAAAGCCTCTCTAACCACCTCTTTAAAGACCTCATCACTGGTTTGTAAATAAGTTGCTGTTGGACGTAAAATTTCTTCCCAATCAGATGAATCAACGATGGCCAATTGACTTTCAATTGTAGATTTCAAGCGTTGATGGAAGACGCGACTCTTATTCTTCAGTTCTTCTGTCTCAATCGCAACCTTCTTAGCATTATCAGTTGCTTGACGTAAAATTTCATTTGCCTTGTACTTAGCTTCATCAAGCAAACGTTGTGATTCCTGTTCAGCATGATGAATGATATTATGAGAGCGTTCAGTAGCTGCTTGTTTAACTCGCTCAGCAGTATCTTGAGCAATTAAAACAGACTGACTCAATGAATCTTTCATCTCATCAAAATAAGACAAACGCTCTTCTAAATTTCTAATTTGTTGCTCTTTATCATGGTTACTTCGAACCAATGTTTCATAGTCTCGAACTACAATATCGAGAAATTCATCAACTTCTTCAGGATCAAAACCTCTAAACTTAGTACTAAAGCTTTTATCCTTAATCTCTAACGATGTAATTGGCATATTTTCCCCTCACTTACTTAATAATAATTGTATTGTCAATTTCTTCTTATCCCTTTTTGTCTGACCATTTTCTCTCAGAACACTAATCCTTCCAAAACGTCTGACACTTACTAAATCACCAATCTTAACTTGATAATCAGATTTTTCAACCAGATGGTAATTTATCTGAACATATTTTCTTTCTAACAAATCAGCTGTCTGCGAGCGAGACAATTTCAGAACATTTGACAAGAAAGCATCCAAGCGCATACTCGGAACTAAAACTTCCTTTTCCTGATAATCACTCTCGGCTTCTATCAATTCTTCAAAGGATTTGACTTCAAGTTTGACAGGCAATCGAGCAATCTTTTGAATCCCATCTTGAAAGAGAGAAGTGAATTTTCGGTCCACAATGATTTGAGCTCTATTTTCCGTTACCAATATATCACCAAACAACTTGCGATCGATTCCCAGACGATTCAGAACAGTTCCTAAAATCTTGGAATGTGTCAATTGGTCAAACTTGCTAGAATAAACAATCTCAAGCAATTCCATTTCAAAATCCGTCAAAGTCGGTATGAAATAATCTGGTGCAAGTAGTACACGACTATACTCAGTAGCTACAAAATCATTGCTAGAAAAAACTTGAATCCCTTGATGATTTCCCAATGTCTTTAAGATAAAGACCTGATGGGGATTGATAAAGGGAGTTAAGATGGAAGCGTAATGCTCTTCTACCTGCCTTAGCCACTCCAAGCCTTTATCAATAAAGGAAATATCCTCGACTGAGAAATGCTGATAGATGTCTTTTCTCATGCTAGTATTAAAAGAAAACGGATCAGATAGTTTCCAAGCAAATGAACTAAAACGACAGCCACCCAGACTGAAAAATCTAAACCACCAATACTCAGCGGCAGACGTCTCAGGGGTTGAAGAATCGGTTTGACTAAATTAGTCAACAAACGACCTGCTCTAGTCTCATAGGCAGTTGGAAACCAGGATAAGAGAGCAAACGCTACAAGTATCATAGAATAGATATCTGTAGCGTTTTGAATAAAGCGAACTAGAAATATCATTATCTCACTCGTTTTCTCTTCATATCGAAATCAAACTCTTCACCATGAGTTCCCTCAGGTAAACGAATATCTTCAATGTTAACCACAACTCCTACTGGTGTCAAAAGGTACATGGTATTTGCAACCTTTCTTAATTCACCAGCAAGTACATGACGAGCTCCATCTAAATAGTCTAGACAACGACGCGCTTGTACTTCAGTCATGTATTGGAAATCGATTAAAATACTTTCATTGCCTGCTAGTAAATCAACGATATCCGTTGCATCTTCGTAGCGACGAGGATAACGAACATCAATGGTTACCTTTTCTGTACTACGATGACTCTTCATCGCTAATTCTTGCTGACGAGCATGAAGGCGCGTAATATTTTTTTCCTTTGAATTCACTTGTGAAGGCTGAGGAAGTTGTTGAGCTTGTGGAAGTTCTTCCATGGGGGCAGAAACTGATGTTAGCGTTTTTTCAGGCTTTAATTCAGCAACGTTTGGTGCCACTTCTTCTCCATCTTCAGTGAAATAATCTATAAACTTTTCAAATTTATGTTTTAGTGACATGGTTATTTCCTACTTAAAAAATGCTGTGCCGATTCGAACGAAAGTTGAACCACATTGAATCGCTTCTTTGAAGTCTCGACTCATACCCATACTGAGTTCTGTCATCGGCATATTGGGGAGATGTTTTTCTTGAATGTTTTTTTGCAATTCTTGCGTTTCTTTAAATATCTCTAGTAACTCTTGACTAGTTGCTTCAAATGGAGCCATGGTCATCAGTCCCACATACTCAATCTGGTCTAATTCTGAAAGTTCTGGTAAGAGGGCTAACAATTCTTCTTTCGAAAAACCGTGCTTGCTCTCTTCCTTAGAAATATTTACTTGCAAAAAGCACTTAATCTTGTGGTCTGCTCGTTTTTGAATTTCCTGAGCTAGCTTTAAGGAATCTAAAGCATGAAAATAATCCACATAAGAAATCACTTCCTTGACTTTACGTCTCTGTAAGGTTCCAATCAAATGCCAGGTAAGATTCTTATCACTTAGAGCATGATACTTGTCAAGAAATTTATCAACACGGTTCTCACCAATGTGTTGCACTCCTTGCGAAACCAAAGCTGAGGCTGTTTCAACATCTACATATTTGGTCACCGCAATCACAGAAACCGAGTCGTTTTCACGACCAGCTTCCTGAACTGCATTCGATATCTGTTGAAAAACAAGGTTCGTATTTTCTTTTAAATTCATCTTCATTAACGATTTTTAAAGAATGGTGGTGTTTCCAACTCATCTTCATCCGTAGCTGCTGGAACTTCAAAACGTTCCACTGGAGAAACAACTGGCTCTCCTTGACGAACGATAGCATCGCGTCTCAAGTCCCAGTCACCAAAAGCTGATGTCTTTGGAGCTTCTTGACGACGATAACTTGGAGTTGGAATTTCTGCTGTATCAGCCATATCAAAATTACGATCAAAAGTTTGCGTATGACTAGTTCGAGCAGGTTCACGGTGTGTTGCTTGGCGCGGTTGAGGAGTTACAACTTTCTCAACTTTATCCTGACGTACTCCTGTCGCAACAACCGTCACGCGGATTTCGTCTTTCATTGTCTCATCAATAGATGTTCCAAGCCAGATGTTAACTCCATGCCCAGCTGCTTGGTTAACAATCTCTGATGCTTCTTCAGCTTCAATCAAAGTCAAGTCCAAACCACCAGTTACGTTAACGATAACATCCTCAGCACCATCGATAGTTGTTTCAAGAAGTGGTGAGTAGATTGCTTTACGAGCAGCTTCTACAACACGTTCTTCACCGCTACCGATACCAATTCCCATAAGGGCGTTCCCTTTATTGGCCATAACAGTCTTAACGTCTGCAAAGTCCAAGTTGATCAAACCAGGATTTGTAATCAAATCTGTAATCCCTTGCACACCTTGACGAAGAACGTTATCTGCTTCACTCAATGCTTCAAGAAGTGGAGTCTTCTTGTCAACGATTTCTAGCAAGTTGTTGTTTGAGATAATCAAGAGTGTATCAACATGCTCACGAAGTTCGTTAATCCCTTCGATAGCAAATTGTCCACGTTTGCTTCCTTCAAAACCAAATGGGCGAGTAACAACACCGACTGTCAAAGCACCAAGACTTTTTGCAATACGAGCGATAACTGGTGCAGCACCTGTACCAGAACCTCCACCCATACCAGCAGTGATGAAGACCATATCAGCACCGCTGATTGCTTCTGTCAATACTTCTTCGCTTTCTTCCGCAGCTTTACGACCAACTTCAGGTTGACCTCCTGCACCAAGTCCGCGAGTCAATTTAGGGCCGAGCTGGATAACTGTCTCAGCTTTTGTACTGCTCAAAGCTTGTACATCTGTGTTGGCTGCGATAAATTCAACGCCAGAAACGCCTTCGTCAACCATACGGTTGATGGCATTCCCACCACCACCGCCGACACCGATTACTTTAATTACTGCACCTTGTGCTGCTGCTGTATCAAATGAAAATGTCATATTTATATTCCTCTATTTTATTCGTCAAACATGCTTCCAATCAAGCTACGGAAACGATCTGTTAATTTACCCTTGCTCTTTTCTTCTGATTGAAGAGGAGCTACTGGTTCAACAGATTGGTTTGTTTCAGGCTCAGGTGTTGTCACTGTATTAAATACTGGTCGTGGAGAAACAGGTGAAACAGGTTGAGCTGAACTTCTAAAGTCAAGTGGCTGGTGGCTTAAAGTATGTTCACCTCGAATTGCTCGCTGAGCTAGAACATTCACTTCAGTAAGGCTTCCAGCGAATTCTGACAAGCTAATGACATGGGCAAAAGCAGGATTGCGAATCCCAACTTGATTTGGTACGAATAACTTAACACGGACTCCAAATACTTCTTGGGCCAATTCAACGACACCTGGAAGGAGGGCATTTCCACCAATCAAAGCAATACCTCCTGGCAAGTCTAATAGGTGACGTCTTTCCAAATCTTGCTTAATTTGCTCAAAAATGTGCTTAAGTCTTGCCGAAATAATCTCAGCCAAGTATTCTTCGGTCACTTCAACTGGTTCAACTTCACCGATCACTTCAACTTGGAAAGTTTCTTTGCTTGCTAGCGGTGGATAAGCTTCACCATAGTTCAATTTTAGACCTTCTGCAATTTTCTTAGAAGTCTTAAGAACTTTTGAAATGTCTTTTGTGACATAATCGCCACCCTCTTGGTTAACATTTGTATATTGAAGTTCTTGATTGCGAATAGTGGCAACCGTCGTTTGGCCACCACCCATGTCGATAACAGTCGCACCAAACTCACGTTCACCTTCATTCAAGACAGAGTGAACCATTGCAAGAGGTGAAATAATCACGTTATCAACTTGAATGCCTACACGCTCTACAGTTTTACGAAGATTATGGAGAATCGTACGTGGGCCAGTGTACAAGAGACCGCGCATTTCCAAACGCACACCCATCATCCCGCGAGGATCACGAATTCCTTGGAATCCATCTACGACAAATTCCTCTGGAATAAAGGTGATAACTTCACGGTCTGGAGTCATACTTTTAGTCAAAGCTGATTTAACTACATTTTCAACATCTTGATCTGTAATTTCTCTTGTATCTGATGTCACCGGAATCATGCCCTGAGTTGGCTCAACTTGTAGCAAATTAGCTGGCAAACCAACGTTTACAGACTTGATTGAAATCCCTGCTTTTTCTTCTGCTTGAGAAATTGCAGACTTAATAGCAGTCGCTGCTGCTTCGATGTCAACGATAATCCCATCTTTGACACCTTTACTTTTGGCATTGCTCACGCCAATTACATTTACTTCACCATTTACAAGCTCTGCAACCAACACTTTAATAGAGCTAGTTCCGATATCTAAGCCTGTAAAAAAACCATTTCTAGTCATTACACTGCGTCCTCTCTATCTTCCCAGTTTCACACTTCTATTTTTAATAGCTACACCAAGGCATAACTACTCACAGAATATTATAACACAAAAAATACATTCGTGCTCGAATTTTCTAACATTTAACCAAGCTTTTTCTTGAATTTTTATAATTATCCGACGATTGCATAGACGAGTAAACAAAAAAAGAAAGAGAATCTCTCTTCCCTCTCTTTCTGTATACATTTTGGCCTCCAGTAAGGCTATTTTTTAAGTTCTTGTTTGTAAAATTCTTTCAAGGCATCTTTCCAAGTTGGAATGACAAATCCAGTAGCTTTGGCTTTTGCAAGACTCATTGTTGAGTTTAGTGGACGTTTAGCTTTGGCAGGAAATTGACTTGAGTCTACTGGCTTGACTTCGACATCGGTATCCTTCAAAATTTCAACCGCAAAGTCATACCAAGTTGTGTCTTCTGTCGCATCATTTGACAAATGGTAATAACCAAATTCCTTACGATTTTCAGCTAGGAAAGTCATGAACTCAGCCAAGGTACGCGTCCAGGTTGGTCGACCATGTTGATCATTTACAACTGTCAAGGTCTTATGAGTTTTAGCAAGATTTTGCATCGTGAAGACAAAGTTTTTGCCGTAATTTCCAAAAACCCAAGCAGTACGGATAATATAGAAGTTTGAAACGTGTTTTTCTACAAGCTCCTCTCCCATACGCTTAGTACGACCATATTCCGTTTGAGGATCCGGTTTGTCATCCACTTCCCACTCTTGTCCAACTGGTTTCTTACCGTCAAATACATAATCGGTAGAGATGTAGACTAGAGTTGCACCATGCTTTTCGGATGCTTTTGCGACATTTTCTGTCCCCGTCACATTGATGGCAAAGTCCAGTTCTTTTCCTTCATCCTCTGCTGCATCAACAGCGGTGTAGGCCGCACAGTGGTATACTAAAGTCGGTTTCACCTCTTCAAAAACTTTCTCCACCATTGCTGCATCGGTAATATCCATCTCAGCCACATCAACCGCAACGTATTCTTCATTACGCTCATCCAACAAATAACGAAGTTCCGTTCCTAATTGGCCATTTGCCCCTGTAATTAAAATCATTTTTCTTCCTTTCAACTGATTCACAATTCTTCGGTATAGCAATAGAGGTTGGGTCAAAAGATCCCGACCTCACTTTTTATTAGCAATCAAACTTTGACGCGGTTGCTGATTGAACTTTTTGTTCATCTTTTAGACTCCAAAAACTCCTAATCATCTTCGCGGGGCTGGGACTACGAAATCGATACTTTGTCTATCGATTTCTGTCCCACCGCCTTTTATTTTTCAAGAACCTCTTGTGTTTTAGCGTAGTTTGCTTCAACAGCTTCTTTTTCTCCTTGCCACCACTCTTGGTTATCTTTGTACCATTGAATGGTTTCTTTGAGACCTTGTTCGAAGTTGGTGAATTCTGGTTTCCAGCCCAACTCATCACGGAGCTTGCTTGCATCAATCGCATAACGAAGATCATGTCCTGCACGGTCAGTCACATGATCATAGGCATCAGCAGGTTGTCCCATTTCCTTAAGGATTAGCTCCAAAACTTCCTTGTTGTTCTTCTCGCCATCAGCACCAATCAAGTAGGTTTCACCGATTTGCCCTTTTGTCAAGATTGTCCATACACCTGAAGAATGATCATTGGTATGAATCCAGTCACGAACGTTCTTTCCTTCACCATACAATTTGGGCTTAATTCCACTTAGGATGTTGGTAATCTGACGTGGGATAAATTTTTCAATGTGTTGATAAGGACCGTAATTATTTGAACAGTTAGAAATCGTTGCCTTGACTCCAAAAGAACGTACCCAGGCTTTGACAATCAAGTCTGAAGCTGCCTTAGTTGATGAGTAAGGAGAGCTCGGGTTATATTTAGTTTCAGCGGTAAATTTCTCACCTGGACCTTCACCATGACCTGGCAAATCCTCACGTAGAGGGAGATCCCCATAAACTTCATCTGTCGATACATGGTGGAAGCGAATATCATACTTACGAGCAGCTTCTAAAAGAGTATAGGTTCCGATGAAGTTAGTATGGATAAATGGTGATGGATCATTGAGTGAATTGTCATTGTGACTTTCCGCGGCATAGTGCACAATAGCATCTGCTTGAGCTGCCAACTTGTCTACCAACTCAGCATCAGCAATGTCACCAACAACTAACTCAACACGATCGCCTAAAATTTCCTCAATATTCGCGCGGTTTCCAGCATAAGTCAACTTGTCCAAGACTGTCACATGAACATCTGGAAAATTCTTGTAAACATAGTGGACAAAGTTGGAACCGATAAAACCAGCTCCACCCGTCACGATAATTTTTTTGTATTCAGTCATATTCTTTCCTTTTTACAAATCTTCTTTTTTCAAAGGTTTTACATCCTTGAGTAGTGGATGATTTTTATCTGCTTCTGAAACCTCTGCTTCTGCAAGATTTTCCCATTCAATACCAAGGCTTGGATCAGCGTAGTTTACAAAGGCATACTTGGGTTTGAGTTCAAGAGCCCAGTAATCATTGACCAGATAACTATAAGAAACTGTATCTGATAGGACTTGGAAGCCATTGGCCACCCCTCGAGGAACAAAGATTCCCTTGCTAGCATCAATGACTGTCTGGTAGGTATTTCCGAAGGTTTCGCCCTCACGTAAATCAACCCAAGAACCTAGAACTTTCCCACCATCTGCCACAGAGATGTACTTATCCCAAGGTTCTGCGTGGAGACCACGAAGAACATTTTTGCGTGAGAAGGATACATTGTTTTGCAATTTTCCTTCTGCAAAGAAAGACTCTGGAAATCCAAGTGGAAGCATTTTTTCCTTTTGGAAATTTTCTTTAAACCAACCACGATTATCACCATGAACTGGAATATCAAACTCCAGCATACCTGGAATAGCTTCAACCTTGTGTGCAGTAAGCGTCTTACCGAAAAAATTATCTGTCATCTATACTTCTCCAATCAAACGGAGCAGATACTGCCCGTATTCATTTTTCTTAAGCGGTTGAGCTAAGGCCAACACATCTTCTCGACTGATATAGCCCATACGGTAAGCAATTTCTTCCAAGTTTGCCACCTGAACATTTTGCATCCGTTGGACTGTTTCGATGTACTGTGAAGCCTCTAGCAAACTTTCATGAGTACCAGTATCCAACCAAGCAAAGCCACGTCCCATGACCTCAACGGATAAATCTCCGCGATTTAGGTAAGCCTTGTTTACATCTGTAATTTCCAATTCCCCACGAGGGCTTGGTTTTATATTTTTGGCAATTTCTACTACATCATTATCATAGAAATAGAGGCCTGTAACTGCATAATTTGAACGAGGATGTTCTGGCTTTTCTTCGATAGAAATGGCGTTCATGTCTTCATCAAACTCAACAACACCAAAACGTTCTGGGTCCTTCACATGATAGCCAAAGACAGTCGCTCCTGACTCCTTGCTTGCTGCCTTTTGTAGCATCTTCGAAAGGCCAGGGCCATGATAGATATTGTCACCTAAAATCAGAGCAACGCTGTCATCGCCAATAAACTCTTCCCCAATGATAAAGGCTTGGGCCAAACCGTCTGGACTCGGTTGCTCCGCATAAGACAGTTGAATCCCGAACTCAGAGCCATCTTGAAGAAGCTCTCTGAAACGAGGCAAATCTTGAGGAGTTGAGATAATCAAAATATCCCTAATCCCAGCCAACATCAATGTTGAAAGTGGATAGTAAATCATCGGTTTATCATAAACCGGCATCAGTTGTTTTGATGCAGCTCGAGTCAACGGATATAAACGTGTCCCCGAACCACCCGCGAGAATAATACCTTTCATAGTAGGGTACCTTTCTTTGCTGTTCTACAAAAATTAAATTGTTAAAAAATGTGTGTCTTAGTAACCAAACTCATCCGTTACTACACTAAGTGCTCGTTCAATAAAAATATGCATATTATAGCATTTATAGTCTGCTAGACGTCCATAGAAGATGGCCTTGTCATTTTTAGCTGCTTCTTCTTGATACTTAGCAAATATAGCATTATTTTTGTCGTCATTAATCGGATAGTATGGCTCATCCCCACGTTTCCAATCTGCTGGGTATTCGCGAGTAATGACTGTCTTCGGTTGTGTACCATACTCGAAGTGCTTATGCTCAATGATACGAGTATAAGGAATCTCATGCTCTGTGTAGTTAACCACTGCATTTCCTTGATGGTTTTCCTCATCCAAGACTTCATGTTCAAAACGAAGACTGCGATACTCCAACTCACCATGTTTGTAATCAAAGTACTGGTCAATCATTCCTGTGAGGACTACTTTATTTGCAGTAAAAATCTCTACAGATTTTTCACTACTATCTCTTTATTTTTTTAAGTATAGTATTTACAATTTCAGTCCTGCTATACCAAATCACTATACAATATACCATTAATCCAACTGTTCCTTGAACACAGAGTTTCATAATACCATCATAAAAATAACTCCCAATTACCAAACAAGTCGTTCCCATTATGAGACTAGAAACTAAAATTTTAGAAATATCACTAAATAATAAACATAATCTAGTATGTTTTGAAACATAATATAACTGCACCAAAGCTATTGTCGCCTCTCCTATAACTGATGAAATTGAAGCTCCAGAAGCTCCTAACATCGGAATCAATATGAAAGAGGATATGAGCAAGATCAATGAAGCAATAAAAACTGAAACAGTTAAGCCCTTCGTCTTATTAATAGCTACTAAAAATTGGTTACCCAAGACTGATGACCAGCCCATAAAAATCAATTCTATTGATAGTATCCCCAAAACAATTTCAATTCCTTCAAATTCACTTCCAAAAAAAAGAATTGAAAACGGCCTTCCGATTACCATAATACCAACAATCATTGGGAAAGCAATAATATTAACAGCACCAAAAGATAGTTTTAATAATTCTTCGACATTTCTTTTTTCTCCTCTATTAAAGCTATTTGCCAGTCTTGGAAAAATTACTGTCCCAATAGCTGTGATAAATGTCAGTAAAATTCGTATCACTTTATCTGCGCTATCAAAATAGCCAGATTGAGATAACGTTGATAAGTTTCCTAATAATAATTTGTTTAACGTGAGAAAAAGAGTTGTTGCTAATTGAGGTATAAATAATACAAATACAGGTTTAATATGCTCTTTAAGTTGCAAGCTTTTAAAATTAATTACTTCAATCGCATCAAAAACATATGTCCATAAAGTTAAATTCCCTAAAAAAGTCGAAAGAACTAAAATTAATATATATAACCATAAATCTTCCCTACTTTTAACAAATGCAATGATACAAATTGCAGATAATATCTTTGTCAATATATTTCTAGTAACTGTTCTTTTAAAATCTTCCATTCCTGTAAAAAACCAAGAAATATCTATTGCTGTTGCAAGGATTTGAATAGACTGTATATATAAGAAAGTAGTATATTCTCTATAAATACATGTAAAGGTAAAAAACAGCGCCAATGAAAACAAAGCCATAATAATTTTTATGACAAAGATTTCCCAGAATTTTTGACTTCTTTTTAAAACAGAATCTCTAGTATACGAAATCGTTCTATTTCCATAAGTAGTTAACCCAACATTTGCAATCAGAACAAAGTAAGAAATAATTGTATTTGTATATGAATTAATTCCAATCATTTCTGCACCTAAGACCCTAGAAGCATATGGAATGGTCACCAATGGTAAAATAATAGCTACTATTTGATAAACTAAATTATATATGTAGTTTTTTAATAATTTCAATAGCTTACCTCTACATCATCTAAAACATGAGCCATTGAGGCATATACACATATCATACTTACACCTAACACACCAGTAATTATATTTGCACCAACTGAGGAAATTAACAAATAACCTATAATTAAAGATAAAGATACCACTTGATTTTTATACATAGATTTAATGAATAAATCCTTCATAATAGCCATCATCATCAATATATAAAATATAGAGCCAATAAAACCAAATTGTGCAAAAATCATCGGCCAAAAGTTATCATTAGCTATATTCCCATATTCTAAATTAAGCCCCCAAATATGATGAAAACCAAATTGAAAATACAAGGGAGAGTAATACATATAAGCAGCGTTACTCCCATATGAAGCAAAACCCGCCCCTAATGGGAAAAATTTCTGAAAAACCTTTATACCTCCCTGGAATAAAAGTTTTCTAGGTGTTTCCAAATCCCCGAAATATGTACTTATAGCTCCATTACCTACAAAAATAATAGACGGAATCAATATAAATAGGTGATACAATCTTAAATTTCTGCCTATAAATACACTCAAAACTAGAAGTAAGGCAATAACTCCAAAAGCTACTGATCGTAGAGTTGCAATCATATTTAAAATAGCTAAAATTTTATATTTAAGATCACCTGAATTATTAGAGTAATTTATAAGTGAATAACAAGCAACCATCAATGCTAGAAAAAATCCTGGGTTATTATATATAAACTGAAAACTCCCTATTCCAAAGCGGATATCATAGGTCATGCCTAGTTCAAAACTATAATTTAATAAACAGCAAATAAAAGCAATAACCACAACAAACTTACTAAGAATATATAAAATATTCAAAAAATAAGTTGAATTTTGTTTTGTAAATAAATATCTAAAATATAAATAGGTAATGGGAAACTTAATAAATGTGAAAAAATCCGATACTATAGCTATCAAAGGGCGGCTAAGCTCTGAAAGGTATGTTGATACTAATCCAATTAATAAAAAACCAATTGCACCTATAATTACTAATCTACTTTTTTGTAGAAGAGCTCTAAAATTCATAATCACATATGGAAGTATTATCAAAGTTAATAGTTCATCTACATAATTAAATATCGGAACACCCGGAATCCACATTAATATATACATTGTTGTCAATATCCATATATATAATTTTGTAATTGAAATTTTCATTATTGAAGTTATCTCCTAAATATATATTTTAACAATCGCCTTTTCCAGATGAAATAATATCGTTGTAAATCTTTTGATATTTCTCTTATTAAGTTATAGTTGTTATATTTTTTAAAATCTTCTTTTTTAATATTAAAACCCTGCTTCTTCTCTATAATCCCATGATTAGTAATAAAAAACGCTTTTATACTAGAATTAAAAGGAAAGGTTATCTTCATTTCTCTTTTTTGAAAATGAAGATAATTGAAAGAATCGTACTCTATTTTATGTGTATACGGGTTGATAAATCCTCTAAAAATCTTACCATTTTCCCAGAAAAACAACTGCTCCTTATGATTAAATGAATTTAATTTTTCTTTGGAGATACCTGTTTCTACTCTTTTTAACTGATACTTCCAGGGATTTATATCAGCACAATCTCTTGGTATATATGTAGGAATTCCCATTAATTCATATTTTCTCTGAATTCCTTCTGTCTCATCAAATACTTTAATAACTTTAGTTGTAAAAACGTCTTGGTAATTCATTCCAACTTCAGACATGAAACGTCGATTATTTTCAGGGTCATTTTTATAAATAGTTAAATGACCATATTCATATATTTTGCTGTAATTATCCAATATATTCTCAGGTAAAAACGAAAACACATCTCCCAGCACCATATCTAAATCACAATATCCCCAAAATGGATATTCAGATAAAATATCTTTAAAAAGCATTCCATATATAGGCTTGTAATCACATAATTTATAAGGAGTATCTAAAACAATTTTGAAATCAAATAAATTTTGAATATCATTTTTAAATTCAGAGAACGTTTTTTTTATAACAATTAAATTATCCATGTTTATATTTACACATTGATCCGTCACTAAAAACAAATCAATCTCAGGATTATAATTTAAAGAATGGAAAAAAATTTTAGAGTATTCAGGTAATTCACCAAAATATGCTATTATTAGAGCTAACTTTTTATGCATCAATCTCACCTTCACTTAGTATTTTATTCAAGTAGGTTTCAGTATAACAGATATCAGTATCATATTTATAAGTTAGTTTATGTATAGAAACTTGTTGATAAACATATTCTAGCATCCTCTTATCAAATGTTTCAAATAATCTTAATAGCAGTATATGGGAAGGAGAACTAGAAAACGGAATCACTTTATTCCATTCTTGTGGATATGTCTCAATTGATAATTCCATAAAATCATGCATTAAAAAATAGTCCATCATATAATTGTGTTCCAACCAATATTGATACAACAACTCCTTGGTAAGAACAAGTATTGGATGATTAGACTTCGCACAAATATACCAGCTTGAAATTCTCTTAGGATTTCCATCTAACCCCGGTTTTAATTTTTGAAATAAAAATAATTCAGAAAACAACATATAATCAGGGATTTTATTGGAAGATATAAAGACAGTTGCATCAATCCAAATACCTCCATGCAATGTTAGCAGTTCTAATCTCAACAAATCAGACAAGTGTGTTTTAGAAATAACTCCTTTATCAATCTTCTGTTGAACATGATTTGGAAAGATGACATAATTTCTATAAGTATCTTCTGTTAAAAGAACTACCTCTTTATCAGGGAGATTTCGAACCACAGAATTATAACATAACTTTACGATTTCAGGAGCATTGTTCATCCCTTGCAACCACAAAATCCACACCTTATTAGAAGATTGACGTTCAGCCGATTCCCGTAAAATTCTATCTTTACTTTCAACTATATAGGGAAGGTATTTTTTCCTCAATTTAGCTAATATTTTATTATCTACTGAATTACGAACAATTTCTAAAGACTTTTTTGAAAGACCTTGAGATAGTATTTGGAAAATAGCAAAAAATAGTACCCTAGACTTAAAATACTGTTTTAAAATCTTTAAACCGTCTACTTTTTTTAATAACTTTAAAAAAGAACCTAATTTACCATCCATTTTAAACTCCGTTACTAAAAGAATAATCTATCTAATTGCTTCTTAATACTTTCAAAATTTGGAATGTATTTCCTATACCTTTTTCAGCAGAAAATAATCCTTGCCATCCTAAACCTTCTAGCTTATCACTCCTAAGACTAGCATTCTGCATAGGATTAGTCTGCTTAATATCTTGATTGCTAGGAACAGCCATGGTGAGTTTCACATTGCCAACTCGAGAAATTATTTCAGCCATCTGTTTTATAGTAATAATTGAATTTGGATTGGAAACATTATAAGCTTGCCCTGACTCACCCGAAAGGAGAACACTTATAATAGCACTGGCACAATCCAAACTATAACAATAGGATCTTAACTGACTACCTGCACTTTTCATGACAATATCACGCCCAGCAATCGCTTCTGTCATAAAAAATGATGATACACGATTATCAGAGTCCTTGGCACTAGGACCATAGATATGCCCGGGCCTTACTATCATTATTTTGATTCCATACTCGGATGCAAAACTAGCACAAAGTGTTTCAGTAGCTCTTTTTGAACTGGCATAAGAAGACCGTACGCTAAGATGATCAACAGTTCCAATATAATTTTCGTCCAAAGGATTATTACTAGTGCTAATTCCATAAACTTCACTAGATGAGATATAAACTAGATTTGAAACTTTAGCATTTTTGGCGTATTCCAGGAGATTATACATGCCCAAAAAATTACTAGCCATTGTTTCTACAGGCTGATTAACATACAATTCAGGACTAGCAGGACTAGCAGCATGAATAATGTAGTCCACTGCAAAATCAAAGTGAGGTACTTCAGTCGCATCATAGAACACAAAGTGTAAATACTCTGTTTGTCTACCAAATCGTTTTTCTAATGATTCAAACTTTCTTCCACAACAAAAAATTTTAATGTTAAAATTCCTTATTTCATTTAGCAATAATAACTGGTCAATGACACTTGAACCAATCAAACCAGAAGCTCCAGTAATTAAAATTGACTTGCCATTCAAGTCATTAATATTGACGATTGTTTCTAGAGAAGATTCTACATCTTGTCTATATATTTTATTTAATAATAATGTCATTACTATTTAATCCACTTATCTCGAGTTGAACTTAATAAAGCTTTAAAAATATCGAGATCTTCTACAGTCGTAATTTTCAAGTTTTTCTCTGATCCAAGAGAGAAATAACTCTTTTCTCCGAATAGTTGCATGAGTTGGCATGATGCTGCAACATCGGTTATCCCATTTTCTAATGCTTTTTCATGAAGCGATAGAATATTATCAAGATGGTAAACATGAGGAGTTTGTGTTCGTCTCAATAAGTCACGATTCAATGCTTCTGTGGACGAAGTTGATTGTGGGTTTTCTAAAACAAATACTACCTCAGTCGTTGGTATTGCTGCAACAGCATTTCCAAACTGTTGGTATGTTGCTAAAGCGTTGCTAATAATATCATTGCTCACTAAAGGACGATTCCCGTCATGAATTAATACAGTCACATCCTCATTGGGATGAGCTTTCTTAACTGCTCTAAGACCGTTATAAATTGATTCTTGACCAGACTTCCCTCCCAAAGTTATCATCTTTAACTTTGTAATTCCAAATTGTTCTGCATAAGCCTTAACCATCTGCTCCCACCCTTTTAAAATGACAATACAAATTTCATCAATTTCTGGATGATTTTGAAATTTTTCAAGGGTATAGATAATGACTGGCTTATTTTCAACATGAATAAATTGTTTAGGGATATCTTGACCAATCCTGCTCCCGATACCTGAAGCAGTCAATATTGCTACTTTCATTTATTCTTCTCCGTAACTCAACTCTAAAAACAAATGTTGCTCCCTCTTATCAACAGGAGGAACGACCATATAATCTTTACCGTAAAACATTTCTAGATACTCTTCTGACCAAACAGGAACATTCACCATCAAAGTTTCAAAAGGAACCTTTTTATAAACATTCATATTCTCTCGCAAGTAAGTCTCGCGTCTAAAGTGTTTTCTTCCTGTAGGTATAGATACATATTTTGTATGTGAATCCTTACAGCTTGAATTACATTTATCAAGCCAATTCAACCACTTTTCAATTGGAATTATTCCAAAAAACCAACCAACCATTAACTTTCCAGCTGAATAATTTAGTTTTCTACCTTCCAGTCTAAACATTTCTTTCATCAGGGCATGATTCTTTGTTTCTCGTACAGAAGCCAAGGCAAAAGTTAAAAACATACTTGTATAACCTTGAAAGAATCGTTTCACTGGATTATTGTATACATTTTCTACAATGTAAAGATCTATAGAAATACCGCACTCCTCAGCCGAATGATCATATTTCCTACGAGCAACTGTTCCTTTTTTTCTAATTTGAGAAACATGAAGTCCCAACTCTGGATGACTTTTTGGTGATTGAAGATAATATTTGCGACTAAGACTATTATCTGACTCAAATAGAGAAAATAGTTTATCGTAACTTTCCCTCGGAATATTGATATCAACATCATCATCCCAAGGGATAAACCCTTTATGACGGATTGCCCCTAAAATGCTACCTCCACTTAAAGAATACGCTATCCCATTTTCATCAAAAAAAGTAAACACATCTGATATCATTTTCAACAATTCTGATTGGTATTTTTTCAATCCGTCATCATCTAAAAATATAATATCTGACTTATCATATTTTAATTTTACTGCCATTAACTCTAACCTTTAAATAATTTCTCGTAGTCTGTGACAATCTTTTCCCAAGTGAAAGCATCCGCAATTCTCTGATTTGATTGTCTATCTAACTCATCAATCATTTTTCCATCAAATTGTTCAACTTCCTCAATCACTTGTGATAGTTCGTCTTTTTTCCAATAGATCGCACTTTGCTCCCCAACTTCGCGGTTAAAACCAACATCGAGTAGTAGGTTCAACTTTGTTGACTCCAAAGCTTCAAGTAGCGAAGGATTTGTTCCTCCAACTTCATGTCCATGGAAGTAAGCAAAGGCGTTTTCTCGAATATATTTCAGAAGTTCTTGGTCGTAGACTGTTCCAACAAATTTCACTCGTGGATCTTTATCAAATCCAGTACTTGCTAATAGCTGATTATAAAATTTATTCTGTTCTACATTTGTGATTAGGACGAAGTCCTTCTTAGAGTTAGACGCCAAAAACCCACGTATCATAGCCTCATAGTTATTCTCTGGAACAAAACGTCCTACAACTAGGTAATAGTCGTTTTCAGAAACATTCTTCTCTTTGAACCAAGTACGTACTTTTTCATCACTACTTTTTAATGTAGAGCGTGTTGTATCTGTCCCATAAGCGATATAGGTTGTCTTAGGTTGATACTGTTTATAATCTTCTTGAATATATTTTTCAATATTCTTACTATCACACACTAAAAGATCTGCATGTTTAACCATTAGACTTTCAGAAATTTTCCAGTAGCGACGAATAGGGGCGCTCCACTTAGCACGCAACCACTCATGACCATCCGGATTAACCAAAAGAGTCCCACCTATTGCTTGAATTTTTTTCTTGATTCCATGGATAAAAGGTCCAATGCGACAAGCTAAAATATAGAAGATAGGAGCTTCATCCTTATTTTCTTTGGCAATTTCAATTGCTTTGTTAATTGCAGCAATGTCATAGGCTATAGCTCGCGCTGGACCAATATTAGGTACATCGACGTTATAACAGATAGCACCGTTATGTTCAAAAACATCCTCAGTAATCCCTGACTTTGCAGAGTTTTCACGCATACAAGCCACATAATATTGGATATCCTTATCTTGTTGAAAGGCTGTTAATTTTTCAACAAAAGTTTCAAATCCCCCATACTTAGCAGGAATCCCTTTTGACCCTACGATATAGACAGTTTTTTTCATGTTACTCCTAATTTATAGACAGGGAGAGCAACGAGACTTACTTCGCTCCATCTCTCATCAATACAACTTTTACAGTTTTTAGCAATATTTCAAAATCTTTCCAGATGGTCCAATCATCGATATAAGCTACGTCCAGTTTCACGACTTCATCAAAGTTTGTAATTTCACTTCGACCACTAATTTGCCACAAACCTGTAATACCAGGTTTAAAGCTTAGACGACGTTTTTGCTCAGGTGTGTATTTTTCGTACTCATCTACAGTTGGTGGGCGTGTACCGACTAGACTCATGTCTCCAATTAAAACATTCCAAAATTGTGGTAATTCATCCAGGCTAGTTTTTCGGATAAATTGTCCGATCTTAGTCACTCGAGGATCGTTATCAATCTTAAACATCCCACCTTGCATGATATTTTGATCCATCAACTGTTCCTTGATAGCTTCTGCATCGACTCGCATCGAGCGGAATTTATAAAAGGTAAAGTGACGACCATTTTTTCCGACACGAGTTTGTGAAAAGATTGCAGGTCCGCCATCTTTACGAATCATGGGAACTAGAAATAGACTAGCAATTCCACAAAGGATCACCCCAACGATAGCACCACAAATGTCAAGGATGCGTTTAGCAATCACATGGCTCGGATTGTAAAAATTTGTAGAAAATGTCACTACGTTCAAACCCGCCATCTCATGAATTTGTTTATCACGGCCTAAGTTTTTATCAAAAGCATTGAGATTGACTGTGACAGCGATTCCCATGGTTTCAAACTGAGAAATAATAGCTCCAATGTCATAGTCTTCACTTGGAAGATCGACAAAGACTTCATCCACTACCTCATGCGTTGCATAAGAGATCAACTGTTCCCTCGGAACAACCGTCACCTTTTCATGAGTAAAGTCTGGCATGTCTAAAACACTGACTGCAACCAGTTTCCCTTGAACATCGTTAGCGGTCAACAAACGGTCCAACACTTTTTCAGTACGTGATGTCGCTGTGATCAACAAAATATTACGACTGCTCTTCAAATTATGATTAATGGTTTTCCAATAACGCTTCACAAAGAAACTAAGTAGATAATTCAAAACACCATACAAGGAAAGCAAATAGAGCATTCCTCGTCTAGAAATCACAAATTTTTCTTTTAGGAAGAAACTTGAAAAACTAATCAACAAGGCATAAAAGAGGACGTATTTGATCGTTTCTACTAACTCAACATACTGGCCTCGTTTGAAAAAATCTTTACCATAATCACTAATGTAGAAGGCTGCAAAGTGAAGAAAAAATAAGACGAATACTGTATTTGGAACAATATCAGTTTCTGAAATTGCAATCAGTATATAAGCTAATACACTAACAAGTATACTCTGTAAGAATGCCAGAGTTACATTGTAGAAACCCCTTCCTTCCATACTGGACTCCCTAACTTCATTTTATTTTTTCCCCATAATTGCCATAGCCACCATAAGAACCATATTTTTCACGTTGAATGTCGAATTTATTCAAAATCACACCCAAAAATGGTTTCCCAGTGTGTTCTAACTGACTTTTGGCTTTTTGCACTTCTCTTCGTTTTGCCACACCAGCTTCAGTAACTAAAATGGATGCATCACATTTTTGTACAATAATGGCTGCATCAATTACAACCCCTATAGGTGCAGTATCAACTATGATATAATCAAAATATTTGCGTAAAGTCTCAATCATTTTTTCAAAGTTGGCGCTTTGTAAGAGAGCTGTTGGATTCGGTGAAACTGCTCCTGATTGAACTACAAATAAATTTTCAACGTCTGTTTCACAGAGACCATGTGACAAATCCTGAGTCCCAGCTAGATAATCTGTCAAACCAGTGATTTTTTCTCTTGACTTAAATACTCCAGACATGACTGAATTTCGGATGTCGGCATCAATCAATAGCGTTTTGTAGCCTGCACGCGCAAAAGCCCAAGCGATATTTGTAGAAGTTGTAGATTTTCCTTCACTCGGATCGACCGATGTAACTGCAATAACCTTTAAGTTATTTCCACTCAGTTGTATATTTGTACGTAAAGCATTGTAATACTCTTCCGCCTTTTTTACAGAGTTCAGTTTTTGTTGTGCTAATTCTAACTTTACCATATATTCTCCCTTACTTTAATTTATCCAGGTCTGGAATGACTCCAAGGAGTGAGATTTTCATAACGTCTTCGATATCTTCTGGACGTTTCACACGATCATCTAATAGTTCAACTAATAGAACCACGACAATCACCAAGCCTGCACCAGCACCGATTCCCATTAAAGTATTACGACGGATATTTGGTGATGAAGGACCAGTAGCTGGACGGGCCTCCTCCAGAGTCGTTACGTCCGAAACTCGAGTAACTGCGATAATTTTTTGTGCTGCAACGTCTCGCAGTGCATTTGCAATACGACTAGCTTCGTCAGGTTTATGATCACTAACTGAAATAGATACGATACGTGTATCTGCAGGGACCGTTACTTGAACCTTTTTAGCCAATGCTTTTGCATTAACGTTCAAGCCAAGATCAGCAACTACTTTCTCTAGGACATCTTGAGATAGAATGATTTCACGATAGTCCTTGACCAAGTAGGCCCCTGCTTGTAAGTCCTGATTTGTTAGTCCTGCTTTATCGTTTTGATTTCGATTGACCACATAGATTCGCGTTGTACTTCTATACTCAGGTTTGACTACAAAACTACTATATGCAAAGGAAACAGCTCCTGCTACGATAGCTACAAGGAGAATTAGTAGCTTCTTTGCCCATAGCGCCTTTAACAACTGAATAACGTTAATTTCAATAGTTTCTTGTTCTTTCATTTTAACTCCTATATTATTTGATCTTTAATGACTTTTTCAGGATTTTCCACAAAGAGTTCCCTAGCCTTATCTTGGCCATATTTTTTGCTCACTATCTCATAAGCCTCTCGCATATAAGGTGGACGACCATCTAGATTATGCATATCACTAGCAACTATATGGACCAAGTCCCTCTCTAAGAAATAGCGAGCACGCTTTTTCATAAACTTATAAGTATCGCCAAACAATTTTGGTTTGAGGATGCTCGAACTATTGACCTGGGTATAACATCCCATGTTGATGAGGTCGTGCACCCTTTTTTCATTATTTTCCAAAGCATCATAACGTTCTATATGGGCAATAACAGGGGTTATTCCCAACATCAAAATATTGGTCAATGCGCTATGGATTTCACGATAAGGGGTATTCATACTAAATTCTATCAAGGCATAGCGAGTGCCATTTAGTTGCGGAATCTGTTGATTCTCTAATTTGTTTAAAGCATCACTGCTGTAATAGATCTCTGCTCCATACAAGATGGTTAAGTCGGGAGCAATTTCTTTAGCCAATTCCTTGACAACTTTAAAATTTCTTGCAATATCCTCCTCTGGTGTTTCAAACATCCCTTTCCGACGATGAGAAGTCGAAACGATGGTGCGAACTCCTTGAGCATAAGCTTCCTTTAGAAGGGCTATACTCTCTGCCTTATCCTTTGGGCCATCGTCTACATCAAAAACTATGTGCGAATGGATATCAATCATCTTATTTTCCTTCCATGATATCTTTGATTTCTGTTTTGAGTGTCTCTAAGCTATTTGGATCCACCTCTAGCATATAAAGGCTACTGTCAGGCATGGCATAGGAAGGAAGATCCATACGACCAGTTCCCTTTAGATCTCGAGTGATGACAGTATATTTCCCTCCACTTGCTAGTTGGGCGTTCACTAAACTAACCATTGTTTCAGGAGGCATATTAGTTTGGACAGAATCCTGTAAACTTTGCATAATATCATCAAAATTTTTCAATGCTTCTGCCGAAGTTAGTTTCTGGACAATTGCAGAAATGACTTTCTGTTGATTGCGCCCACGGTCTCCATCGCCATTTGCTAATGAATACCGCTCGCGTACAAAGCCTAGGGCCTGCTCAGAGTCTAGATGAACATTTCCAACAGGAAAATGGTAATTACCATGAAGCGAGGTAAATTCTTGGTCATTATTAACATCGACACCACCTAAGAGATCAATTAATTTCAAGAAGGAAGTGAAGTTGAGTCGTGCATAGTAATTTAGGTCAATTCCATAAAGATTTTCCAAAGTATGAATCGAAGCATCCACACCATAAATACCTGCATGGGTCAATTTATCATTTTGGTTATTGCCTCCATCAGCTATGGGCACGTAAGCATCACGAGGGGTCGTTGTCAAGAGAATTTTCTTGGTTTCTTGATTAACCGTCATGATGATATTGACATCCGAACGAGAAACGGAGCTAATCGGTCCGTATGTGTCAATCCCACTAATATAGATATTAAAAGCCTTGTTTTGAGAAGACTTAGGTGCCTCAACAGTTTTGGTTAGTTCTTTGGTATAAATCTTCTTGATCTTTTTGGCATGATCTGGATACTCTTGTTCAATCAGATTTTCAAAGACACTATTCAAAACAATTGCCTTGGTCTCTCCAACTAAGAGACTCTTATAAGCCGCAAGGTAAGAAGAACTATCCTCAACCTTTAGGTCTTTATTCTGACTTGTCTTAATATCATCGAGCAGTTTTTTGATATTCTCCGCATCTGTTTTTGTCGGAGCTGTCACACTGGATAGTTGGGACACATTACCAATCTCACTATCCGTCAAAACTGCAACACTGATGGAGTAACTAGAATAGTTAGATGTTGCATTTAAATGATTGGCCAAACTAACGAACTGATGAACTCCAACCAAGGCTAGTGAGCTAGCTACAATAGATAGCAAGAGCATGATTAAAGTCAACTTCTTAGCTTTTCTATTTGATATTAAAAATAAAGCTACTAGCGCAATGAACACCATAATAGCTGCCAGAATAAGATTGAAATAACTAACGGCTAAGATATGATATCTGAATATTAAAAACAGCAAAAAACAAGTAAGTACTATATATAGAAACAACAAAATAATATTGAAACTTTGCTGAAACTTGCTCGTTTTATTTTCTTTTAAACGTCTCCCCACCTTACACCTCTATTAATTATTTTATTTCTATTATATCACAAACTAACACTGGATGCTATCAACACCTGAATTGCAACCGTTTTATTTTACCTTAAAACCAAAATTATTATATTTCAATCATTAAATACCTCATATCTTTTTTTGAAAGAAGACTTCCAACAAAAATACCAGGAGATAGAAATCGATTGACAAGTTCTCAATACCATACTCTCACACCCTAAAACTTTCAATAATTCCCAAGAAAGTTGAAGGTTGCAACTAGAGAAACTCAAGTTTTTACAAAAATATCCTTTTAGAGTCTCGAAAACAAAAACAACCCGCTATCGCAGTAAAGATTTATCGTTAATAAAAAGCAAGAGGCAGGGTAAAAGTCTTCAAAATAAAAAAAACACATAGTATTAAGTGTTCAAAAACTTTATACTATGCATTTTATAATTGAAAGCTTTACTCAATTTCATTTTCAAATTGAGTTTTTACTCAACCTATCTTCTTAAACTTATTTCACGTGACTTTCAAAGTCTTTTTGACTCTTTTCGACAGAATTTTTACGTTCTTGTTCCCATTTAGCCTTAGCTTCAGCAAATTGAGAGCTTGTAACGATATCTGTCTGCAATCTCATGTACTTGTAGTTGCTTCCAGTTCCTTTGATCCCAACCAGTGAGTAAGCACGTGTAAATGGTATCACGCGTGTCACCGAAGCTCCACCACCGTTTGACACAACTGGGATTAGAAGGGAACTATCAATCAACCAAGCTTGTGCATCGGCGTAGTTTTCATAGCGTTTAGCTACGTCTGTATTTTCTGCATCTGCTGTCTTTAATCTTTGAGTAAATTGGTCCAAACCTAGACTAGTAATCTTACCAGTGTCCTTGCTTGGATCAAGTCCCAAAATTTTGAGATAGAATCCATCTTCAGAGTTGAAAGGATTGAGGTAAGTTGATGGATCTTGGTAGTCAGCTGACCATCCATCCAAGTTCAAATCATAGTCATGATCTGCCGGTGTTGGTGCTTGAGCTGTTGCATTTGTATAATCATCTGTCGACAATTGGATAACATCAACCACTACATTTTCAGAACCAAGTGTTGATTCGATTGATTGTTTGATAGAGTTTGTTCCTGAAAGCAAGGTCTTGTTTACTTGATCTACAGGCAAGTCCAAATGAATTGGGAAGGTCACACCTTGGGCTTCTAATTCTTTTTTAGCTTCTGCAAACTGGGCTTGTGCTTTTTCTTTATTGAAATAACCATCTTGAGCATCTTCAAGATTCATATTTGACCATTGTGTACCATAGTTGACCAATTTTGAAGCAACTGTTTCACCAAAAGTCTTGTCTCCAACTTGTACGAAAGTTGGTGGTACAAGCGAGTTACGAAGAGTGTTTTTAGCTGCTTCTTCACCGTTTGATTGAGCTGAGTAGGCTGTACGATCAATGGCGAAGTTAATTGCCTGACGGAAGTTTTTATTCGAAACTGCAGCTTGAGTTGCTTGTTTTTGCTCATCGCTTGTTTTTGCAGTATGGTTATAAGCACCACGGTTGACGTTAAAGTTATAGTACCAAGATGTTGCATCTTGTAAGCTATAAACGATATTGTCCTTGTACTTTTCCTTGGTCTTAGCGAAGTTTGAGCTATTTGGATAAACACCTGCAGATGAGTAAGCACCACTTTCAAAGTTACGGATTGTCAAGTCTTGGTCTGAACCATCAAAGTAGGCCAATTTCACCTTTTCAATCGTTACTTTTTCTTGGTCATAGTAATGTGAGTTTTTCACATATTCGATAGAAGACTTAGATGTAAAATCTTTTAACAAATATGGTCCGCTATAAAGAATGCTATCTGGTTTCAGGGTTCCGAAGTCTTTACCTTTAGAAGCAAGGAACTCTTCGTTTACAGGGAACAAGATACTGTTAGTTGTCTTAGAATTCCAGAATGACTCTGGACGAGTCAAGGTATATTGCACAGTATAGTCATCTAAGGCTTTGACACCAACATTTGAAAAGTCAGTATTTGCACCTGTCACATAATCGTCCAATCCCTTGATAGAGTTCTGAATCAAGTCTAGGGCTTGACCCTTGTTATCAGCAGCGTACTTGATACCAGTTACAAAGTCTTGTGCTTTAAGGGGAGCGTATTCTTCACCGTCAGCTGTAAACCACTTGGCATCTTGGCGAAGTTTGTAGGTATAAGTTAAACCATCCTTAGAAACACTCCAATCTTCTGCAAGGGCAGGAATAAGGTTTCCGTAGTTATCATTTTCAAGCAAACCATCAACCAAGTTGGTTACAATGGCAGTGTTATCACCAGCGTAGTCCAAGAGATAGTTGAAGGTTGTCGGATCCGCACCAAAGGTCGACGAGTATGTTTTACCATCTGATGCTGACTGGCCACATGCTGCCAATAGGACCGCAGCAGCAAGTGTCATACCTGCTCCTAATAAGCGTTTTTTCATGCTCATGATTCATTTCTCCTTATATGTTAGATTTTATAACATGACTATATTTTAACAAATTTTGTCCAAAAAGTAAAGTTATATACTGATTTGACCCCTCATTGGAAATCAAAAAATAAAGAAATCCCGCTTAAAAACAGGATTTCTTTATTCATTACAAAAGACTATTTAACGTGATTTGCTAGTTCTTTTTGGTATTTGGCATTTGTTTCAATCTTCTCTTTTTGCCATTTCTTGAGAGCTTCTTCGTATTCTTTAGCTGTTACAATATCGTTTTGCAACTCTAAGCCTTTAAATACAAATGGATCACCCTTGATACCAACTTGAGAGTATGCTTTTGTAAATGGCACTGTACGGCTAACTGTCGGAGAACCACCTGAAGATGCTACAGGGATAAGGAGTGAGCTATCTGAAACCCATGCTTGTGCTTTGGCATATTTTTCATAGCGTTTGTTAAGATCGCTTGTTTCTGATGCTGCATCATCCAAGAGTTTCTTGTACTCATCAAGTCCAACTTGAGCCATGACTTCTGGATCTTTACCTTTTGTGATACCTAAGTGTTTAAGAGCAGACCCCTTCTTAGCATCTAAGATATTGAGGTAGGTTGCTGGGTCTTGATAGTCTGGCCCCCAACCAGTTCCGTTCAAGTCATAGTCTTTTTGAGAAGGGACTTTGGCTTGAGATGTGATACTTATTTTCTCATTGTCAGTCATTTGAAGTACATCGATGACAACATTTTCACTTCCAAGCGCCGCTTCGACAGACTGTTTGAGGGAGTTGGTCTGCTGTACCGCAATGACATCTGTCTGTTCAACTGGAATATCTAAATGAATAGGGAAGGTTACACCTTTGGCTTGCAATTCTGATTTTGCTTTTTCAAAGGCAGCTTTTGCTTTTGTTGGATTGTAAAGAGTATCTTTACCATCTGTCAAAGCTACATCTTTCCACTGATCTCCGTATGTTACTAATTGTTCTTGAGCCAATTCACCGAAGGTCTTTTCACCAACCTGAACATAGTCATAAGGCACAAGACTAGTACGGATAATCTTGTCTGCACCTTCTTCGCCATTCATCTGTGCAGAGTAAGCATGACGGTCAAGAGCGAAGTTGATGGCTTGACGGAAGTTTTTGTTGAGAAGCGCTTCTTTAGTTGATGTTTTTTGGGCATCATCTGTCTTAGCTGTTTTATTGTAAGACTGACGATTTACGTTGAAAGTAAAGTAATAGCTAGTCGCTTCTTGTGGGCTATAAACAATTTTATCGCCGTATTCCTTCTGAGTTGAGGCAAAGCTTGAACTAGTTGGGAAAAGGCGTGCTGTCGTATATGAGCCTGACGCAAAGCTACGAATCAATGATTCTTGGTCAGAGCCGTCGTAGAAAGTAAGCTTGACGTGGTCAATCTTCACATTGTCCTTATCCCAGTAATTCGGGTTCTTTTCGTACTCGATCACTGATTTTGAAGTGAAGTTCTTCAAAATATACGGACCATTGTAGAGAATACCTGAAGGCGCTGCTGCACCGTAATCTTTCCCTTGAGAATTTAAGAATTCTTCATTAACAGGGAGCATAGTCGCTGTTGTCACCTTAGAATTCCAGAAGCTTTCTGGTTTGTTCAAGGTATACTCGACTGTATAATCGTCAACTGCTTTAACACCGACTGTTGAGAAGTCATTTGTTTCACCACTAACGTACTCTGCCAAACCTTTGATAGAGTCTTGGATAAGAGTTAGGCCATCTGATTTACCATCTGCAGCATGCTTCAAACCTGTCACAAAGTCTTGGGCCTTGACTTCAGCATACTCTTCTCCTTCTGAAGTATACCATTTGACACCTTTACGTAGCTTGTAGGTGTAGGTCAAACCGTCCTGTGAAACAGACCAGTCTTCAGCAAGCGATGGAATTAAGTTTCCATATTTGTCATTTTCCAAGAGTCCGTCGACCAGGTTGGCGATGACGTCTGATGTTGAACTTTTACTAGTAACGCTATAGTCCAATGTTGTTGGATCAATGGCATATACATACGAAAATGTTGTTGGAGCATCTGCTTTTTTCTCAGTCTTGCCACAAGCCGCCAAAAGAAGAGCTGCGCTCATCGTTATCCCTGCTACTGCGAGCCACTTTTTCGATTTCATCGGTATTCTCCTTTAAAATACTATTTTTCACCATTATACCCTATTTTTATATAAAAGCAAGGGTTTACAGGGTATTTTTTAGAAAATTCAAACAAATATTTTTTAAAGAATTTTCTACACTTATTTTAGAAAAGAGAGTGGGACAGAAATCGGTAATTCGTTAGAATTCGATTTCGTTGTCCCACCTCCGCACAGTTGAGTAGGGCTGTAAAAGCTGATAAAATCAGCGTAGTAGAGCCCACTCAACCACTGCGTCTTGCTCGGTAATCCAAAGACAATTGAGAGGCTGGCACTTTTGTCCCAGCCTCTTTTAGGTTTATTTGGCTAATTCGACACAGAAGGCATCCCAGGGAGCTAATGTTAGTTGTTCTATTGTAGCTTTGACATCTGTATTTGCAATCAAGACAGATGTGATTGATTCTTCAACTGCGAACTCTTGCTTTTGGTTGGACAAGTTAGCCACAACTAGGAATCGACGGTCGCCATCTTTACGGATGTAAGCAAAGACTTTTTCAGCCGTTTCAAGGAGTTCAAAATCAGCTCTCACCAACCAGCTATTTTCCTTACGAATGTTTACCAATTTTTGATAAGTATAGAAAATAGAATCTGGGTTTTCCAGTGCTTCCTGAACGTTGATTGCTTCGTAGTTTGGATTAACAGCCAACCAAGGTTTTCCATCTGAGAAACCAGCATTTTTTGTCTCATCCCACTGCATTGGGGTACGAGCATTGTCACGTCCAATGACACGGATACTATCCATGATTGTTTCCATTGAAACACCTTTTTCAAGAGCTTCACGCGCATAGTTGAGGGATTCAATATCCTCTACTTGATCTAGCTTTTCAAACGGGAAATTGGTCATCCCAATCTCCTCCCCTTGGTAAATATAAGGAGTCCCTCTCATGAGATGAAGCAAGATTGCATACGCTTTAGCAGATTTTTCGCGGTATTCTCGGTCATTTCCCCAGATAGAGACGATTCGAGGGAGGTCATGGTTGTTCCAGAAAAGGGAATTCCAGCCATCCTCAACTCCTAATTCTGTCTGCCATTTGTTGAAAATTTCTTTTAATTTCCCAACATTTAGCTCTTTTTGGTAGTGCCACTTAGGTTGTCCTTCCTGATACTGAAGACAGATATGTTCAAACTGGAAGACCATAGACAGTTCTTGTCCTTTTGGATCTGAATAGAGTTTTGCGATTTCTGGTGTCGCTCCCCATGTCTCCCCTACTGTCAAGAGCTCTTTGTCGCCGAAAGTAGCCTGATTCATTTCCTTGAGATAGGGATGGAGCATAGGACCATTGTTGACAATCTTCTGATCAGGAATTTTCCCAATCATGTCAATAACGTCCATACGAAATCCACCGATCCCTTTATCAATCCAGAAATTCATCATTTCATAGATTTTTTGGCGTAGTTCTTCATTTTCCCAGTTAAGGTCTGGTTGTTTCTTACTGAAAAAGTGCAGGTAATATCGACCAGCCTTTTCATCATATTGCCAGGCAGAACCACTAAAAATTGACTCCAATTCGTTAGGTTCATCACGCCAGATATAGTAGTCTCGCTCAGGACTATCAGGATTTTCACAAGCTTCGATAAACCAAGCATGCTCATCTGATGTATGATTGACCACCAAGTCCATGATGATTCGAATATCTCGTTTTTTAGCCTCAGCAATCAGCTCATCCATATCTTCCATGGTTCCAAAGATAGCCGCGATATCTTGATAATTGGCAATATCATAACCATTGTCATCCATGGGGCTATCATAGACTGGAGAAAGCCAGATCGCTGTGATCCCTAACTTCGCTAGATAGTCTAGCTTACTGGTAATCCCAGGTAAATCACCAATCCCATCTCCATTGCTATCATTAAAACTTTTTGGATAGACCTGATAAACAACGGCATTGTGCCACCATTTTTCTTGCATCTTTTTTCCCCTCTTAACATTCACTTTATTCCATCATAGACCTTTTATCAATTTTATGCAAGCGTTTGCCTCAATCTTTTTCCTTATTTCGAACCTCCGTTGTTTCTTATCTTCCATTTTTTTTATATAATAGAGCTCAGAGGTAAAAAAATGAAAAAACAAGCTTTTAGTTCTGAACAATATTTGAATCTACAACGCGACCATATCTTGGAGCGCATCAACCAATTTGACGGCAAACTCTACTTGGAGTTTGGTGGCAAAATGTTAGAAGATTTCCACGCTGCTCGTGTCCTTCCTGGATATGAACCTGACAATAAAATCAAGCTCTTGCAAGAGTTGAAGGAGCAAGTTGAGGTTGTTATCGCTATTAACGCTAGCAATATCGAGCACTCAAAAGCTCGTGGAGACTTGGGCATTTCTTATGACCAAGAAGTGCTTCGTTTGATCGATAAATTCAACGAGCTCGGTATCTTTGTAGGTTCAGTTGTTATCACTCAATATGCTGGCCAACCTGCAGCAGATGCTTTCCGCAATCAATTAGCTAAAAACGGTATCGACTCTTATCTTCACTACCCAATCAAAGGGTATCCGACAGATATGGATCACATCATCTCTCCAGAAGGTATGGGGAAAAACGACTATATCAAAACTAGTCGTAACTTGATTGTCGTGACTGCTCCTGGGCCTGGTTCAGGTAAGTTGGCAACTTGTATGTCTAACATGTACCACGACCAAATCAATGGTATCAAGTCTGGTTATGCCAAATTTGAAACCTTCCCAGTTTGGAATCTCCCACTGCATCATCCAGTAAACTTAGCTTATGAAGCTGCTACAGCAGACCTAGATGATGTCAACATGATTGACCCATTCCATCTCCAAACTTATGGAGAAACCACGGTCAACTACAATCGTGATATCGAGATTTTTCCTGTTCTTAAGCGCATGCTAGAACGTATCTTGGGTGAATCTCCATATGCATCTCCAACTGACATGGGTGTCAATATGGTTGGTTTTGCAATTACTGATAATGACGCTGCAATTGAAGCATCTAAACAAGAAATTATCCGTCGCTACTATCAAACAGTTCTCGACTTTAAGGCTGAAAAAGTTGCTGAGTCTGCTGTCAAGAAAATCGAGCTTCTCATGAATGACCTCGGTATCACACCAGCTGACCGTAAGGTAGCTGTAGCCGCTCGTCAAAGAGCTGAAGAAACAGACGGACCCGCTCTCGCTCTTGAATTACCTTCTGGTGAAATCGTTACTGGTAAGAACTCAGAACTCTTTGGTCCAACAGCCGCTGCTTTGATCAATGCTATCAAGATGTCCGCTAACATTGATGCTGAAACAAAATTAATTGAACCAGAAGTGGTGAAACCAATTCAAGGTTTGAAAATCAATCACTTGGGTAGCCGTAACCCTCGACTCCACTCAAATGAAATCCTCATCGCTCTTGCTATCACAGCAATGCAGAATCCTGATGCAGATCGTGCCATGAAAGAACTCGGAAATCTCAAAGGAAGCGAAGCTCACTCTACGATTATCTTAACGGATGAAGACAAGAATGTTCTTCGCAAACTAGGTATCAACGTAACCTTTGATCCTTACTACCAATACGATCGTTTGTATCGCAAGTAAAATACGACACTCACTCCTCTAAGAGTTGGATCCTTATCATCCAGCTCTTAGAGTTTTTTTATAGCTTGCAAGTCTTTCACAAGCATATCTTTCAAAAAGAATTCTCATTTTAATAGAAACTGAGATACCATTTAATTTTAGATTTATTTCTAATGAATCCTTAAAAGGAGTGATACTCAATGAAAATCAAAGAGCAAACTAGGAAACTAGCCGCAGGTTGCTCAAAGCACTGCTTTGAGACATCTACACAAGAGAACTAGTTTGGTCATTGATTTTCATTGAAAATACAAAAAAAGGTGAACAAGACAGCATTCTGATTTCCAGAAAACTATTTTGTTCACTTTTGCTTATGAGTTAAACTTTTAGTTTATTCTACCGTTACTGACTTAGCAAGGTTACGTGGTTTATCCACATCAAGTCCACGGTGTAGAGTTGCAAAGTAAGCGACCAATTGTGTTGGTACGACCATTGAGATTGGTGAGAGGTAAGGGTGGACGGTCGTAAGAACGATATCATCTGTATCTTTGGCAACATTTTCTTCTGCAATGGTGAGGACCTTAGCTCCACGTGCTGCCACTTCTTGGATATTTCCGCGAGTGTGGTTTGCAAGAACTGGGTCTGACAAGAGGGCCAAGACAGGTGTTCCTTCCTCAATCAAGGCAATCGTTCCGTGCTTGAGCTCCCCAGCCGCAAAACCTTCACACTGGATGTAAGAAATCTCTTTGAGTTTGAGACTCGCTTCCATAGCTACGTAGTAGTCTTGACCACGTCCGATGTAAAAGGCGTTGCGTGTTGTTTCAAGGAGGTCACGAACTTTAGCATCAATCAATTCTTTCTCTGAAAGAGTTGATTCGATAGACTGAGCCACGATAGACAATTCATGAACCAGGTCAAAGGCTTGCGCTTTTGCATTGCCATTTGCTTGACCGACTGCTTTTGCAAGAAAGGCAAGGGCTGCGATTTGTGCTGTATAAGCCTTTGTTGATGCTACGGCAATTTCAGGACCTGCATGAAGAAGCATGGTATAGTTCGCTTCACGTGAAAGAGTTGAACCTGGAACATTTGTCACTGTCAAGCTTGGGATTCCCATTTCATTAGCCTTGACCAAAACCTGACGGCTGTCAGCTGTTTCACCAGACTGACTGATAAAGATGAAGAGTGGTTTCTTGCTGAGCAGTGGCATACCGTAGCCCCACTCAGATGAGATTCCAAGTTCAACTGGTGTATCAGTCAATTCTTCCAGCATCTTCTTAGAAGCAAATCCTGCGTGGTAAGATGTTCCAGCTGCAAGGATGTAGATGCGGTCTGCATCTTGAACAGCCTTGATGATAGCAGGGTCAACCACTACTTGACCAGCCTCATCTGTGTAGGCTTGGATGAGTTTACGCATGACCGTTGGTTGCTCGTCAATTTCCTTGAGCATATAGTAAGGGTAAGTTCCCTTACCGATATCTGACAAATCAAGCTCAGCAGTGTAGCTAGCACGCTCACGACGATTGCCATCATAGTCTTGAACTTCTACGCTATCTGCCGTCACAATCACCAACTCTTGGTCATGGATTTCCATGTATTGGTTGGTCTCACGGATCATAGCCATAGCATCCGAGCAGACCATGTTGTAACCATCTCCGAGACCAATCAAAAGTGGTGACTTGTTCTTAGCGACATAGATAACATCTGGATTTTCAGAGTCAATCAAGGCAAAGGCATAAGAACCACGGATGATGTGAAGAGCTTTTTTGAAGGCTTCAAGAACTGAAAGACCATCTTCTTCTGCAAATTTTCCAATCAAGTGCACTGCGATTTCCGTATCTGTTTGCCCCTTGAAGTGGTGGCCTGCAAGGTATTCTTCCTTGATTTCAAGATAGTTTTCAATGACCCCATTGTGCACCAAGACAAAACGTCCAGTCTCAGAGCGATGTGGGTGAGCATTGTCCTCGGTTGGTTTACCATGAGTCGCCCAACGCGTATGTCCGATACCAGTTGTTCCCTCAACACCAGTAGTTTTAGCAGACAATTCTGCGATACGACCTACAGCCTTGACTAGGTGATTTTCAGCACCACCTAGGACAAAAATCCCCGCAGAATCATAGCCACGGTATTCAAGTTTTTCAAGCCCTTGAATCAAAATATCAGTTGCATTTGTGTTTCCAACAACACCGACAATTCCACACATAGTATATACGACACAGACCAGCTGTGCTTTCCCCTTAAATTGGTATAGTCTGATTTCCCTTTTACAGAATCAGCAAAAACAGTATATACTTGTTTCTTTTACTTGTCAAGAATAAAAATTGGTATAGCGTGATTCTGCCGATTCTATCTACTAAAAATCTATCATATTTCGCCTAAAGCAAGTATTTAAAAAGGGCTCTACTGCCCTTAACAACTACTATTTTGTAGCAAGTTTTTCTGCTTCTACTACTTCTTGAAATGTTTTTTGATAATTTACTTTAATCGTCATTGTCATGTGAGAGTCCTCGTTTCTTTTTGATGAACCTAGTATAAAATCCCTTCCTAAAACATAGCTTATATTTTCCTTAGAAAAAACTAAAAGTAACTTTTGACTCAATGAAAACGAAAGAGAAAATTAGAAAGCTAGTCACAGTTTTCTCAAAGCACTGTTCTCAGTTTACCAGATAGACTAAGACCTTGTTTGAAGTGATGTTTAAGTTTATATATTCCGTAAATCAAATCAACATAAGCATTTTTCTAAATCCCTTAGCTACGAATCCCCACTCAAAAAGAGCGTTATCGCTCTTTTACTTAGTATTTAGGAGAAGGTGCTTGCTCCTGTTGAAACGTTTTTTGGTAATTTACTTTAATCGTCATTGTCATGTGAGAGTCCTCGTTTCTTTTTGATGAACCTAGTATAAAATCCCTTCCTAAAACATAGCTTATATTTTCCTTAGAAAAAACTAAAAGTAACTTTCGACTCAATGAAAACGAAAGAGCAAACTAGAAAGCTAGTCACAGCTTTCTCAAAGCACTGCTTTCAGTTTACCAGATAGACTAAGACCTCGTTTGGAACGATGTTTAAGGTTATACATTCAATGAATAATTTATCAGAATCTCTTACCTGCGAATCCCATACAAAAAGAGCGTTTCCGCTCTTTTACTTAGTATTTAGGAGAAGGTGCTTGCTCCTGTTGAAACGTTTTTTGGTAATTTACTTTAATTGTCATTGTCATGTGAGAGTCCTCGTTTCTTTTTGATGACTCTAGTATAGGCAATAACCCTAAAAGCAAACTTAAGATTTTCTTAGAGAAAGCTTAATCTAAATGTTCTTTCTTTTCTAGATTTAGAGCAATCATATGCCACTCTGGGTCCTCCTGCCAGTTAGACAGTGAGCTAATATAACTAGCCACCTTACGTGCTTCCTCAAGTATTGGGAAGTCCTCGATAATATCAGCCACTTGAAACTCTGGTAAACCTGACTGCCTGGTTCCAAAAATCTCACCCGAACCGCGCATTTTCAAATCTTCCTCCGCAAGGACAAAACCATTGGTCGTTTCTGTCATGATACGCATGCGGTCTTTACCTGAGTCCGTTTTAGGATTAGCCACAAGAACCGCATAGGACTGCTTGTCTCCCCGACCGACGCGACCTCTGAGCTGATGGAGTTGACTGAGTCCAAAACGATTAGCATCCATGATAATCATGACGGTCGCATTTGGCACATTGACCCCAACTTCTATAACCGTTGTCGAAACCAGAATATCAGTCTTTCTATCTTTGAACTCCTGCATAATCTGGTCTTTTTCATCGCTCTTCATCTTCCCATGCAAGAGAGCAACTTTTGCTTTTTCTGAAAAATGAGCCGTCAACTCTTCCGATAAAGCGATAGCATTTTTCAAATCCAAGGCTTCAGATTCTTCAATCAAAGGAGAAATAACATAGGCTTGAGACCCTTTTTGAATTTCTCCTTCCAACCAAGTCAAAACCTGTGGCAGTTGCTCATGCTTGATCCAGCGAGTTACGATTGGTTTGCGCCCAGCAGGCATCTGGTCAATAATGGAAACATCCATATCTCCAAAGGCGGTGATGGCTAAGGTTCGTGGAATCGGAGTCGCCGTCATCATGAGGACATCTGGATTTTCTCCTTTTTCACGTAAAATACGTCTTTGTCCCACACCAAATCGGTGTTGTTCATCGATGATAATCAAACCAAGTCGAGCGTATTCCACCCCATCCTGTATAAGAGCATGGGTACCGACGATCACATCAACCTCGCCCTTAGCAATCGTTTCCAAAACCGTGCGTTTTTCTGCAGCTTTCAGTGAACCTGTTAGGAGGGCTAGTTTCAAATCTGGAAAGAGACTCTCTAAACTTTCAAAATGCTGCTCTGCAAGGATCTCTGTTGGAACCATGAGAGCGGCCTGATAACCAGCCATTACGGCTGCGTACATCGCTAGACCTGCTACCACTGTTTTCCCACTACCAACATCCCCTTGCAATAGTCGATTCATGTGATGGTCCGACTTCATATCTGTTAGGATTTCTTGCAGGCTTTTTTCTTGGGCTTGTGTCAAAGCAAAGGGTAACTTTTCTTTAACCGCAGTTAGTTTTTCTTGCGACCAATTCAGGACCAATCCACTTCCATCAACCTTATTTTCAGACTTGAGGGTCTGTAATTGCATTTGGAAATAGAAAAGTTCCTCAAACTTGATTCGACGGAGAGCCTGCTTGTATTCTGCCAAATCCTTAGGAAAATGCATAGCACGAACAGCCTGACAGCGAGACATGAGTTTGTATTTGTCTAGCAAGGACTGAGGGAGATTTTCCTCTATCAAGAGATCTAGCCCCTGATCAAAGGCGGTTTTAATGATCTTAACAAGACTTGCTTGACTAACTCCTTGTGCGAGACGATAGACAGGTTGGAGATCATCCTCCACCTGGGCTAAAACCTTCATCCCTGTGAGACTAGCCTTGGCGCGATCCCACTTACCAAAAACGGCTAGAGTCGCTCCTAGCTCAATCTTGTCAGCCAGGTAGGGTTGGTTAAAGAAGTTAACTGCAAACACAACCTCTCCCTGCTTGAGGCTAAAGCGTAGGCGATTGCGCTTAAAACCATAATACTGAACACTAGCTGGTGTTACTACCTGACCAGATAGGACAGCCTTTTCACCGTCTTCTAGCTCTAGCACCTGCTTGGTCTTAAAATCTTCATAACGGAAAGGAAAGTAGAGCAAGAGATCTTGCAGGTTTTCAATTCCTAGTTTGGCATATTTCTCTGCTGACTTTGGTCCCACTCCAGGCAAGACATGCAAGGGTTGATGTAAATTCATGCTCCTCTCCTTTCCTTCTCTCTTTTAATGATATTCTCTCGGAATTCGATCACTGAGGAGACAAACTACCTCATAATTGATCGTTCCACGGTAAACCGCAACATCTGTTGCAGTAATCTCCTTGTCACCGTCTGCACCAATCAAAGTTACCTTGGTACCTAATGGATACAGCTTAGGCAAGCGAATGGTGATTTGGTCCATGGATACCCGCCCTACGATAGGGCACAATTGTCCATCCACCAGAACTGAGAAATTCTGCATATCTCGTGTCCAACCATCCGCATAACCGATTGGTAAAGTAGCAATGACTTGCTCACTGTCTGCCTGATAGGTCGCTCCATAGCCCATACAAGCCCCAGCTGGGACTGTTTTAACATGAACAATAGCAGTTTCTAAGGTCAAGGCTGGTTTTAGTTCATAAGGCAATTCCAAAACTTGTCCGCTTGGATTGAGACCATACATAGAATCTCCCATACGAACTGCATTAAAAATCGTTTCCGCATGCCATAGAGTAGTCGCAGAGTTACTCGCATGGACTAGTTCTGGTACTTCTTGCAAGTCAGCAAGTATTGTCTTGAAACACTCTAACTGTTGCTTAAAGTAGCTATCCGACTCTTCATCAGCAGTTGCAAAGTGCGTAAAGATTCCCTCAACATTTGCTCCATGTTCCTTGAGTAAAGTTTGGGCTTGTGCTGCCTCGCTTGCACTTCTAAAACCAATTCGCCCCATACCTGAATCAATTTTAAGGTGAACGGTTAAGCCTGATAAATCTGAATCAGTAGCAAGGAGATTCTCAATCCATTCCAATCCTGCCACTGTCAAGGTAATATCAAAGTCCTTGGCCAATGAAAGAGATTCAACTTCAGATACTCCCAAAATAAGAATCTTCTTAGAAATTCCTGCCTGACGAAGCTCGAGGGCTTCATCGATATTAGAAACGCAAAAGCCGTCAACATCATCCTGGATAGCCGTCGCAACAGCTACCGCACCGTGTCCGTAAGCATTGGCTTTTACAACTGCCCATTTGAGGGTATCTTTGGGAATGTGCGCACCCATTTGTTGGATATTGTAGCGGATAGCTCCCAGGTCGATGAGGGCCTTGGTTGGTCTATGTGGACTAGTTTTCATGATTCTCCTCCAAAATAACACTAGCTGTCACAAACTGATCGGTATGGCTGATCGATAGCCACACTTTTCCTGAAAATGGGGATTTGCTGAAGTAGGGAGCTCCTCTTTCATTGTTCAAAACTTCCAAATCCTGAAAGCCCAACTTACCAATCCCTGTCCCTAGAGCCTTGGAGAAGGCTTCTTTAGCTGACCAACGCCCAGCCAAATACTCGATTTGTCTACGACCTTTGAGACTGGCAAAACGCTCCATTTCCTTGTCTGTCAAGACACGCCGTGCAAATCCTTCTCTTTTTTCAACTGCATTTTGTATAGAAGCTAATGCTTCGATATCAATTCCGTGTCCAACTATCATTTTTCTCAAAAGGAGTTGAGATACCCCCAACTCCATCCTTTTCACTTATTTTGTTAAGGTAGTATAGATTTCTTCTACCAGGGCTACTGTATTTTCCCATCCTAGACATGGGTCTGTAATAGAGCAACCAAAGATCTCTGGTTGATTTTGGCGACCATCTGCTAGGTAAGATTCGATCATAAAGCCTCGAACCGTCTTTTTAATCTTTTCATTCCAGTCACGATTCAGCAAGGCTTGGCGAACAATGCGAATTTGTTCCATATACTGCTTACCAGAATTGTCATGATTGGTATCGATGATGATAAAGGGATTTTCAAGTCCCATAGTCTCATAGCGATTGATTGCATTCAAGAGAGTTTCATAGTAGAAGTTTGGTTCATTCTTCCCATATTCATTCATAGCTCCACGAAGGATAACGTGAGCTAGGGGATTCCCTGAAGTCTCAACTTCTTGTCCATGGTAAAGAAATGTTTGCTTGTTTTGTGCAGCATAGATGGCATTAAACATAACAGACAGATTTCCAGAGGTTGGATTTTTCATACCCACTGGTGCATCAATCCCTGAAGCTACAAAACGGTGTTCCTGATCTTCTACTGAACGCGCACCCACTGCATGGTAGCTCACCAAGTCATCAACCAAGACTAGATTGGATGGATAAAGCATTTCATCCGCTGTGGTCAATCCAGTTTCTGTAATCACTCGATAATGAAGCTGACGAACAGCCTGCAAACCATTAATCAAACTTGGCGCTTTAGAAGTATCTGGCTGATGAACCAAACCCTTGTACCCATCTCCATTAGTACGTGGCTTAGCTGTGTAAACACGCATGACCATAAAAATCTTATCCGCCACTTTTTTCTGCAAGTCTGCTAAACGGCGAGCATATTCAAGCACTGCTTCTTCATTATCAGATGAACAAGGACCAATGACTAAAAGGATACGATCATCCTTACCAGATAGAATATCAGCTAGTTCTTGGTCTCGGCTTTCCTTATGTTGCAAGGCTTCTGCAGACAGCTGTGTTTCCGCCTTAATCGCTTCAATGTCGATTTCTTGACCTTTTTCAATAAATGCCATACTATTCTCCTAGTCTTTGGTAGATTTCGCGAACAAGAGCTTCAGTATTCTCCCATCCAAGACAAGGATCGGTGATAGATTTTCCAAAGACCTCTGGTTCATTTTGACGACCGTCTTCTAGATAAGACTCAATCATGAAACCACGGACATATTTTTTAATCTTTTCATTCCAGTCGCGGTTAATCAAGGTCTGACGTACGATACGAATCTGATCCATATACTGCTTACCTGAGTTGTCATGGTTGGTATCAATGATGATAAATGGATTTTCAAGCCCCATCTTTTCATACTGGGCAATGGTATCCATCAAATTATCGTAGTAATAGTTTGGAATGTTTTTCCCGTATTCATTGAGGGCACCACGGAGAATAGCATGCGATAGAGGATTTCCAGTCGTTTCAACTTCTTTCCCTAGGAAAAGGAAACTTTGTTTGTTTTGAGCCGCATAAATACCGTTGAACATGACATTGAGATTTCCAGACGTTGGATTTTTAAAACCTGTCGCAAAATCTGCTCCACTAGCTACAAAACGGTGTTGTTGATCTTCAACCGAACGAGCTCCAACTGCCATGTAAGAAATCAAGTCATCTACCAAAGGAAGGTTTTCTGGGTACAACATTTCATCCGCTGTCGTCATTCCTGTTTCAGAAATAACACGGTAATGCAGGTGACGAACCGCCTTGATCCCATTGATGAGACTAGGTGCTTCTTTGGCATTTGGTTGGTGAATCAAGCCCTTATAGCCATCACCATTAGTACGTGGTTTAGCAGTGTAGACACGCATGACCATAAAGACGCGGTCTTTTACTTCTTCTTGCAGTTTTGCCAAACGCTTGGCATACTCAAGAACTGCTTCTTCATTGTCAGACGAACACGGACCAATCACTAACAAAATGCGTTGATCTTCACCACGAATAATCGCTTCAAGTTCTTGATCGCGTTGTTGTTTATTGGCAAGTGCTTGTCCTTCTAATTTAGACAAACTACGAACTTCTTCAATATTAATTTTAGGGCTTTTGGCTGTAAATACCATGATTCATCCTCCTTATAAAGCAAACGGACGCCAAGCGAAAATTCACTTTTCACTAGGCATCCGCCTGAAAATTAGTCATTCTTAACGTCGTTTACCGTGACAGTTTTTAAATTTCTTACCAGAACCACATGGACACAAGTCATTACGCTTAACTTGGCTAAGATCCAAATCTGCAGGAAGCTCAGCCTGTTGTGCAGCAATATTACGAGCCGCTGTAGTACTGATATGACGCTCTGCTTGTGGACGCTCTTGTTCATGAATTTGTGCTTTCATCATCAAACGAGTCACATCAAACTCAATGGAACCAATCATATCATTAAACATACGGAAACCTTCTGCTTGATACTCAACGACAGGGTTGTTTTGTGCATAACCACGAAGGCCAACAGCATTACGCAACTGATCAAGAGCATCGATATGGTCTGTCCACTTGTTGTCTACAACACGTAGGATCAAGACTTTTTGGAATTCTTTAACAGCTTCCTCATCTCGAAGCTTAGCAACTTGGCTATCGTAGACTTGCAAGGCACGTTGGTAAAGTTCATCTTTGATTGCTTGGTCTGACAAACCTTCTAGGTCTGAAAGTGAAATTGAATCTTCTGGAAGCAAGTTGTATCTTGCAAAATTCAAGATAGCTTCTAGTTTTTCATCCTGTTTAGCACGCGCATGATTATCAACAACACGATTAATAGTGCGTTTAATCATCGCATGAATCTCAGGAGCCAAGTCGCGATCAGCAGTGATGACATCGTAACGTTGCGAGTAGATAATCTCACGTTGCTCACGCATGACATCATCGTATTGAAGGACTTGTTTACGTGTGTCGTAGTTGTTTCCTTCAACACGTTTTTGTGCTGCTTCAACCTGACGTGTCAACATACGAGATTTGATTGCTTCGTCTGACATATTGAGACGTTCAAAGACACCCTTCAAGCGCTCTGAACCGAAACGTTTCATCAAATCATCTTCAAGAGAAAGGTAGAATTGAGATTCCCCTGGATCCCCTTGACGTCCTGAACGTCCACGAAGCTGGTTATCGATACGACGGCTTTCATGACGTTCTGTACCGATGACACAAAGTCCACCAAGTTCACGAACACCTTCACCGAGCTTAATATCAGTACCACGACCGGCCATGTTGGTCGCGATTGTAACTGCACCACGCTGACCAGCGTTCATGATAATTTGAGCTTCTTTGTAGTGGTTCTTGGCATTCAATACTTCGTGAGGAACACCTGCAGCTACCAATTTTTTAGAAATATAATCACTAGTTTCAACTGCAACAGTACCTACCAAGACAGGTTGACCTTTTTGGTAGCGAGCTTTTACATCTTCGACAACAGCCTTAAATTTAGCTTCAAGACTAGCATAAAGTACGTCTGGATGGTCAATACGTTGAACTGGACGGTTTGTTGGGATAGGAATAACACGAATATTGTAGATTTCGCGGAATTCTTCTTCCTCAGTCTTACCAGTACCTGTCATACCAGACAACTTCTTGTACATACGGAAGAGGTTTTGGTAGGTGATGGAAGCTGAAGTCTTAGTTTCGTCCTGGATTGGCACACCTTCCTTAGCCTCAATCGCTTGGTGCAAGCCATCAGAATAACGACGACCTTCCATAGTACGACCTGTAAATTGGTCGACAATCAAGATTTCCTGCTCTTCGCTGACCACATAGTCAATATCAAGAAGCATGATGTAGTTGGCACGAAGGGCGTTGTCGATAAAGTGAGTCAGAGCAACATTTTCAATGTCGTAGAGGTTGCTTAGATTGAAGTAGCTTTCGGCCTTGTCAATACCAGAATCAGATAGACCAATCGTCTTAGACTGAATATCAATGATATAGTCATCCTTATCCAAAGACTTCACAAAATGGTCAGCCATATGGTAGAGTTGGCTTGTTTCAACTGCATTGGCCCCTGAAACAATCAAAGGAGTACGAGCTTCGTCAATCAAGATTGAGTCAACCTCATCGACCAAGGCGTAGTTGAGTGGACGTTGAACCATATTTTCAGCACGAACGACCATGTTATCACGAAGATAATCGAAACCAATCTCTGAGTTTGTTGAATAAGTGATATCACACTCATAGGCTTCTTTTTTCTCCATTGGAGATTTGGCCGCCAAGTTAATCCCTACTGACAAGCCAAGCCATGAGTACAACTCACCCATCTCAGTCGCATCACGTTCAGAAAGGTATTCATTGACCGTAACTACGTGAACCCCTTTACCTGAAAGAGCATTGAGGTATACAGGCATAGTCGCTGTCAAGGTTTTCCCCTCACCAGTACGCATCTCAGGAACGTCACCATGGTGAAGAACGATCCCCCCCATAACCTGAACCTTATACGGGAAAAGACCAAGAACACGCTTAGCTCCCTCGCGTACAACAGCAAACGCCTCATACAAAAGTTGGTCAAGAGTCTCACCATTTTGATAGCGTTGTTTGAATTCTTCTGTTTTTGCTTTCAATTGCTCGTCTGTTAACGCAGCCATTTCATCTTCATATTTTAGGACTTTGTCCGCCATCTTTTCCAGACGACGAATCTCTCCTTTATCATTTTCGATGATTGTTTTTAGTAAATTTGCCATTTTTTTCCTTACTTTAAATTCTGAATATTTTAGAATGTTCTTTTTATTGTAGCATATTTGCCCAATTTTTTCAAGAAATATTCCGTTTTCCCTTAGGACGAAAAAAGGGCTAACCAAGGTGATTAGTTCCCTTAAAATTCCTATTCCGAGGCTAGTTTTCTTCATTAATGCTTCTAGCTAGTTTTTCCATGAAAAATTGACCATCATTTTCTATCAGATACAAGTTTGCCTATTTCTTTCAAGGAAGACTGGATTTTTTCTTTTCCAATCGCAGCTTATTCATAAATTTTAGACAAGCATAGATTTTCCAGTCATTGACTAAGGATAAAAGGACTAAAAGTAGCCATATCATCCATCTAGCAAGATCCCTTGGTTCTTGTAAAATAAAGTTAAATAAGACTAGCGAAAAAAGAGTGAAAACTAGACTAAACAAGGCTGCTAGAGGCATATAAAACCAATAAAAATAGTAAAAGACAGAAAAGTACTTACTTCCTGGCTGTACCTTCCCTTGCCAACGAAAAAAGTAGAAGTAAGGTGCCAAAATCAAGAATTTTAATAGTTTTTCCATCTCCTTACCTCTCCAACGCGTTCCTTATTTTATTATAGCAAAAAATCTGGAAATATCCTTCCAGATTCTGCTTTTTTACTTCCGTTTTCTTGCGATCAGATGAATCGGTGTTCCTTCAAAGACAAAGGCCTTTCGGATTTGATTTTCCAAGAAACGCAAGTAAGAGAAGTGCATGAGTTCTTCTTCGTTGACAAAGATGACAAAGGTTGGTGGTTTGGTTGCCACTTGAGTCGCATAGAAAATCTTGAGGCGTTTCCCTTTGTCTGTCGGTGTTGGATTGATGGCAATAGCATCCATAATCACATCGTTCAAGACAGCTGATGGAATACGGGTATTTTGACTTTCACTGATTTGCTTGATCATCTCAGGTAGTTTGTGGAGACGTTGCTTGGTTAAAGCTGATACAAAGATAATCGGGGCGTAAGGCAAATATTGGAACTGCTCACGGATATCCTCTTCCCAGTTTTTCATGGTGTGGTTGTCTTTTTCAAGTGTATCCCACTTATTGACCACGATAATCATCCCTTTACCAGCTTCGTGGGCAAATCCAGCGATACGCTTGTCATACTCACGAATACCTTCCTCGGCATTGAGGACCATCAAGACTACATCTGAACGGTCAATGGCACGCATAGCACGCATAACCGAGTATTTCTCAGTATTTTCATAGACTTTACCTGACTTACGCATACCAGCCGTATCAATCATGGTAAACTCTTGGCCGTCAGCATCTGTAAAATGAGTGTCAATGGCGTCACGAGTGGTACCAGCTACAGGGCTAGCAATGACGCGGTCTTCACCCAAGATAGCATTGATCAAGCTAGATTTTCCAACATTTGGACGTCCAATCAAGCTGAATTTAATAACATCTGGATTTTCTTCTTCAACTTCATGTGGAAGATTTTCCACAATAGCATCCAGCACATCCCCTGTCCCGATACCGTGAACAGATGAGATTGGTAGAGGTTCGCCCAATCCAAGAGCATAGAAATCATAGATATCATTTCGCATCTCTGGATTGTCCACCTTGTTAACGGCTAAGATGACTGGTTTATGAGTTTTATAAAGTTTACGGGCAACGTATTCGTCCGCATCTGTAATTCCTTCTTTACCAGACACGACAAAGACGATAACATCTGCTTCTTCCATGGCAATTTCTGCCTGGTGCTTGATTTGTTCCATGAAAGGAGCATCGACATCATCGATTCCTCCAGTATCAATCATACTAAAAGAACGGTTAAGCCACTCACCCGTGGCATAGATACGATCTCGCGTTACACCTTCAACATCTTCTACGATTGAGATGCGTTCTCCCGCGATACGGTTAAATAGGGTTGATTTCCCAACATTGGGACGTCCCACAATGGCAACAGTTGGTAAGGCCATGTTTTCTCACTTTCTACAATAACTTCTTCTGCTCAAGATTTTCTCGAGTCGAGCTTGGTTCTGGATTGCCGAATTGCTCTGCCAAACGTTGACTCCAAGTTGTAGTCGCACGCGCACCTGCATATTCAGTCTGTACACGGTCATAGGCTTCAATAGCCTCAGTTGACTGTTCTTGGTATTCTTCCTCAAAGACAACATTCTCTAGTGGTAATCTTGGTTTTACATCATGCTTTTGATTTGGCACACCTAGTGCAATCCCAAAGACTGGATAGGTATAGTCAGGAAGTCTGAACAATTCTGCTAATTCAACAGACTTGTAACGCACCAAACCGATAATCACTCCTCCGTAGCCTAGGCTTTCTGCCGCAAGCAAGGTATTTTGCCCAACAAGCGCAGCATCTACTGAAGTGATGAGGAGTCCTTCCACCCCTTGAGGTTGGAAAACATCCGTATGGAGACGAGCCCCTTTTTCTGCACGGTTTAGGTCACCAACAAAAAGTAAAAAGGCTGCAGACTGGCGAATCGCTTCTTGAGGAACTAACTCAAATAAGGCATCCTTCTTTTCTTGACTTCTGACAAGAATGACAGAATACGATTGGAAATTTTTCCAAGAAGAAGCCATTTGTCCTGCAGACAAAATGGTATTTAAATCTTCTTGGGGAATCTCTTGCTCCTTAAATCTACGCACTGAAGTGTGAGCCTTCATTAATTTGATTGTTTCTGTCATCGGCGGTTTTCTCCTTCAAGTCTGGTTTCCTCTGCTAAATAACGAATGCGTTCCATGACGCGTCTAGCTTCCCAGGTTTCGTCATTTCCATTTTTCCCTTTAGCGAAATGCTTCTCCAAATCTTCAAAATTGAAGTTGGAGGTGAAAAAGGTCGGTAAATCTTCCTGCATACGATATTGGAGAATGACCTGCAGGATCTCGTCACGCACCCAAGCTGTTGATTGCTCGGCACCAATATCATCCAAAATCAAGACTTCAGCAAGCTTAATCTCATCCACCAAGGTCTTGACATTGCCATCACCGATGGCATTTTTGACATCGATGACAAAGCTCGGATAGTGGAGGAGAGTTGATGAAACACCACGTTTTTCTGACAAATCATGGGCTAGGGCAGCCACCATGAAACTTTTACCCACACCAAAGTCTCCATATAAGTACAGACCTTTTCGAATAGCTGGATATTGCTCCACAAAGGCTAGGAGCTTTTCAAAAACGGATAAGCGTCCCAAATCATCCAAGTCTACTTGAGCTAGGCTAGCTTTTTTAAGACTAGCTGGAAGATTGATTAGCTTGAGACGGTTTTTAATCGCCGCTTCTTTTTCTGCCGCGATTAGCTCCGGAGTCTCTTCATAAGAGACATCTGCATAGCCATGGTTCATGACTAGGATAGGCTTGTAGCCACGCGCGATATAGTCTGTATCTCCTCGGAGGAACTTATCTCTCTCAGTGATGTATTGGTTAAACTTGGAAATACTACGGTTCAACTCCTCCTGACTGAGGGATTCTTTCTGGATAAAGGCCGCAACATCAGGATCTTTCACAATTTGCTGGACCAAATCCTGATACTGAAATCGGCTTGGTTGACGCTTGAGTACGTCTCCGACACTTTCCATCTAGTCTCCTCCTTTTTCTAATCGAGCTAACATTTCTTTTTTCTTACGTTCTAGTTCTAAACGAGTTTCTTCGCTCGTTTCATTCTTATATTCAGGATTGCTCCATTTAGGCACATTGGTTTTTACTGGGGCAGTCTGATTCTGCTTTTGCGTTTTTGCTTTTTGGCCACGTTCACGAATACGGAGGACAGCCTCCTCGGCACTACGAATATTTTGATAGGCGTAGTCATTAGCCACCTTCATGGCGTATTTTTCATTGATATTGGCCGAATCAACCTTATTAAAGGTTAGGAGCAAGATAACATTGATCACTTCATCCAACAAGCCCAAGGCTGCCATCTGCTGGAGCAGGTCCCGTTCAGTCTGGGTAATATTTCCCTTGCGGGTCTGCTTGATTTCAGCAAGGAACTGCAAGGCTGTCTTTCTCTTAGCCTCTCGGATAATGGTTGCTTCCTTGGGACTAAAGTCAGAAGTCACAGGCTTTTGCGCTATCTTTTCACGGATGCGTTTGACAGAAATCACTTGCGACACTGCTGTCGCTTTGGCTACTTGATAAGTCTCAAACCAGGTCCACTTCTGCTCGTCTGCTATTGCAAACAAGGCCAAAACATCCGAAGTCTCATCTTGAAAACGAAGACCATCGCGAGCCATGAGCTGACGGAAATGCTCCAAATCAAAATCATCTGCTAGAGGCTGACTACTAGAGGTTTCTTGACTCGCAGACTCGGATAACTGAGGGAAAATTTGACTCAAGGCCACCGAGATCGGCTCCCCTTCAACACTATCCTGTCTCATGGCTGCAACCGCACTATCCCCAATCATTTTTTCTAATAAGGTCCGATAAACTGTATGTTGTAAAAATTCTTGAGTTGATAAGGGAGAATGGAGTAACAAGTTATAGGCCTCTCCCTGCTGATAGAGAGTCACCAATTTCATGGCTGTCAGAGTTTTAAAAGCCTTTAAAAGGGTATCCATCCCAAAATTCAGATGATTGAGCATGGCTGCAAAGAGATGTTCTTTTTGACCACCATCCCAAAAAGTCACAGCATAAAGATAGAGGCTCAGCGCCTCCTGACCGATAATCGGGAGGTAGCACTGCACCATTGATGAGGTATCTTGCGACACCCGATTATTCTTTACAAAAGAAAAACGGTCATTTGGCTTCATTTATTTTTCCTTTTTCTTTTTAGAGGATTGTGTAATCTGCTGGAGTAGGCTTTCAAGCTCACTCACATCCTTAAAGCTACGGTAAACGCTGGCAAAACGTACATAAGTAATCTCATCTAACTCTGCCAACTCTTCCATAACCAAGGAGCCAATAACCTCACTCTGAATTTCATTTTCATTGCGACTACGGAGTTTTTGTTCGATGCGATTGACCACCATGCCAATTTCATCACTGGACACTGGACGTTTCTGGGCTGAACGAATAATCCCGTTAAAGATTTTATCTCTTGAAAATTGTTCCCGTGTACCATCTTTTTTGACCACAACTAGTGTTCTCTCTTCTACACGTTCATAGGTTGTAAACCGATGCTGACACTCTTCACACTCACGTCTTCTTCTGATTGTATTTCCTTCTTCAGCCTGGCGACTATCGATCACACTTGATTTTGTAGCGCCACATTTTGGACAACGCATGCCTTTCCCTCCTTGTCGTTTTCTTTTCATTATACCATTTTTTAAGAGATTCCCAAAATAATTCTCCTTTTGGCTTGACAAGTTTTTTGTTTTGTTGTATTATTGAATTAACACAAAGGTAAATAGAAAGGAGATCGTGATGTCTTGGACATTTGATAACAATAAACCCATTTATGTGCAGATTATGGAGAAAATCAAATTGCAGATTATTTCCCATAAACTCGAGCCCAATCAACAGCTTCCAACCGTTAGAGAATTAGCAAGCGAGGCAGGGGTCAATCCCAACACCATCCAGCGTGCCCTATCGGACTTGGAGAGAGAAGGCTTCGTTTATACCAAGCGGACATCTGGACGCTTTGTCACAGAGGACTTGGACTTGATCCTCCAATCCCGTAAGCAACTGTCAGAAGAACAGTTACAACAGTTTGTAACAGGCATGGTAGAATTCGGCTATGAAAAAGAAGAACTACCGACTGTTTTGAGAGATTATATTGAAGGAGTTTAAACTATGACCTTGTTAGCATTTGAAAATGTGTCAAAATCCTATGGAGCAAGTCCTGCTCTTACAAATGTTTCCCTTGAAATTCCAGCTGGAAAAATCGTTGGCCTCCTTGGTCCAAACGGTTCTGGAAAGACAACCTTGATTAAACTAATCAACGGCTTGCTACAGCCAGAGGAAGGGCGTATCCTCATCAATGGCATGGAACCAAGCCCAACAACTAAAGCAATTGTTTCTTATCTTCCTGATACGACCTACCTCAACGAGCAGATGAAGGTCAAGGAAGCTCTCACTTATTTCAAGACCTTCTACCAAGATTTTAATCTGGAACGTGCTCAAGGTCTCCTTCGTGACCTTGGCATCGATGAGAATAGCCGTTTCAAGAAACTCTCAAAAGGGAACAAAGAAAAGGTTCAGTTGATCCTTGTCATGAGTCGTGATGCTCGTCTATACGTCCTTGATGAACCAATCGGTGGTGTCGACCCAGCAGCTCGTGACTATATCTTGAACACCATCATCAACAACTACTCTCCAACTTCGACTGTCTTGATTTCAACTCACTTGATTTCAGACATCGAACCAATCTTGGATGAGATTGTCTTCCTCAAGGACGGAAAAGTCGTCCGTCAAGGAAATGTTGATGATATTCGCTATGAGTCTGGAGAGTCTATCGACCAACTCTTCCGTCATGAATTCAAAGCCTAGATAAAGGAGATTATTATGTTTTGGAATTTAGTTCGTTATGAATTTAAAAATGTTAACAAATGGTATTTAGCCCTCTATGGTGCTGTGTTGGCACTTTCTGCTCTTATAGGAATTCAAGCAAAGACCTATAACAATCTACCTATCAAAGAAAGTCAACCTATTCTACTTATTTTTCTAGCACTCGTGTTTGGTGGCTTGATGATTACGCTTGGGATTTCAACCTTGATTTTGATCATCCGTCGCTTCAAGGGTAGTGTCTATGACCGACAAGGTTATCTCACTTTGACCTTGCCAGTTTCCGAACACCAGATTATCTTAGCCAAACTCTTGGGAGCCTTCATTTGGTCTCTGATCAGTTCAGCAGTCTTGGTTCTGAGCATTTATATCATTCTTGTGATCATTGAGCCTAATTCTGTTGATTTCCTTGCTTTTAAAGACTTGTTCCAACAGTACCTAGACAGTATCAGCTTATCTCTGATTTCATTCATCCTTAGCACTGTAGCAAGCATCCTTTGCATCTACTTGGCAATCTCTATCGGACAACTCTTTAATGAATACCGCACAGCTCTTGCCGTTTTAGCCTATATTGTCATTCATGTTGTCCTTGGTTTCAGTGATCTCTTCTTAAATTTTGGTAACCATTACAATATGATGCTTACTTATGAAATCTTCAAAGACCTAATCCTCATCGCAGTTTTCTATCTCGGAACCTACTACATCTTGAGAAACAAGGTTAATCTTCAGTAATCATTCAGAGGCTAGTCAAAAACTTAATTTTATAGTGGATTGAACTTAGAGTAGCACGTCATGGATTCTAAAACATTTATTAGACATTGTTTTGACTTTCCTAACCTCTTTGTTCATATCTTATTTCAATCAACTATAGTAGAAAATGAAATAGATCTGTCTATGATAAAACGCATATTATCGGCTCTATAATATTTGTAGTGGGTAAATCCCCTATAGATATTATGGAGCCTATTTTGTTGTAGAAAAAAAGTCCCATATGACCTATAATGAAAAGCGACAAAACAACTCATTAGAAAGATTCATATGGAACAATTACATTTTATCACAAAACTCCTTGATATTAAAGACCCAAACATCAAGATTGTAGATATCATCAATATGGATACTCACAAAGAAATCAGCGCTAAACTGGATTATGAGGCTCCATCTTGCCCTGAGTGCGGATGTCAAATGAAGAAATATGACTTCCAAAAACCGTCGAAAATTCCTTATCTTGAAACAACTGGTATGCCTACTAGAATCCTCCTTAGAAAGCGTCGATTCAAGTGCTATCATTGCTCGAAAATGATGGTCGCTGAGACTTCTATCGTCAAGAAGAATCATCAAATTCCTCGTATTATCAACCAAAAAATTGCGCAAAAGTTAATTGAAAAGACTTCTATGACTGATATTGCCCATCAGCTATCCATTTCAACTTCAACTGTCATTCGTAAACTCAATGACTTTCACTTTAAGCATGATTTTTCTCGTCTTCCAGAGATTATGTCTTGGGACGAGTACGCCTTTACTAAGGGAAAGATGAGCTTTATTGCACAAGATTTTGATAATCTCAACATCATCACTGTTCTTGAAGGCAGAACACAAGCTATCATCCGCAATCACTTTCTTCGCTACGATAGAGCGGTTCGCTGTCAGGTGAAAATCATTACTATGGATATGTTTAGTCCTTACTATAACTTGGCTAAACAGCTTTTTCCTTATGCTAAAATCGTTCTAGATCGTTTTCACATTGTGCAACATCTTAGCCGTGCTATGAGTCGTGTCCGTGTTCAAATCATGAATCAATTTGATAGAAAATCCCATGAATACAAAGCTATCAAGCGCTACTGGAAGCTCATTCAACAGGATAGTCGTAAACTAAGTGATAAACGTTTTTATCGCCCTACTTTTCGCATGCACTTAACAAATAAGGAGATTCTAGACAAGCTTTTGAGCTATTCAGAAGACTTGAGACACCACTATAATCTCTATCAGCTCTTGCTTTTTCACTTTCAGAACAAGGAGCCAGACAAATTTTTCGGACTCATTGAGGACAATCTTAAACAGGTTCATCCTCTTTTTCAGACTGTCTTTAAGACATTTCTCAAGGACAAAGAGAAAATTGTCAACGCCCTTCAACTACCCTATTCCAACGCCAAATTGGAAGCGACCAATAATCTCGTTAAACTTATCAAACGAAATGCCTTTGGATTTCGGAACTTTGACAACTTTAAGAAACGAATTTTCATCGCTCTGAATATAAAAATGGAGAGGACAACGATTGTCCTCTCCAGATGTTAGCTTTTATTCAACCCACTACAGTTGACAAACATACTAAGATTAGTAGTGAGAAAATCTCCGACGGGAGAGAGTACTCACTACTTTTTCTTTATGTTAAAGTAGAGGTGTCTTGTAAAGTCGTAGGGCTCTTTGGCGCTAGACGTCGCTTGACAAACTGGAAAGACACCTGTTTTAGGTGGAATTTGATCAAAGTATGTGGGACGCTAGACGTCGCGTATTGAAAATAAAATCACTAAAACACGGAATTATTCAAGACAAAAGAGGTAATATCATGCGTACAGTATTTGGGATTGATGTGAGTAAGGCAAGTTCTGAGGTGGCAATTTTAGTCAACGGTGAAAAGATTCATGGATACACTATGCTCAATGACGCCATTGGCTTCAATCGTCTTTTGAATGACTTGAAAACTGTTCATAACCCTGAGATTATATTTGAAGCTACTGGTGTCTATTCTCGGCGTCTTCGAGCCTTTCTTGAGGAATACGGCTACGCTTATACACAGCTGAATCCTCTGGAAGCTAAGAAGCAACTGGAGAGCAATATTGGAATTTAGTGATGGCTTTTCCATGCAAAGAGTTTGTATTAAACCTATCTCAAAATGAATTGTGTAAGATTATCCGTCAATCTACCTCCAAACGAATCTCTGAAAAGCGTATTGCTTATCTGACTGATAAACTTATAAAACTCGCTAAACAATCTTTTTGTGCGGTCAAGAAAATCTCCCCAATGCTTGAAGAGGTTCGTTACTATGCTCAAGAATTGCTTCGTCTTTCTGAGCACAGACAGGTTGTCTTAGACGACATGGTAGCTCTAGCTCAGCCTTTACCAGAGTATGACATCTTACGATCAATTCCTGGCATCGCAGAAACCACAGCGACATCTATCACTGGCGAATTGGGAGATATTCGTCGCTTTCAGTCTACCAATCAAATCAACGCTTTTATTGGCATTGACCTGAGACACTATGAATCTGGGAACTTTCTCGCCAAGGAACACATTACTAAGCGAGGTAATCCCTATGCCAGAAAAATCTTGTTCAAGTGCATTCATAACATCGCTTCAGCTAGTCATACCAATCCCTGCCATATCGCCGATTTTTATGAGAAACGAAAAAGACAATCGACAATAGCTTCAACCAAGCCACATGCGATTGCCTCTATACATCGTCTCATTCGAACAATGTATTACCTCATTACGCATAACAAACTTTACGATTACTCTTTGACCCAAAATCGATAAGGTCATCTATGCCGTATTATTATAACACCTTGTTTCAAAAAATACCAGATGAGGTGTTTTTTAGCGTGCCCTTTTATGGATCAATAAGTGGTAAAAATAAGACAGTAACCTCAGAATAGCTACTGTCTTATCTCTTTTTTTACTTAAAACCCTTGATATACTTGACAAATGGTATAGTAGATTGAAACAAGAACAGGACAAAAGAGCCTCGAAAAAAGTATTGCAACTTGGCAATACCTTTTTGAGATGCTTTTTAATATGAGCCCATGTTTTCTCTATAGGATTGTACTCAGGTGAGTAGGGAGGAAGTGGTAAAAGTTTATGCCCAAATTCTTCACATAAGAGCTCTAGCTTGCCCATTCTATGGAATCTTGCATTATCTATAATATAGTATAATGAATCTAGAACAGTACACCAAGACTGCTAAAAATGTTTTAGAATCTATATTGTACTACTCTAAGTTCAATCCACTATAGAAAAGAGCACTTTTTATTCAACCCACTACAGTTGAGAAAGGGCTCTATAATATTTGTAGTGGGTAAATCCCCTATGGATCTTATGGAGCCTATTT
>NZ_CAUPII010000011.1:0-45137 GCF_963511325.1 uncultured Streptococcus sp.
TGTTTGGGTCTTTAATATCAAGGAGTTTTGTGATAAAATGTAATTGTTCCATATGGATCTTTCTAATGAGTTGTTTTGTTGCTTTTCATTATAGATCTTATGGGACTTTTTTTCTACACAAAAATAGGCTCCATAAGATCCATAGGGGATTTACCCACTACAGAAATTATAGAGCCACTAATTGAACTTTTGTCTATTCGTAAAGCAATTGAAATTCAATATTCTTTGCCAGAGTTAGAAAAAATAAGGTTCTTAGGGTTATCTCACTTTATGAAAGTGCATAAAAATGGTATAATATATAGTAGAGTTTTTCATTTTAAAATCTTTGTATTGTTTAGAACATTTATTGCTTTTTATGATATAAGAAAAATCTCAGGAGAATTAGATTATTAAATATTAGTTGAAATAAAACCATAGAAATAATGATTTTGGTTTAAAGATGATATAAAGTGATAATCGAGATATAAAGGATTTATGATAGAAATCTGTTTCAATTACTTAGAGATTATCGTCATAAGGAAGTTCTATAACTACTTCTTTAAGTTGATATGTGTTGTTTCCACGATATGAAAAACGATGGCAGTTAGTTTCAGTTTATATTGCGGTTGAAAATTAAATGTATGTAATAACTATCTATGTATAAAGTAACTTCTATAATATCCAATATAAATTGGGTGGCAGAAGTTGTCTTTTTCATTGTCTTTATCATAAAAAAAGTATGAGAGATATGAAAAAAAAATTAGGAGTGGGATTGTATGGGAAAGGAATTAATTAGTGTCATTGTTCCAGTTTATAATGCTGAAAAATACTTACAGAAATGTTTAGATAGTATTTTGGAACAAACATATCAAAATTTGGAAATTATCATTATAAATGATGGTTCTACAGATAACTCGGGACAAATCTGTCAGGAATATGAAAAACAGGATGATCGTATCATCTATATAGAAAAAGAAAACAGTGGTGTATCTGATACGCGAAATGCTGGTCTGGATCGAATGACAGGAACGTATGTTACCTTTGTTGATTCCGATGATTGGGTAGAACCAAACTATATTAAGTTTTTATATGAGAAAGTGATAGAATATCAAGCAGATATTGTAGTTGGAAATTATACTAGTTTTAATGAGTCTAATTCAGTTTTTTATTTCCACATCTCTACTGACTATTATGAAAAAGTATATGATAATAAGTCTATAATACCTTGTTTATACGACTCTAAAGAATTGTTAAAGTCTGCTTTGATTGTACCCTGGGGGAAAATTTATAAAAAAGAAATAATAGCGAATTTGCGTTTTCCAATTAATAGAATTGGAGAAGATGCATTATTTAATTTGAAGGCCTTATTAGATTCTGAAAAAGTTGTTTATGTTAATAAATCAGCCTATATATAGAGTGCGTGAGGGAAGTTTGTCCAATACTTGGACAGATGAATGGATTAGAGATGCCATTTATATAATTGAAGAGAGATTATCTTTATTGGCAACGTTAGGATATCCACTTTCGGAGCATAGGCGAGCATACAAAATGAGTTTGGATTATATCAGTTCTGAAGCTTACAATAGAGGTTTAGCTAATTCTTATGAATTAAACTACATAAAAGAGAAAAAGATGTTATTGGATAGACTTCTTCCTCAGAGTAAAGAAGACAAAAAAGCCGTCGTATTTGTAGCTGATTTTTTATATGTCGATCAGGTTGTGACAACCATGAAATCTATTTGCTATCACAATCGTTCGGTTCGTTTTTATATTATCAATAAGGATTTTCCAAAAGAGTGGTTCATACAATTGAATGGTCGATTAAGGGACTTTGATTCGGAAATTATCAATTGTCGAGTAACATCTGATCAAATATCACGTTTTAAAACAGATATTAGTTATGTAGCCTCTCTGTGTTATTTTATACCTGATTTTGTAAAAGAAGATAAGGCACTTTATTTGGACTGTGACTTGGTTGTTACGAAAAATCTAGATGATTTATTTGCGACTGACTTACAAGGTTATCCATTAGCTGCGGTGCGTGATTATGGCAGAAAAGTGTACTATGATCAAGAAATATTTAATGTAGGTGTATTACTAATCAACAATCTTGTTTGGAAACAAGAAAGTATGACTCAACGATTAATTAATTTAACTGATGAACAGCATGACAAGGCGGATCAGGTGGATCAACTTGTTTTGAATAAACTTTTTGAAAATAAGTGGCTAGAGTTGGATTTTGATAATCATTATATTGTGAGTCATAAGCAATTTACAGATTATAAACTACCAAAATCTCAAGACTATCCAGGTATTATTCATTATCTTTCGCATAGAAAACCGTGGAATGATATAGGGATTCAAGCTTATCGCAATGTTTGGTGGTATTATCATAATCTTGAATAGACAGAATTAGGCCAAAACTATCATTTACTTACGCTTAAAAAGGCTCATATCTATCCTCAAAAACTACCTGTTACTTGTTTAATTTATACTTTTTCGGATCGTATTGAGCAATTAGAGTCTCTAGTTCAAGCTTTACCGGAAATTCAATTTATAATTGTAGCTAGCGTCAAAGTTAGTGATCAATTGACAAAAAGGATTGTCAATCCCAATGTGACTATTTTGTCTGAATTTAATGATTTATCAGAGCTTGAGCAAGAATTGATTGAGATAAGTCAAGTTCTTTTAGATATTAATCACGGCGAAAAAAATGAAGAAATAATGGAGCAGTTTGCAAAATTAGGGAAGCCTATTCTTGCCTTTGAAAATACAAAATATTCTGAAGTTGGACAGATAATCTATAAAGTAGAACAAGTTCAAGAAATGATTAATAAAATAAGAGAAGTGGAAGATAAACATGGATTTTAAAAATTCTGTAAAGTTGTTAGGAGATTTTCATCATATAGAGATTTCTCCTACTAGTAGCATTGAACTAGGAACAGATGTTACATTTCGCTCATTTGTAAGTCTAGAAGTGTCTAATAATGCTAAGCTGACACTAGGAAATAGAGTTTTCTTTAACGATCATTGTACGATTCGTTGTGGCAAAGAGATTGAAATTGGTAAGGATACTATGTTTGGTGATGGTGTGAGAATTTTTGATCACAACCATAAATACTCTAATTACCATATTGAAAAAATTCAGTTTAAAGCTGATAAGATAACTATAGGGAAAAATTGTTGGATTGGAACTAACGTTGTTATTTTAAAAGGTGTTACCATTGGAGATAATGTTATCATTGGGGCAAATGCTTTAATTTATAAAGATATCCCAGCTAATTCTGTTGTCACTGCTCAAGAGGATTTAAAAATCACTCCTAGACAACAGCATCAGTTTCACGCCTTTACTTTAACAGCATCAGATACTTTAGAACATTTAGACTATCTTGTACAAGAACTTCCTGAAGTTGCATTTCATATAGCTGCTAAAACAAATGTCTCAGACTATCTAGAAAGCTTTAATCACTACGAGAACGTGAATATTTATACTAATGTGCATCATGATGATATTCTCGAAGATTTATTAAATAGAGCAGATATTTACTTAGATATCAATCATTGGGGAGAGGTTGATAATATTGTAGGTCGTGCTTTAGAGATAGGAAAACCGGTATTTTCTTTTGAAACAGTTGTCCATAGAAGAGATAAAAACGTCCGAGTTTTTAGTTTAGAGGATAAAGAGAGTATGATTAATAGCATTCGTCATCAACTAGCGAATGATGAAAATGGAGATTAGATAATGGGGTTTGATATTTTGGAAGAAAGAAGGGCAGTTGTTCTTGCGGGGGATAAGAATTACCTTATCCCGATACTTACAACAATAAAATCTATTCTATATTACAATCAAAATGTTAAAATTTATATTCTCCATCAAAATATTCCTAGTGACTGGTTCAATGATCTCAAGGTACAAGTGGAGAAATTGGGAAGTGTTGTAGAAGACATTCGTATAGATGAAGAGATTGATTCTAGGTGGAAAAACCAGGAACATATTTCAGCGATTGCGTATGCTCGCTATTTCATTCCTCATTATATTGAAGAGGAGAGAGTACTCTATCTGGATAGTGATTTGATTATTAATGGTAGTCTTGATTTACTCTTTAATATTGATTTGGGTGATAAGTATCTTGCTGCTGTTCGAGATGTAGATGGTGTTGGTTTCAACTCAGGAATGTTATTAATTGATAATTCTAAGTGGAAACAATATGATATCACTACTAAATTAATAAATAAGACAATTGATTACGTATCTTCACCTGATTTTGCAATCAGTGATAGATTTAATGGTGTTCAGACTATATTAAATTTGATGTTTGAAAATCATTGGCTAGAGTTGGATAAGCATTTTAACCTTCAAGTTGGTCATGATGTCATTGCTTTTTATAGCCATTGGGATTCACACTTTGAGTTGGATAAAGAACCTTTGATCATCCATTATACGACCTATCGAAAACCATGGTCCACTTTGATGGGCTATCGTTATCGAGACTTATGGTGGGCATTTAGGGATGTTAGTTATGAACAGATTGCTGACCACTATGCAGGACGTTTTACCATCAAGAGAGTTTATGACCTTCATAATGTCAATCTATTTACATTCACAGATTCGCAGGATTTTCTGTATATTGAAGAACTAGCTCAAGCTCTTCCTGATGTTGGATTCCATATTGGAGCTTATACAGATATGGGTTCAATTTTAATGGCTTTGGACAAATATCCTAATGTTTACTTATATCCTAGCATGGTTGGGGCAGTGATTGATGAAATGATTGAGAAGACAGACGCCTATCTGGATATCCATAAAGGGAGTCCGATGGACTTTATCGTCAGTCGCTATACCAGTGCAGGTAGGCCAGTACTGACCTTTGATACGACCAACAAAAATCAATTGGAACAAATAGTCGTTTCCTCTCAATCTCCACAGTCAATGATAGAAGCAATTAAAGAGTTAAAGAAAGATAAAATGAACATGAAGGCAATTGTACTCGGAGCCAACTACCAATATGCAGATAAGGTATTAACGACAATCAAATCAATCTGCTGTCATAATCGAGGACTTCGTTTTTATCTGATTAACAGCGATTTTCCGACAGAGTGGTTCTATAATCTCAATCGTAAATTAAAGAAGCTAGACTGTGAAATCGTCAATGCCCGTGTCAATAGTTCTCATATCAGCCAATATAAGACCAATATTCACTATGCAACATTTTTACGTTACTTTATTTCGGATTTTGTTGAGGAAGATAAGGTCTTATATCTGGACTGTGATTTGGTTGTCACAAGAGACTTAAGTCCTCTATTTGATGTCGAATTAGGAGACTATCCTTTGGCAGCAGTCAAGGATCTGGGGGCTCAAGTATATTTTAATGAGCATGGATTCAACGCAGGTGTCTTGCTCATCAATAATCGCCTTTGGAAACAAGAAGAAGTTCGCAAGCAGTTGATTGAAATGACTAATGAGTTGCATGATAAGGTTGCTCAAGATGATCAAAGTATCTTGAATCTCTTATTTAAAGATCGTTGGTTAGCTTTAGACTTTAAATATAACTGCATTACCTTGCATACACATTTCTCAGATTATCGACCAGAACCTGGGACTTATCCACCGATTATTCATTATTTGACAGAGAGAAAACCATGGGGATTGTATGAACGCTCCATCTATCGAGATGTTTGGTGGTATTATAATGCCCAAGATTGGTCTGATATGAGTCAGGTAACACCTTGTCTGACAAAAGATCAGGTGAGTCAATACACAGGGGTTCAACATTCAGCCCTAGTCTATACCTTCTCAAGCGACTTGAGAAATATGGGCTACTTGATTGAACATCTACCGGATGTCAAATTTTATGTGGCAGCTCCCGTTATGGTGGCTGATAGTATCACAGCTCTACTAGCCTACCCAAATGTCTCTGTCTTGTCAGATATTGCTGGGCAACCAGCTTTGATTGATAGCTTGGTTGAAGGCTGTGACTTCTTACTGGATATCAATGCTGAATCCGAAGTTGATGGGATCATTGGGCGTTTCCGACAAGCTGGAAAACCAGTATTTGCTTTTGAAAGTGTAGCCCATGGTGAACAAGGTCAGTTTCTTTATGACCAAGCACATCCTGAGGAGATGGTTCTAGCTATTGAAAACTATTGCCAAAATGGAGAGCTACCTGTAAAAAAGCTGCAATCCTACCCAAAGGTACTGGATATCCAGCAGAGTCTTGATTATATACTGGAGCACCATTCTTCTGTCATTCGTTATGGAGATGGGGAAATGGATATTATGATGGGGCATGGGATTCCTTATCAAGACTATGATGAGACATTGGCAGAACAGCTTAGAAGTATGATCCAACTAGAAAGCTCTCCAGAATTGCTGGTTTGTCTTTCTGATGTTTTTGAAGGTTTGGAACGCTATAATCCTGAAGCTGTTAACTTTTGGCAAAAGCATTTAGAGAATTATAAAGAAGCCTATCATAGATTTTGTACAGCAAGTTTCTATGGTTCTACTTTTATATCTCGTCCTTATATGGACCTCAAAGATAAGTCTGCTTCGGTAGCCCACTTTGAAAAATTAAAGAAACTTTGGGATAAACGAGATATCTTGATCGTCGAAGGTGAAAACTCACGTTCAGGAGTTGGCAACGATCTTTTTGACAATGCTCAGTCAGTTGAGCGGATCATCTGCCCTTCTAGAAATGCCTACAGTAAAGTTGAGGCTATTCAAGAAGCGATTGAAAAGCATGCGGCTGGTAAATTAGTATTCTTGATGCTTGGACCTACAGCCAAGGTTTTAGCGTATCACTTAAGCAAAAAAGGCATACAAGCGGTTGATTTAGGTCATATTGATTCCGAATATGAGTGGTTTAAGATGGGAGCAGCTTCAAAAGTGAAATTCTCACACAAGCATACCGCAGAGCATAATTTTGATCAAGAAATTCAGCTAGTTGCCGATGCGGCTTATGATGCATCTATCATCGTGAAGCTATAGTCAAGGAGTAGTGAATGAATAAAAAAGTATTTGTGTTAGCAGGAGATTACGGTTATATTCGTCAAATCGAAACTACCTTAAAATCTATTTGCTATCACAATAGTGATGTCAAGATTTATATTTTTAATCAGGATATTCCCCAAGAGTGGTTTGTCTCCGTCAGGGAAAAAATGGCATACCGAAATAGTGAGATAGTTGATATCAAGCTGTTTGGAGGTAATATGCGAAATTGGAGTCTACCACCTGTTGGACAGCACATAAACTTTATGACCTTTGCTCGTTATTTTATACCGAGTTTTGTGTCAGAAGATATTGTTTTATATTTAGATTGTGACTTAGTAGTTACACGTGATTTGACAGATCTATTTTCTATTGATTTAACCAATAAACCTCTAGCTGCTGCAAAAATCATATATGGTTTAGAAGACAGATTTAATGCAGGAGTGTTACTGATCAATAATGCGTATTGGAAGGATAAGGGAATCCAGCAGGAACTCATTAACATTACTGAAAGAGAACATGAACACTTACTTGAAGCTGATCAAACAGTTCTCAATCTAGTGATGGGAGAAAATTATGTATTATTAGATGATACCTATAATTTTCAGATTGGATATGATCAGTTGGCTGATAGTCGGGGGCAATATTTTATTTTTGAATTGCCTTTGACTCCATTACCAGCGATTGTTCATTATTTGTCTACCGATAAACCTTGGAATACTTATTCGGTAGGTCGCCTACGTGAAGTTTGGTGGAAATATAATCAACTAGAGTGGTCTCAAATAAATAGTCAAGAAGAACTTGTCGTGAAAAAAGCTAAATATCAAGCATTGATCATTACAGGCAGTCAGCAATTAGAACAAATTGATTATCTGATTAAACATTTACCTGAGTATGATATTCATATTTTAACTTTTACGGATATGGGAGAAATTCTCAGAAGTCTAGCCAGTTATGAGAATATTAAGTTGCATCCAACTGTTATGAGGTGGATGTGCAGGAAAATGATTGAAGAATGTGATGTTTATCTGGATATCAATCATGAGTTTAAATTTCCTGATGTTTTAGAATGGGTGCAAGAAGCTAAGAAAACAATTTTAGCGTTTGATAATGTGGCCAATCCTTATCATGTAGATCAAGTATTTCCTCATGATAATCCTCAGGCTATGGTCGATTTTTTGAAGGAACTTTAAGTTTGTGAGTGGTTTGTTTTAAAAAATACTAAATTAGAGATTCAAAATGAAAATTAATATTACAAATATTTACGGTATGTCTGGTCAGAGTACAGCCTTGATCGCCCAGAATGAAACCGTTAAAATTGCAAAAAAGTTAGACTTTCACGAGCTTAGCTTTTACTTTTACAATATCTATAGTGATAGTCAAGGCGAGTTGAATAGCCGTTTAGATGGCGTTTTAGCTAAGCTGGGTTATGGGGATATCGTTGTTTATCAATCTCCTACATGGAATGGTAGAGAGTATGACCAGGCCTTTATCAGGAAATGTAAGATTTTAAACACGAAAATTATTACCTTTATCCATGACGTGCCACCCCTTATGTTTCCATCCAATTATTACTTAATGCCTGAGTACATTGAGATGTACAACCAATCAGATCTAGTAGTTGTTCCTTCAGAAAACATGAAAGAACGCCTGATTCAGGAAGGATTGACAGTTCAAAAGATTATTATCCAAGGCATGTGGGATCATGTTCATGACTATCCTTTGAGACAGCCTGCTTTTCAAAAAAAACTATCTTTTGCGGGTAGTGTAGAACGTTTTGAACACTTATCCAACTGGGCTTACTCAACCCCACTCGATATTTTTTCCGAGTCTAATCAGGAGAATCATAATCCAAGTGTTTCCTTTAAAGGGTGGAAAACAGATCCAGAGTTGCTTTTTGCTTTGTCAGAGGGGGGCTTTGGCTTAGTATGGGGAACAAGTGAAAATCCAGCTGAAGAGGCAGATTACTATCGCTTGAATATCTCTCATAAAGTTAGCACTTATCTTGCTGCTGGAATTCCAGTAGTAGTACCATCCTATCTCTCAAATGCCAGTTTCATAAAGGAAAAAGGCTTAGGTTATGTAGTAGATAGTTTGGAAGAAGCCAGTCGTCTTGTAGAGGGAACGACAGTAGAAGCTTATCAACAAATGGTTGAAAATGTATATAAAGTGAGTTATGCCTTGAAACAAGGCTACTTTACAAAAAAACTATTGATTGATGCAGTGATGCAGGTTTTGAATGTTTAGAATAGAATAGTTATGGATTGCCCTCATCCATTAGGATGAGGGAACGCCATTGTTAGCAAAAGATCAATTTATAGATTTAGCTATGTTCATCAGAATATCTCATCACTCGAATAAGGTAGGAGAAAAATTTGAAGAAAAAATTAACATCAGTTGTCGTGAAACGGGTTATGTGGACGATTTCTTTCTTATTCATTTACGTTCTAGGAAGTAGATTGACCCTTCCCTTTGTAAACGTTAATGACACGAGTTTTTTGGGTGGAACTGCAGCTTTCTTAGCCTTTTCTACTTCTATAACAGGTGGAAATCTTCGGAGTCTTTCCCTATTTTCAGTTGGACTGTCTCCATGGATGTCGGCGATGATTTTATGGCAAATGTTTAGCATGTCTAAAAAACTTGGTCTGGGTAGTTTACCACTTGAAGTTCAAGATCGACGAAAAATGATATTAACGTTTGTCATTGCTTTAATCCAAGCATTAGCCATTACTCTAAATCTCCCTATTCAGTCAGGGATGAATTATGGGCTAGTCTTGACCATGAATGTTCTACTCTTGATTGCGGGCACCTTTTTCTTAGTCTGGTTATCGGATTTGAATTCTTTGTTTGGTGTCGGAGGGTCTCTAGTTATCTTGATGTCAAGTATGGTGTCAAGTATGCCACAAAACATCTTAAAAAGCATCAAAGAATTACAAGTTGGTCCCTTATTGATTGTGGCTCTTTTGATGCTCTCAATGGTATTTTTAGCGATTGCAGTTAGAGTTCAGAGAGCTCGTTATCGAATTCTGGTAAATAAGATTATGATCCACAATCGCTTTAAACGTTATTCTTATTTGGATATTTTGCTGAATCCAGCTGGAGGGATGCCCTTTATGTATGCCATGTCCTTGGTATCCATCCCACAATATAGCTTGTTGCTTCTTCAGATGGTTTTACCGAAAGAATCGTGGATTGGAGAGTGGATTAGCCGCTTTGCAATTGGTCAGCCAATTTGGGTCTTCACTTATATTGTTGTTTTATTTATATTAGGAATTGCGTTTGCATTTGTAAATATGAATAGTGAAGAAATTGCTGAGAGAATGAAAAAATCTGGAGAATATATTTATAATATCTATCCTGGAGAAGATACTAGTCGTTATCTCGGAAAATTGATATTTCGTTTTGCAATCATTGGGTCTATCTATATCGTATTTATGGCAGGATTACCAATGTTGATTGTCTTATATGATCCGCGCTATATGCAACTAAGTATGCTTTCAGGCTTATTTTTGATTTTTAATGGAATGGTGTTTAATATCAAGGAAGAAATTGATGCTTTGACCTTAAATGAGAATTATAGACCACTCTTAGAAATTGATTCATAATTGTGAGGAGAATATATGTATTATTTCATTCCTTTTTTGGAGCGTAACAATCCATCTTGGCAAGCTAGTATTGTGCCTTGGTATAGAACTCCTTATCGCTTAGAATTTGATGATATCTTACACCAAATTCGTATCTTTAAACGCCAAGAATTAGAATCTAAGATGCTATGGTTGACTTATCATCCTCATCTACGCTATTTGTTACACAGACAAGATTTATTGGAGTCTGATGTTTTCTCCGTTTTTGATGCTATTCAAAATATTGAAGCTGAGGAGATGCATCCTTTACAATTAAAGGATTTAGCATGGGATGAAGATTGTGATTTTATCTATACTCCTTTTGTAGTTGTAGTTAAGCAACAGGGAGAACTCTATGCTGAAATTGAATATGGTTCAGAAGGCTTTATCAGCTACATCACTTACTTTAAGGATGACCAAGTTGATTTTATTTGCTATTTTGATGATCGAGGCTTTTTATCTAGTCTTGTAGAGTTTAAGGATCAGAAGCCAGCTACTCGCTATTATTACAATGCAAAAGGCCAGTGGCAACTTAGGGAAAACTTGCAGGGGGAAGAGCCAATTGTAAAGGTAAACCCAGCAGTAAGCTATCGTTTTGGAAAATTAGTTTATGACAGTATAGATGAAGTCATTTGGGAATTCTTAGCAACATTTTTAAATCAAGACTATGAGGTTGGAGATTCATTTGTTTTGGCAGCTAATACCAAGTTTCAAGATCAATTGTTAGAAAAATTACCAAAAGAAGCTCCTAAAATTATAAGTTTCTTTATTGAAAGAAATCAAGCAGATGATTTACAAACTCATTGCCAGGTAGTAGAACAGTCTAGAATGTTGATTAGTGATCGGAAAGATTTTCTTGAGCGATTACAAGAGACCTATCCCCAATTTGCTTCTAAAATGCATCATTTACCGTCATTTGATACGCGCTTAAAATTAGGGATTAGCCAACGATTAAAAGAATCAAAAATTTATGTCCAATTAGATATACAGATGCAACAAGATCCAGAAGTCCTGTATGAAATCATGCATTTTGTTTCGAAAAATCCCTTGACAGAGGTTGTTTTTTCAGTATTTAATGCAGAAGGTTATCAAATAGAAGCTTTGCAGAAGCAACTCGATTCGCTGATTATAGAACGTCTTAACCCAAGGGATCTGTTAAAGGATACTGTGGTATCTGATGCGGAAAATACATTAGAGGAAAATACCAGAGATGATTATCGCTTTAAGATTATCAATCTAAATGATGAGATGGGCTTAATTCGTGAGTTAGAGTATACTCGTTTAATTGTTGATTTGAATCCAGTCGCTAATATTTACACACAGATTGCAGGGATTAGCGCAGGAATCCCTCAAATCAACCGACACGAGTCAGAATATGTTACCCATTTACAAAATGGGTATATCCTATCGGATTTATCAGAGTTTAGTAAGGCTGGGCACTACTTTTTAGATACCCTGAAACATTGGAATCAAGCCTTAATTTACTCAATTGATAAGATTCGACAAAATACGGGTGATCAATTTGTAGACAAGTGGGAAAAATGGTTAGAGGAGGCAAAAAGTGAGCAATAAATTACAGATTTTGCAGATAGGTAGCAGAAACTGGAGCCATATCTATGAGCTTCCTGAAAATATGGAGTGGCACTTCTTTTGGCCAAGATCAACGACTGCCATAAAGAAGGTCATGAAAATGGAAGGCTTAAGAACTTTTTCAGCTGTTTTGATTGAAAATCCTGAGCATTTATCGGATTTGATTCCGTTGATGAGAAAGATCACTCCTTATACGATTTTCTACCCTGATACAGCTGAGCCTCAATCGAAAGATGTTCAAGATTTTTTGAAAAAAACCTGTGCTCAAGCAACAGATTTTTCAAACCCAGCAGAACTTTTGCGACTCTTATCTAAGGCCCTGTTTAGAGGGCAGTATGGAGATAAGTTAGTTCCAATTGATATGATTGTCAATCCTGCTTTTACGGGAAAGGTTCGATATAACGGTTATGAAAATCTAGAACTCCTAGGAAAGTATGGTCAAGACTTTCGCCCCTTAATTAGTTGGAAGTATAATATCCGAGCTAGCGAATTTAACCCAGTCGAACTTTGGCTCGAATATGAGAAAGATTGGACTTGTGATATTCGTCTGATTGTTCGAAATATCCAAGATGGCTCCACTGATAACTTTGTTAAAGAACGAGTTTTCACAGTTGAAGATATGAAGTCTGCCCTTGTACTGGATGATGACTTTTCTTCATTCATCAGTATCTCTTTAGAAGCTAGAGGAGCAGGATGTCTGAAAATAGGAGCTCTTCACCAGCGTTTGACGCGCTACCAATTTGGTAAATACGTTCTTGGTGGGGGAATCATTCATAATGAAAAGCGTGAGGAAATCAATTACTTTTTCTATCCAGGAGACTTTAAGCCACCTTTGAATATCTATTTCTCTGGTTATCGACGAGCCGAAGGATTTGAAGGTTTCGGAATGATGAGATCTCTTGGTACGCCTTTCCTTCTTTTTCAAGATCCTCGGATAGATGGAGGAGCCTTCTACTTGGGTGATGACTGTCTTGAGAATGGTGTTCGAAATGTCATTCAAGAACATCTGGATTTATTAGGATTCTCAAATAAGGAATTGATCCTTTCGGGTATGTCCATGGGAACTTATGGAGCTATGTATTACAGTTCGTTCTTTGAACCGAAAGCTGTGATCGTTTCAAAACCCTTGGCTAATCTTGGCTTGATAGCAAAGAGAGGCAGACTTGAGGCACCTGGGCTTTTCCCAACCGCCTTTGATATCTTACGTCATCATTCTAAAGGGGATGCTAGTATAGATGCTATGAGATCCTTGGATGATCGTTTTTGGACTCCTTTTAAACAGGCAGATTTTAGTCAAACAATCTTTGGGCTCTCTTATATGAAAGAGGAAGACTACGATCCGCATGCCTATGATGATTTAGTAGCAGCCCTTTATCATACGGGGGCTCGTATTATGGTCAAGGGGACCTCAGGCCGCCACAATGACGATAGTACTACTAGTGCTGCTTGGTTCAAGAATTTTTATAAGATGATTTTAGAGCAGGATTTTGGGAGAAAGTTTTAATGATGATCAAACGGAATAAAGAAATATATTGGGGAGAATTTAAGGGAGCTAGTTTAGGTGATACGAGGCAAAATACATTTTTGTTTGGTTCTATTGTCCTCTATTATTCAAGAGACCATGTTTATCTGGAAAATGATATGGTGAATTCTGGTACTATGATTCATGAGTGGACCTCAAGTTTTAACTTTCAAGGAAATCGCTTAACCCCAACCTTACCTCTTTTAAAAAGGGGATATCGTTACCGTTTGTCTAGTCGTATGACTGTGCAACCTCAAAATGGTTTATACTTTAGGCTCATCTTTATGGATCGTTATGATAAGCAGGTTGGTCAAGTGATTGAAAAAGACTTGGATTTCACCTTTACCTATCCAGAAGAAGCCTATCATTACAGAGTACAGCTGTTGAGTGCAGGATTTCAAGCAGTTGACTTTCATTCATTTTCAATAGAAGAGGACGATTCTGAGCAAGATGTGGAACAAGAATAGACAATTGAGCAAGGTGAAAAAAATCTTGCATCAAATCAATCTAAAAAAAGAAGAGATGGCCTCGCTAACAGATGATGAATTAGCAGGTAAAACTCAAGAATTTAAAGATAGAATTGCTGCTGGAGAAAGCTTAGACGATCTTTTAGTGGAAGCTTTTGCAGTTGTACGTGAAGCCGATAAGCGGATCCTAGGAATGTTTCCCTATGATGTACAGGTCATGGGTGGGATTGTCATCCACCAAGGGAATGTTGCGGAGATGAATACAGGTGAAGGTAAAACCTTGACCGCTACGATGCCAGTCTATCTCAATGCCTTATCGGGAAAAGGTGTTATGCTGGTGACGACTAACGACTATCTTGCCAAGCGTGATGCAGAGGAGATGGGACAAGTCTATGAGTTCTTAGGTTTGACCATTCGCATTCCCTTTTCTGAAGACGAGGATGAAGAGTTAACGCCTGAAGATAAGCGGGAAATTTATAGTGCGGATATTGTTTATACGACAAACAGTGGTCTTGGTTTTGACTACTTGATTGATAATCTAGCCTCTAGTGAAGATAAAAAGTACATGCCAGAATTTAACTTTGTTATCGTAGATGAGGTAGATTCAGTCTTGCTGGATAGTGCTCAAACTCCCTTGGTCATTTCAGGTTCTCCTAGGGTTCAATCCAATTTTTATGGAATTATTGACACCTTGATGACAACTCTAGTTGAGGGTCAAGACTATATCTTTAAAGAAGAGAAAAAAGAAGTCTGGCTCACTACTAAGGGCGCTCAAACTGCGGAGAGCTTTTTAGGTATTGATAACCTCTATTCTGAAGAACATGGCGTACTAGCAAGACACCTGACCTTTGCTTTACGAGCTCATACCTTATTTAAAAGGGATAAAGACTATATCATCCGTAAGGGTGAGAAAGAGGAAGAACTCGTATTGGTAGATCAAAGTACAGGTCGTTTATTAGAAATGACCAAATTACAGGGTGGTTTACACCAAGCCATTGAGGCAAAAGAGCATGTTCCCTTGTCTGAAGAAACACGGGCGATGGCTTCCATTACCTACCAAAGCTTATTTAAGAAGTTTAAAAAAATCTCTGGGATGACTGGGACAGGAAAGGTTGCAGAGAAAGAGTTTTTAGAAACTTATGGCATGTCAGTCATTCGAATCCCTACAAATCGTCCGAATCAGCGAATTGATTATCCAGACAATCTCTATGTTACCCTACCTGAGAAAGTGTATGCATCGCTTGCTGAGATTAAATATTATCATGAAAAAGGTAATCCTTTATTGATTTTTGTTGGATCAGTAGAAATGTCGGAACTCTACTCCTCTCTATTATTACGTGAAGGAATTGCTCATAACGTTTTAAATGCCCATAATGCAGCGCGTGAAGCTCAGATGATTGCAGAGTCAGGTCGTATGGGAGCCGTGACAGTTGCGACTTCTATGGCTGGTCGTGGGACTGATATTAAGCTTGGTCCAGGAGTTGCTGAACTGGGTGGTCTAGTTGTCATTGGTACAGAACGGATGGATAGTAAACGTATTGACTTACAGATTAGAGGACGTTCTGGTCGACAGGGAGATCCTGGCTTGTCGAAATTTTTTGTCTCACTGGAAGATGATGTGATCAAGAAGTATGGACCTTCTTGGGTCCATAAGATGTATAAGGACTATACAGTAAATAAACAGATAAGCCCAGAACTTTTAGAAGGAAGACGCTATCGAAAATTAGTAGAAAAAGCGCAGAAGGCAAGCGATAGCGCTGCTAGATCATCAAGAAGGCAAACCTTAGAGTATGCTGAGAGTATGAATATTCAAAGAGAGATGGTCTATAGTCAAAGAAATCGCTTGATTGATGGAACCGAGGATCTTGATGGTTTTGTTGTAGATGTTCTGGATGAGTTCGTAAGAAAAAGCTTGGCAGAAGAACCCTTTGAAAGTAGAGAAGATCTGTATCATTTTATCGTTAAAAATATCAGTTTTCTTTACCATGCAGTTCCGCGAGAGTTAGATCTGACGGATAAGGATGCAATCAAGCTAGTTCTGGAGACAACCGTTCAAAAGAGTCTACAAGAGAAACGAACGATTCTGGAAACTCATGACTTCTTTTCAGATTTTCAGCGTTTAGCATTGCTAAAAGCAATAGATGATAACTGGGTAGAGCAGGTAGACTACCTGCAACAATTGAGTCTAGCAATCGGTGGGCAATCAGCTGCTCAAAAGAATCCTATTGTCGAGTATTATCAAGAAGCCTATCATGGATTTGAAGAGATGAAAAGGCAGGTCAAGAAGGATATGGTTCGAAATCTTCTATTGAGTCGAGTAGACATTTCACCTGATGGGGAAATTATGGCTTATTTTCCATAAAAAGGGGACAATATGACAATTTACAATATAAATTTAGGAATCGGCTGGGCCAGCAGTGGTGTTGAATATGCCCAAGCTTACCGTGCAGGTATTTTTCGCAGCCTAAATCTGCCGTCAAAGTTTATCTTTACAGACATGATTTTGGGTGATAATATCCAGCACTTAACCGCAAATATCGGTTTTGATGATGATCAGGTCATCTGGCTTTACACTCACTTCACAGACATCAAGATTGCACCGACCAGTGTGACGGTAGATGATGTTTTGGCTTACTTTGAAGGTGTAGAAAGCCGTCGTGAACGAAATGGGAAAATTGAACGAATCTTCTTCTCAGATGAGGACAAGTTTATCACTTGTTATTTAGTAGATGAGGAAAAAGATTTTGTCCAACATGTGGAGTATGTGTATGCTGGTAAGTTAATCCGCAAGGATTACTTCTCTTACACACGCTACTGCACAGAGTATTTTGCTCCTAAAGATAATGTAGCGACACTCTACCAAAGAACCTTCTACAATGAAGATGGGACTCCAGCTTATGAGATGTTCATGAATCAAGGGACCGAGGAAGTCTACCGTTTCAAGGATCGAATCTTATACGGGAAACCCGCCTTGCTCCGTTATTTCATGCAGACTCTTGAGTTAAATAAATCAGATCTAGTGATTTTGGATCGTGAGACAGGGATTGGTCAGGTGGTCTTTGAAGAAGCGCAGGCGGCGCATCTAGCTGTTGTCATTCACGCTGAGCACTATAGTGAAAATGCGACCAATGATGATTATATCCTTTGGAACAACTATTATGACTACCAGTTTACCAATGCAGATAAGGTCGATCTCTTTATTGTTTCAACGGATCGTCAAAAGGAAGTTCTAGAGCAACAGTTTGCTCACTATACCTCGCATGCTCCTAAGATTGTGACCATTCCAGTTGGAAGTGTTGACCAATTAACAAAACCACTAGAGAGTCGTAAGCCATTTTCTCTCATTACAGCTTCGCGTCTAGCTAAGGAAAAGCATATTGATTGGCTTGTCAAGGCTGTGATTGAGGCTCATAAGGAGTTGCCAGAATTAACCTTTGATATCTACGGTAGTGGTGGTGAGGAAGGACGTCTACATGAGATTATCGCTGCAGGTCAGGCAGAAGAGTATATTAAACTCAAGGGTCATGCCGAACTTTCCCAAATCTATTCACAGTATGAAGTTTATCTAACTGCTTCTACCAGTGAAGGCTTTGGGTTGACACTCATGGAAGCAATTGGTTCGGGCTTGCCATTGATTGGTTTTGATGTTCCTTATGGAAATCAAACCTTCATCGAAGATGGTGAAAATGGTTACTTGATTCCAAGCTCATCTGACCATGTCGAAGATGAAATCAAGAAAGCTTATGCAGAAAAAATCTGCCAACTGTATTTGGAGAATCATTTGGAAGGCATGAGAGAAAAATCTTACCAGATTGCTGAGAAATTCTTGACTCAAGAGATTTTGAACAAATGGGAAAATACAATCAAGGAGGTAGTGGATGATTCAGTTATTTGATGTATACAGTCAAGAAAGTCAAGATTTGCACTATAGTCTGACTGAAGCTGGACTGTCTGATTTGGCTGTGGTTATTGAACCCGATGGATTTTTACCAGATGGAGTTGTCTCACCCTTCACCTATTATTTGGGTTATGACAGCGGTAAACCCTTGTACTTTAACCAAGTTCCTGTACCAGACTTTTGGGAGATTGCTGGGAATAATCAATTTGGAACCATCAATGACCTTAATCAAGAACGAGCAGTGATTCATTTTGCAGATGGCTTACAGGCTCGTTTGGTGAAAAAAGTCGAATGGAAAACACCAGCAGGTCGCATCTTCCAAGTGGATCACTATAATCGTTTTGGAGCTTGCTTTGCTAAGACTACCTTTGATGCTTCTGGCCAAGCTATCATGACTTCTTATCGGAATGTAGATCAAAAAGAAGTTATTTTGGAAAACCATGTCACAGGTGATATTCTGCTGACCTTGGAAGGTCAAGGATTGCGCCATTTTTCTGGTCGAGTGGCCTTTATTATAGACTTCTTACAAGGTTTGAAAGTGAATCTTAACCACCTTCTCTTTAATACCCTATCTACCTCGTTTTTGACTTCCTTCCATTTCCCAGACAAATCAGGTCAGGATATTCTAGTTTGGCAAGAACCACTACATGATGGTATACCAGGAAATATGCAACTGATTTTGGAGAATGATCAGCTTCGAGCTAAGACCATTATCATTCCAGATTATGCGACTTATGAACGCGCTCTGCAATTGACGGATGAAAAATTCCATCATAAGTTTAGTCACCTAGGCTATCATTATCACTTTAAGCGTGATAATTTTGTTCGTCCTGATGCCTTGATTGTGACCAATTCGGATCAACTAGAGCAAGTTGAAAAATTGGTGGAGAGTTTACCAAGGGTCACTTTCCGAATCGCGGCAGTGACAGAAATGTCTGCAAAGTTGATGGATATGCTCCGCTACCCGAATGTTGTGCTCTATCAAAATGCCAGTCCCCAAAAGATTCAAGATCTCTATCAACTATCAGATATCTACTTGGATATCAACTATGGGAATGAATTGCTTCAGGCTGTTCGTCAGGCCTTTGAACACAACCAACTGGTCCTAGCTTTTGAAGAAACTGCCCATAACCGTCGCTATACAGCTCCAAGTCATATTTTCGCTAAGGAAGCAGTGGACGGCATGATTCAAACTATTGAATTAGCTCTTTCTAACGTTAAGGAGATGGGACGAGCTCTTGGAGAACAGGGTTACCATGCCAATTATGTGGATCCAATTATGTATCAGGAGCGGATGGAAACCATTTTAGGAGAAAGCCATGACTAAAAAAGATCTATTTTATCAGGATGTTGAAGGTCGCATGGAAGAGATGAAACAAGAACCCATCAAAAAAGAAAAATCTACACGTGGTGAAAAAATCAGTAAAACATTCTCTTTCTTGTTGGGGTTAGTTATCTTGATTGGTTTATTATTTACTTTGATAGGACTTTTGAGGTAGTTAAATGACTGAATTATTGATAATTTTAACCATTATTTTAGCTATTGCCTTAATCATCCTTGTGACCATTCAACCAAGACAAACTCAAATTTTTTCTATGGATGCAACTAGTAATATCGGAAAGCCCAGCTATTGGCAAAGCAATACGCTTGTTAAAGTTCTAACTTTGCTCGTTAGCTTAGCCTTATTTGTGATGCTACTCCTCTTTATGGCCTTAACGTTTTCATGATCTATATTTTTTAAAGAGACAATGCTTGACTTTAACAGTGAAGATTTACAGAAATTTAAGTTTGAGGAGAAAATTTTAAGAAAACTTTTAGGAATCTAGCTTATACTATAAGCATAAGTTAAGAAGACCTTAACTTTAACTCCTAAAAATTTTTCATAATAATCTCCCTATAAAATAAAGTCGCCCAATCAGGCGGCTTATTTTTGTACTAAGTCTATGCTTTTTCATGGTATAATAGTGCTATGAGATTAGATAAATATTTGGTTGCCTGCGCCGTAGGAAGTCGGACAGAGGTTAAAAACTTTCTAAAGGCTGGGCGCGTGACGGTCAATGGTAAAAAGAAAAAATCTGCCAAGCTACAAATCAATGAAGAGACAGACGATATTTGTTTTGACGGGCAAAAGCTAGAGTACGAGGAGTTTGTTTACTATATGATGAACAAGCCCCAGGGTGTTATTTCAGCAACTGAAGATCCTAAACATAAGACTGTCTTGGATTTGTTGGATGACTATGCACGTGCCAAGGAAGTTTTCCCGGTGGGGCGTTTGGATATCGATACGCATGGACTCTTACTCTTGACCAATGATGGCCAGTTGGCTCATGCTCTCCTTTCACCTAAACGCCATGTGGATAAAACCTATCTTGCGCAAGTCGATGGAATCATGACGGATGAAGATATTGAGACTTTTGCCAAGGGGATTCCGCTCAAAGACTTTACCTGCCAACCTGCTAAGCTTGAGCTTGTGTCTCTCGATAGAGAAAAAAACCAAAGTCTGGTTCGCGTGACTATTGCAGAGGGGAAATTCCACCAGATTAAACGCATGGTTGCTTACTGTGGCAAGGAAGTGGTGGACTTGCAACGTCTGACCATGGGAACTTTGACCTTGGATGAAAATCTGAAGCGTGGGGAATGGCGTCGCTTGACCACAGAGGAATTAGAAAGCTTGCTCGAAAGTGTTAGGTAAACTGTGGAATCTTTGAAAAAGGTGAGGAAAATATCCTTGCCTTTTTCAGTTTTTGGTTGCTTCCTTTGTGAAAAGAGTTATAATAGACTGTAGAATAAAAGGAGGATTTTATGAACGCGATTCAAGAATCATTTACAGATAAATTATTTGCCAACTATGAAGCAAATGTCAAATACCAAGCTATCGAAAATGCTGCTAGCCACAATGGAATCTTTGCAGCTCTTGAGCGTCGTCAAAGCCATGTCGACAACACCCCTGTTTTCTCACTTGATTTAACAAAGGACAAGGTCACTAACCAGAAGGCTTCTGGTCGTTGTTGGATGTTTGCGGCCCTTAATACCTTCCGCCACAAACTCATCTCTCAATACAAACTTGAAAACTTTGAATTGTCACAAGCTCACACCTTCTTCTGGGACAAGTATGAAAAATCTAACTGGTTCTTGGAGCAAGTCATTGCGACTGCAGACCAAGAATTGACAAGCCGCAAGGTTAGCTTCCTACTCCAAACTCCACAACAAGATGGTGGTCAATGGGATATGGTTGTGGCTCTCTTTGAGAAATACGGTGTCGTTCCTAAGTCTGTTTATCCAGAGTCTGTTTCATCTAGCAGTAGCCGTGAGCTCAATGCCATCCTTAATAAATTGCTTCGTCAAGACGCTCAAATCTTGCGTGACCTCTTGGCTTCTGGTGCAGACCAAGCGACTGTTCAAGCTAAGAAAGAAGATCTCTTGCAGGAGATCTTTAACTTCCTTGCCATGTCACTAGGACTTCCACCACGTCAATTTGACTTTGCTTATCGTGATAAGGACAACAACTACCAAAGCGAAAAAGGCATCACACCACAAGAGTTTTACAAGAAATACGTTGACCTTCCACTAGAAGACTACGTTTCTGTGATCAATGCTCCAACTGCTGATAAACCATACGGTAAATCTTACACAGTTGAGATGTTGGGAAATGTGGTTGGTAGCCGTGCAGTTCGTTACATTAACGTACCGATGGAACGTTTGAAAGAATTGGCGATTGCCCAAATGCAGACAGGAGAAACTGTTTGGTTTGGTTCAGATGTTGGCCAGCTCAGCAACCGTAAAGCCGGAATCCTTGCGACAGATGTCTATGACTTTGAATCAAGCATGGATATTCAACTCACTCAGGACAAAGCAGGACGTTTAGACTACAGCGAAAGCTTGATGACCCACGCTATGGTCTTGACAGGTGTTGATTTGGATGAAAATGGCAAATCAATCAAATGGAAAGTTGAAAACTCATGGGGAGACAAGGTCGGTGCAGATGGTTACTTTGTTGCCTCAGACGCTTGGATGGACGAGTACACTTACCAAATTGTTGTTCGTAAGGAATTACTAACAGCAGAAGAACAAGCTGCCTATGAAGCAGAACCAATCGTCCTTGCACCATGGGATCCAATGGGTGCCTTGGCTGAATAAATGAGATATAAAAAGAACGGTTCTATAATTTTTAGGGTTGATGGAAATTTTCCACCAACCCTATTTTAGTGTATACAAAAAGGCCAACATCCATTATATTAAAAGCGCTGAAACCTAAAACAAAAGGATGATGACCATATGAACAATATACTAGAAGCTACACTACAAATCAAAGATAAAAACATTATTTGGGATAATAAAGTTCAAGAGAAGATATTTAAAAAGAGAAAATCTTTATTTTATGCAGCTACTTATACGCATAAACCAGAATTTTGTACCGTTTGTGGGTGTGTTAGCCGAAATAATAATATCGTTAAAAACGGCACGAAAACATCTCGTATCACTCTCTGTTCTGTTTCAGGCCTAGCGGCCTACTTAAATCTACGCAAGCAGAGATTTCTCTGTAGAGAATGCGGCTCTTCATTTACCGCAGACACTAGTCGAATCGTAGAAAAACACTGTCATATCTCTAAACGCTTAAAAAACGAAATTAAATCAAAAATAAGTGAAACAGTATCTGAAACCTATATCGCAAAAGAAACAAATGTTTCAGTTCATACGGTAAGACGTATCATAGATGATACAACACGTTTACTAAAGATTAAACCATTACACGATTTACCTGAGCATTTGTGTTTTGATGAATTTAAATCCGTCAAATCTTCCGATAGTAATATGAGCTTCATTATTTGTGATAGCACTACACACAAGCTGGTCGATGTTGTACGAGATAGAAAATCTTACAGCTTGAAAAAGTATTTTCATCGTTTTGAGCCTAAGACTAGATTAAAGGTAAAAACTATCTCCATCGACATGTACTTACCGTACATTCAATTAATAAAAGAAATGTTTCCTAACGCTAAAATTATCATTGATCCTTTTCATATCGTACAAGCCTTAAATAGAGAATTAAATCGAACTCGGGTACGTGTCATGAATAAGCATCGCTATAAAGACTCTAAATTATATCGAAAGTTAAAACATTATTGGAAGTTAATTTTAAAGAACTCTAATGAACTTCAGAACTATAAATATAATCGTTATAAGCTTTTTGAAAGCTTCATAACAAGTAAAGGAATCGTAGATTATATCTTAGAAAAAAATCCATCTCTTAAAAATGATTATGAGGTTGTACATTCACTTCGTGAATGTATACAGGATAGAGATTATATAGAATTCAAGGAAACGATTGAAGCAGCTACGCAATTAGACCTATCTCCTGGTTTAAAAAGAGTATTAAAGACTCTTATGACTTACTTGCCATATATTCAAAATACTTGTGAGTATCCAACTAGAACAAATTGCCCTATTGAAGGAATAAACAATAAAATAAAAGTGCTTAAAAGAAATGCCTACGGCTTTAGAAACTATTACCATTTTAGAAATAGGATTATTTTAATAACAAAAATGTTTGGCCCAAAACAAAAAGGAATTAAGCAACAATTAGTTGCTTAATCCCTTCCTAAATTTCTTCATCAACACTATTTACCAAAGAGCCCTTTTTTAGTGCTCAAAATAGCACTCAATTTTAAATGGATTTGGTGTTCAAAAAATATAATCAAATGCAACAAACTAATTTCATTTTTAATAGGCACAATTAATTTTAGAAGATAGTACGAAAAAATATTGACTATTTTCTTTAGAATGTGTAAAATTTAGATAGATTATTTAAAGTGAGGTTTTTTTATCTTGTCTATATTAAAGAAGAAAGTTAATATGTTTAGTGTACTATTGAATGTGGTATTAATAGCTATTATAGCTATTGGAGTGCTATTTTTCTTACCTAAGGAACATAAATCAGAAGTCAAATCGTCAATTAATATCGAAAGTATTGAAAAAGTGAATGAAGTTGTATTTTTGAATGCGGGAATTAATGAAATTATTTCTGAAACAAAAACAACTCAAGTTTTTGGGTTTGATGTGCCGTTCTCTAAAAAAGCAGCATTAGTAATTTTAAATTATAAAGCTAAATTTGGAATTAAAAGTAGTGTAAAGGTTGAACAAATAAGCGAAAAAGAATATAAGGTTATTGTTCCAAAATTGGAAGTAATTGGTGTTGAACTTTCAAAAGATAATCCTTATGATTTATATGATAGTCATGGAGAGTTATTAAGTGGAACTACAGAAGATATTGATACTGGGAAATTGGTCGCTAACCAACTTTCTAGTGATAAACAAGCAGAGTATTTAGATAAATTTAAGAGTGAAATTAAAGAATCTGCAATCAATTATTATAAAACAATATTTTCTTCAATGGATTCTGAAGTAAAAGTAACTATAGAATTTACAGAATAATTTTTGAAATACAAAACCCTGGCTATCTCTGGTCAGGGTTTTGTGTGGTTCTATAATTTTTAGGGTTGATGGAAATTTTCCACCAACCCTATTTTAGTGTATACAAAAAGGCCAACATTCATTATATTAAAAGCGCTGAAACCTAAAACAAAAGAATGATGACCATATGAACAATATACTAGAAGCTACACTACAAATCAAAGATGCACACAATGAAGGTGTTACATTCCATTTCTTAGAGAATATTAAAGAAGTATTGCGTGATGAGAGTGGGAAAGTAACTGGTGTAAAGGTTATTACAATGGAACTTGGTGAATCAGATGAAAGTGGAAGAAGATCAACGCATGAAGTGGCAGGTAGTGAACATATTATTCCATGTGACCTTGTCGTTGCAGCAATTGAACAAAAGTAGACTTTAGTGTTCTAGATGAAAGGTAAAAATTTGACTTTCGGTCAACATCAGAATACAATAGAAATGAACTAATAACAGGGGATGCATATTTAGGTCCTCAATCTATCGCAACCGCAATTAAAGGCGGGTGAGAAGTTGCGACAGAAGTACATGAATCGTTTAAAGAAAACACATAAATAACTTGTGGTGCCTTTCGTTTTTTTACTGGGAAAATTAAGGAACTATAGTTATAAATTCTTAAAGATATTAATATATCAACGTGCGTATATTTATAGGAAGAAGGTTATGTCATCTATAGTTGTACTTCTGACGATAAGGTTGTTCGTGTACCAAAGGAAATTAAAGGTAAACCTGTTATCGCAATTGGAGAACGTGGTCTTGCGAACTTGAAACATTGTGAGGCAATCGTTTTACCAGATACAGTACGATATATTGGAAAAGGTGCGTTTGCGATTGACAATAAGTTAAAGTATGTCCACTTTGGTAAGTCAATAGAAACAGTAGAAGATGATGTTTTCAACTCTGACAGTTCATTAGAATCAGTTGTATTCCCAGAAGGAACAAAGAGTATTGGAACATTAGTATTCTGGGGGACATCATCAATTAAATCTATTACAATTCCAGCAAGTGTAACAGAAATTACAGAATACTTCTATTTTGTGGATAACTGTAACCCAGATGTAGAAATCCATACACCTAAGGGATCAAAGGCAGAAGAAGTAGCTAAAGCAATGCAACTTAAAGTAGTAAATGACTAAAGGGGAATAGTATGAACAAAAAATTACTATCAGGCTTAGGGACTGACCCCAAAAAGTGAGAATTTAATAAAAACACCCTAGGGCTACCGTCTTCGGTATTCAACCGGAGACAGGTAGTCCAATTTTTGTTGGATTCTTTTTTCATTAGGTTCTTCATCAACACTATTTGACAAAGAGCCAAAAGAATCAGGTGATAAACCTGATTCTTTTTTTGTTTATACATTCTCGTCGAGATTACATGATACCGAAGAAACGAGCTGCGATACCAACTGCAAAGAGGGCAAGGATGATTGTGATTGGAGATACTTTTTTCTTAAGCAACCACATGCAAAGGAAAGTAAGGAGGAGTCCCATCAATCCTGGAATCAATGAGTTCAACTGACCTTGAAGGGTTTGTGGTTGAACGCTATCCAAGCTCATACCACTAAGTGCTTGACCAAGAATACCCTTCAATTCTCCACCTGTAACAGCACCTTCTGGGAAGTTGATGTAGGCACCTTCTGATAATTGTTTCCCTGGAAGGTTGATAGTGAAGTTGATGGATACCCAACGTTGTACAAGAACGGCAAGGATGAACATACCAAGGATTGAAGCTCCTTTAGTGATGTCTTTCAAGATACCACCTGACATGTCTTTAGTGATTTCAGATCCAGCCTTGTAACCAAACTCTTGTGTGTACCAAAGGAAAGACATACGGATTGCATTCCATCCAAAGAAGAAGAGAAGTGGTCCAACGATATTACCAGTTGCAGCAAGTGATGCACCAAGGGCACCAAGGATCGGACGAACTGTAAACCAGAAGACTGGGTCACCGATACCGGCAAGAGGTCCCATCATACCGATCTTAACACCTTGGATAGCAGCATCATCGATTTCAGTACCGTTAGCGCGTTCTTCTTCAAGTGCAAGAGTAACCCCCATGATTGGAGCAGCTACGTATGGGTGAGTGTTGAAGAATTCAAGGTGGCGCTCAAGAGCAGCTGCTTGGTCTTCTTTTTTAGTGTAAAGTTTCTTGATAGCTGGGATCAAAGAGTAAGCCCAACCCAAGTTTTGCATACGTTCGTAGTTCCAAGAACCTTGAAGGAATTGTGAACGCCACCAAACTTTTTGGCGATCTGATTTTGATAATTGAATTTTTTCAGCCATGATTGTTCCCCTTTCTAGTAGTCTTCTAGGATATCACCAATTGGGTCGTTAGAAGTTGCAGCTCCTCCGCCACCGTTTCCACCTTGTTTAGAAAGATTGAGATAGATGAAGGCAAGGGCAACACCGATTACACCAAGGGCAATCAAAGTCAATTGAGAGATTGCTGCAAGAGCAAAACCGATAGCGAAGAATGGCCATACTTCACGAGTAGCCATCATGTTGATAACCAAAGCGTAACCAACGGCAACGACCATAGCACCACCGACAGCCATACCACCTTTAAGCCATTCTGGCATAAGTTCCAATACGCCTTGAACGGCTTCAGTTGGCATTGCAAGCAAGAGCGCAGCTGGGATAGCAATACGTAGACCTTGAAGAGCAAGGGCAAGGTAGTGAGCGCGTTCAACAGCAGCAATGTTTCCTTCTTTAGCAGCAGCGTCAGCAGTGTGAACCAAACCAACTGAGATTGTACGAACGATCATAGTCAAGAAAAGTCCAGCTACGGCAAGAGGGATTGCAGTTGCAGTTGCGACTGCGATACCTTCAGTAGTAAAGTTACCACCTTTGATCATGATGATTGCAGCTGCAACAGAGGCAAGGGCAGCGTCAGGAGCTACGGCAGCTCCGATGTTAGCCCAACCAAGGGCGATCATTTGAAGTGATCCACCAAGCATAACCCCTGCTTCAAGGTTACCTGTGACAAGACCGATAAGGGTACATGCTACGATTGGTTGATGGAATTGGAATTGGTCGAGGATACCTTCAAGACCTGCGAAGAAGGCAACAACTACAACCAAGATAGCAGAAATGATTGAAATATCTGACATGGTTTTATTCCTTTTCTATTTAATGTTAATTATTGAACGTTAGCTTTGCTAATCAAGTCAAACAAATCTTTTTTAGTGTCGTTTGGTACTTTACGTACGTCAAATTCAACACCAAGATCACGCATTTTTTCAAATGTAGCAACGTCGTCTTTGTCCATTGACAATACGTTGTTGACCATTGTTTTACCAGTTGAGTGAGCCATTGATCCAACGTTAAGAGTCTTGATTGGCACACCGCCTTCGATAGCACGAAGAGCATCTTGAGGTGTTTCAAACAAGATAAGGGCGTGTGTCTCACCAAAACGAGGGTCTTTTGCAACCTCAATCAATTTTTTGATTGGTACAACGTTAGCCTTCACTCCGTTAGGAGCTGCTTGTTTGATCAATTCTTTACGAAGATCGTCGTTAGCTACGTTATCTGAAGCAACGATGATACGGTTAGCTTTTGAATCTGGTGTCCAAGCAGTTGCGACTTGTCCGTGAAGAAGACGTGTGTCAAGACGAGCAAGATTGATTTTCAATTTACCGTCTCCAATGACAGTTCCTTCTGGAATAGCAGCTTGGGCTACAGGCGCAGCTGCAGCAGTAGCAACTTCCTCAGCTGGATTTAGTTCTTCTGGAAGAGCCTTGATGCCATCCTTAGATTCTTTGATGATATTTGCAGCGACTTTATCCACTCCAGCATTAGCATCCATAAGGCGCTCTGTGTAGGATTGAATCAACATCGGCAAGTTAAGTCCTGTGATGATGGCAAATTTACGCTCAGGGTTTTCTCCCATTACGCGGCTAGCTTGGTTAAATGGAGAACCACTCCAAAGGTCAGCCAAGACTAGAACCTCATCTTCTGCGTCAAATGCAGCCACAGCATTGTTGAATTTGGCGTATAAATCATCTGGACCTTCGTTTGGCATAAAGGTTACAACTTGAACCTTTTCTTGTTCACCAAAGATCATTGATCCTGACTGATGAATACCCGCGGCAAATTCACCGTGGCTCGCAATAATGATTCCGATACTCATTATTGTCATTCCTCCTTATAAAATGTTTGACTTGTAGTTTAAGAAAACTTTAAGACTCCTTAAGTATAAATCGTTTTCAGAAAAAATGCAACTAATTATAATAAAGAGTGAAAAAAATCTCAAAGCCTCATTTTTACAAATATTGATATATAAACTTTTTATAAAATCGTCTATAAAATGGTAAAAAAATTTAATATAAAAAAGTGGAGGGACTAGGAAGTTTTCGTCAGTAGTGCTCTTGGGCGTCTAAAAATTGCCCCAAGTCCAATTAGTTGTCGTATCAAAATGTTATACTCAATGAAAATCAAAGAGCAAACTAGGAAGCTAGCCGCAAGCTGTACTTGAGTACGGTAAGGCGAAGCTGACGTGGTTTGAATTTGATTTTCGAAGAGTATTATTGCTAAAAAAACGAGGTGGGATTTTCTGTCCCTACCTCGTTTTGGCATTTTATTTATCTTAGTGTGTAAAGTCTAGAACCATACGACCTTGGATGGTTCCAGCTGCCATTTCATCAAAGACAGCAATTGCATCTTCGACAGGGCGTTTTTGAACGACTGGTACAATCAGACCTTCTGCACCAAATTGGAAGGCTTCTTCCAAATCTTTACGTGTTCCAACAAGGGAACCGATGACTTGGATACCGTCAAGAACTGTTTTGACGATGCTAAGGTCCATCATTTCTGAAGGGAGTCCGACAGCTACTACATGACCGCCTGCACGAACAGAGTCAACTGCTTGGTTGAAGGCAACTTTTGATACAGCTGTTACGACAGCTGAGTGAGCCCCACCGTTTGTTTTTTCTTTGATAAGGCCTGGAACATCTTCGACTTCAAGACCATTAATCACGATATCAGCACCAACTTCTTTAGCTAGAGCAAGTTTATCGTTGTTAATATCTACTGCGATAACGTGAGCGTTAAATACTGTTTTAGCGTATTGAACAGCTAAGTTACCAAGTCCTCCAGCACCATAGAGTACAACCCATTGGCCTGGTTCAACTTTTGCTTCTTTGATAGCCTTGTAGGTAGTAACACCGGCACAAGTAATAGAATAAGCTTGGACTGGATCGAGACCATCTGGAACCTTAACAGCATAATCTGCAGTTACGATACATTGTTCAGCCATACCACCGTCAACTGAGTAGCCTGCATTTTTTACGGAACGACAAAGAGTTTCTCGTCCGGTTGTACAGTATTCACACATACCACAGCCTTCAAAGAACCAAGCTACGCTGACACGGTCGCCAACTTTGAGGCTTTTCACATCAGGAGCAACTTCTTTGACGATACCGATCCCTTCGTGACCGAGAACGCGCCCTGGAACTTTACCAAAGTCACCATGGGCAACGTGGAGGTCAGTGTGGCAGACACCACAGTATTCAACTTCTACAAGAGCTTCCCCAGTTTCGAGTGGACGGAGAACTTTTTCTTCAATAGCAACACCAGTACCTTCTGGATTTACAACCACAGCTTTCATAGCTATCCTCCTTGATTAGTCGTTGAGGTGCAGAGGAAAAGGGGCTTGGCTTGAGAGGTTTTCAAGTGAAGTCGAATTTGAACCGCCTTCTTATTTACTTATATGTGAAGTATATCACGATATTTACTATAGTACAATAGTTTTGAGGTAAAAAACTATGTAATCGCTTAACCGGTTGATAAGACTGTGAAAATTGAACAAGTAAGATTGATGCATTGGCGAGTAAATACCTATAAATGCTAGAAAAGTTGACTTTATATGGCCTCTTTAAGGTTTTCAGCAAATTTTCTGAGTTTCTTCTCGAGGGGATTTTGGTATAATATAGAAAGCAATTGATCTTTCTAGTAAGAGAATTTAGAGTGAGAGGTATGTATGTCCCCTTCTATTCAGTTATTGAAAAGCCGTTATTTAAAAAATATCAAAGAAAATCCGGAACTCTACATTGGTATTGAGTTGGAATTTCCTATCGTTCATGTAAATGGGCAAGCGACAGATATTGAAGTCAGCAAAGAATTGATGCACTTTTTGGTTGGTGCTCTCGGTCTGGAAGTTGAAAAGGAAGACCAGGATGGCAATCCAATTCAACTTGTAGAACCGATCAGTCAAGACCGGATTTTGTTTGAGGTTTCCTATACGACCTTGGAGTTTGCCTTTGGTAGAGCCCAGAATATCCAAGAGGTCGACCAACGCTTTCAAGCTTATATGAAGGTGATTCAGGAAAAGCTTGGGGAAAAGGATCATGCGATTCAGGGTTGGGGAATTCACCCGAATTGGGATATCAATGATAATAGGCCTGTCGCATATCCTCGCTACAAGATGTTAATGGACTATCTGAAGATGGGCAACAATCAGGAGTCCGTTTCTTTGCATGACTTTCCAGCCTATGGTGCATTTATCTGTGGTAGTCAAATTCAGTTAGATGTATCAAAGTCAAACTACTTACGAGTTATCAATGCTTTCACAGAGATAGAGGCAGCCAAAGCTTTCTTATTTGCGAATTCTGAGTTTTCGGGAGCAGACTGGGATACTCAGATTTCGCGAGATGTCTTTTGGGAAGACTCCATGCATGGAATTTATCCAGAGAATGTTGGTGTCAATACCAGACTCTTTAAAGATGAAGATGATTTCTTTGATTATCTAGACCGCTCTGCGATTTTTACAGCAGAACGAGATGGGGAAACCTACTATTTTTCTCCGATTCGGGCTAGAGATTACCTAGCTACTGAGGAAGTTTCGGCCTATACTCTAAATGGAAAAGAAACTCTGCTTGTTCCTCAAGAGAAGGATTTTCAAACGCACCGTAGTTACCAATATCAAGACTTAACAACTCGAGGGACGGTCGAATTTCGTAGTGTTTGTACGCAACCCCTAGACCGCCCTTTTGCTTCGGCAGCCTTTCATCTAGGTTTGTTGGTGAATTTAGACAAGCTTGAAACATACCTAGAAACAGCACCTTTCTTTGAGAGATTTGGTCGTGACTACAAATCTTTGAGACGCCAGTTTTCTAAGAAACAGCTTTCAGATGAGGAGACAGCTGGAATTGTTCAATTCTCCAAAGACTTGCTAGCTATAGCAGAGCAAGGTCTTGAAATGAGAGGTCAGCAAGAAACAACCTATTTAGAGCCTTTGAAAGAAAAATTGACTCTATAATTTTCTTATAAAGGAAGAATTTTCTGAAAAATCATGTTATAATGGATGAGACTATAGATAAAGGATAGAGATTTATGACATTAGTTTATCAATCAACGCGTGATGCGAAAAATACCGTAACAGCTAGCCAAGCGATTTTGCAAGGTTTGGCGACAGATGGAGGTTTGTTCACTCCAGTTAGCTATCCAAAGGTAGATTTGGATTTTGATACATTAAAGGACGCTTCATACCAGGAAGTAGCTAAGCTGGTCTTGTCAGCTTTCTTGGATGACTTTACAGCAGAAGAGTTGGACTACTGTATCACCAATGCCTATGACAGCAAGTTTGATACACCAGCCATTGCCCCTCTTGTCAAACTTGATGGTCAATACAACTTGGAACTCTTCCATGGTTCAACCATTGCCTTTAAAGACATGGCCTTGTCTATCTTGCCATACTTTATGACGACGGCTGCTAAGAAACACGGTTTGGAAAACAAGATTGTTATCTTGACTGCAACTTCTGGAGACACTGGAAAAGCTGCCATGGCAGGATTTGCGGATGTCCCTGGAACTGAAATTATCGTCTTTTATCCAAAAGACGGTGTCAGCAAAGTACAAGAGTTGCAAATGACCACTCAAACTGGTGACAACACTCATGTCATCGCCATTGATGGGAACTTTGACGATGCTCAAACCAACGTGAAGCATATGTTCAACGATGTGGCTCTTCGTGAAAAATTGGCAGCTAACAAGTTGCAGTTTTCATCAGCTAACTCTATGAATATTGGTCGTTTGGTCCCTCAGATTGTCTATTATGTTTATGCTTACGCTCAGCTTGTTAAAACTGGCGAAATTGTGGCTGGTGACAAGGTCAACCTCACAGTACCAACAGGAAACTTTGGGAATATCCTAGCAGCCTTTTATGCGAAGCAAATCGGTCTGCCAGTTGGGAAACTAATCTGTGCTTCAAATGATAACAATGTATTGACAGACTTCTTTAAAACTCGTATTTATGACAAAAAGCGTGAGTTTAAAGTGACCACTAGCCCATCTATGGATATCTTAGTGTCTTCAAACTTGGAGCGCTTGATTTTCCATCTTTTGGGAAACGATGCGGTTAAGACAGCTGAACTCATGGATGCTTTGAACACTCAAGGTCAGTATGAATTGAAAGATTTTGATGCAGAGATTCTTGACCTCTTTGCAGCGGAGTATGCGACAGAAGCAGAAACAGCTGCAGAAATTAAGCGTGTTTACGAGTCAGATTCTTACATCGAGGATCCTCATACAGCAGTTGCTTCAGCTGTATTTAAAAAATACCAAGCAGCGACTGGTGATGCGACAAAGACAGTGATTGCATCAACAGCTAGTCCTTACAAATTCCCAGTGGTTGCGGTGGAAGCTGTAACTGGACAATCAGGCCTTAGCGATTTTGAAGCCTTGGCTCAATTACACGAAATTTCAGGAGTAGCAGTGCCACCAGCAGTGGATGGCCTTGAAACAGCTCCAGTTCGTCACAAGACAACTGTTGCAGCGGCAGATATGCAGGCAGCAGTAGAATCTTATCTAGGACTTTAAAACAGAGGAAGTAAACTCGGTTGGGAAACTAACTGAGTTTCTTTTCATCAGGAGGAAGGATTGTTTAAGAAATATAAAGATATTCTCAACATAGCTCTGCCAGCCATGGGTGAAAATTTCTTGCAGATGCTCATGGGAATGGTGGATAGCTATCTGGTGGCACATCTGGGTTTAATCGCTATTTCGGGTGTGTCTGTAGCGGGTAATATCATCACTATTTACCAGGCTATTTTTATTGCTTTGGGAGCAGCTATTTCCAGCGTCATTTCAAAAAGTTTGGGGCAGAAGGACCAGTCTAGACTAGCCTACCATGTGACAGAAGCGCTCAAGATAACCTTGCTTTTGAGCTTGATTTTAGGGTTCTTGTCCATCTTTGCCGGTCGAGAGATGATTGGTCTTTTGGGGACAGAAGCGTCTGTAGCTGAGAGTGGAGGACTATACCTAGCTTTGGTCGGTGGGACAATTGTTCTCTTGGGCTTGATGACTAGTCTGGGTGCCTTGATTCGTGCTACTCATAATCCGCGTCTTCCCCTTTATGTGAGTCTTTTATCCAATGCCTTGAATATTCTCTTTTCAAGTCTAGCTATTTTCATCCTTGATATGGGCATAGCTGGTGTAGCCTGGGGAACCATCCTATCTCGTTTGGTTGGGGTTGTGATTTTATGGTCGCAATTAAAACTTCCATATACGAGACCAAGGTTTGGACTGGACAAAGACTTGCTGACCCTGGCTTTACCTGCAGCGGGAGAGCGTCTCATGATGCGAGCTGGCGATGTGGTTATTATTGCCCTGGTTGTTTCTTTCGGAACTGAGGCCGTAGCGGGAAATGCTATTGGTGAAGTCTTGACGCAGTTTAACTACATGCCTGCCTTTGGTGTCGCTACAGCAACAGTCATGCAGGTGGCTCGAGCAGTTGGAGAAGATGATTGGGCAAGGGTAGACAACTTAAGTAAGCAAACTTTTTGGCTATCTCTCTTCCTCATGTTGCCCTTAACACTTAGTATCTATGCTCTTGGGACACCACTAAGTCACCTCTACACCAGTGATCCTGTGGCTATTGAAGCCAGTGTTATGGTGACACTGTTCTCACTACTAGGAACTCCTATGACGACGGGGACAGTCATTTATACAGCTGTCTGGCAGGGGTTGGGAAATGCACGCCTCCCCTTTTATGCGACAAGTATCGGGATGTGGTGTATCCGTATCGGAACAGGGTATCTGATGGGAATTATTCTTGGTTGGGGCTTGCCTGGTATTTGGGCAGGAACGCTTTTGGATAATGGTTTTCGCTGGTTCTTCCTGCGCTATCGTTATAAGCAATATATCTGTTTGAAAGGATGACATATGAAAAAAAATGGATTTATCTGGGATTTAGATGGGACCTTGTTGGATTCTTATGAGGCTATTTTAGCAGGAATCGAAGAGACTTTTGCCCAGTTTGACATTCCTTATGATAAGGCTGAGGTTCGTGCCTTTATTCTACAAACTTCCGTTCAAGATCTGTTGGAAAAGGTGGGAGAAGAAAGAGGCTTGGATGCAGATATGCTCAATCAGGTTCGTGCTCAGAGTTTGGCTGAGAATAATGCTCAAGTGGTTCTGATGCCAGGGGCGCGTGAAATCTTAGCTTGGGCAGATCAGCAAGGGATTGAGCAGTTTGTTTATACCCATAAAGGGGACAATGCTTTTACAATTTTGGAGAATTTGGGTTTGGCCCACTATTTCATAGAAATTTTAACTAATCAAAGTGGCTTTGCTCGGAAGCCTAGTCCAGAAGCTGCGATTTATCTTTTAGATAAGTATGGATTAAATCCTCAGCAGACTTATTATATCGGCGATCGGACTTTGGATATAGAATTTGCCCAAAATAGTGGGATTCAGAGTATTAATTTTCTTACCTCTCCTGCAACTTGTAATCAACAGATAGAGCATTTAGAGGATATTAGCTCACTTTCCTTCTAGAATTTTCTTCAAGAAGAATGTGTCAGCCTGATGACAAGAAACTAACAAACTATTTCAGGTAATGTGATTTGTTACAAGGAATGTACAGTTCTGTTAAATAGCCCCAAAAGGGCTTTTTTTCTATTTTCTTTGTGTTATGATAGACAGGTACTACATTTGAAAAGGAGTTTGATAGTATGAAGAAAAGAATTATTTTAGCATCAACAGTAGCCTTGTCCTTTGCCCCTGTATTGGCAACTCAAGCAGAAGAACTAGTATGGACAGCACGTAGTGTTGAGCAAATTCAAAACGATGTTACTAAGAATGAGAATAAAACAAGCTATACGATTCAGTATGGTGATACCTTAAGTACCATTGCTGAAGCTTTGGGAGTGGATGTGACCGTTCTTGCTAACTTGAACAAGATCAGCAATATTGATCTGATTTTCCCTGAGACAGTCCTTACAACAACTGTTAATGATGAGGAAGAAGTGACAGAAGTTGAAATTCAAACCCCTGATACAGTTCAAGGTGGCGAAGGAACAACTGCTACAGCAGATTTGACAACCAACCAAGTCACTATAGATGACCAAACTGTACAGGTTGAAGATTTAACTCAACCAGTTGAAGAAACAGAGGCTCAAGTTGAGGCAGTAGCACCACAAGCGACTGAAGAAGCAGTAGCAAAAACTACAACAGAAGCATCAGCACCAGTAGCAGAACCTGTTACAGAAACTATGGCAGAAGTTTTAGCACCAGTAGAAGAAGCAGTAGCAGAAACACCTGTAGTGGAAGAAACTACTACAACAGAAGCCCCTGTTACAGAAACTGTAGCAGAGACTCAATCAACACCATCAACTTACCAAGCTGAAGCAAGCCAAGGTTCATCAGCGACTTATGCAGCCCCAGCAGCTCCTGACTATGCAGGACTTGCTGCAGCAAAATCAGAGAATGCAGGACTTCAACCACAAACAGCTGCTTTTAAAGAAGAGATTGCCAACTTGTTCGGCATTACATCCTTTAGTGGTTACCGTCCAGGAGATAGCGGAGACCACGGAAAAGGCCTTGCCATTGACTTTATGGTTCCAGTAAGCTCAGCTCTTGGAGACCAAATTGCAGATTATGCGATCCAGAACATGGCGACCCGTGGAATTAACTATATCATTTGGAAACAACGTTTCTATGCACCATACGATAGCATATATGGACCAGCCTACACTTGGAATCCAATGCCAGATCGTGGAAGCATCACAGAAAACCACTATGATCACGTTCACGTATCGATGAACTAATAGAAAGAGAAGTTGAAACTAATCTAGTTTCTGCTTCTTTTTTGTTTTCAAACTCTTAGATAGCGTAAATAAACTCCAGGCATAAAATAGAAAAACATAGCCTTGAGGGATTGTGACTAGGAGACTAATTTAACGGAGTAAGCAAAAGGCTTGCAAAGTCAATTTATTTGTATTATATTTGATAAGTCAATAGTTGATAAATCATATATTAATGAAAGGAGAAAAATACTAAAAATGCATGAATTATTGTACCAGCTTCATTTAACAGATCAGACCATTACTCAACTTTTTGAAAAACAATTGGGAATTAGTTTGACCCGCTATCAAATCCTGCAATTTTTACTGCAACAGTCACCATGTAACCAAATTGCCGTTCAGGAGAAGTTGCAAATCGACCAAGCGGCCTTGACCCGTCATTTTAAGATATTAGAGTCAGAGGGCTATGTCAGTCGCAAACGTAATCCGCTTAATCAACGAGAAGTCTTAGTTGAATTAACCCAAGAAGCCAAGAATCAACTCTTGGTCAATCCGCCTAAACATCACTTGAAAGTGAAGGAACAGATGGAGAGCATCTTATCGCCTGCTGAGCAGAAAGAGCTGACGACTTTACTGACCAACCTAGTGTCAGGTCTAGAAAAAATAGAATTTTAAGGAGAAAACGATGTCAATTATTACTACCATTTTAGCAACACTTGTTGCTCTAGAGCATTTTTATATCTTTTATTTGGAAAGTATCGCAACCCAATCAGATGCAACCAGCCGAGTCTTTAATATGGACAAAGAAGAGCTAGTACGACCATCTGTCACTTCACTTTTTAAAAACCAAGGGATTTATAATGCCTTGATTGGCGTGTTTCTTCTCTATGGAATTTATTTCTCGCATAGCTTAGAAATCGTAACAATCTTTGTTTTATTTGTCATAGGAGCAGCGACTTACGGTGCCTTAACAGCAGATAAAAAAATCATTCTAAAGCAAGGTGGACCGGCAATCTTAGCACTCTTGAGTATCCTTTTCTTGAAATAAAAAGCGGAGGTGGAAAAAATATTGGATTTAAGAATCCATTATTATAAATCCTTATGCTTGATAAATTAAATAAAAAAGCGGACAAGATAGAATTCTGAGTATCAGAAACGAGTATGGTTCGCTTTTTTATTTACGATTAGACTTTTATACGAATTTTGTTTTTAAGTTGGTTCACTTCAGTGTGATTAAGGAAGTGCTGTTTGTAAATCTTTAAAAACTTATGGAAATGCGTGGTCATGTTATTCAAGACTACTTCTTTACTATTAGAGTTTATTTGGATAATACTTGACAAAAGCGATTGTTCATACTATAATCTTTTTTAAACAATCATTGAACAAAAAGAGGTTATCAATATGATTTCAGAAAAACAATTTAAACTACTGTCTTTTTTGCAAGAGCATCCACAAGAGGAGTTTACACAAAGACAGTTAGCGGAACAATTGGAAGTTTCTTTAGGAACAATTAATTCCTTGCTTAAAGAAATGAAAGAAGCTAATTGGATTGATCAAGAAGGTCACCTATCTGAGTTAGGAAAAGAAGCTTTAGAACCTTATCGAGTACAAAATGCAGTGATTATGGCTGCAGGAATGAGTAGTCGATTTGCACCATTGTCTTACGAAGTACCAAAAGGATTGTTAAAAGTCAAAGGGGAGCGCCTGATTGAAAGGGAAATTGAACAACTACAGGAAGCAGGTATAGAAGATATTACGGTTATTGTAGGGTATATGCAGGAAAAAATGTTTTACCTTGCTGAAAAATATGGTGTAAAAATCGTTGTCAATAATGATTACTATAAATACAATAACTGTTCTTCATTAATGTTGGTTAGAGATCAACTATCAAATACTTATATTTGTTCATCGGACAATTATTTTGCCGAAAATCCATTTGAGAAGTATATTTATAGGGGCTACTATTCAACAATATTTGTGGAAGGCGAGACAGACGAATATTGTGCTACCGAAGACTCCAACAACATGATTGTTGACATACAGATTGGTGGTAAAGACACTTGGGCTATGGTGGGACATGTGTATTTTGACCGTGCCTTTAGTGAAAAATTCGTAAAAATTTTAGAAACTGAGTTTAAACACGAGCCCTATAAAGAACAGCTCTGGGAAGATTACTATACCCGCAATGTTCATGAATTGCATTTAGAAGCTCGTCATTATTCAGCGGATATTGTTAAAGAATTTGATTCCTTAGATGAGTTGCGTCAATTTGATGACCGCTACTTGATGAATTCTAATTCTGAGATTATTGATAATATCTGCAAGACCTTGAATTGTGATGCTTCGGATATTGTTCATATTAAACCACTCAAAGATGGTTTGACCAATACATCCTTTAGCTTTGATTGTCTTGATAAAAAATATGTTTACCGTCATCCTGGAAGAGGAACTGAAAAATATATCAACAGGTCAAGTGAAGCGGCTTCTATGGAAATTGCAGCAAAACTACAAATAGACAGAACATTTGTTGCAATGGATAAAAACGAAGGGTGGAAGATTTCAGAATTTATCCCTAACGCTAGACCGCTTGATTATGATAATTGGGATCATGTAGAAAAAGCTATGGGGCTCTTGAGAAAACTACATCAGTCTGGAGAGAAGACAACTCATAATTTTGATTTATTTGTAGGAATTGATGATTTTAGAGAAAAATTGAAGGCTAGCAATCGTTTTGAGTTTGATGGACTTGATGAACTCGATAAAAACATTTCAACTATTAGAGAATTTTTAAAACAGGATGACACTGAGAGAGTTTTATGTCATGGAGATTCCTATAGCCCTAATTTTCTCCTAAACGAACAAGAGGAGATGAGTCTGATTGATTGGGAGTATTCTGGTATGGGGGACCCTGCAGGGGATTTAGGTACCTTCATTGGTTGTTCGAATTATACTGTTGAACAAGCTGAGAAAGTGCTTGAGATTTACTTGCAAGAAGTTCCAGATACAAAAACAAGACGTCATTATTTAGCCTATGTGGCAGTGACATCTTATTATTGGTTCTTGTGGGCCTTATTCCAAGAGAGTGTTGGAAAACCTGTGGGAGAATTTCTTTATACTTGGTATCGATTTACCAGACAATACGGACAACTTTCATTAGAGTTATATCTAGGAGAAAAATAAGATGAAATCTGTATCTGAAATTGAACAATTGGTAGCAGATGAAACGAAACGAAGACTGGAAGAAATGGAATCTCCAGACTATGATTTTGCGCAACCATTCTTAAAAAAAGATTTTGCTTTGATTGGTGTCATCATTGGAATTAATCTAATCTTGATTATCTTAGCTATGACAGGAGGAATTAAATAATGTCGAAAACGACCGACTTTATTCAACAAGAAACCATAACTGGGATTGTTCCAATGACTAGTAAGGATCGGCAATATTCCTTCTGGGATTTATTCTTATCAACAAGTGGTTTTGCGATTGCAACTTGGTGTTACACACAAGGAGCGTATGTTGCTCAATATTTGACCTTCAGCCAGATGTTAATCAATATTTTTAGCTTTAATATTATTTGGGTCTTTATCGAGTGTCTTCCCACCTTGTTTGCAGTGAGATACGGAATTGATTTATGGATTTGGCTTCGAGCGGTTTTAGGGAAGCGCGGAGTGGCATTTTTGTCAACAACTATCAGTTTAGCAAATTTTGGTTGGTATGCAGTTACTGCAAATCTTTTTGCCAGTTCTATGATTCATCTAGCTAATAATTTCGGCCTTGGACTGGAGAAGGGGATTTGGGCACCAATTCTTGGGACACTTTGTGTCTTATTAGGGACCTTGATTGCCCTTGGTGGACCGGAGGTTATAAAAGGTATTAATCGGTTTATGGTAATTGCTTTGCTAGTTGTTGGATTGATTATCGTTGGAATTTGTTTTGTAGCAGTTCCGATTACTGACATTATGAACGTTCAACCAGCAGTACAAGGAGATTTGAGCCCGCTAGAGCGATTTATGATTTCAGGAGAGGGGAATGTAGCGACTGCCTTTTCTTGGTCGACGCAAGCATTAATTTTACCACGTTTAGCAAAATCAGAACGTAGTGGGTATTGGGCTACTTCTTTATCTTATGGCGTAGTAGCACCATTCTTTGCTGCGACGGGTGGTGTTATGGCTCTAGCTATGTTTGTAAGAACAGGAGTTTACGAGAGTGATCCAACTGCGATGCTTTCAACCTTGAGTACTCCTACCTTTGCTCTTCTTAGTTTATTGCTAGTAGCTTTTGCAAATATTGGAACTCAAGGGACAGGATCCTATGTGAACTGTATGATTGTTAAAAGTGGTATGCCTAAGGTGAGCTATAAACTAATGGTTTGGATTGCCATGATTTATGTGAGTGCGTTAACAATTTGGGGTGGCGTAGAAGAATATTTTGGTTCTTTTATCTCGCTTGCAGCTTATATTCAAGGACCTATTATTGGAATGATTGTTGTTGATTATTTCTTGATAAGAAAACGGAAATTAGATTTACGATCAGCTTATTTCTTAGATGGACATCAGGCTTATGAGTTTACTAAGGGATTTAATTTAGTTGGTTTGTCTTGTGTATTCGTATCTCTGTTAGTTGCGGTACTCTTTGTTTACAATCCCCTAACTAAACAAATTCAAAGTTCGATCTTCTTAATCACAACAGGTAGTGGCTTTACGGCGATTTTTGGTGGCTTCCTATATTGGTTGGCAAGCCTAACTCCATTAAAACACTACATGATTAAAGACAGAGATCAAGTAACCATTTAAGGGTCTGAGAACTATTTTGTCTCAGACTCATAAATCCTCATGCTTGATAAATTAAATAAAAAAGCGGACAAGATAGAATTCTGAGTATCAGAAACGAGTATGGTTCGCTTTTTTATTTACGATTAGACTTTTATACGAATTTTGTTTTTAAGTTGGTTCACTTCAGTGTGATTAAGGAAGTGCTGTTTGTAAATCTTTAAAAACTTATGGAAATGCGTGGTCATGTTATTCAAGACTACTTCTTTACTATTAGAGTTTATTTGGATAATACTTGACAAAAGCGATTGTTCATACTATAATCTTTTTTAAACAATCATTGAACAAAAAGAGGTTATCAATATGATTTCAGAAAAACAATTTAAACTACTGTCTTTTTTGCAAGAGCATCCACAAGAGGAGTTTACACAAAGACAGTTAGCGGAACAATTGGAAGTTTCTTTAGGAACAATTAATTCCTTGCTTAAAGAAATGAAAGAAGCTAATTGGATTGATCAAGAAGGTCACCTATCTGAGTTAGGAAAAGAAGCTTTAGAACCTTATCGAGTACAAAATGCAGTGATTATGGCTGCAGGAATGAGTAGTCGATTTGCACCATTGTCTTACGAAGTACCAAAAGGATTGTTAAAAGTCAAAGGGGAGCGCCTGATTGAAAGGGAAATTGAACAACTACAGGAAGCAGGTATAGAAGATATTACGGTTATTGTAGGGTATATGCAGGAAAAAATGTTTTACCTTGCTGAAAAATATGGTGTAAAAATCGTTGTCAATAATGATTACTATAAATACAATAACTGTTCTTCATTAATGTTGGTTAGAGATCAACTATCAAATACTTATATTTGTTCATCGGACAATTATTTTGCCGAAAATCCATTTGAGAAGTATATTTATAGGGGCTACTATTCAACAATATTTGTGGAAGGCGAGACAGACGAATATTGTGCTACCGAAGACTCCAACAACATGATTGTTGACATACAGATTGGTGGTAAAGACACTTGGGCTATGGTGGGACATGTGTATTTTGACCGTGCCTTTAGTGAAAAATTCGTAAAAATTTTAGAAACTGAGTTTAAACACGAGCCCTATAAAGAACAGCTCTGGGAAGATTACTATACCCGCAATGTTCATGAATTGCATTTAGAAGCTCGTCATTATTCAGCGGATATTGTTAAAGAATTTGATTCCTTAGATGAGTTGCGTCAATTTGATGACCGCTACTTGATGAATTCTAATTCTGAGATTATTGATAATATCTGCAAGACCTTGAATTGTGATGCTTCGGATATTGTTCATATTAAACCACTCAAAGATGGTTTGACCAATACATCCTTTAGCTTTGATTGTCTTGATAAAAAATATGTTTACCGTCATCCTGGAAGAGGAACTGAAAAATATATCAACAGGTCAAGTGAAGCGGCTTCTATGGAAATTGCAGCAAAACTACAAATAGACAGAACATTTGTTGCAATGGATAAAAACGAAGGGTGGAAGATTTCAGAATTTATCCCTAACGCTAGACCGCTTGATTATGATAATTGGGATCATGTAGAAAAAGCTATGGGGCTCTTGAGAAAACTACATCAGTCTGGAGAGAAGACAACTCATAATTTTGATTTATTTGTAGGAATTGATGATTTTAGAGAAAAATTGAAGGCTAGCAATCGTTTTGAGTTTGATGGACTTGATGAACTCGATAAAAACATTTCAACTATTAGAGAATTTTTAAAACAGGATGACACTGAGAGAGTTTTATGTCATGGAGATTCCTATAGCCCTAATTTTCTCCTAAACGAACAAGAGGAGATGAGTCTGATTGATTGGGAGTATTCTGGTATGGGGGACCCTGCAGGGGATTTAGGTACCTTCATTGGTTGTTCGAATTATACTGTTGAACAAGCTGAGAAAGTGCTTGAGATTTACTTGCAAGAAGTTCCAGATACAAAAACAAGACGTCATTATTTAGCCTATGTGGCAGTGACATCTTATTATTGGTTCTTGTGGGCCTTATTCCAAGAGAGTGTTGGAAAACCTGTGGGAGAATTTCTTTATACTTGGTATCGATTTACCAGACAATACGGACAACTTTCATTAGAGTTATATCTAGGAGAAAAATAAGATGAAATCTGTATCTGAAATTGAACAATTGGTAGCAGATGAAACGAAACGAAGACTGGAAGAAATGGAATCTCCAGACTATGATTTTGCGCAACCATTCTTAAAAAAAGATTTTGCTTTGATTGGTGTCATCATTGGAATTAATCTAATCTTGATTATCTTAGCTATGACAGGAGGAATTAAATAATGTCGAAAACGACCGACTTTATTCAACAAGAAACCATAACTGGGATTGTTCCAATGACTAGTAAGGATCGGCAATATTCCTTCTGGGATTTATTCTTATCAACAAGTGGTTTTGCGATTGCAACTTGGTGTTACACACAAGGAGCGTATGTTGCTCAATATTTGACCTTCAGCCAGATGTTAATCAATATTTTTAGCTTTAATATTATTTGGGTCTTTATCGAGTGTCTTCCCACCTTGTTTGCAGTGAGATACGGAATTGATTTATGGATTTGGCTTCGAGCGGTTTTAGGGAAGCGCGGAGTGGCATTTTTGTCAACAACTATCAGTTTAGCAAATTTTGGTTGGTATGCAGTTACTGCAAATCTTTTTGCCAGTTCTATGATTCATCTAGCTAATAATTTCGGCCTTGGACTGGAGAAGGGGATTTGGGCACCAATTCTTGGGACACTTTGTGTCTTATTAGGGACCTTGATTGCCCTTGGTGGACCGGAGGTTATAAAAGGTATTAATCGGTTTATGGTAATTGCTTTGCTAGTTGTTGGATTGATTATCGTTGGAATTTGTTTTGTAGCAGTTCCGATTACTGACATTATGAACGTTCAACCAGCAGTACAAGGAGATTTGAGCCCGCTAGAGCGATTTATGATTTCAGGAGAGGGGAATGTAGCGACTGCCTTTTCTTGGTCGACGCAAGCATTAATTTTACCACGTTTAGCAAAATCAGAACGTAGTGGGTATTGGGCTACTTCTTTATCTTATGGCGTAGTAGCACCATTCTTTGCTGCGACGGGTGGTGTTATGGCTCTAGCTATGTTTGTAAGAACAGGAGTTTACGAGAGTGATCCAACTGCGATGCTTTCAACCTTGAGTACTCCTACCTTTGCTCTTCTTAGTTTATTGCTAGTAGCTTTTGCAAATATTGGAACTCAAGGGACAGGATCCTATGTGAACTGTATGATTGTTAAAAGTGGTATGCCTAAGGTGAGCTATAAACTAATGGTTTGGATTGCCATGATTTATGTGAGTGCGTTAACAATTTGGGGTGGCGTAGAAGAATATTTTGGTTCTTTTATCTCGCTTGCAGCTTATATTCAAGGACCTATTATTGGAATGATTGTTGTTGATTATTTCTTGATAAGAAAACGGAAATTAGATTTACGATCAGCTTATTTCTTAGATGGACATCAGGCTTATGAGTTTACTAAGGGATTTAATTTAGTTGGTTTGTCTTGTGTATTCGTATCTCTGTTAGTTGCGGTACTCTTTGTTTACAATCCCCTAACTAAACAAATTCAAAGTTCGATCTTCTTAATCACAACAGGTAGTGGCTTTACGGCGATTTTTGGTGGCTTCCTATATTGGTTGGCAAGCCTAACTCCATTAAAACACTACATGATTAAAGACAGAGATCAAGTAACCATTTAAATAAAAAGGCTCTATAATATTTGTAGTGGGTAAATCCCCTATAGATATTATGGAGCCTATT
>NZ_CAUPII010000012.1:0-44535 GCF_963511325.1 uncultured Streptococcus sp.
GAACGGGATGCTGTGTGAAAAAGATAAACTTCCTTGTATTCATCGAATACTGCGTTAGTTTCCTATTTTCACTTTGCATCCTTGCCGTTCCCAGCATCATGATTTTACCAACGGAAGTGTGCGAAGGCACGGTTAGCTTCAGCCATACGGTGAGTGTCTTCACGTTTCTTAACTGCTGCACCAGTGTTGTTAGCAGCATCCAAGATTTCTTTTGCAAGACGGTCTTGCATTGTGTGTTCACCACGAAGGCGAGCGATTGTTACCAACCAACGAAGTCCAAGTGTTGTACGACGTTCTGGACGAACTTCAACTGGGACTTGGTAGTTAGAACCACCAACACGACGTGCACGTACTTCAAGTACAGGCATGATGTTTTCCATAGCTGTTTCAAATACTTCAAGTGCATCGTTACCAGTAACTTCTTTGATTTGTTCAAAAGCACCGTAAACGATTGAAGCAGCTGTACCACGTTTACCGTCAAGCATAACGCGGTTGATAAGACGAGTAACTAATTGTGAATTGTAAAGCGGATCTGGCAATACGTCACGTTTTGGAGCTCTATTTTTACGACTCATTTCTCTTTATCCCCTTTCCTTATGCTTTTTTCGGACGTTTAGTACCGTATTTAGAACGGCCTTGTTTACGATCGTTAACACCTGCAGTATCAAGTGCACCACGGACGATATGGTAACGTACCCCTGGAAGGTCTTTTACACGTCCACCGCGAAGAAGCACCACGCTGTGCTCTTGCAAGTTGTGTCCGATACCTGGGATGTAGGCAGTAACTTCGATAAGGTTGCTCAAACGTACACGAGCAAATTTACGAAGGGCAGAGTTAGGTTTTTTAGGTGTCATTGTTCCAACACGAGTTGCAACACCACGTTTTTGTGGTGAAGAAACGTTTGTTTGAACTTTTTTATGACTGTTGTAACCAACGTTCAAAGCTGGTGATTTAGATTTTTCTACTTTTGATTTACGCGGTTTGCGAACCAATTGGTTAATTGTAGGCATCTACATTCTCCTGTGTTTTTTTTATTTTTGGTGATGATACACTTGGTGACAGCTATCATCTGTGTGTACTTTTGCAACATTTGTCAGCACGTCCCTGTACACTCTTGAGAGACCAAAAGTAAAAAGTACCGTCTATTATTGTACCACGTTTTTTCTATTTTTGTCAATATATTTCTTCTTATTTTTTGACTTCTTTACTCTAAAAATTCTATGAAAACGGTCACCTACCAGATAGGCTCTTCAACCGACCACATAGACAAACCTTCTTGTATTTGTTGACAAAATGGTGTTTAATAGATTTGTAATCAAGAGATCTCTATTACAACTTTATAAAGGAGAAATTATGAAAGTCAGACTTAACATTGATGCACAACATACTGAAGAACAAATCATAATCGAAGCGCCAACCTTGTCCACTCGAGTTCAAAAAGTTCAGGACTTTGTCCAATCTCTGGATCAAAAGGAGACCATCAAAGGAAAATTTCAAGACCAGGTCTACTTGATTCAGATTAGCAAGATCCAGCGAATTTACATTGAAAATCGTAAAGTTTTGGCTGAAACTGATAGTCGAACCTACGCTCTCGACATCCGTCTTTACCAAGCAAGTGAAATTCTACCTGCTTCCTTTATCCAAATTTCCCAATCGGAAATTGTCAACATTGATGCTATTAGTCATCTAAAACTAACCTCTAACGGCTTGATTGAAATCTATCTAAAAAATGACAGTTTCACCTACTCATCTCGCCGTTACCTCAAAGCTATTAAGGAGAAATTAGAACTATGAAAAAACAAGTATTTCACGATGCCACAACTGGTATCCTCATCGGCCTCATCCTATCTATTATCTTTTCGTTTATCCACTCACCAAGTAACTACGCACCTCTAAGCCCCAACTCTTTGATCGGTCAATTCATGACCCAACATCAGGTGCATGGATCACTCGTCTTACTTTACTGTCTGCTTATCTGGGCAGCGATTGGAGTCCTCTTTAGTTTTGGCGGTCGTCTCTTTGCTCAAGACTGGAGTCTCCTTCGAGCTACTGTCACTCACTTCTTCCTTATGTTGCTTGGTTTTGTCCCTCTAGCAATCCTAGCAGGCTGGTTCCCGCTTCACTGGACTTTCATCCTTCAGCTCATCCCAGAGTTTGCAATCGTCTACCTCATCATCTGGGTTATTCTCTACAAGAGAGAATCCAAAAAGGTTGCACACATCAATCAACTATTGGCTCAAAAACACTAATATACAAGAAACCCACTCACAGGACTGAGTGGGTTTTGACTTATAATTTTTGCTTCAGCTCTAACAAGAGATTCAGAGCTTGCATAGGTGTTATATTGTAAACATCTAGATTCGCCAATTCTGTCAGGATTGGATTTTCCTCTTTTTCATCAAAGAGAGACATCTGCTCATTGACAGTATTTTGTTTGGTAGGAATTGGACTTTCCTGACCTTGGCTTTCTAGTTGAGTTAAAATCGCATCTGCCCTTGCTAGTAAGTCTGCTGGCAAACCTGCAATCTTAGCAACGTGAATACCGTATGATTTGTCTGCTGGTCCTGGTTCTATCTTATGAAGGAAAGTGACCTGGCCATTCTGCTCAAGCGTAGCCACGTGAACGTTTACCAGATGTTTCAAACTAGCTTCCAGACTGGTTAATTCATGGTAGTGCGTCGCAAAGAGAGTCTTGGCTCCAATATGCTCATGGATATACTCGATGATAGACTGGGCTAAAGCCATCCCATCATAAGTTGCGGTTCCACGGCCTAGCTCATCAAAGAGAATGAGAGAGTCCTTGGTAGCATGAGAAATGGCATTATTAGCTTCCATCATCTCTACCATAAAGGTAGATTGTCCTGAAACCAAGTCATCTGCCGCCCCGATACGGGTAAAAATAGCATCAAAGATTGGCAAGCGGGCGCGTTCTGCCGGAACATAAGACCCTATCTGGGCCATGACAGCTGTCATAGCTAGCTGACGCATATAGGTTGACTTCCCACTCATATTAGGTCCTGTAATCAGCTGGATGCTAGTATCTTCACCCATTTGGATACTATTGGGAATATAGGTTTGGGCTCCCATGACCTTCTCAACGACAGCGTGACGACCTTTTTGAATGTCAATTCGCGAATCCTGACCAAACTCTGGACGGATCAAGTGCTGATTTTCTGCTACTACCGCTAGTCCTTGTAAGACATCGACAGTAGCGATTCCTTGGGCCAGGGCTTGTAGACGTTGGATATACTTACCAACTTCTTCACGGATACGCATAAAGATTTCATATTCAAGGCTGGCTGACTTCTCACGCGCCTCTAGCATTTCTCCCTCGATACGCGCCAACTCCTCTGTTCCAAAACGCTCAGAGTTTTTCAACGTAGCCTTACGGAAAAAGTGGGCTGGTACATTACCTAGCTGCGAGTTGGTGACATGGAAATAGTAACCGTCTTTTTTATTGTAGTCAATCTTGAGCGTACTGATGCCAGAGTTTTCTCTTTCCTTGGCTTCAATTTCAGCAATCCAGCTGGTTCCTTCTCTCAGTACCCGACGATACTTGTCCAAGGTCTCATCAAAGCCCGTCCGAATAATACCACCTTCGGTAATCACATGAGGAGCCTCAGGAGCAATGGCTGCGCTAATAAGACTTTCCAACTCAGGGATAGCATCCAGTTGTTCAATCAGATAAGCTAGAGCTGGTTGCTCCATTCCTTCTAAAATTGCGCGAATCCTTGGAACACTGACCAAGGTAGTCGCTAATTGCAAGAGGTCTTTAGGATTGCTTTTCCCGAAAGAAACGCGACTGGCCAGACGCTCGATATCGTAGACTCCCTTGAGGCTTTCCGTTAGATCGCTACGCTCAAAGAAATAGTCCAGAAAGACTTGCACAACCTCCTGACGTTCAAGGATACGATCCTTGTCAATCAAGGGACGGTGAATCCAAGAGCGCAAAAGACGCATTCCCATGGCAGTCTTAGTTTCATCTAACAACCAGAAAAGACTCCCTTGTTTCTTGCCAGAACGAGCATTTTCTACTAGATCTAAACTAGCCTTGGTCGCATAATCCATCTGCAAGAAATCCTTTATTTCATAGCGAACAACTGGCTTCAAGTGGTTGAGTTCTCTCATCTGAGTCCGATGGACATACTGGAGAAGCTTACTGCTGGCAGTCTGTTCAACAGGTGCCAATCGTGGATCCAGCAGATGGATGTCTTCAAATGATTCTTGCTCATAAGAAAGTACCAAATTCATTTGACGGCTGAGAATCTGTTCTTCCTCTTCAGTTAAGGCATAGCCGATGACGACTTCTCTGGCCTTGAGGTTCCGAATTTCACCACATACCAGAGTAAAATCCAATAAGCCTGTCACATAGAAATCACCCGTCACTAAGTCCATGTATGCCAAGCCAAATTGCTGACCGTCACGGTCAATAGCCACCAAAAAGTTGTTTTGACTATCTGGTTTACTACTATCGACGACTGTACCAGGGGTAATCACCTGCACAACCTCGCGCTTAACAACCCCTACTGCCTGCTTAGGATCCTCCATCTGCTCAGCAATGGCAACCTTGTAGCCACGCTCAACTAGGACATCGATATACTGTTGCGCTGAATGATAGGGAACTCCAGCCATGGGAATAGGATTTTCAGCATTCTTATTGCGACTGGTTAGTGAAATTTCTAGTATCTGGGCAGCATTGACTGCATCTTCGTAAAATAACTCATAAAAATCACCCATACGAAAGAGCAAAAAAGCATCTGGATATTGTTTTTTAATATCCACATACTGTTGCATGCCAGGTGATAATTTTTCTGTCGTCATCCATTCTCTCCTTGTTAAAAATAGTCTTGAGAGAGACTCCCAAGACCTTATCTATCCTTCATCAAATCTAACAAACGATCTTCCATGAGTTTAGCAACATGCTGATCTCGGCAGATTACCAAGAGAGTATTGGCACCCGCAACTGTTCCTAAAATCCATTCATCCTTGTTGGCATCGACAACATTGGCTAAAACTGCGGCTTCACCCAATTTAGTGTGCAAAACTAAGGTAAACTCAGCTCTTGCTACACCTTCCAAATGATGGGACAAAAACTCAACCAGGTCAATCTTCTCTGTCTCATTTGCTAGTACATAGTAGACCTTATCATTTTTCTTAACCTTGGTCAAGCCCAGTTCGCGAAGGTCACGCGACAAGGTCGTTTGCGTCACAAAAACATTGCGTGCTTCCAACCGATCCTGGATCTCTTTTTGAGTCCCTAATTTTTCCTCAGTGATCATCTGCTTGATCAACTGATGACGTTCTCTTTTTCTCATAACATCCTCTCTAGTGAATATTTATAACATTTTACAACTATTTAATAAGAACATTATACCAAAAAAACTGAATATTTCAAAAAAAATTCTTATCATTCCTCAAAATTGTGATAAAATAGAAGAAAAGTCCAAAGGAGTTTATAATGAATACAAAACAATTGATCGCTAGCGAATTGGCTAGCGTCATTGACAGTCTGGATCAAGAGGCTATTTTAAATTTACTGGAAACCCCTAAAAACTCAGAAATGGGAGACATTGCTTTCCCTGCTTTTTCACTTGCAAAAGTCGAACGTAAAGCACCTCAAATGATTGCGGCTGAACTGGCTGAAAAAATTAACAGCCAAGCCTTTGAAAAGGTTGTTGCAACAGGACCTTACGTCAACTTTTTCCTTGATAAATCTGCCATTTCTGCTCAAGTATTGCAAGCTGTTATCACTGAAAAAGAACACTATGCTGACCAAACTATTGGCAAACAAGAAAATGTTGTTATCGACATGTCTAGTCCCAATATCGCTAAACCATTTTCTATTGGCCACCTACGCTCAACTGTTATCGGAGATAGCTTGTCACATATTTTCCAAAAAATCGGTTATCAAACAGTCAAGGTCAACCATTTGGGAGATTGGGGTAAACAGTTTGGAATGCTGATTGTTGCCTACAAAAAATGGGGCGACGAAGAGGCTGTAAAAGCTCATCCAATTGATGAACTTCTTAAACTCTACGTTCGTATCAATGCTGAAGCTGAAAATGACCCAAGTTTGGATGAAGAAGCACGCGAATGGTTCCGTAAACTGGAAAATGGAGACGAGGAAGCTCTCGCACTTTGGCAATGGTTCCGTGATGAAAGTTTGGTGGAATTTAACCGCCTTTACAATGAATTGCAAGTCGAATTTGACAGCTACAACGGGGAAGCCTTCTACAATGATAAAATGGATGCAGTTGTAGACATTCTTTCTGAAAAAGGACTTCTTGTTGAGTCAGAAGGGGCCCAAGTTGTCAATCTTGAGAAATACGGAATTGAACATCCAGCCCTTATCAAGAAATCTGATGGTGCAACTCTCTATATTACACGTGACTTGGCTGCAGCCCTTTACCGTAAAAACGAATACCAATTTGCCAAATCTATCTATGTCGTTGGTCAAGAGCAATCTGCCCACTTTAAACAGCTCAAAGCTGTCTTGAAAGAAATGGGCTACGACTGGAGTGAAGACATTACTCATGTTCCTTTTGGTTTGGTTACAAAAGAAGGGAAGAAACTCTCTACTCGTAAAGGGAATGTCATCTTACTAGAGCCTACTGTTGCAGAGGCAGTTAGCCGTGCCAAGGCCCAAATCGAGGCTAAAAATCCTGAACTGGAAAATAAAGACCAGGTAGCGCATGCTGTTGGGGTTGGAGCCATTAAATTCTATGACCTCAAGACCGACCGTACAAATGGATACGATTTCGACCTAGAGGCTATGGTATCCTTCGAGGGGGAAACTGGACCTTACGTTCAATATGCTTACGCTCGTATCCAATCTATCTTACGCAAAGCAGATTTCAAACCAGAAACAGCTGCCAACTATAGCTTGAATGATCCTGAAAGCTGGGAAATCATTAAACTCATCCAAGATTTCCCACGTATTATCAACCGTGCGGCAGATAACTTTGAACCTTCTATCATTGCTAAATTTGCAATCAACTTGGCTCAAGCCTTCAATAAATACTACGCTCACACTCGTATTTTGGATGAAAGTCCAGAACGCGACAGTCGCCTAGCTCTTAGCTATGCAACAGCAGTTGTCCTCAAAGAAGCACTTCGTCTGCTGGGTGTAGAGGCACCAGAGAAGATGTGATTCGTTACAAGAGACTGGAACTAAAGTTCCTAGTCTCTTGACGGCAATCGCTATATGGCGAATTGCCTAAACGCTTCACTAATTCACCTAACCAAATAATATCGATTTGGTTAGGCTCATGTCGTAGGCTTTTAATCACTTTATTGTAATGCAGTCTAAATAACTAACGCCAAATCCTATAAGGGATTTGGCTAGGCGCTTCACTAGTCTTTCGATAGAAATATTATCAAGTTCTACCGAAAGACGTCATAATCTTAAAGTCATAGGAACTAAAGTTCCTAATTGTTATACGCTAGCCGATTTTAAGCGGACTAGCTAACTACTTCACTAGAATGACTTGAAAAGCGGAGACTCTTCGCTTTTCTCTTGCTATTCATTTCTTTATCACTTAGGGAGAATTTTTATGAGCCAATACGCTTATATCTTAGTTGTTATTAGTCTTCTTTTTCTCTTTCTTGTCAACAAATATGAGAAAGAGAAACTTCAAAGACTGCTTCAGGACCAACTATTGAAAGATCAAGATTTTCGTGCAACTATCAAAGAAAAGATCCAAACGATAGAAAATATCAACGATGTCATTGATTACGTGAATAAAGGCTACCGTTTAGGGATCCCCATTTCAAAAGAAATCGTTGACGAAATTCGCAACTAACAAAAAGACTCGAGATGATATTTCTCGAGTCCTTTTCTATTTTTTCCTGAGAACTACGATTCCCACCAGTATAACAATCCCTAGTGATGCCATGGTTCCGTATGCTGACAAACTTTCATCAAGAAATTTCTTGGAGAACTGCAACAGAGCGAACTCTAAGAGTAGCAAGGCACTGCATAGCATAATATCCTTGAAGCTTGGTTTGCGTTTTATATACTTTAAAAATGATCTCTGTAGTTTACTCATTTCGATTGTTCCCTTTTGAAGTAAATCCTTTATCCATAGAATAAATTTCTTCCTTAGAAAATCTGGCCTCTTACAAAGCTTCTAATTCATAGAGTTCTGCAATAATCCCTGCAATTTTTTTGATATCTCCCAGCATTCCACGCATCTCAAAGTCAGCCAATACAGGGAAACCAAAGCGTTGGCTGTATTGTTTAGCCGTCAAACAGTATTGGTTGTTAAAGTTACGATTGCCTGATCCTACGACACCAAAACACTTACTGGCATTGTCTCCATAGGCGATAAAATCACCTACTGGAGTAGTCAAAATCTCCACATCTCCATTGTCAACACCATTGCCACCTTCTAGATAAGTCGGTAGGAAAGCCACATATGGGTTGGTCATTTCAAAAAAGTCTTCCCCCTCCTTGACCAAATCTTTAATATGAATTTTTTCTACTTCAATGTTCTCATACTGTTCTAATAGGTAAGCCTTCAATCGTGTTACGAAACTCTCCGTATTTCCGCTCAGACTGATATAGACTAAGGAAATTTTTTTCATTTTCTCCTCCTTTTTTTGAATCATAAAAAATAACTACCAAGATTGTATCTTGATAGTTATGCTTTGTCAACTCTTAGGCAAGTTCTTCCTCTTCTTGAGTTTCTGTTAATTCTTTCTGCTGACGCCACATCTTATAGAAGACGATTGCTAGGAAGATAACATTGAGTACAATCCCAAAAATCGCATAACCTTTAGCACCTAGTTCAGCTCCCATACGGACGTTAGGGTCTGTAAAAAGTGAAAGTGCATCTTGGACTCCTACAAAGTTGTAGATAGAACCAAGGATAGCTAGAAAGACATAGCCGATATAGGTATAATTGGCCAACTGGATGTTTTTACGAACGAGGAAGACCAAAGCAACAACAACTAAAATAGCTGATAAGACAACTAAAATCATGTTGAAAATTGAATGACCATGCTCCGATACCTTAATAGTGTAATCAACGAGCTCCTTAGCATAAGTAGCATCTACACCTGACGACTCAATATTACCCATACTTTCTGCAGTAGGTACTGGAGAGATGAGCCCAAATAGCGATATTGCTGAGAGTAAGGCTGAAAAAATCAGTAATACCCATAGATAGATTGGTTTCTTTTTCATCAAAGCAACCTCCTTATGTTTTTTAGTTTATTATAGCATATTTTACAATGGAAAACAACTATTACAAGTTGGCTTCCACCTGTTTACGGTAGGCTTTAGGAGACTTCCCACACAGTTTTCGAAAAACCTTATAGAAATAACCAACATTACTGTATCCAACCGTATAGCAGATATCCTCGATACTATCATTTGTAGATAGCAAGAGCTGCTGAGCGGCCTTGATACGTTGCTTATTGAGAAGCTCTGCAAAGGTGGAATTGGTTTCCTTCTTGATCAACTGCCCCAAATAAACGGGATTGATAAAGAGATCCTTACTGATATCCTTAAGAGAAAGCTCTTTTTGGTAATCTCTACCAATAACTTCAAGTACACTGACCACATTTTCATTCATTCGATATTGGCCGAAGAAGGATGTCAAGGTTTCCTTGGTATAAGCGACTAAATCCTCAAAAGTTGTTATAGCATGAATGTTCTTGACAATATCTGTCATATCGTCTGCTTTCAAATGTTCAAAAAGATGGAAGACATCCATGACAAACTGGGTAAAGAGCTGCTTTGTGATAGATACTCTCGGTGTGTTTTCAAGGACAATCTTCTCAAGCAAGGTCAATTCATCAATAATTTGCTGGAGATTTCCTTGAATAATCACTCGATAGATAGGTTCGTAGTAAGAAAAGAGACTTTCAGACTGATCTAAATTGACCGAACCATAAAAGAGAGTCTTTTCAACATCACGCTTCCACTTTTCAAAGTTGATTTGATAAGGAGCTTCAAAAGGCATGACTAGCAAACCCTCAAATTCCTGATCTGCAAGGACTATTTGCCAGTCCTGACCTAGAACATAGTAGGGAATGACAAAATCCCCTTGTTTTTCTTTTGAAAGCCCGATCCACCAGTTTTCTTTTTGTGTGAGATGAGTCTTGAATGCTTCTTCATCTAATTGCTGGCTCAAGATTTCTGGCTCTTGAACCTTCTCACGAAGTTGAGTGACGATTTTTTCAAGTAAATGTCCCAGCTCGACCTTATCGACTGGTTTAACCAGATAATCAACCACGCTGAGATTCATAGCTTTTTTGACGTAGTCAAATTCTTGATAGCCCGATAGTAGGATATAATAAGCATCTGGCAACAAGTCCTTCATTTCCTGAATCATTTCAAGTCCTGTTTTGTCAGGCATGTTGACGTCAGATATCACAATATCCACAGGATGTTCTCGGACATAGTCAAGAGCGTCGTCAGCATGATTGGCTGTAGCGACGACTTCCATATCCCATTTATCAAAAGGAATCAAACGCTTGAGACCTTCGGTAATCATGTACTCGTCGTCCACTAATAGTACTTTATACATCTTTATCCTTTCTCCTCATCCTGAATAGTAATTCGATAACGAACACCTTGATGTTCCATTGATTCTACACTAATGTTATAGCGGTCCCCAAAATAGAGAACAAAACGTTCATGAACATTGACGATCCCGATGGACTGTCGTTTTCCACTATAATCCACTGTGTGTTCAAACGTTCTTTGGGCTAATTTAGTTTGAATTTCTGCTAATTTTTCAGCAGACATCCCGCGACCATTATCCACCACTAAAATTTCGACATAGCCCTCTTGTTTCAAAGCCTTGATACTGATAACATTATCCGTTCTTCTGTGATCAACTCCATGGGCAAAATAATTCTCCACCAAGGGCTGGAGGGTGAATTTTGGAATCCGCATTTCTTTTAGCTTGGGATCAATTTTAAAGCCATAGGCGATTGACTTGGGATAGCGAACCATACAGAGATAGCTATATTTGCGACAAAACTCTACTTCTTGCTTGAGCGTCGTTTCTCGTTCATCAGAGATGTTGTTGCGCAAGAGACTACTGAATTCGTAGATAATATCTGCCAATTCGTTCTGATCTGCCATGACTGCGTACATTCGTAAAAATTCGAGGGTATTGTACATAAAATGCGGGTTAATCTGAGCTTGTAATGCTCGCATATTGGCATCTTTTTGACTAAGCTCCAGCTGGTAAATATCGTGAATGTTTTTTTCTAGTCGATCCAACATATCATTTGTCGTTTCCGCAATTAAAAGTAATTCCTGATCTTTCTTCTTAAGATCAATTCTTTTGCCCTGTTCCCCCTGCGCAATATCATGGATTGTCTCCACTAGGTCAACAACTTGTGCTTGATACTTGGAGAATGTCTTCTTCAAAGTCGCATATAAAATGACGATAAAGAGGGCACTCAGGGCAAGGATGATGCCTGAACTAGCCATACTGCCACTAAGTACATAATCTCTAGGAACAGCAACTTGAACCTGATAGCCATGCGATGTTACAGCAAGCAACCAATTTTCACGATCACTTTTTTCACCCAGATGAAACATATCCGTTTCAAAAGGGGAAGTAATGGTCACAGCAATGGGAATGGTTCCTCTGGTATTGTCAATAGCCTTATAAAAAACATCAGAAGTCACAGAAATGTAGATCACACCTAAAGGTAGGTCTGATACTGGGTCCGATACTGGGATGGCAAAACTATTAGCTTCTGGCTTGAAACCATCAGCAGGTACTTTATAGCCACTTCGATTGTCTCTTTTGGAGACATAAACTTCTGTCGAATCCTGTAAAACGATGGCTACGCCTGTTACAAAATCATTGCGCACATAGAGATCATCGATATTTTCATAGATGGATACCGAAATATAAGGTGACGCCTTACGCTCTAGTTGCCAATAAAAATAATCGGGGGTGCTGAGGCTAAAGTACTTATAAATCCCTTCGATGCGTGCCTGATTTTCTACTAAATCTTGAGCTAAACGAGCTGACTCACGATAATAATATTCAACCTCACTCACTGTCCGTGTTAAAACCCGCTGGGAAACATGCTCCGCTTCTTTTTCGCGATTATCCCAGTTTACATAGGAAATCAAAAGGGCAAAACTGGCAATGATAACAATCATCACCCAGCTATAGGTTCGAAGGAGTGAATGAAGCCAAAACTGTTTCATTCTATTTGGACGCCAATTTTTCATGAATGTTTTCATAAACAGGCTCCAATAAATCACTAATAAAGAAATGCCACATACCAATCCCTACAAAAATGATAAGGGCTGGCATATAGAACCCAATAATGGCTAACAAGACGCTACCAAGAAGAACTTTAGCCACTGCTGACAAGCTCATAAAAATTCCGATAAAGGCAAGCTTTAAGGTATTTTGATAGGATAAGTCAAAATAAACTTGCAATTTTAGAGAAACTGTATAAGCCAAAAATACCAAGGCTACCAAAAAGATATTTAAAAATGTTGCTGCCAAATGGATAATGGTCTGATGCGGCAATTGGATCATGAGATACAAACCATAAATCAAGATCAAGTCAAGTCCCAAAAAGGTATAAAAGCTCAGATTGCTTTTGATAAAATTGCTTTTGTAGAGAGTCCAAGCCTCTTTAAAACCATAGGCACGGTAAGAATAGCCGTGTTCCGCAAATAAACTCATGATAGTCGCACTAGCTGGCGCTATACCAAAAACCACACCTCCCGCTAATGTCAATAACCAAAAATAAGCTGTAGCTATCATCCCCAAAAAGAAACGATGAAAGACTAGCTCAATAAAATTTCCCACGGTTTGCCTCCAAAAAAATAATCTAGAACTATTATAACATATTTCAAGCGCTCTCAAAAAAGAAGAGGAGAGAAAAGGTAGCAAGTCCGAAGTAAGCATCTGTCCTTGTCAAAGGTGTACAAATAAATAAGTATATATAGTTGTTTAATAAAGGTATTTGTACTATAATAAATATAGAAATACCGATTGATGATCAAAAAGCAAACTTTTCCCCCAGGACAGATGGACATATTTGAAGATTAGTTCATTGCTATTCAACTTAATTATTGGCTTGGTAAAATAACGAAAGGAGTATGGACCATGACTATTTTTATTTTAAGAACTACCGTGTTTTGGATTGCTCTTATTTTGAGTCTTTTCTCTGATAAATTGTTCAAACAACATGCAAAAATCGTAAAAATAATTTGCACTATAATCATGTTAGTCGTATCATTAACATATCTGTTCTAAGTCATTTTAAGAATACAGGAAGTTATTTGTCCTGTATTCTTTTTTTCTGCCAAATGTACATTGATCAAATAAATGACAAGTTGATAAAATTGATATGTAATTTCAAAACAAGATAAAAACGCTCTAGACAATGTGTCTAGAGCGTTTCTCTATATATCCGAACATCCAATTTATTTCACAAAGAATGTAGTTTTTCGGTTAATTTTTATTGCAATACATCGAAATTTTAAAATTCAAGAATCGCGTTAAATCAAGTTTTTTAAACATCTAATAATATGCTTTTCTTTTATCAAGCAATATGTGAGGCCCACTGATGAAATTACTGACATAAGGATTCTCCTTTTAATTTTTTTCTATTTTTGTTTATCATATATTTAAATGTTTGTCTATCAGTCACACATTCGTAATACACATTTATACAAAAAAGCTTTTTGCTACGGAAGTCTTTAATAATAGCAGTTTACATTTATGATTATTTTCCATTTAATACTATTTTACTGTATGTACCAATTTCAAATATATTTTTCATGCATTGTACCCTTTATTTATCACATCCTTAACTGTCTATAAAAATCAGCATTCATTTCTAACAATTCTTTAAAAGGGACTATTTTTCTAGCTGCACCTGATGGAGTGTACTCCATTGACCAAATAAAAGGATAGGTCAAAACAACTTCATTTGATTCAAGCGATAAATCTAATGTGAACAAATCTGGTACTATCAGTTCTTGATAAAATGTGTCTAACTGATTTGTCGTCACCCAAAATAAAAAGTCCTTATAATCTATCTCCAAATCCTCCCATTCTAATGTATCGGGAGCGAAATATTCTATTGCATTAAATTTTTCAATATTTATTGCAAATAGACCACCCAAGATATCATAAGCTATCAAACAACGACTCGAGTTATAACATTTTGAAAACAATTCATTACAGTAGCTGAATCCATTCTCTGAATCATTCCCCAAGATTTTTAAATAACCATTCACAGTTACATAAGAAAAATGTTCTAAGATAAACTTCAGTTCTTGTGGTCTTTCTATACTATCCGTTAGTTTTTTGTTAAATTCAAGGAATTTAATATCATTAGAACTTTTATCAAATTCTGCAATAATCTTTTTCGTAGTTAACATTTTATTCGTCTACCCTATCCCATTCAATTTTACACTCTTGCTTCATTTTTATTTATATGCACAACATTAAAGAAGTTCAATCGCAGATACTTCATTATCTAAATCAACAAATTCAAACTTCTCAGGATATTGCAGATAATCAATACATTTTTTAATAACATGAAAAAACTCAGAGAAACAATGTTAAAATCATCAAAACATTTGATTTCTCTGAGATAAAATTTACTGATTGTACTCGAAACCTAGATCGTTCTTATCTACGATACTGCTTCAAGAAACGGGTCATCTTTTCTTGGATTTGGGCTAACTCATCTACACGTGGCAGATAAACGATACGGAAGTGATCTGGCTCTTTCCAGTTAAATCCTCGTCCATGAACTAAAAGCACCTTTTCTTGCTTCAAGAAATTAAGGACAAATTGTTCATCATCGTCAATACGATACATATTGCGGTCAATTTTAGGGAAGATATAAAGACCCGCTTTAGGTTTAACCGCTGACAATCCTGGGATTTCCTGAATGGCATTATAAATGAAGTTTCTTTGTTCATAAATGCGACCGCCAGGAAGAAGAAGTTCATCCACCGACTGGTGTCCACCTAGTGAAGTCTGAACCACCTGCTGGGCAAGGACGTTAGAACAGAGGCGCATGTTTGAAAGCATGTTGAGACCTTCAATATAGCCTTTTACATGATGTTTAGGTCCAGACAAGACCATCCAACCTACACGGAATCCTGCGATACGGTGAGATTTAGACAAACCATTCATGCTGACACAGAAAAGATCTGGTGCTAGACTAGCTACCGGTGTATGAACATTCCCATCCATAACCATACGATCGTAGATTTCATCCGCAAAGATGATCAAGTCATTTTGACGAGCAATCTCAATAATATCTAGCAAGAGTTCCTTAGGATAGAGGGCTCCAGTTGGGTTATTGGGATTGATCAAAACGATAGCCTTAGTATTTGAACTAATCTTAGACTTGATATCATCTAAGTCAGGATACCATTCAGCTTCTTCATCACAGACGTAGTGAACGGCATTTCCCCCAGCCAAGCTAACTGCAGCAGTCCAAAGCGGATAGTCAGGCATAGGAACCAAGACCTCATCGCCATTGTCCAAGAGACCTTGCATGGACATAACAATCAGCTCACTGACCCCATTTCCAAGGTAAATATCGTCAATACCAACATTGGGGAATTTCTTGAGCTGGCAGTACTGCATGATTGCTTTGCGGGCTGAAAAAATCCCTTTTGAGTCCGAATAACCTTCACTATCACGCGCATTCATAATCAAATCATGGATGACCTCATCTGGTGCTGTAAAGCCAAACTCAGCTGGGTTTCCTGTATTCAAACGGAGAATTTTTTCTCCATTTGCTCGCATACGCATGGCTTCCTCAAGGACTGGTCCACGGATGTCGTAAGCCACATGCTCTAATTTGATTGATTTGTTAAATTCTTTCATTTGAGTTCCTCAATTCATCAGGATACTTAATATTATACCACTTGATAGAAAAATCGTAAATTTCGCGATAGCATTCCACAAAAAAACCTTGCTTAACGCAAGGTAAACAGAGCAAGGTCGATTTCTTTCTATTCTAGGGAAAAGAAAGAGTAGCTAGACAATTGCATATCAACTACGAATCGAAAACGAAGGCATCGTTATGGATGATAGTTGCATGAACGCACGAATTTCTTCCTGTGATCAGCAAAACGCAAAGAAAAAATAAGTCGACTCAACAAACAACATAGACGATGTCTGGGCTAATTCGAGTCTGTTTGTAAAGAATTTTACCATATCACTGACTTCTTTCCCCTGCCCTGTCACTTAATATTATACACTAAAACTTTTGCATTTTCAAATAAGTACATATAAAAGGAACTCTTTTTTAAAGTGCCACCTAAACATTTAATTGAATATGATTCTACTTTGGCAACAAAAAAGAGAGAACCATCTGATTCTCTCTTAACTAAGTCCTACAATTACTATAATTAAAAGTAGTCGAAACTTAGCTTATTTTGCAATCTCTGCCAACATTTTTTCAATGTGTTGGATTGATTTTTCACGTCCAAGCAAGTAGATGGTTTCTGGTAGTTCTGGCCCATGCATCTCACCTGAAACAGCGATACGGATTGGCATGAAGAGATTCTTCCCTTTGATACCTGTTTCCTTTTGGACCGCTTTGATTTGTGGGAAGATATTTTCTACCACAAACTCATCGTCTGACATAGCTTCAAGTTTTGCCTTAAAGGCCTCAAGTACAGTCGGAACAGTTTCACCAGCCATAACTTCTCGCTCAGCTTCTGTCAATTCTGGGAAGTCTGAGAAGAAAAGGTCTGTCAATGGAACGATTTCGTCCACTGACTTCATTTGTGGTTTGTAGAGTTCCACCAATTTTTTAGCCTTGTCTGTCAAACGTCCTGCTTCTTCAAGGAATGGTTTTGCCATTTCAAAAATAGTCTCAAGGTCCGCATTCTTGATATAATCATTGCTCATCCAATCAAGTTTCTTCTGGTCGAAGGCTGCTGGAGACTTGCTAAGACGGTTTTCATCAAAGAGCTTGATGAGTTCTTCACGAGAGAAGATCTCGTCTTCTCCACCAGGGTTCCAGCCAAGAAGAGCGATAAAGTTAAAGACTGCTTCTGGCAGGTAGCCTTTCTTACGATAATCTTCGATGAACTGAAGGGTGTTGGTGTCACGTTTAGACAACTTCTTACCAGTTTCAGAGTTGATGATCAAGGTCATATGACCGAACTCTGGAGCTTCCCAACCAAGTGCCTCATAAACCATAAGTTGTTTTGGTGTATTAGCAATGTGGTCATCTCCACGAATAACATGAGAAATTTGCATATCGTGGTCATCGATCACAACGGCAAAGTTGTAAGTTGGGTAGCCATCTTTCTTTTGGATAACCCAGTCCCCACCGATATTGCCACCTTCAAATTCGATATCACCTTTGACCATATCATGCCACTTATAGATACCAGACTCATTAACTGCCAAACGAACAGTCGGGATGATACCTGTCGCTTCACGTTCAGCCACATAAGCTGCTTTTTCTTCTTGGCTCATACCAAGGTATTCGTTAATGTAACGAGGTGTTTCACCAGCGGCTTCTTGGCGTTCACGTTCTGCTGCTAACTCTTCTTCTGTAACGTAAGATTTGTAGGCTTTTCCTTCAGCCAAGAGTTGGTCAATATATTTTTGATAAAGTTCCAAACGCTCAGACTGGCGGTAGTTTTCATGAGTTTCTGGACTTTCATCCCAATCCATGCCTAACCAACGAAGGTTTTCAAGCTGTGAACGTTCTCCATCTTCGACGTGGCGCTTACGGTCAGTATCTTCGATACGGATGATAAAAGTTCCACCATGGTGGCGTGCATACAAGTAGTTAAACAATGCTGTACGGGCATTTCCGATGTGTAATAGTCCTGTTGGACTTGGTGCATAACGCACACGAATATCTTTTGACATATCTTCTCCTATAAAATCTCTAGGCGTCTGCCTTTTTGCTCTCTATATTATATCACAAGTCTTGCCAGAGTCCAATTTCTCTTTTCGAGAAAAAGCAAAAAGAGTGGTAAAACCACTCTTTTCAGCTCTATTATAGACGAGCGTTGAGTTCTTTGCTCAATTCTTCAAATCCTGGTTTACCAAGAAGGGCAAACATGTTACGTTTGTATGCTTCAACACCTGGTTGGTCAAATGGGTTGATGGCATTCAAGTAACCTGAAAGGGCGATTGCCAATTCGAAGAAGTAGATTGTGTAACCAAGAGTGAAGGCATCTTGCTCAGGAAGAGTTACGTACATGTTTGGCACGTCACCGTCAGTGTGGGCAAGAAGAACACCGTCAGTTGCTTTTTTGTTTACAAAGTCAACGTCTTTTCCTTGAAGGTAGCCAAGTCCGTCAAGGTCTTCTTCCAAAGTAGGGATGATCACGTTCTTACGAGGTTTGTCAACGCGGACAACTGTTTCAAACATGATACGAGTTCCTTCTTGGATAAATTGACCCAATGAGTGCAAGTCTGTTGAGAAGTTAGCTGAAGTTGGGTAAATCCCTTTTTGGTCTTTCCCTTCTGTTCAGGCACCCCTTGTGGATGCATCTGCTGGAAATTCCCTTGCACTGACTGGCTAGTTTGATTGACTTGCCAATCAACCACTGCGTCATCTATTTTTTCTAATTTAGACCCAGAAGCCTGGACTTTTGGTCCAGGCTCTGAATCAATTTTTTAGACTTTTATTTTTCTAAATTGCTTGATTTGAAATTTTATTATGGTTAAGCAGTTTCAAAAATCTGAATGGTAGAATCTTTATCAATTACTACCGCTTGATCTGCTACAACATGGAGTGTACCAGGAAGGCTCCCCTCTTTTGAACCATCAAAAGAAATCGTGATATGTCCCAGTCCAGTTAAATTTTTTTCTACTACATTTCCTACGGAACTAATCGAATATTCCTGATTATCTACCACCAGCTTGCCACCTTCTAGTATTGAACCTAGCAGATTTTTGTTATCAATCTTAAAACAATACTCTGATAAATCTTCTGGTGCTTCTTCTCCAAATAAAATGAGCATATTGGCATCTTGAATCATATTCTGAGCTTCAGACCCTACTTGAATTACTTTAGTTTCAAAAATTTTCTTCATCTGATTTCTATTCATACTTTCTCTAATTTGTCATAAACTTAGGCTTATAGATAAGTTTAACATAATAGTTCTCTGTTTTCAGGCATCTATCAAAGGTCTACTGATAAAGACCAATACTAGCTATCCAAGCAACTAGCACCCGCGGAACACCATTGAGAAAGCGTGAATAAAGTACCGAAGGGACACCAACCTCAACTGTTTCAGCCTTGGCTTCAGATAGGCCGAGTGCTACAGGAATGAAATCACAACCGTTTTGAGTGTTGATAGCAAATAAAGCTGGCAGAGCCATTTGGGGCGGAATAGTCCCTTTTCCGATTTCGACTCCAATTAAAGTTCCAATAATCTGACTAATAACAGCTCCGGGACCTAACAAAGGAGATAGGAATGGTAAGGAACAGATAAAGCCAATTAAAACGAGTCCCCAGATGTTCCCCGCTAGGGGAACCATTAATTTTGCCAGCCAATTTCCAACACCAGATCCTTGAATAACCCCAATCAGCAAGGAAACAAAGGCCATGAAAGGAATTATTGTATTGAGCATTGTTTGGATGGCTTCACGAGCAGCCTGGTTGAAAGTTGCAACGACCTTACCAGCCCCCATCCCAATTCGTGCTACAATACTTGTTTCAGCTTTTTGCTCTGTAATTTTTTTACTAGTATCGTAAGTTGGCTTTTCAGTTACCACAGTTGTCGCTTTTTCGTCTTCATTAGCAGCAGAAATTTGATTAAGGCCAACTGCTGACACATAGATTTCCTCGGTTATATATTGAGCTAGAGGCCCACTTTTCCCTGTAGCGACAATATTTATTGTAGGGATTCCCTTTTTAGGATAAATACCACAGCGAAGAGTACCGCCACAATCCACGATTGCTAAAGCAATTTCCTCATCTGGGATAGAAGTTTTAAACCCATTAACAGCTTCCATACCGGTCAAATCAGCAATTTTATCTACAATATCTGGCTTTTCTCCGCCACCAGTAATATAGATGAATTTATGCTTAGCTTCACTAGGTGTAATGACCAAAGGTCCTCCGAAACCGCCATTTCCTTTAACAACTTTTATACTCTTATATGACATAATTTCACTCTTTCTATAAATCAAATGTTTTACTCAAGGTAACACCTTGCTGTTTTGCTACATAAGCAGTTGTAAAATCGGTTACCCAACCACCTACAAAGTTCATGACAAGCCCAACAAGCATGTAACGAATGGCTAAGTCCATTTGACTTAAACCTAAAGTTTGAATTCCTGTCGCAATTCCCATCCATACAAATAATTCCCCAGGATTGATATGTGGAAATACACCATTTGAAGTATGGCAAAACTGCATCTGAGCTGCTACAAAACTAGGTTTATAATATTCTGGTAAGAAACGTCCCATACTGATTGCCATCGGATTTCCCAGCATAAAAGCTGAAATGAAAGGTAAAATCATATACCGGCTAACAGGATTTTTGGCAGAAATCTTAGCCAAGGAATTGACCTTCTCTTCTCCCAAGAAAGCGATAAGGGTATTCATTGCAATCAATAGCATCAAGACAAGAGGTACAATATTTGTCATCCAGCTAATAAAGGTTTCTCCACCTAATTGGAAGAGTTTCATAAAACTCTCTGCAAATTCTGTAATGTAATTCATAAGGAACTCCTTTTCTTATTTTTTTTAAATAACTGTTTAATAGATAATTGTAAGTAATCCGCATAAAAGCCGAATCCCAGAAAAGAATCAGAAGAACTTGTCTCTTTCTCAATACCTGCCTCATGCCAAAGATAGACTTTTCTAGCATCTTCTATAGCTGATTGCATCAACTTATTTTCTTTTCTCACAAGAGGATTATACTTGTCAAAATAATGGATGTCTTCTCCAACATAATCGTCCATATTTTGAAAACGCGCTAAGATTGTGACTCCTTGCATTTTGCTAGCTTTAAGAACCCGACCGTTTTCATCAACCGCGAACATGACAATCGTACCGGATTTGATTCTTCCGGATTTTCTGCCAATCGCTACGCGCCCCAGTTTCCGGAGCATCGTATAGGTCTTATTGAAGTCTTTGAGTTGCTGCCAGCCGAGGAACATTTGAAATATATAAGCTGCCATGATAAATACAGCGAAAATTATTAGCGAATTCATTAAAATACTCCTTTGCTCTTAGAAAATGATAGAAATTCTGTCTCTGTTTCTACAGCCCTCAATGCTTCTTTTAGAGAAGGCTCTCCTGCAATTCGAAAAATGTCGTCATACAATTCCAGCAATTCACTTTCCATTTTTCTTTCAATTTCTGAGGGTATAGCGACTAGAAAGATAAATTCAATCCAATCATCTCCTTTTTGATAAGGCTCTTCTAGTTTTCCAAACATTAAAATAGTTTTTGCATAACCCTGGTTAATTGTATGGGGAAAAGCAATTCCTCCGCCAAAAACGGTTGATTGTTTTTTCTCCCTATCAATTATCCGATTTCTAAAACCTTCATCAATCATCTGAAGTTTCTCTAACTCTGCAACCATATTTAGCAAGTATTGCTGATAGGTTTTTTGGGGACTCAACCGAAGAAAACGTAAGCTGACTGTTTCTAGATTTTTTTGATGAAAAGCATTGGCCCTCTGCCATTCTTCCCGCAGCCATTGATCATCAAAAAGATGATTAACTTGAATGACTGGAGATTTAGAATCTTTATATTTTAGAGGAACTGTCGTAAAAATCGCGAAATAGTCCTGATTCAAATCCAGATTAAAATCCTCTTCAGAATACTGAGTAATGTCTACATCATTTCCAAGGATTCGTCTGAGTTGCTGAATAATCATCGCAGCAGTTCCTCTTCCTGTTGTGCAAACTACTGCTATCTGCTTGCGAGAACCATTTACAACAGAGTTTTGCTTTCTTAAAATCATTTCAAAATACAAAGCCAGATATCCGATTTCAGATAATTCCAATTCAGAACCAAAAATTGCAGACAGTTCTTCTCCAGCAATTTTCGCCATTTCAAAAGCAAAAGGATATTGAGTTTGAACCTCGCCATGGAATATATCATTAGCTTGCACATGGAAAATCAGTCGATTGATTAAGGGGCCTAGATGAGACTTGATTTCTTCAAATAATTCTTCATCATCAAAGTTAACCAACATTGTTTCTTTGACTTTCTTGACAATCCCTTGAAAAATGTTTGCAAGCTGTTCAGATTGATAAGACGGCTTGCTTAAAGTGTCAATAAAACGGATATTAAACGGAAAACACAAAAAGTCTATTTCAAACTGACTGAGGGAAATCTTATAAGTCATCTCAATATGATAGATTAATTTTTCAACCAAAGGTGTCTCTGTTAAATCATTCCTATAGTAAGGAATAGGGCAACTCAACACCCTAGATGCATAAATACGCTCCACCATAATTGAAATTGTCTTTCGAAGGAGTTCCTTTGTTTCTTTCGGGATTTTATACTCCTGGAGTAGCGTCTCCAGAAAAGAAGATGTTGCCTCGGTGAGTGTCTTTCCTTCAAAGTAAGGGGCCACTTGGTGAATATAGAGCAAGCGCAAATTCAGCTCGGACCCCAAGACCTCCAGCCCACGGTTGGGCTTTCCTGAAATAGTGATAGAGTAACTCTCTGCCAAAGATTTTACTTGTTTTAAATCCTTATTAAGGGTACTTCTACTAACACCTGCCTCCTCAGCCAAGTCGTCAATAAGAAGAGGGGAGGTTGACTTAATTAAACGTTTTAGTAAATAGGCAATTCTTTTACTGGAAGAATTGAAGTCACTCTCCCGTTTTAAACTACCAGATAAAATCCTTTCCAACTCAGTATAGTCATACACCTCTAACATTAACTTATCATCTTGTGAGATAATCTGGATACTCGGAGCCAAAACATCATTTAATTGTTGGATACTCTTTTGCAAGGTTTGCATACTAATATCCAGCTCTGAGCGCATATCTACCAAGGAATAAGTTGGCTGTGAGACCATTTTTTCTAAAATGTTATACCATCGATTTACTATGGTCAACTCTCTTCCTCACCTTCATTTTTTTAACCGCGAGTTTTCCCCCCGGCAATATTTGTAGTGACTCCAGTTATATAGCTAGAACGGTCTGAAATATAGAATGCTACAAGGTCAGCTACTTCCCGTAGTTTACCACTTCGTCCCAAAGGAGTTGTTGAAGTTGAAGCATAACCAGCTCGAATATCTTCTACCGTCTTTCCACGGGTATAAGCAAGAGCTTCCTCATAAGAAAGAGTTCGAAGTCCCGTAGCTTCCATAATTCCTGGAGCAATTCCAACCACACGTACACCATGCTTACCCAGCTCTTTTGCCCATGAACGAGTGTAACTATAGACTGCTGCTTTTGTGGCAGCATAGGCACTTTGTCCTTCAGAACCTTCCAAGCCTGCTTCTGAAGCCATGTTCACAATTACACCTTTTCCATTTTTCACTAAAATACGTCCCACTGCCTGACTAACCAGATACAAACCTTTTTGATTAATCATCGTTACTTTTTCGAACGTCTCATCGTCTAACTCGTAAGGACCTTTAGGATTTTCTGCATCAATTAATAATCTGGGAACATTAATCCCTGCATTATTGACTACCGCATCAATATTGCCAAATCTTTCAACTATTTTGGCAACACCCTCTTCTACTTCAGAGCGAGAAGTTACATCAACTTTTACAAATAATAGATTCGGGTGACGCAAATCGTTGTCGCTAAGATCAAAATTCGCTACATTGACTCCTAATTCCAGCAATTCTTCAACGATTGCCTTACCGATCCCAGATGACGCGCCAGTCACAAGAACTGTTTTGCCTTTTATGTTTAACCAATCATTCATTTTGATACCTCTCAAATTTTATTTACAAGGCAATTATACAGCGCTTTCATAAAAGAATTAAGACACTCTTTTTTACACTTTTAAAAAAAATAGGCTCTATAATATTTGTAGTGGGTAAATCCCCTATGGATATTATGGAGCCTATTTTTGTGTAGAAAAAAAGTCCCATAATATCTATAATGAAAAGCGACAAAACAACTCATTAGAAAGATTCATATGGAACAATTACATTTTATCACAAAACTCCTTGATATTAAAGACCCAAACATCAAGATTGTAGATATCATCAATATGGATACTCACAAAGAAATCAGCGCTAAACTGGATTATGAGGCTCCATCTTGCCCTGAGTGCGGATGTCAAATGAAGAAATATGACTTCCAAAAACCGTCGAAAATTCCTTATCTTGAAACAACTGGTATGCCTACTAGAATCCTCCTTAGAAAGCGTCGATTCAAGTGCTATCATTGCTCGAAAATGATGGTCGCTGAGACTTCTATCGTCAAGAAGAATCATCAAATTCCTCGTATTATCAACCAAAAAATTGCGCAAAAGTTAATTGAAAAGACTTCTATGACTGATATTGCCCATCAGCTATCCATTTCAACTTCAACTGTCATTCGTAAACTCAATGACTTTCACTTTAAGCATGATTTTTCTCGTCTTCCTGAGATTATGTCTTGGGACGAGTATGCCTTCACTAAGGGAAAGATGAGTTTCATTGCACAAGATTTTGAAAAACTCAATATCATCACCGTTCTTGAAGGCAGGACACAAACTATCATCCGAAATCACTTTCTTCGCTACGATAGAACCGTTCGCTGTCAGGTGAAAATCATTACTATGGATATGTTTAGTCCCTACTATGACTTGGCTAAACAGCTTTTTCCCAATGCTAAAATCGTTCTAGATCGTTTTCACATTGTTCAACATCTTAGCCGTGCTATGAGTCGTATTCGTGTTCAAATCATGAACCAATTTGAGCGAAAATCCCATGAATACAAGGCTATCAAACGTTACTGGAAACTCTTCCAACAAGATAGTCGTAAACTCAGCGATAAGCGATTTTATCGCCCTACTTTTCGCATGCACTTAACGAACAAAGAAATTCTAGGCAAGCTTTTGAGCTATTCAGAAGAGTTGAAACACCACTATAATCTCTATCAGCTCTTGCTTTTTCATTTTCAGAATAAAGAGCCCGAGAAATTTTTCGGACTTATTGAAGACAATCTAAAGAAGGTTCATCCTCTTTTTCAGACTGTCTTTAAGACATTTCTAAAGGACAAGGAGAAAATCGTCAACGCCCTTCAATTACCTTATTCCAACGCCAAATTGGAAGCAACCAATAATCTCATTAAACTCATCAAACGAAATGCCTTTGGTTTTAGGAACTTTGACAACTTTAAGAAACGAATTTTCATCGCTCTGAATATAAAAATGGAGAGGACAACGATTGTCCTCTCCAGATGTTAGCTTTTATTCAACCCACTACAGTTGACAAAGAGCCAAAAAATAATAAACTAATTAAGAGGCTTGTACTAAAAATCCACAAGAAATGAACTTGTGGATCTTTTTATATTCTAAATGAACTCAAAGCATATGAGAATCAAAGGCGTGCATTCAACTCAGCACCCAGCTCTTCAAAGCCTGGTTTCCCAAGAAGAGCAAACATGTTTTTCTTATAAGCTTCAACTCCAGGCTGGTCAAATGGATTGATACCATTCAGGTAGCCAGAAAGAGCAATAGCCAACTCAAAGAAGTAAATAGTGTAGCCCAAAGTGAACTCATCTTGCTCAGGCAGTGTCACAAACATATTTGGAACTCCACCATCAGTGTGTGCTAACAGCACTCCATCTGTAGCTTTTTTATTGACAAAGTCAACATCTTTTCCTTGCAAGTAGCCAAGACCGTCCAAGTCTTCTGCCAATTCAGGAATCAGCACATTTTTGCGAGGTTTATCTACACGGATAACTGTTTCAAAGAGGATACGGGTACCTTCCTGGATAAATTGTCCCAGAGAGTGCAAGTCTGTTGAGAAGTTAGCTGAAGTTGGATAAATCCCTTTTTGGTCTTTCCCTTCTGACTCACCAGCCAGTTGCTTCCACCACTCAGAGAAGTATTGCAGAGATGGTTCATAGTTAGCTAGAACTTCTGTCAGATAACCTTTACGGTACAAGATATTGCGTACAACTGCATATTGATATGCTTCATTTTCAGCCAACTTATCAGAAGCATAAGCCTTGCGAGCAGCATTTGCTCCTTCCATTAACTTGCTGATATCAGCTCCTGCAGCTGCGATTGGCAAGAGCCCCACTGCTGTCAATACTGTAAAACGACCACCTACACTATCAGGCACTACAAAAGTATCCCAGCCATTAGCATCTGCTTCAACCTTAACTGCACCTTTAGCGCGGTCTGTAGTTGCGTAGATACGTTGGTTAGCTTCTTCTTGACCGTACTTCTTAACCAAGAGTTCTTTGAAGACACGGAAAGCAATAGCCGGTTCAGTTGTTGTACCTGATTTAGAAATCACGTTTACTGAGAAATCTTTGTCTGATACATAGTCTACCAAATCAGCCAAATAGCTTGAAGAGATAGAGTTTCCAGCATAGAGGATCTGAGGTGCCTTGCGTTCTTCCTTTCTTTGCAAGTTTACAAATGAATTATTCAAGAAATCAATAGCTGCACGAGCTCCTAAATAGGAACCACCAATACCGATTACGATCAATACCTCACTATCAGATTGGATTTTAGCAGCAGCCTTTTGAATACGAGCAAATTCATCTTTGTCATATTCTTCAGGTAAGTTCAACCAGCCAGTCATTTCTGCCCCAGGACCTGTACCATTTCGCAGAGCAGAATCTGCTGCAGTCACTTGAGGCTGCATATAATCTAGTTCATGTGGTGCAACAAATTTATCTAATACTTTTGAATAATCAAATTTAATATGTGACATAATATTCCTCCAAAATTTCTTCTCTTCTATCATAACCCTTACCTTAGATTTTTTCAAGTTTTTATACTGAATTTTTCCAAATTTTATCATAATTTAAACATTTGCGTAAAAAATGTTACAATATTAAAATTTGAACGAAATAAGACAAAAAAACGACTAGGTTTCCAGTCGTTATAATTCATTCAATAAATACTCAAATAATTCTAAGTTGCCATCTTCTTCATTGACCAAGAATTCTGGATGCCACTGGAGACCAATAATACGGTGCTCATCAATAGATTCGATTGCTTCAACAGTTTGATCACGTGGATCCACAGCCGTCACACGGAAATTGGGTGCCAAATCTTTAATGCTCTGACGATGCACTGAATTAACCTGACTTTCTTTACCAAATAATTTAGACACTACACTGCCATCCACTGTCTCAATAGAATGTGAAGTCCCAAAAGGTAGACCTTGCCAATGACCTTCAATATCCTGATTGAGTGTCCCACCAAAGGCAACGTTGACAAGCTGAACGCCACGGCAAATGGCTAAGATTGGCTTGTTCTGACGCAAGGCTTCTTGTAGAAGAGCTAGCTCAAACTCGTCGCGAGTTAGGTTATAGTCATCGCTATCAATTGTTTTTTCCTCACCATAAAACTGAGGATGGACATTTTGCCCTCCAGTCAAGATAAGCTTGTCTATCATTTCTACGTAGTCGTGCACAACTGACTCATCACCAACTGGGATGACCAAAGGAAGTCCGCCAACCTGACGAATACTCTCAGCAAATTTACAAGAGACTGATGAATGAATATTTTTTCCTTCTGCGTCCACAGGACATAGATTTGCCGCTACTCCAACAACTGTTCTTGCCATCACTGATTTCCTTTCGTTCTCCATTGATAATCTTATCTTATCACCCTTACCCACTCCTGTCTAATATGTATTTTTTAAGTCCGTGATAAAATTTTTTTATCAGAAAAAGTTGCCCAAAATTAGGACAACTTTTTTGCTTATTCAAAGACAAATTGATTATGGTACAGTTCGGAGTAAAAGCCTCCAAGCTTGAGTAATTCGTGATGATTCCCTTGTTCGATAACCTCACCATCCTTAAGGACAATAATCTGATCTGCATTAAGAATGGTTTTCAAGCGGTGAGCAATCACAAAACTCGTTCTTCCAGCTACAATTGCCTCCATGGCATTTTGAATCTTACTTTCTGTTACAGTATCAACGTTTGATGTTGCCTCATCCAAGATTAAGACCTGTGGATCTGTCATCAAGGTACGAGCAATAGAAATCAACTGCTTTTGACCGGTCGAGAAGACACTCTGGTCATCATCAATCAATGTATCATACTTGTCTGGTAGACTTTCGATATATTCATGGATATGCGTAGCCTTAGCAGCTGCTTCGACCATTTCCTGACTGGCATCTGGTACTCCAAATCGAATATTGTCCCGAATAGTTCCACTGAACAAAACAGAATCCTGTAGGACTATTCCTACCTTACTTCGCAAACTGTCTAAATCAAACTCGCGAATATCCCTACCATCAAAGCTGATACCACCTGCATCCACATCATAAAAGCGATTGATTAAGTTCATGATGGTTGTTTTCCCCGAACCTGTCGGACCAACAACTGCAATCATTTTTCCTTTTGGAGCTGAGATGCTGACATCTTTTAGAATCGGTTTCCCTGGGAGATAGGAGAAGTCTACGTTACGAATCTCCACACCCTCTTTTAATTCGCTAAAGGCTGGAGCATCTTGAGGACGAATTTCTTCCTCTGCATCAAACATTTCTTGGATACGGTCTGCACCTGTAAAGGCCAATTGCAAACTTCCCCAGCTCGCCGCTAATTGGATAATGGGCTGGTAATACTGTTGCGAAAACTGAGTAAACATGACAATCAAACCCAGAGCAGTTGCTGTCTCGATGTTCTTATCATTCAGTAAGACAGCTGAACCAACAAAAATAACTACTGCTGTATTGACCAAGCTCATCCCGTTCATAACAGGGAAAAGAATTCCTGAGAACATTCTTCCCTTGAAAGTGGCCTTTCGAACCCGTTCATTCTGCTCGACAAAACCAGCAATCACATCTTCTTGGATCCCTTGAACGATAACTGCTTTTTGTCCAGAGATACTCTCATCCATATAAGCATTGAGCTTCCCAACTTCTTTTTGTTGGAGGTTGGTATATTTCCGCGCTAGCTTCAGGATAAAGAACAACATGATAACAGCTATTGGAGTGCTGGCAATTGTGATTAAAGCCAAGGTGACATTTTTTGCGAACATGACAATCAGCAAGCCAATATAAAGGGCAATATTGGTCATGACAGACACTAAACTTTCGTTGAAAGCTTGGAGAATATTATCCAAATCACTGGTAAAACGAGACAGGATGTCTCCATCTTGATGGCGGTCAAAGAAGGAAACTGTCAAGCGAGAAAGCTTGCCAAAAAGTCCCTTACGCATCTCATTTGTAGATTCGGCAATAATGCGGCTCATCAAGACCATATAGATGAGACTAGACACTACTAAAACTATCAAAATATAAGCAAGATTAATCAGGAGTCCCAATAGACTTTGCCAAACCATATCTGGATTTCCATTTTGATAGGCTATAACCAAATTAGCCAGCTCTGTGACTGTTTGACCTGCAAAAACTGGAAAGAGGGCTTGTGCAATCGTTGCAATGATAATCATAGCAATGACAACGATAAAGGATATCTTGTAAACTTTAAAATAGTTCCAAAAAAATTCAAATGTCTTCATCCTACTCCTCCTTTCCTTTTTGCGTTTCGTAAATTTCACGATAAACTGGGTTTTTTGCAACCAAGTCAGCATGCTTGCCTTGACCAATCAAGCGCCCTTGGTCAAGCACTAAAATTTTATCAGCATGAACAACAGAGCTAATTTTTTGCGCTATGATAATCGTAGTCGTACCCTTCAAGTCCTTGTTGAGAGCTTCTTGAACCAAGCGTTCTGATTTGGCATCAAGGGCAGAGGTTGAATCATCGAAAATCAATATTTTAGGATTGCTGACAATCCCACGCGCAATAGACATTCTTTGTTTTTGTCCACCGGAAAAGTTAGTTCCACGTTCCTCAACCGGACTTTCAAAAGCCAAGTCCATGCGACTGATAAATTCACTAGCTTGTGCGATACGAGCTGCGCGTTCCATCTCTGAAACTGTTGCATCTCCCTTTCCTTGTCTGAGATTATCTGCGATGGTTCCACTAAAGAGAATGGCTCTTTGTAGGACGATAGAGACAGTCTTGCGAAGCGTTCCTTCACTAACTGTACGAATGTCCTTTCCGCCCAATTTGATCGAACCTTGCTGAGGATCAAACAGTCGTGGAATCAACTGAGCCAAGGTTGATTTCCCTGCACCAGTTGCTCCGACAACCCCAACCATTTCACCAGCTGCAATATCGAAAGATACATCTTTTAGGATAGGTTCTTCATCATTTGGATAGGTGAAGGTTACATTTTCAAAACTGAGACTTCCTTCTAATTCTTCATCTTCCACATCCTTGAAGGTCATAGCCGGTTCTGTATCTAGGATTTCACGAATACGACGGAGGGAAATCATGGCACGAGTAACTGAGTTCCCCAAAAATCCAACCATAACGATAGTAAAGATAATCTGACTCAGATAGTTCACAAAGGAAGCAATGGAACCAACGACTGATGGATCTGACTCTGCCATACCTGCTACAAGCCAGATTGAGAGAAAAACAGCCCCATACGAAATCAACATCATTGCAGGTTGCATAACAGAAAAGGCATAACCAATATAAAGGTTTTCTCCCAATAATTCATCTGACACCTGCGTAAACTTATCAAACTGATCTTTTTCTCTGACAAAAGACTTAACCACGCGTACACCACGTAAATTTTCTTTAGCAATGGCATTGATACGCTCTAGTAAGGTCTGGAACTTTGAAAAGCGTGGTCCCACCACTCCCATCATAAAACCCATTATGGCAACAATCAGAACGACCATAAGAACTAGCACCCACCACAGAGAAGGTAGGGTGACAACTGCTAGAATAAAGGAACCGATAAACAAAAGTGGTAGTCGAAAGAGAATTTGGAAGGTCATCATGACTACGTTCTGAATCTGATTGATATCGTTGGTCATACGAACAACAAGGTTCCCTGCATTAAACTTCTCAATATTAGCGTATGAGAAAGTTTGAATCTTACGAAAGGCATCTTCCCTTAGGTCTGACGAAACTCCTTGAGCAATGTAGGCGGCTAACACAACATTGATGCCACCTGCAATCAAACCAATCAAGGCAACAAGGATTAACCAAAAACCGATAGTATAAATAGCTTCATTATCACCTATTAGCAGTGCCTCTAAAACCTCCTGCAAATAACGTGGTTGCAAGAGTGAACTCGTTACCATTAGACCTGTCATAACCAAGGAAGCCAGGGCCTGCCATTTATAGGCTTTTATTTTCTGAAACAGCATATTTCCCCCTTATAAGATAGACAAAAGGGGACTACAGTTCTGTCAGTCCCTTCTTATGCTTTCATGTTGATACTATTCTAACAAAAAAGAATGCTATTGTCAAAGCACTCAGCTATCAGAAGCTTGTGCAAGCACGACATTAGCATTCTATCAATCCTTTAAAAATTCTTCTACATTTAGTACTGAATTTTATTGTTCTGAACTATCTTGCTCGTATAATTGAGCTCGTCCAATTTCACGGTAGCTACGATCCCCAACAACCTGGACTGAAAACTGACCATCTTCATACTCGAGGACCGTAACACTCCCATTGTCAAGACCATGCGGATGCATGCCGTTAATGAGGTAAACAATAGTTCCAATAGTCATTCCATGGCTGACTACGAGGGCATTCCCTCCGCCATTGGCTTCCATTTCCTTGGCAATGGCTTCAAAGCCTTCCCAGATACGACCACTTAGTTTTTCCCATCCTTCAGCCCAGCCTGCTGTATCCACTTCTACCAAACCTTCAGCTAGCTCCGCATAGGACAAACGATGCACATGATCGACATTAAAGATACGAGGAATGATGCCCATAAATAGGTCCCCATCATAAGCACCATCAAAGCTACCAAAGCACCACTCACGGATTCGCTTATCCATACGATAAGGAATTTGCCCTGTCAAACCAAGTTCTTCAAGGATAATTCCCATTGTCTGAATGGTCCGCCCAGAATCACTTGAATAAGCACGCTCAAAGGTTAAGCCAGACTCACGCAAACCAATTCCCAATTCGTGAATGCCTCGCTCACCTTCAGCTGTTAAAGGAGTATCACTCCAACCTTGAGCACGCCCAATCGTATTAAACATTGTTTTCCCATGACGCACTAGATACAATTTTACACTTGACATATTCTGTCCTCCATATGTATCTATTATAGCATGATTTCAGGTAAAAACCTCGTCCAAACTACTCTGTGCCGTTCTTTGACGGTGCTAATTTGGAAGAAATAGCCGTCTCTTTTTTTACCCCTTCTTCTTTTTTCTCCTCATCTCCTTCTTTGGGCTTGTTTTCTGTTTTCTCTGACTTTTGGCCGGTCTTTTTCAAAGGAGAAAAGTGAAATTCAAACTTATTTTTTCCTGTGTCAATAGTCGTTGTGAAGAATTTTTCGTCATTTCGATAAGTTGACTTCCCTACATTAAACGACTGCTGACCACTCTCAGAACTAGCTTTTTCATAGGTCCTCTTAGCCATTGCAAATGCAAGGAGTTTTTCTTTATTGAGGGCATAATCCTGATGATGTGCTACTTGCCGATTTAGATAAAACTGCAACAAAAGACTAAAAATTCCAGCAATAGTGACAGCGTATAGGAGAACTCCTGCTCTAACTTTTTTCTTTTTCAACACGATAGATAAATTCCCTCTCTAGTCCCTTTTCAAACTGAAAGTGAAAGTGCAGCCCCTGCCCTTTTTCTTGAATTCGAGCTGATTTTAGACCGTAGACCATGGGTTGATAACCACGTCCACTAGCATCTGTTTTCCGAAAATCATCTGACCTTGATTTACCCATGGAAATAGATTTCCCATCCTGTTTGAGGAAAAGTCTATCATTCTCAACTTTTTCAAACTGGGCTCGATTCAACTCTGCTTCTAGCTGATCCACAAATAAGAGCCATTCTTTTTGCTCACTTCTCTGCTGGTAGCGAACCTCTGAAACCAAGAGTCGGCTCATAGATTGAAAAAGAAGCAAGCTACCACTAATAACGATAAGGGCAACCAAGGATTCTAAAAGTGTAAAAGCTCTGACCCTACTTGTCTTGAATCGCCAGCAATTTCTCCGTTCCATGGTATACCTCCAAACCTCGCTCATTCGAGACAACATGAACCGTAAGCCCATTGACAGTCAACTGCTTTTGTCCAGTCTGCAAAGCCATACGAGCCACTCGCAAAACTTCTTCCTGTTTTAGAAGCTCTGCTTCTCTTTTTCTACTTTCTTGAATCTGCCCTAGCAAGAGGGTTGCAATACTGGCAAAAACGGCTAGTGAAATCACTGCTTCCAGTAAAATAACCGCCTTAATTTTTTGCTTCTTGAATACGTTTAATCTTTCCATTTCCTATATTTAGTCGATAGCGAACTACTTCTTTCCTTGTTTGAAATCTGATGCTAACCAGATATGAACTACCTCCAGCCTTATCAAATGTTATTGACTGATGTGACTGAAGCTGAATCCCTTTAGGAATGGCTAACTTTTGATAACCATTACTAATGCTCCTCTCTTCTAACATTAAATTCATCTTTTGTTGACTAGCCAGACTTCGTTTCTGGGTTTCTCGATAAAGTTCCTCAAACTCCATGAAGAAAATTTGCTCTTCCACAGCTGCAAAAGTTGATTGAACTGAACTTGACAAACCCAAGGCTAATAGGCTGACTATTCCTAAGACCAATAAACTTTCTAGCATAGTAAAAGCCCTAATCCGAAACTGTTTGACTTGTCTTTTGTTTTGCATTATATTCCTTATAGGCTTTTGCTTGCTCAGCAGTAATGCGTCCATCTGCCTGTAATTTACCTAGACTAGCATCTTCATTTTTATCCAGACTATAGAGTTCTGCTTGGCTTTCTACCACCTTGACGACAGCTGCTTTCCCCTTATCATTGACTGCATCCTTTTGCTTAGTAAGATTTGGCACAAAAAGCAAAAGTAGGACGCTAATGATAAGCAACACCACCAACATTTCTACCAGTGTAAAAGCTTTTACCTTCGTTTCTTTTAATTTCATCATCATTTTTTTCATCTAAAAATTTACCTCCATATTTTGATACATTGGCAGCAACATAGCTGCATACAATAAAACGATTAGCAGGGCTACAAAAATAAAGACCAGTGGTTGAACAAGGTTCATGGTCCGATTGACTCGAGTAAAGAAGGATTCCCAAGTTTTTTCCGCATAGATTTCCAATTCGCTTCCCAACTTGGATTTAACCTCTCCATATTCAATGATTAATCCCAACTCCTTTCTAAAGAAGGGATAGGTCTGAACAACCTTAGAAAATTCATGCCCATTTTGCAAAGCTTGATCTAAATCGTATCCAATTTCCTTGAAAAGAGTATTCCCTTGCTCCTGCATCATCTGGAAAATCTGTGTCAACTCTAAACCTTGTCCAATCATATTTCCCCATTCCCGAGCATAATAGGCAGTTAGATAATACTGAACAAACACACCTAAAAAGGGGATTCTAGCCAGATAAGAAAAGACTTGTATCTTCTTAGATTTCCTGTAGAAAATCAGCCCTGTTAAAGATAGTAGACCTAACGCTAGAACAAGCCCAAGAAAAATATGTGGCAGCTTACTTATCACTAAGGTAGCTATGTTACTACTATCCAGTTGGGGCAAGAGATAATTCCGCAATCCTAGCATAATTAACAGTAAAAAAGCAAGCAAAATAAGTGGGTAGGTCGCAACTTCAATTAACTTCTTCTTGACCTTAGCAAGATTATCCAAATATTCTTCAATTTTCCCCAAACTCAAATGGAGATTTCCATGAACTTCAGCCAATGAAAGCTGAGTGACAATCGCACTCGAAAAACCTAAATTCCCCATCATTTCCGAGAAAGATTTTCCTTTCGATAGTCCTAGGCGCATCTGCGAAACATATTCCTTCTCCAACAAAAGACTTCTATCAAGAAAGGAAATGATTTCTACCAAGTGAAAACCACTAGAAAACAAATTGTTAAAGAGAGTGATGATTTTCTTCTGCTTACTGGTAGCTAATTTTCTCCGTTTCAGCTTGAAGGGCAGTGATATGTCCGTCTTTAAGAAGCTGATCAATTTGCTCATTCCACTTTTCTGCCTGGTGTTCTGAATAATTTTGGTTTGCAAAATCAATAATTCCTCCTCCCCCGATTAGTCTCTGGTAGCAAACACCTTGTAAAACAACTGCGAGTTCATCTTCACTAACACCAAGTTCTAAAAGACGCTCATAGACCCCACGAACACTCTTGGCATGGATTGTCGAGAATACCGTGGCACCTGTCAGACTAGCTCGTACAACGGCACGGGCTGTTTCGCTATCTCGAATTTCTCCAATGATTAAAAGATCTGGACGATGTCGTAGGGAAAGTTTGATCAAGTTCTCATAGTTAAGTCCGATAGCTTCATTGAGCTGTAATTGTAGCATTGCTTCTTGCTTAATCTCAACCGGATCTTCAATAGACATGACCTGTTGTCCCTTAAACAATGACTTGGCTAATTCATGCATCAAAGTAGTTTTACCACTTCCTACGGGGCCTGCAAAAAGATAAAGTCCGCGTTGCCTAAAGCCATTTTCCAGTTCCATAAGATTCTGAAACCAGAAGCGCAACTCTTGTTCTTGATCATGCAAAAGTCGGATTACTAGACTCTCATGACCACGATAATCTCCCACCGTCGATAAACGTAATGAAGAAACCTTGTCTCCATGCTGATAATCACAGGAACCAAGCTGACTACGGCGTTTTTCTCCAACGTTCATCCCCGCAACAAATTTAAAGTGACTAATGACAGCCCCCAACTTTTCAAAGTCATAGGTGTTAATCAAATGTCTCTCATCTCCAACTCGCATATGTAGCTCGTAAATCTTTTCTTTAGGAATAAAATAGATGTCCTGAGCTCCCTGTTTTTTGGCCAGTGTAATCAATTCTTGTGCAAGTATTTGTACCATATCTTCCTCCTCATTCTTATTATTCGAAGAAAATATCAAAAAAGAAGAAACAACTTCATTAAAAAGTTGTTTCTTCTTTTTTTATGCGACAAGTACGGTGGATTTCTAAACCAGTCTGCTTTTCGTACCCAGGTCTAAATTTTTCATCAGGAATGACTTGACCATCTTCCAACAAAGCCAAGGAATGATATTGCTGAAGAAATTCATCGCATTCTTCACACCAGCGTTTATCTTCTGGATCCCAAAAAATAGTCATCAAATCTCCTCTACTTTTGTAAAGGGGAATTTCCTTTTCTAACTCAAACCAACAAGACTTATAATATTTCAAGGCGTCATAATAGTTATCAAATTTTTTGCTCGCAATGACGTCGTCTTCCCAGCCTTCTATAAACCACCACGGTTCAAAATCTCCGTACATTTTTATAACTCGATACATAGTTTAACTTCCTTTGTACCGTATATTATAGCGAAATTTTGAGAACAATGAAAGAATTTTGCTCATTTTCACGAATTATATAACATTTTCAAAAAATCCAGCTATTCAAAAACGAATAACTGGATTTAAAAACAAGATTAACCTTCTGAAATATCGTTTTCAATGATCACTTTAATCGCATGATGATCGGCGGCCTTACTAAATACTTCATAGGCCTTTTCTATTTCACTAAGTTTGAAATAATGAGTTACCAATTTTTCAGGTTCAATTTTATGACTTTCTAAGGCTTTCAAAAGCTGAGGAGTTGTATTGGTAGAAACCAATCCAGTAGTAACATTAATGTTACGAATCCAAAGAGTGTCCAAATCAAACTGAACTGGTTTACCATGCACACCACAGTTGGCTACTGTTCCATCTACACCGATAATCTTTTGACAGAGATCAAACGTTGCAGGAATACCTACCGCCTCAATAGCGACATCTACACCTCGACCATTTGTCAGATCATAAATTTCTTGAATTGCCTTTTCAGGATCTGAAGAATTAATCTTATGAGTAGCACCGAAAGAAACTGCAGTATCCAAGCGGTTATCGTCTAGGTCCACCATAATCAATTTAGCTGGTGAATAGAATTGTGCCGTCAAAAGAGCTGCTAATCCGACTGGCCCTGAACCAACGATAGCTACACTACAACCAGGCTCAACTTTCCCTTTTAAGACACCAATTTCATAGCCAGTTGGCAAGATATCAGATAACATAACTAAGGCTTCATCAGACAAGTCAGATGGAGTATGATAAAGAGTATTATCAGCATGAGGCACACGAAGATATTCTGCTTGCATACCGTCGATCAAATGTCCAAAAATCCATCCACCTTCGTCTTCACAGTGAGCATAGATTCCTTTTTTACAATAGTAACACTTGCCACATGCACAAACGCAAGAAATCAAAACCTTATCACCCTTTTTGAAGTTTGAAACTCCTGCTCCGACTTCTTCTACAATACCAATTCCTTCATGTCCTAGGATAGTTCCACTCTTACAAGCAGGAACATCCCCTTTAATAATATGAAGGTCTGTACCACAAATAGTAGTCTTAACGATACGCACAATAGCATCTGTTGGCTTGCGAATAACTGGTTTGTCTACATCAACAAATGACGCAAGGCCTGGTTTAACGTAAGTATAAGCTTTCATAAGCAATCCTCCGTTTTTTTATTTGTATTATTTATATCATAATTGTAAGCCTTTCCGATACAAAAATCAAGTAATTTGTGAAAGAAATAACAAATTTATTTAAAAAAAGAAGAAACGAAAATCGTTTCTACTTTTTAGATTATGCTTGATAACGTTTTTCACCATCTAGATAAGTTGCTACTAATTCCAAATCTTTATCTAACACGATAAAGTCTGCATCGTAGCCTTCACGAATTTGTCCACAGACGTCATCGATATGAACTGATTTAGCTGGGTTCAGACTAGCCATCATGACTGCTTCATGAGGATTTGCAATTCCCCACTCAACGACATTTTTCAAACCATCTTTAAGTTTGAGAATGGAACCTGCCAAGTTACCTGTAGATTTAAGGCGAGCAGTCCCATTTGCAACTACAACTGGAAATTCACCTAACATATAATCGCCATCTTGCAAACCACCTGCTGTCATACAGTCAGTGATAAGGGCAATATTTTCAGTTCCTTTTTGTTTCAGAAGAATTTCGCAAGCCTTAGGATCCACGTGATGACCATCACAAATCAATTCTGCATAAGTGTGTGGTAATTCATACATCGCACCAACCATACCAAGTTCGCGGTGTGTTAAGCCACGCATTCCATTATAGGCATGAACCCAAACACTAGCCCCGGCATCAACAGCTTTTTTAGCTTCATCAAATGTAGCATTAGAGTGACCAAGAGCAACAGTTACACCTTCACCAGTAATAGTACGTACAAAGTCCTCAACCCCATCACGTTCAGGTGCAAGAGCAATTTTATTAAGAAGACCATTAGCAGCCTTCTGCCAAGCGCGAAACTCATCCATACGTGGATCTTTCATATAGGCAGGATTTTGAGCCCCCTTAAATTCTTCGGTGAAGTAAGGTCCTTCAAAATAAATACCACGAATCTTAGCACCAGATGCTTCTTGATAGCGTGCACCAATGTTTTCAGTAACAGCCAGCAATTGTTCGTATGATGAAGTTAGTGTAGTTGGTAGGAAACTAGTAACACCTGTGCTAAGAAGACCTTCACTCATCGTATGAAGAGTTCCTTCAATATTATTATCCATGACATCCACACCACCAAAACCATGAATGTGTGTATCAACTAGACCCGGTGCAATGCTGTAACCAGAGTAGTCTAAAATTTCTGCATCATCCGAAATCTCTTCAACATGCTTACCAAACTTGCCATCAATAAGTTCCAAATAACCTCCACGACGAATACCATGTGGATAGAAAAATTGATCAGCTTTAATATACTTAGGCATAATGATAACCCCCTTAAGAAATAATCTACTATTTATTATGTCAATTACATTATAAACCTTTCAAAAGAATTTGTAAATGGTATAGACCTATTTTTAGTAAAATTTTTTTAAACTTTATTTGAAAAAAAAAGACAAGGTCCGAAAACCTTGTCTTTCATACTATACCGGCGGCCGGGGTCGAACCGGCACGTCCTTGCGGACACTGGATTTTGAGTCTAATATTATTAGTTTTAAATCTCAGAAATATTGATTTTATAAGCTTTTTTTCCATAATATTTTTTAAAACTTAGTATCACTTCCAAAGTTTAGATACTTTTTAGTAACTATAAAATGCTAGAAAGTATACTCCTTATTAAAAAGAGTTTTGGACTAGTTTTGTGCAATTTTATTACCCATATCCGTAATAAGAGAGGCTAAATTAATTGCCTTTAATGATTGTAGAAATTGGTTGTGAATATCATTAGACACATAACCAGCTAGCAAAATATGCTCAGCCATGTCATATTGCTTAATCAAGAGAATCTTATCATGTTTTTCATTAAATAAAATCGCACTAATTGCTGTATTAAAGACTGGAAAACGAAAACTCGCACATTGTGAACAATAAGGAATATCTCCCTCATCTTTTAAAAATTTTTTCTCCAAAGGATGCCCACATTCGGGACAACAAGTCATTGTTTTGTCAAATATAGAAGCCTCTTTTTTAAAGTTCTTAAAAGTAATTTTACCAGTAAAATCGAGACCACGCAAGACATTGAAATAAATCAAGACTTTATTTAAAATTTATCTTATGATATACTAAACTTATCAGCTATTGGTTCTGAAAAAGTGTCTGCCACAGTTTTACTACAAATTCTCATGACTTGTGCCAAGATTTATAAAAAACGGATAGCTATAATAGCTCTTAGAGCAAAAACATGACATATAGGAGGTTAAAGACATGTCATACTTTTATCTTTTTATCGCCATTGTAGGAGAGATATTGGGAACTAACCTTTTGAAATTATCAGACGGTTTTACAAAGCCTATTCCAACCGTTTCTGCCCTACTTAGCTATGGCGTTTGTTTCTATTTCTTATCACTAGCAATGCAAAAAATTCCTGTAGGAATAGCTTATGCAACATGGTCAGCTGTCGGTTTAGTTTTGATAGCCTCTATCGCAGTAATGATTTTCAAAGAAACACTAAATGTTTATAGCATTATCGGTTTAATTTTGATTATCATTGGTGTTGTCATGGTTAACTTATTAGGAAATGCAGGACATTAATAAAACCGGCTCTATACTATTTGTAGTGGGTAAATCCCCTATGGATATTATGGAGCCTATTTTGTTGTAGAAAAAAAGTTCCATAAGAACTATAATGAAAAGCTAGGATTCTGTCAATATTTTGGACACATTTTGGGAGGGAATTTTGAAGACTAGCGTCCTCCTAATTTTCCCAATAAGTTTTAACTTCTTCAAAAATCTTATTCAAAAGTTCTGCATCTTTTTCTGACAACTGATTTTTTTCTATAACTCTATCTTTTAGTTCTGTTGCCTTTATTTTATTTCTTGCCACCGAAACTGCTATTGAATGTTTCAAAATATCAAACTCATCCTTTGAAAAGTTTGCAATATTGGTAAGATCTAATTGTTCTAGAGGTAAACTACTGATAATTGAATAAGGTTTTTGTCCCAGCAAATAATCTGTAGTAGTCCCAAAGATATTTGCCAATTTCACAACGAATTCTAATCCTGGTTCTAACGTTCCATTCTCCCACCGAGAATATGTCCCTTGTTGAACTCCAATTAATTCCGATATTTGTACTTGAGTTAACTTTTTTGATTTTCTGAGAGTTTTTAACCTCTCTGAAAATTTATAATCCTCTGTATACATAATTCTCCTATAGATATTCTTATTCGTATATTTTAGCTTGACAAAATATTCCAAACGGTATAAAATAGAATTATTCCATAAGGAATATTTATTTTGAGATTGAATATTCCATTGAGAATATTATAGCATAAAAGGAGGTAAAAGCGTATGTAACTAGTAGTCGATTTAAAAAATTTTAATAAAGGAGGTAGGATTCGACAAAATAAAAAATCTTGAAACAAATGTGCCGTTCGTTCCAAGATCAAAACATATTATGTAACAATTATACCACAGAAAACTCTTCAGTTGCACAAGAAAATTTCGGAGGTTTCACAAAAAGATGACCAATAAAGAGTTAGTCAATCAAATTTCTGGCCTAAACTCTACCTCTACTCTTAAAAATTGGATTCAACTGATTAGAGAGATAAGTGGCAAGGAATTTAAGAAAATTAAAATTCCTATCAGTAGAAATCCAAGAACTCATCAATTAAGTTATACAGTTGCCTATGACTTTACAGACGAAGACCTTAGACAATTTCAAAAGTTAGCTAACCTAAAACTTGAAATAGGTCTCAAAGAGGCTATACAAGCCGTATTTGGGAGTCTAGCAGACAATGAACATGAATCCCTAAACCAAGTAATAGATGAGCTCTACGATGAACTGAGCGCCTTGAAACAGGAATTTAAACGAGAAATACGACTGATAAAAATTGAGAATTCCAACCTAAAAAAGAAAATCCAAGATATTGAAGAGTCGATGCAAACCGGCTTACTAGGGTTTGTTAACAAGAGGTCAAAAAATAGGTTCGGCTAATAGCGAGTTTTCGGCTGAGCCATGAGGCAGAAAGCCGAAAATGAGCGTAGATGCGGACGGACCATTTTTGACCGATAGGGTGTGTAGTAACACCACCCTCTGCAAGTTAGGTGTACCATCGAAAGAATTCAGTATTTCCAAGGGTTTCGGAGATTTTAAGGGTGGCAAAATTAAGCAAAAAGTTGAATCAAAATCTATGGCAAAAAATGAACATTTACGTTCTGTATTTGACTGGATTCAAATTCAGTTTGATAAGACTGAATTTTCGCCAAGAGAAATAATCGAAGACATTCTATTTCTTGACTATGACCTATTTATTGAGAATAAAGGGAGCCTTAAATACTATAACTATGATAGCCAGCTTCATTATGGGAATATCCGTATCTACTATGGAGCGAAAGAGTCGTCCTACATGCTTGTCATGTCAGGACAGGCACTCGAGTTCTATAGAGATATGGTATTAGATCCAAATAGTCTGTCCGAAAGACAGTTTTTGAACAACCTCTACTACAATTACAATCATTTTTCAGTAAGACGAATTGATATTGCAATAGATGATTTTAATGAAACACCCTATTTCACTCCTAATCAGCTTCTAAAGATTTGTCAGAAGAAACGCTTTATATATGGAAAAAGCACCTACTACAATACCTACGGAGATGAAACAATCGGCCAGACCTTATATTTGAGAAAACCCAATGATGACGAAAGACTTAGAATTTACGATAAACGCTTAGAACGAGCTGAGAAGCTCGGTATCAGCAAGCGGTATATAGAAAATTGGATAAGAACTGAGTTAGAACTTAGGAAAGAAAAAGCTCACTACTTCATTCAAGAATGGTTGCATTCAGAAATAGATCTTCTCAACTTTACCAAGGGATATCTCAAAGAAAAAGTGAGGTTCTATAGTGATAGCTATTTCTCAAAACCTTTGAGATCTTGGGAAAAGTTTTTAGGCCATTCAAAACCCGTCTCTATCATTATTTCAAAATCAAAAACAGAACTAGAACAAAAATTAGAATGGTTTACCTATAAAGGTTCAGGAGCTATTCTAAAAGCGTATAAATTTCTATACGACAATAACTTACTGCATGAGTATGAGAAAGCTAACTATCTCGCACTCAACAATATGGAATATCCACCAGATTTAGCAAGTGGATTAATAGAAAGAGCAATACTCTTTAAACGAGAGGATTTGATCCCTACAATCAAAGAAAATATTAAAAGGAGAAATTAACTATGGCAAAAATGCTTTCACAAAATGACTGGAATTTTAATAACATTGGAACAAAATTTGAATTGGATGAAGTCATTCCAAAATTTGAAACGGAAGTCCGAGCAGATGCAAACGGAGAAATTATCAAAAACCGAGATGGTAGCGAAAGACGTTTTAATACCGATAAAATCATTGGTTGGAAATACAATGTAACAATCAAGGATGGACAATTCAAAAAGAAATCAACCCAAGTCTCAGTAGACAATCCAGATGCCTTGGTTGATAATGACTATATCCAAGCAATGGATGAAGTACCAGTTACATTTGACAATTTACAAGCTACTATGATTAGCACGACAATGTATTACAAGGCTGATGCTATCCATTTAGTAGATGTAAAACAAAAATAAGTAAAATACAAGGGGAGTTAATCCTCCCCTTAGTTAATCTAATTAGAAAAGGAGATCACATGATTAAAACTGTAACAAAAGATGACCTTATCGAACTTGGATTTGCTCCAGGAACTGCAAGAAAGATTATCCATACCGGCAAATTACTATTAGTGAATCGTGGTTTTAACATCTACGATAACAAAAGGATTGGTACAATTCCAGCCAGTGTCGCAGAAGAACTATTAGGAATTGAACTCCAGAAAGAAGCGTAGCTTATGGCTTTACGTAAAAGTAGAGACGGAACTTGGATTGTTGATGTTTCCAATGGTATAAATCCAATATCTCTAAAACAACGTAGAATTGTAAGAAAAGGATTCAAAACTAAAAAAGAAGCATTGGAGGCCGAACAATACTTACGAAGTGTCGAACTTAAAGAAAAAAGTTTCAACTCAAAAATATCAATTGATATCCTTTATGATCTCTTAAAAGAAGAGGATAGAATAAACAACAGAAAACAAAGCTATATAGATACACAAGAAAACAACTATAACAGGCATATAAAAAACTATTTTGAAAAAGTTGATGATGTAGCTAAATTAACTTATGAAGATATCTATCAATTCAGAGAACATCTAAGAGATAAAAATACTCAAAACTCAGAAAAGAAGCTAAGTCCAAACACTATTAATAAAATTATAATTTTACTAAAGAAAATTCTGGATGTTGGATTAAGAAAGGGATTTTACAAGGAACATCCCGTAGGATTACTGAAAAAATTACCCATAGAAAAAGTAAAATTAAATTTCTGGACAGTAAAAGAATTTAAGCATTTCTTAACACTATTTAGCAACGATGAATACAATATAAAATTACTATTCACAGTTCTATTTTTTACTGGTCTAAGACTCGGAGAAGCTCTTGCTCTAACGTGGAAGGACATAGAGTTTTCTACAAATACAATCCATGTAAGTAAATCAATATACGTTAAAAAAGGTGAAGAACACATTAGTAGTACAAAGACAAAAGCTGGAACCCGAAGAATCATCATGAACACCAAACTAGTGGAGACACTAGAAGAATGGAGGCAAACACAGCATGAAAGATTAAAAGAATTTACAACCAACCTAGATGATCTACAGATATTTCAAAATAGCCCGATTACGATAACTAAGGATTCAATCGAAAAACAATATAAAAAAATATTACAAAGAGATAGTTCTTTAAAAAAAATAAGAATTCATGACTTCAGGCATTCACATGCTTCCCTACTAATAAACCAAGGAGAAGATTATCTTGTCGTAAAAGAAAGATGGCTCTATAATATTTGTAGTGGGTAAATCCCCTATAGATATTATGGAGCCTATT
>NZ_CAUPII010000013.1:0-42930 GCF_963511325.1 uncultured Streptococcus sp.
CCTCTCCAGATGTTAGCTTTTTATTCAACCCACTACAGTTGACAGAGAGCCTAAAAAACAGAGAAAACTTGCGCTTCCTCTGTTTATAGTATTTAAGATAATTAATTTTCTTCACTCATTTTTGATTTTACTTCATCATAAGATAGTGCATGTGATTCCTCTTCTACTGTTTCAGGCATCTTTCCTGTTTCGTATAGAGATTTAATTTGTGTACTATCCAATGTTTCGTATTTCAATAATGCTTCTGCAATCAGCTTGTGAGTTTCACGATTTGACTGGATAATTTCAGCAGCTTTGTTTCGTGCTTCATTCAATAATGAACGAACTTCTTCATCAATTTCATAAGCTGTTTGTTCTGAAATTGATTTTTGAGGGCTTTGTGCACCAAACATGGCATGACTTCCTTCATATTGTACTGGACCAAGTTTTTCACTCATACCATACTCTGTAACCATTGCACGCGCCATCTGAGTAGCTTGTTCGAAGTCATTAGATGCTCCAGTTGTTTGGACGTTAAAGATAATTTCTTCAGCTACACGTCCACCCATTAAGCCAGCTAATTGTTCTTTCATATCTTCTTTAGATAGAAGCATTTGGTCTTCCTTAGGAAGTGCAATCATATATCCGCCTGCACGTCCACGTGGTACTATGGTAACTTTATGAACAACACGGGCATTTGACAATACTAGACCGACAATGGTATGTCCTGCCTCATGGTAGGCAACCAATTCACGTTCTTTTTGTGAAACTGTCTTGTCTTTTTTAGATGGTCCCGCGATAACACGATCTTCTGCCTCATCAATATCAGAAGCATCAATCACTGATTTATTGCGACGAGCTGCAACTAAAGCTGCTTCGTTCAATACATTTTCCAAATCGGCACCAACAAAACCTGGAGTTTGTTGTGCTACTAATTTCAAATCTACATCTTCAGCTAAAGGTTTATTTCTAGCATGGACTTTCAAAATTGCTTCGCGTCCCTTAACATCTGGACGACCAACTAATACTTTTCTATCAAAACGGCCTGGACGAAGTAGAGCCGGATCAAGAACATCTGAACGGTTTGTTGCCGCAATGACAATAATTCCTTCATTTCCTTCAAAACCATCCATTTCAATCAAGAGTTGGTTTAAGGTTTGTTCGCGTTCATCATTACCTCCACCTAAACCGACACCACGTTGTCGACCAACGGCATCAATTTCATCAATGAAGATAATAGCTGGTGCTGCTTTTTTTGCATCCTCAAAGAGAGAACGTACACGGCTCGCACCGACACCGACGAACATTTCTACAAAGTCAGAACCTGAAATACTAAAGAATGGTACACCAGCTTCTCCTGCGACTGCTTTGGCAAGTAATGTTTTACCAGTTCCCGGAGGTCCTTCTAAGAGAACACCAGCTGGAATCCGGGCACCCAATTTTGTAAATCGTTTTGGATCTTTTAAGAATTCAACAACTTCAACAAGTTCTTGTTTTTCTTCCTCTGCGCCTGCGACATCTGAGAAGCGAACTTTGATATCTTCTTTATTAGCAGCTTTAGCTTTACTACGTCCAAAGCTCATTGGATTACGTCCACTATTTCCGCCCATATTTCCCATCATAGAGAAGAGGAAGAAGAATAAGATAGCAAATGGTACTACTGAAACCAGGATGTTAATCCACATACCACTTGAGCTTTCGTGTTTCACTTCAATTTGCGTTTGATGTTCACTTGCTAGCTTTTGCAAATCCGCTACAGTTGTATCTGATGGGAGGACAATACTTGTAAATTTCTCTACTTTTGTAGCAGAGGGTGTAAAAAATTGAATTCCCGTTTCCTGTTTCTCTGTCTTAGCAGTTTTGTAGACACCATACACTTCAATAACACTACCACTTGGTTGGTAGGTCATTTCTTTTACATTGTCGTTAGTGATTTCCTGAACCAATTCTGAGTACTTAATTTGTTGACTATGACCAGCAGATCTGCCAGCAAAAAAGTACTGGAATCCTGTCACTAGCAAGAAAATCATCAACAAATAAAGAAATGGATTTTTTATGAAACCATTATTTTGTTTTTGCATTCAAACACTTACCCTTCTATTTTGAGTAAACTTCCTCTTTCAATACACCTACATAAGGAAGGTTACGATAGTTTTCATTATAGTCTAAACCGTAGCCTACAACAAATTCATTTGGAATTGTAAAACATGTATAATCTGCTTCGATTTCTACTGTACGACCTTCTGGTTTATCAAGCATTGTGACAATCTTAACAGAAGCTGCTTCTCTTGCAGTAAACATATCTCTCAAACTCTTCAAGGTTTGACCAGTATCAATAATATCTTCTATAAAGATAACATGTCGACCTTTAATATCTTGAGTTACGTCTTGTTTAATATTAATGACACCACTACTTACAGTCCCACCATGATAGCTAGAGACCATCATAAAGTCCATTTCAAGATGTGTATCAATATATTTCACCAATTCTGCCATAAAAGGAATAGAACCTTTTAAAATTCCAACTAAAATCGGATTTTTACCCTCATAATCTTTTGTCAACTGAGCACCCAATTTTTTAGCTGCTTCTGTAATTTCATCTTGTGAAATCAAAATTTTCTTGATATCTTTTTCTAACATGATTTTACCTATCTATTTTTTCTATATAAAGTACAGTGTTCATTATATCATTTTTCATTTTTTTACTCAAATCACTGATTTCAATTCCTAAAACTGAACAAATTTTTCCAAATTGCTCAATGATAATAGCTTTTTCTCGTCTTTCTTTAGGAATTTTTAAATCAATAAAAAGTCGCCTTAGTTTTTTACGATGACCATTTTTTATCAAATAATCACCAGGTTGTCGATGCCGTAAAATCAACGATGTTTCACGAGAAACATTCATCTTTTGAACATTTTTCCCTTTTAGAGGGATTCCAAATGAAAATAAATAACCTTCATAATGAACTTGATTTTGATAGTTTAACACACACTCACTACTTTTTTCATCAGACTTTGGTCTGATTTTACAAATTCGAAAGTGCTGGTATTCTTTTACAAGTTCATAACCATTTTTTATACAATGGCGATATTGACTCTTAGTTTTTAAAATATGATGAATTTCTTGAAATTGTTCTCTTGTTACATTTAAATCAGCAAAACAACTAAGATATTGTTGTAGTAAAACTCGCTGTGTTGCTTCACTAAAAGATAAAAACTGAGTTAAATCTTCCACATTGACTGTTTGAGATAATTCAGTCAGAGCAATTTGATAGTCAGATACTTCTTTTCCAAACTCTAAAACCGCTCTCTTTAGCTGAATATTTTCTTTTTCCAGTTGTGGTAAGTAAATATTACGAACTCGATTGCGAAAATAATGATTTTCTTTATTCGTCCTATCTTCAAAATGCTCAACTTCAGGAAAATCCCTCTTGTAAAAAGACAGCAAAGGACGAATTAATTCTCCCTTATCAAACGTTTGTCTTTCTTTAATAGCTGATAAGTGTTGTAATCTAACACCCCTAATCATTCGCATAAATACCGTCTCAACCTGATCATCTGCATGATGAGCCGTTACAAGAGCAGTAGAGGATGTTTCTCTCATCACATCTCTAAAAAATTCATAGCGAAATTGACGAGCTCTCGATTCTGTAAAAACTCCAGAGAAGTTAGCTACATAAATTGGAACTCCAGCTTGTTCAGCTAGTTTTCTTAATTCATGTTCTTCATGATCCGATTCTAATCGTTGTTTATGGTTTACATGAGCTAAAAATAATTCAATCCCAAGTTCTTCTTGGTAAGTTGAAAGGAGATGAAAAAGAAACATCGAATCCAATCCACCAGACAAGGCTAGTACAACTCGTGAATGATCTTTAAAATAACCTTTTTCTAGAAAATGATTTAAAAAATCTCGGTCTCTCATTTTAGGACCTCATAGACATCCTTAGCAATTTTAGAAATGGTATCATAATCAGAATTTTTGGTAAAGATTGAAATAATGAAAGGAGAATCTGTATAGACTATTCCTACATCGTGTTTAAATTCATCTGCATCCCCAATTTTATGGGCTACCTTAGCAGAAATATTCTTAGCAATCCGCTGATTATCAAAAGCTGTTTGCGATAGGGATTCTAAAACAAAACCATTCTGATTGTAAATAGATTCCATAACTTTACCAGCCATTTTAGCTGAAGCCATCTTTTCTGTCACATCCCACTCTTCACCTGCGATAGTAGCCATTTCTTTTTTAAATGCTTCATCTGATTTATTCGTAATATAATAAGCAAGAATATTATGGGCTACATTGTCAGATTCTTTCGCTGTCTTTGTAATTAAATCTTTGAGAGTGTAGTCTTTATTGTCCGCTGTTTTAGGGAGACTTCCACTTCCTTCGGGTTTATAAGAACCAGGGAAATCATTTACTTCAGAAACATACTTCAATTTCGTGTCAAGTTGGTAATCACCTTGATTGATTTTTTCTTGAACATAATAAAGATAAGGCAATTTCATAACACTAGCAGCGTACATTTTTTGATCTTCATTAATTCCAGCTTCCTTACCCGTGCTCAATTGTTTAACATAAATAGAAAACTGTTCATTTTGATAATTCGCAGATAACAACTCTTGTACTTTCTGGATACGATTGTCGTCATTGGAAATGTAATCCGTCGAAACCCAACCAATTTGTTTGATATGTAAAAATTCATGACCACCAGCAAAAATAGACATATCTGCTTCAACCTCTTGATAAGCTGCTAAAGTAGACTTTAATTCTTGTTGATCATAAGGACTGTTATAAACGACAAATCCTGATTCTAACCATACTCGTTTAGAAAAATTGTTGACAATTGAACTATCGTATAAAAGTCGTTTATCAGCCATCACAAATTGATTATTTGACAATTTAAAGACAGGCTGTCCTTGTTTATTTAATCTCCATTCTAAAACAGATAATTTTGTATCTGCATTGACTTTTCCTGATTCTTTAATCAAATCTTCTGTAGAATAAACAGATGTTTCACCATAAAATTTTGGAGATTCTATAACATCTTGATAGTAAAATTGATACGAAGCGTGGGTTAAGGAATAAACTTCTTGGTTTGGAATGATAACTGGATTCTCAGTGCTTACTACTTGAACACTTTTTAGGAAAATTGGAAGTAGTAATATCACTAAAAATTTACGCATTCTTTTTTTCCTCTTCTTCCTGTAGCCGTAACAGATGATTTTTTTGAGCTAACTCTTCTAATTTTTCATCAGATTGACTTAAAAACTTTTCTACAATATCTAATAAATTTTCCATTTTACATTACCTAGGAAGTAAGTCCGGAATAGTATAAACTTCCTCCCATGATTTTGAATAGTAATATTTTGCACGCAAATACTTGGCTGCGTATGTTTCGTCCTTTAATTTTGTTGCAAGATTTGATTCTTTATCTTTTTCATCGCTCAATTCTTGATACTGTTTTTTCAGATCGGCTAACTGTTGGCGACGTTCGAGTAGTTGCTGATAACTTTGAGTTAAATTATAGGTTGGTAGGATGAACAACAACATAATCAAAATCAAAACCCAGCCCATAAAACGATTTCGTCTTTGTCGTTCTTCCATCAAGTATTTACGACGTTGGTGTTCATTTTGAATAAAAGAATTATTCATTTGTACAATTTTTTTATACATCGTTTTCTACCCTTGTTTCGCTGATAATTTCATACATACCTGCAGCATCTTCTTTTTTAGTGCTATCTTTCATTTCTAACACTTTTACGAGCAACAATTTATTTCCAAAACGAATTTCAACTTGGTCATTGATTTTTAACTCTGTAGAGCTCTTTGCAAGAATACCATTTACCTTGATACGTCCCTTATCTGCAACTTCTTTAGCCACTGTACGACGCTTAATAATTCTTGATACTTTTAAATATTTATCTAATCTCATTTTTATTACCTCAAATTATTATTGTACCATTTTTCTACTTTTTATAGAAGAAAAAAGATAACTCCTAATGTGACTCTTTTGATTCTTTTATATTTGCTAATGATTCTCCAAAAGTTAAAAGACCTTCTAAAATCTCATAATCCTCTTTATTACGAATATCAAAAACAACTTCGATTAAACCTTGATTTTCTGAAATATTTGCCTTCAAACTTGTCTGAGAAAGAGCCTGGAAATAATCTTGTGTTAAAAATAATTGTTGCGATATTTTTTCAAACTGAATGACCAGCTTATTAACCTTTCTTTCTACACGATTGACAAATACTTTATCAAGATATGCTTTAGCTAATCCAATTTCTAAAAGGTAAGCAACCACATCTGGATATTCTCCAAAACGATCAATCAACTCATCTTGTAATTCTTCATAGTTGACACGATTGTCAATCTGACGAATTCTCTTGTAAATCTCAATTTTATGTCTTTCATCCGATATATAATCATCTGGGAGATAGGCATCGATTTGTAGGAGTAACTCAGCATTTCCTTTTTCACGTTTTTTGTCAGTTCCATTTTTCTTAGCTATTGCTTCTTCTAACAACTGAGAGTACAACTCAAAACCAACAGAATCGATAAATCCAGACTGAGAGCTTCCTAAAAGATTTCCAGCTCCACGAATGGATAAATCTCGCATGGCAATTTTGAAACCAGAACCTAGTTCAGTAAAACCTTTGATGGCCTCTAATCTCTTCTCAGAAACTTCTGTCAAGGTTTTATCTGGACGATACATGAGATAGGCATAAGCGATTCGGTTACTACGACCAACACGACCTCTTAATTGATACAAGGTTGACAATCCCATATGATCTGCATTTTCTATAAACAAGGTATTAGCATTTGGAATATCTACTCCTGTCTCGATGATTGTTGTAGTTACTAAAATATCATACTGTCCTTCAATGAAATCAAGAAGTGTATTTTCTAAGCGAATTTCACTCATTTGACCATGGACAAATCCAATAGAAGCTTCTGGAATCAATTCTTGTAACTCTGAAACCTTCTTTTCAATCGTGTCAACTTTGTTGTAAAGATAGTAAACTTGACCACCACGATCCATTTCTCTCAATACAGCATCACGAATGATACGATCATTCTGTTCAAGGACATAGGTTTGAACAGGATATCGATTTGTTGGAGGAGTTTCGATGACTGATAAATCTCGGATACCTAGCATAGACATATGAAGAGTTCGAGGAATTGGTGTCGCTGTCAAGGTTAAGACATCAACCTTCTTTTTTAATTCCTTCAAAGCTTCCTTATGCTTAACACCAAAACGTTGCTCTTCATCAATAATCATCAACCCCAAATCAGCAAACTCAACATCTTTAGACAAGACTCGATGGGTTCCTATCAAAATATCTACTTGACCTTTTTTTAATTTTGCAAGTGTCTCTGTCTGTTCTTTCTTACTTCTGAAACGACTTAAAACATCTACGTTAACAGCAAATTGCTCAAATCTTTCCTTGAAATTACTATAATGTTGCTGAGCAAGAACGGTTGTCGGCACTAAAACGACAACCTGTTTATGATCATTGACAGCCTTAAATGCAGCTCGCATAGCTACTTCTGTCTTACCAAAACCAACATCTCCAACTAAAAGCCGGTCCATCGGTTGAGAAGCCTGCATATCTTTCTTAATCTCTTCGATACTACTAAGTTGATCCTCAGTCTCTACATATGGGAATGCTTCGTCAAAAGCATTTTGGTCTTCATCATCTTTTGAAAATGCAAAACCTTTAAGTTGACTTCTCTCCGCATATAACTTAATTAAATCATCTGCAATATCTTCAACTTGACTCTTTACTTTTTGCTTCGCTTTTTTAAAACGTCCATCGTTTAATTTGTTTAACTTTGGAGCCTTACCATCACTAGAAACATACTTAGAAAGAGTCTGTATCTGCTCCACAGGGATAGAAATTCGATCTCCATTCTGATATAGGACACTTACGTAGTCTCGATGAATCCCTTTGATTTCAATCGTTTCAATCCCTAAATATTGACCAATACCATGGATTTGATGAACAACATAGTCTCCTTTTTGGAGTTCATTATAATCCTTTAATCGTTCAGCGTTACTGATATTTTGTCTTCGATATTTCCGTTTAATCTTCTTTTTAAAAATTTCATATTCAGTGATAAATACAAGATTCTCATCTACAAAGTGAAATCCATGACGAAGATTTCCTTCAACAAGATTAACAGTTCCTTTACATATTTCACTTTCATTACTATTATCAACTTTAATATTATATTCAGCAAGAATCGTTGACAGTTTCTTTAGTTCAGTTTTGCTATTTGACTGAAGAACAATCGTATACTTTAATTTTTTGTAACGTTCAATTTCTTCTTTCAGAAAAGAAAACTGATTAAAGAACTCCTGCATAGGATATTGATTGAACTGGTACAGATTATTAAATTTCAAATTTCCAAGCCCTTTTTGAAAATTTGAAAAGAAAGTCGCTGGTACATATTTTTTAAACTGAATTTCTACATCAGCAAAATATTGTAAACTTGATACTGCTTTACTATTATGTAAATCTTCTGTAAAGTAGCTAGCTGTTTCCTTATCAAAAACATCGTACTGGTTCATGATTTTTTGAAAATCATCAAATATAACAGGAACTTGATTCAAATAGTCTATCAAGGTCCACTGTTTTTTATAAAATACAGACAAAAACTTGCGAATATCTGCATGAAGAACTTGCTCTTTCGTACAACTAAAAACTTCTTCTAGGTAAGACTTTAAAGTTGGAGAAAGTGCCTTATCAATCTCATGTTCTAAAAATTTCTGGCCACGTTGATAATCTTCATTCGTTAACAAAATATCACTAGCTGGATAGATTAGTACTTGAGTTTGACTATCTTTTGATAACTGAGTTTCAGTATCAAATTCTCTAATGCCATCAATCTCATCACCGAAAAATTCAATCCGATAAGGACATAGTTGAGAGGTTTCAAATATGTCTAGAATCTCTCCACGAAGGCTAAATTCTCCCTGACTTTGAACTTGTGTAACTTTCTTATAACCAAGAGAAATCAAGTGATTTTTTAATTCTCTTTGTTCGCATTCTTGCCCCACTTGAAGTTCTAAGATACTATCATCAAAAACTTGAGGATTCGGCAAGAATACTCGACTAGCTGCGACGTTACAAACTAAAATCCCTCTTTGAGACTCATCTCTTAGAAAACGTAAAGCTTCAACCCGAGAAAAAATCTTTTCCTGAGATGATACCAAAAATTCAACCATTGGTGAATCATCTACTAGAAATGGATAAACCAGATCCGAACCTAATATGGAGATTAGATCATTAATCAGACGCTCAGCCTCTCCATATGTGGAAGTCATCACTAAAACCTTATTCTGACTCTTCAGACTACTAGCAATCGCTAACGATTTTGCTGAGCCAGAAAGACCTAGCAATAATTGTCTTTGTTTCTGTGGTAAGTTCTCATGCCAAGATAGAATTTGTTTATTCTCTAAAAAGAAATCAATTAATGCCATTTCCTTACCCATTATATTTCTGCATCGTCTTTTCAAAGTTTTTCTCTTGTAAATAATAATTTACAGCATCGTCAACCTTGTCAATAGATTGTAAAATACCAATATGATCTTCCTGATCAAACTTACTCAAAACATGGTGAACAACAGACATTCCTTTTTTAGGTCTTCCAATGCCAATCTTTACACGATTGAAAACCTGTGTACCAACATGTTGAATAATCGACTTAATTCCATTATGACCACCAGCTGATCCTTTAGCACGAAGACGAATTTTTCCGACTTCCATGTCAAGATCATCGTAAATAATCAGTAAATCTTCAATATCTAAACCATAATAAGTTAACAATGCATGAACAGCTTTTCCACTTTCATTCATAAAAGTCGTCGGTTTCACCAGATAAATTTTTTCACCGTTAAGAAAAAATGAGGCTAACTCAGCTTGGAATATCTTATCGTGTGTAAAGGTAACATTTTGTTTTTTGGCTAGTTGGTCAATCAGCATAAAGCCAACATTGTGTTTAGTTTCAAAATATTTATCTCCTGGATTTCCCAATCCTACAAGTAATTTTGTCATTTAAATTTCCTTTCAAAAGTCAAAAGGGTTGGAATTTTTTTCCAACCTAATTGACATTATTTTAAATATTGATTAAACGTTAAAGCGGAATTCCATAATATCGCCATCTTGAACGATATATTCTTTTCCTTCTTCACGCAAACGTCCTGCTTCTTTTACAGCCTTTTCAGAGCCGTATTTTACCAAATCGTCATAAGACATAGTCACTGCACGAATAAAACCTTTTTCAAAATCAGAGTGGATGATACCAGCTGCTTGAGGAGCTTTCATGCCACGTTTAAAAGTCCAAGCACGAACTTCTTTTTCACCGGCTGTAAAGTAAGTTCCAAGTCCTAACAAATGATATGCTGCACGAGTCAACTTATCCACACCTGATTCTGTCAAACCAATGGCTTCAAGAAACTCTTTTTTATCTTCATCGTCTAACTCAGAAATTTCTTCTTCAGCACGCGCAGAAATGACTACTACCTCTGCATTTTCTGTTGCTGCGAATTCACGAATTTGTTTCACATAATCGATAGATTCTGGGTCTCCAACCACATCCTCATCAACGTTGGCTACATAAAGAACTGGTTTAGTGGTCAAAAGGAAAAGACCTTTGACTACTTTTTGCTCTTCATCTGTAAATTCAATGGTACGAGCTGACTTACCATCTTCAAGAACAGGTTTAATCTTTTGGAGAACGTTAAATTCTGCAACTGATTCCTTATCTTTTTGCGTACGCGCCATTTTTTCTACACGCGCATAGCGTTTATTGACTGATTCTAAATCAGCAAGAATCAACTCTAGGTTAATGGTATCAATATCTGCTAGCGGATCCACAAAGGCATCTTCACGACCTTGCTCACGCATGACATTTTCATCATCAAAGGCACGAACCACATGAACAATCGCATCAACTTCACGGATGTTGGCCAAGAATTTATTTCCAAGACCTTCTCCTCTTGATGCTCCTTTTACAATCCCTGCAATATCTGTAAATTCAAAGGTTGTTGGAACTGTCTTTTTAGGAGTAATCATTTCCGTCAATTTTTGGAGGCGTTCATCTGGAACTTCTACCATTCCAACGTTTGGATCAATGGTCGCAAAAGGATAGTTTGCAGCCTCTGCTCCTGCTTTTGTAATTGCATTAAATAGGGTTGATTTACCAACGTTTGGTAAACCTACAATACCTGCTGTTAAAGCCATAGTTTCTCATTCTCCGTTCACATTTCAATCTTCAATATTATAACACAAAAAGGGAAAACTTGCTAACCCTCTTACTATGGGGTTCCTAGTCGATGATTTTGTTCATTTTTCTTTCAAAATCATAGCGACTCATCATGACCACATGATCACAATTGCTACATTTTATTTTGATATCAGCTCCAACACGGGTAATTTCCCAACGATTGGCTTTTTTACCTGTTGATTTGATTGTACAAGCGTGTGGTTTTTTCATTTCAACAAAATTTCCAACTTGATACATGGTTAATCTCCTTTTCTATTTTTGATTATATCATAAAAGAGGCGAGCTAGGCTCAACCTCTTTCCATTAATTTGTGCGAACTGGTGTAATTAGCTGCATGAACTCTTCATCTGTATCAGCTGGAACCAGAGTAAATGGACGAACTGCTGAAATAAAGCTGATTGTAACTTTTTCGCTATTCAAAGCTTTTAGTGCTTCAATCAAATAAGTTGGGTTGAAACTAATTGTCAAATCAGCACCACTTACATTTTCAGTATCAATTTCTTCGTTTACTTTCCCTACTTCTGGAGAGTGAACATGAGCACTTACAACTCCTTCTTTGATTTCTAATTTAACAGTACCATTTTGTGTCGCACTTGATAAGAGGCGAGCACGTTCCATAGACTGGCGTAGTTTAGCAACATCAAAAGTCACTGTTGTATTAAAATCTGTTGGAATCAATCGATCGGTATCTGGATAATTTCCTTCTAAGAGACGTGTGTAAAAGCTAATATTTTCACTTCTAAAGAGAATTTGATTATTGGCGAAGAAAATCTCTACTGTTTCGATATCATCCGTAAAAACAGCTGAAAATTCGCGTAGCGAACGACTTGGGATGACAACATCAAAATCATCGCTATTTTTTTCAAGTGTCAATTTCTTCTGACTGAGACGGTGAGAATCTGTCGCAACTGTTTTTAATTCTTTATGGTTGCTTAAAACAAAGTGGACACCTGTCAAAATAGGACGGCTTTCTTGGGTACTAGCTGCAAAAGCTGTTTCATTGATAATCTTTTTAAGAAGTTTTGTTTCAAGAACTAAAGGATTGCTTGCAGAAATTTCCTGAATACGTGGATATTGCTCGCTATCTTTTCCTTTAAGAGTAATCTCTGATTTTCCACTAGTTAAGACAATTTGCTTTTGCTCAATCTCTTTAAAATCAAGTGTTACATCTGGAAGACTTGAAACAACATTGATAAAGAAAGAAGCTTCCAGTAGAACTGAACCTAAAGAGTTAATCAAGAGACCTGCATTTTCATTTTTTTGCGAGATAAAATTTTCGATTGAGATTTGACCATTTGATCCAATCAAGGTAATTCCTTCATTGGTAACATCAATTTTTACAGTCGATAAGATAGGAATGGCATTCTTTGAGCTAATAGCTCTCTTTGTTGTATTTAAGGCTTGTAAAAATAAGTTTTTATTAATTGAAAAATGAATCATGGATTCTCCTTTATTCTTTTTATTATTAGAAGGATAATAGTAATAATAGAGCGTGTGAAATCTGTGGAAAAACACTTGTAATCAAGAAAACTCAAGGACAGAGCCTTGTTTAAAAGATGTGGATAAATAAGAGAGTTTTCAAAAAGTTATCCACAAGTTATTTAATTTTCTTTTTGATGTTTTCAATTTCTATACGTAAATTATCATCTGTTTCAAGCATGGATTTGATTTTTCCATGAGCGTGAATAACCGTTGTGTGGTCTTTACCACCAAACTCTTTTCCAATCTTAGGAAGGCTATTATCAGTCATTTCTCTGGCTAGATACATGGCAACTTGACGGGCTAAAACGATATTTTGAACACGCCTAGTTCCCTTCATTTCCTTGACACTAACACCATAGAAGTTTCCAACTTCTGTCTGGATTTTATCAATTGGAATCACAATCATTTTGCTAACGTCTTGTTTACGAGCACGAATAGCCTCAGCGGCGATATCAACTGTTATATCGTTAACCTTTTTGACTTTGGCCATTAGGCTGATATCGTTGAGTGCACCCTCTAGTTCTCGCACGTTAGAGTCAAATTGTCCAGCCAAATATTCGAGTGTATCATTCTGAAAATGATAGTTGAGATGTTCAGTCTTACTCTGTAAAATCGCAATACGTGTTTCAAAATCAGGTGGTGTGATATCTGTCGTTAATCCCCACGAGAAGCGCGTGACCAGACGTTCAGGCAGACTCTCTAAATGTTCAGGTCTACGGTCACTCGTCAAAACAATCTGTTTATTATTATTGTGAAGGGCGTTAAATGTATTGAAAAACTCTTCCTGAGTTTGTACCTTCTTTCCACTAAGTGATTGAATATCATCAATGAGTAGGAGGTCTAAACTACGGTAAGTTTTCTTGAATTTTTCCATATCATTGAGTCTCAAATGCTCTAGGAATTCATTAATGAAGCTTTCAGCAGGTATGTATTTTACACGCGCATTTGGACTTTTTTTCAGAATTTCATTTCCAAGGGCATTTAACAGGTGAGTTTTTCCAAGTCCAGGACCTCCGTAGATAAATAGAGGATTGTAAGTTAATCCTGGATCTTCAGAAACAGCCAAAGCAGCAGACTTAGCCCAAACATTACCATCCCCTTGAACAAAATTATCGAAAGTATACTTTTCCTTGAGTCCAGTTTCAGAATATGGAATAGTGGATTGACTTGGTTGATAATCGTTGCCAGGTTCAGACTCGAAAGCTACTTGTGAGCTAGCTTCTTCAACTTTCGTGAAGATATAATGAGCTTTTATTTCAGTATCATAGATTTCAAAACCTGCTGCTAAAAGCATCCCATTGATATTTCGTTCCCAGAATATCTGCATTTCATCGCGGGGTAAGAAAATCGTTGCAGTATCTTCTTCAACTTTAACCAGTTTTGCGTCTAAAATATAGAAATCATAAACTGACTGAGTTAATTTATCATGTGCAAGTTCTAAAAGACGATTCCAAAATTGTTTTTCCTTCAATGATTTCTTCCTCCTTTACTATAGAATTTAAAAGGTTTATTGATAGAATCATTTTACCATAGATAAGATTATTTTTCCACAACTTGTGGAAAACAATTAACAATGTTTTTAACTGTTATCCACATTTTGTGGATAACTAAGAAAATTTCTGAAATACTGGGCTTTTAAAAACTAAAATGCAGTGGATAACTATGTTCGTTAAGAATACTAAAATAACAGCCTTATTTCAGGCTGTTAATAAATTGTTGGTATTCATCTTGGTTATGGAAGGAAATAGTAATTTTACCGCTATCTTTTTTTTGAAGGCTAATCTGAACATCTAATCCGAGTATTTTTTTCAATTTTTGCTCTTCCTCTTTGACAAAGTGATCTTTTTCTTTTTTGCTGCTCTTCTTCGTTTTTTGTAGTATTTGTTCAACTTGTCGAACAGAGAGATTTTCAGTTTGAATGCGATGCAAGAGTTTATCTTGTTTATCACTTGATAATTGAATGAGGAGTCTAGCATGAGCTTGAGAAAGTCTTCCACTTTCAACTTCTATCAGGATATGTTTAGGTAGCCCTAACAATCGAACTAGGTTTGTAATATAAGGTCGAGATTTTCCCATTTTTTCAGCAATTTCTGTGTGGGTAAAACCTTTATCAATTAAGGATTGATATGCTTTAGCTTCCTCGATAGGATTTAAATTTTCGCGTTGGAGATTCTCAATGATAGAATGAAGCATCATATCTTGATCAGAAAGTTGCTTAACAATAACTGGAACTTCTGAAAGTCCAGCAGCAATTGAAGCACGATACCGTCTTTCTCCAGCTAGAATTTCGTATCCAAGTACTGGAGATTTTCTAACGATAATAGGCTGAATCAAGCCGTTTTCCTTAATAGATTGTGCCAGTTCTTGTATTTTTTCTTCTGAAAATTCCTTCCGAGGTTGATAGGGATTTTTTTGAATATCTTTTATTTGAACAATTTTAAATTCTTCCATAATTCTACATTAACACAACTTAGATATTCTGTAAAGCAACTTTACATATCTGTAAACTATTGTTCCAAATCACTAGTACTCTTATCTAATTTAATGGTAGTTGTTTCTTCCTTGCCATTACGGTAGTATGTAATGGTCATGCTATCTCCGATAGAATGGCTATATAGAGCACTTTGTAATTCAGTAGTTGAAGAAATAGCTTTATCATCCACTTTTGTAATGACGTCATATTGTTGTAGATGTCCATTGGCAGGCATACTAGTTATAACAGAACGAACAACTACTCCTGAAGTGACACTTGATGGTACATTCAATCTTTGTAAATCAGTGCTACTAAGATTTGAAAGGTTGACCATTTGAATGCCCAAGGCTGGTCGAGTGACTTTTCCATTCTTTTCCAATTGATTGATAATATTGATGGCATCGTTTGAAGGAATCGCAAATCCAAGTCCTTCGACAGACGTTCCACCGTTTGTGGCGATTTTACTAGATGTAATTCCGATTACTTGTCCCTGAATATTGATTAAGGGACCGCCAGAGTTTCCAGGGTTGATGGCTGTATCTGTTTGGATAGCCTTTGTAGAGATAGCTTGTCCATCTTCAGATTTTAAAGAAACATTTCTATTCAAACTTGACACGATGCCTTGTGTCACGGTATTGGCATATTCAGAACCTAGAGGGCTTCCGATTGCAATAGCTGTTTCTCCAACTGTTAGTTGATCAGAATCACCAAATTCAGCTACTGTTGTGACTTTATCTGCAGCAATTTTTACAACGGCAATATCTGAATAAGTATCAGAACCAACAATTTCACCTGGAACTTTAGTCCCATCTGCTAAACGAATATCAACTTTTTTAGCGCCATTAATAACGTGAGTATTGGTTACGAGGTAAGCAAAGTTACCTTCTTTTTTATAAATAACTCCAGAACCTTCACTAGATACTTGCTCAGTATTTGTATCTGTATCAGTATCTGTAGATCCAAATAAACTATTTTGGGAGTTTGCGGAGTAAGTAATGACAGATACTACAGCATCTTTAACTTTATCGACTGCCTGTGTGGTTGAGTTTTCATTTTTTACAGCTGTTTTGCTGACAGTGGTGGTATTTGTTGGATTAGTGTTTTGTTTTTGACTTAGCTGCAATGTCGTAAAAGTACCTAAAACACCACTAAAAAAGCTAATGAGAATGACTACTAAAAGTTGTCCCCATTTTTTGGAACTAGTTTTTAAGTTTTTCATAGAAGCCTCCATGTTTTTTTTATCAATGAAAGTATAAAATAGCTAGCTTAATTCAAGCTTAAAAACAAAAAGTTTTTCACAACTTGTGGATAACTTTCGAAAACCTGTGAATTTATTGAAGTTTTTCAAAATCTTATCTGTGAATAAGATGTGAAATTGAGTGTGAATATGTTAGAATAGAAGAATGAAAATAAAAGTGGTAACAGTTGGAAAACTGAAAGAAAAATATCTCAAAGATGGCATAGCAGAATACTCCAAGAGAATTTCACGATTTGCTAATCTAGAAATGATTGAGTTGGCTGATGAAAAAACACCAGATCGGGCCAGCGAATCTGAAAATCAAAAGATTTTGGAGTTGGAAGGGAACCGCATTCTTGCTAAAGTAGGGGAACGTGATTTTGTAGTTGTTTTAGCTATTGAAGGAACAACTTTTTCTTCTGAAGAATTCAGCAAGCAGCTTGAAAGAGCCTCTATTAATGGATTTTCTACAATCACTTTTATCATTGGTGGGAGTTTAGGACTCTCTCCAGAGGTGAAAAAGAGAGCCAATCTCTCTGTTAGTTTTGGGAGATTAACGCTTCCTCATCAACTGATGAGACTAGTCTTAGTAGAACAAATCTATAGAGCATTTTCGATTCAACAAGGCTCACCCTATCACAAATAGATGATTGACTAAGCTAGCTTTTTTTGATAAGATAGACAGGTAAGGTCTCATAGCTCAGCTGGATAGAGCATTCGCCTTCTAAGCGAACGGTCGCAGGTTCGAATCCTGCTGGGATCAGTGTAAAATCATAAGCTGGGAAAAATCCCAGCTTTTTTTGTAAAAATTTGACATTTCAGAATAAAATTTGAGCATTTGAGAGATAATTCTCCATAGGTATCGTAGATTTTATATAATATTTTTGTAAGTTAATTTACAAGAAAAACATTATAGGAGTTTATATTATGAAAAAGAATACAGATTTTGCTCAAATGAAAGATTTCCAAGAATTGAATGAAAAAGAACTGCAGGAAATTAGAGGTGGGGAATGGAGACCTATGTATACAATAAATAATTTTCTTTTTTCAAAAAGTAAGTAAGTAAAAATAAAGGTGGGAAATAATGGATTTATTCGGATTAGTAATTGCTATTGTTTATGTTTTTATTATTAGTAAAATTCATGAATGGGTTTGTAAAGCAACTAGAAAAGACCAATATTTTTTTAGTCTTTATATCTTTCTACTACCATTAGTATTAGAAGTAACTCTCCATTTCTTGAACTTAGATAGTTTTGGTTTGTCTAAATTTTTATTTCCTTTCCTCCTATTTGGTTACTTTGTTGGATTTAAGAAGTATGAGAAATCTAAGGGAATTTTTATCAGTCTATTATTTTCTCTTTTATATAATAGTACTAATAACTTTTTATCAGTAACCTTATCATCTATTACAGGAGATGAGTTTGCATTGAAGTATAACAATTATTTTTCTCTATTTATCCTGATCTTAACTTATTTGGTTATTAAAGTTGTTGTTTCTTATTTCCATCTCGAATTTAAATATTTTGATAAAGACTATCTATATCCTTTTCTGAAAAAAGTGCTCTTTACATTTATTTTTCTACACGTTGTCTCTTTCACTTCAGATATTGTGAGTACGATTCGTCACTTAAATGGTTTTGGAAGTATTTTATCATCCATTATTTTTGTTGGCCTACTTTTGACTTTCTTTTCCATGAATTCTCACAAAGTTCAGATAGAAAAAGAGATTGAATTGGAACAAAAGAAGTTTGAGCAAAAACATTTACAAACTTACACGGATGAGATTGTTTCCTTATATAATGAGATTCGTGGTTTTCGTCATGACTATACAGGAATGCTTGTCAGCTTAAGAATGGCGATCGAAAGTAAAGATTTACAAGAAATTGACAGAGTTTACAGTGAAGTTCTTGTAAAGGCGAATCAAAAATTACGTTCAGACAAGTATACCTATTTCGATTTGAACAATATTGAGGATTCAGCTCTTCGTAGTTTGATTGCTCAATCTATTGTCAATGCGAAAACGAATGATGTAGAGTACACATTAGAGGTAAAAGATATTATCACACCTTTGTCTATGGAATTGTTAGATTTGGTGCGCGTGATGAGCGTTCTGCTCAATAATGCCGTTGAGGGGGCAGTTGAAAGCTATCAAAAACAACTAGAGGTAGCTATCATCAAATTGGATCTTGAAACCCTAGTTGTTATCCAAAACTCTTGTAAAAAAAGAAAGGTAAAATCCGAAGATTTATTTGAATTAGGATTTTCAACTAAAGGAAGACATAGAGGACTTGGACTTAATAATGTTAAAGAAATTTTAGGAAAATATGACAATGTTATTTTAGAAACAGAAATTGATAATGATGTATTTAAACAAGTGATTAGATTTAAGAGGGAACTGATATGAAAGTATTAATTTTAGAAGATATTATAGAACACCAAGTAAGGTTGGAAACAACTCTGAATAAAATTTCTAAGGAAACAAATATTCCTATCTCCTATAAAACAACAGGAAAAGTGAGAGAGTTTATGGAATATATAGAGCATGATGAAGTTAATCAGCTTTATTTTCTAGATATTGATATCAATGGGATTGAGAGAAAAGGATTTGAGGTTGCTCAATTTATTCGTCATCGCAATCCTTATGCCATTATTGTTTTTATTACAAGTCGATCTGAATTTGCTACCTTGACTTATAAATACAAAGTTTCAGCATTGGATTTCATTGATAAAGAAACCAGTGATCAAGTTTTTAAAAATAGAGTTGCCGACTGTGTGCTTTACACTAAGACTACTTTACTTGAAAACCAATCAGTCGTTGATTATTTTGATTATAGTTATAAAGGAAATGATCTTTGTATTCCTTATCATGATATTCTCTATATTGAGACAACTGGAACTTCTCATAAATTACGGATTGTAGGTAAGAATTTTGCCAAAGAATTCTATGGAACAATGACAGATATTCAAGAAAAGGATAAGGAAACCCAACGTTTTTATCTAGCTCACAAGTCATTTTTAGTCAATATTGGTAATGTGAGAGAAATTGATCGTAAAAAAATGGAAGTTGTATTTTATGAAGATCATCGTTGTCCTATCTCTCGCCTAAAAACTAAAAAATTGAGAGAACTAATGGCTAAAAACCAAAAAAAGTAATTGACAATTTTTGATAAATTGATATAATGGTTATATCTGCTACAGGTAGAGGATCCGTTGGTTAAGAAATCGTCTTTTCATAGCGGTAACACGGGTTCGAATTCCGTACGGACTATTTAATCCGCCATAGCTCAGTTGGTAGTAGCGCATGACTGTTAATCATGATGTCGTAGGTTCGAGTCCTACTGGCGGAGTCAGATGAAAGGAACACTAATTTGGTGTTCCTTTTTTTTGATTCTTTGTCCGATGTAATGAGGGGAGGCATATCTAAAATATTGAAAGAGAATGATTTGTGTCCGAAAATAAAACTAAGCAAAATTAGTATTAGTCTAATAAGAACAACAAAATAGGCTCCATAATATCCATAGGGGTTTGATTCCCTATAACTATTATAGAGCTTTTTTGTTAATTTGTATCTCCTAACATTTTCATTAAAAAGTCCGTGATTTCTTGTGGACTTTCTTTTTTTCCGTGGGCAATCCAGGTTTGACAGACTCCAAAGAGAGCATTTGTCAGGTAGATGCTACTGTATTCTAATTCTACTTCATTTAGTTTGAGTTGCATAAAACGTTTTTGAAGATCTGTACTTAGTAGGATGTGAAGCTTATTTCGCAGGAAATTTTGAATTTCCTTGGTTCCATTTTCAGATAAAAGAGCTGCTAGAAGCGGTTCTGATTCCAAGTATTCAAATACTTCTAGAATAGCATCTCGTTTGTGATTAGCATGTTTTTGAAAGATATATTCGAAGGTATGAAATAGTTTACTTTGGTAATGTTCAATCATATCGTATTTATCTTTGTAATGAGTATAGAAACTGGAGCGGCTAATTCCAGCTTTTTGCGCTAATTTAACAGTTGTAATCTGATCGAATGGTTGTTCCATCAATAATTCTACCATAGCATTTTCGATAATGCGCTTGGTTTTTAATCGTTTATTACTTTCTTGCATGTTCCCTCCAGATGAACAATTTTAGACAATGTGTTTAAAAATAGATTTTTTTATCTTGTCTTTTTAATTTTTTTATGTATAATCTATTATATCAGAAATTTAGACAAGTAGTTTAAAAAAGGAGACAATATGTTTAAAGAATGGAAAGCAATCTTTAAAAAACCGACATTTATTATTGTCATGATAGGAATTTCCTTAATTCCAGCTCTTTACAATATCATTTTCTTATCATCAATGTGGGATCCATACGGTAAACTTTCGGAGTTACCTGTAGCAATTGTTAATAAGGATCAAGCTGCTACTTATAACGATGAAAAACTCACTATTGGTGAAGACATGGTGTCTAATTTAAAAGATAGTGATAGTCTGGATTTTCATTTTGTAGATGAAGGTGAGGGAGAAAGAGGACTGCGGGATGGAGATTATTACATGGTTGTAACGTTGCCAAGTAATCTTTCTGAGAAAGCTTCTTCTATCCTTACAAATCATCCTGAACAGATGACGATTGACTATCAGACATCAAGTGGTCATAGTTTTATTGCAAGCAAGATGAGTGATTCTGCCATGACACAAATCAAACAGACTGTGGCTACTAATGTTACTCAATCTTATACCAAAGCTTTATTTGAGAAGATGGGTGATTTAAAACTTGGTTTATCTCAAGCGGCAAATGCAAGTTTACAGTTGGCTGATGGTTCTAATAAGCTTTCTGATGGTAGTCAAACCTTATCAACCAATCTTCAAACCCTAGCTCAATCAAGTCTCATATTTTCTAATGGTGCTGATCAATTATCTACAGGATTAGGAAGCTATACAGCTGGCGTAAATCAGTTAAATCTTGGTCTTGGTAATTTTAATACTGGTTTAAATCAATATACAGGCGCTATTTCACAAATCGATAATGGATTAAACCAACTGAACTCAAAGACACCAGCTCTGGTATCAGGATTGACTCAACTTGATGCAGGCACACAAGCCTATACAGGTGGTGTTTCTCAACTTAATTCAGGATTAAATCAATTTTCACTTGGTATTGATACTTATACAAATAGAGTTCAAAGTCTATCATCAGGTGCAAATCAGATTTCTAAACAATCAGAGACTCTACGTACAGGATTAACACAACTTAATCAAGGAATTCAAGAACTGTCTAGTCAATTAAGTTTATCAACTCAACAAAGAGCTCAGATTCATCAATTAGTTTCTGGCTTGGAGCAACTGAATCATGATATTCAAACGTCAGACACAGGAGAAATAACAGAGTTAACAAATCAGCTTTCTAGTAGTCTATCAACGATTGCAAATTCAGCACAAAGCATCGTTACTTCAAATCAATCTGAAAAAGAAACTACTTTATCAGCTATTCAATCTACGAGTGCTTATCAAAGCTTAACTCCTGACCAACAGGCAGAGATAACTTCTGTGGTTTCTAATCAATCATCTTCTACTAGTGAGTCAGCACGAACAATTTTAACTACAGTTCAAACGTTACAATCTTCTTTAGAGAATGTAAATAATCAAGCAAATAGCCTTAGTCGCTTAAAAACAAGTTCAGCGAAATTGTTGCCAACTACTACTGCTACCTTGACAAGTTTGTCAAGTGGATTAACACAGATTCAAACAGCAATTGATGGTCAGTTATTGCCAGCTAGTCAAACTCTTGCATCTGGTATCGACAACTATACTAAATCAGTAGACCAAGTAGCTTTAGGAGCAAGTCAGTTGAGTTCTAAAAATTCGAACTTGACAGGAAGTTTCAATAAGTTGCTACAAGGCTCTAATCAGTTGACAGAAAAATCTTCTACATTGACAGGTGCTACTGCTAAGTTAGCAGAGAAAGCACCAGAATTAGCAACAGGAATTGATAAACTTGCATCAGGTGTCAACCAAGTAAATAATAAAACATCAGATTTAACCGCTGGATTTAATCAAATACAAGCGGGTTCTCAACAATTAGCTGATAAATCAGACCAGCTAGTTTCTGGAGCAAATCAACTAGCTAATGGTTCTGAAAAAATAGCTAGTGGAGCAGATCAACTTGCTCAAGGATCTGAAATTTTACAATCAGGACTTGGAAAATTAAGTGATGGTTCAAGTCAGTTAAATCAAGGTTTGACAGAGGCTGAGGGGCAATTGCAACAGGCTTCAACTGAACCAACAAATGCAGACTTACTGGCTGATCCTTTAAGTCTTTCAAAAACTGATACGGACCAAGTAGCTGTTAATGGGATTGCCATGGCTCCGTATATGATATCAGTTGCTCTTTTTGTTGCTGCTATTTCAACTAATATGATTTTTGCTAAATTGCCTTCTGGGCGCCATCCAGAAAGTCGCTGGGCTTGGTTTAAGTCTCGCTTTGAAATTAACGGTATCATTGCTGGTTTGGCAGGAGTATTAGTTTATGGTGGGGTACATTTAATCGGACTGACTGCAGTTCACGAATTCAAAACCTTGGCTTTAATCATTTTAACCAGCCTTGCTTTTATGACGATGGTAACAGCATTGACAACCTGGAATTCTCGCCTAGGCGCTTTCTTCTCCTTAATTTTATTACTCCTTCAATTAGCTTCAAGTGCAGGAACTTATCCTTTAGCCTTGACGAATCAATTCTTTAAAACTATTAACCCATGGTTACCTATGAGTTATTCAGTTTCAGCTCTACGACAAACCATTTCTATGACAGGTAATATTCATAGTCAGATTATTTTCCTTATCTTTACAATAATGATTTTTGTTGCTTTAGGAATGCTTTCCTACCAACCTAAAAAAGTTGAAGAAGATTAAAAACTATCGACCAATTCGGTCGATAGTTTTTTTATCTAGAATATTTTTTTCTTTTAATATCATAAAAAATAAAAACAATAATGGCTATAAGAGAACAACTTGCACCAGCAACAAATCCTTTTGGAATAAAGGAAAGGGCAATGGTTCCTTCACCTTCAGGAACATCAATTTTCATAAATCCAGTTTGTGCCTGTTGAATTTGTAATTTTTTACCATTTTGGTAAGCAGACCAACCTTGATCGTATGGAATTGTGAAAAAGATCGATGTATCATTCTTTACCTTATAATTTACAGTGACTTTATTTTTATAAGAGCTCACCTCTACTGGATTTTCTTTTATTTTGCGTATAGCCTCCGTATATTTCTTAGTATCTAAGCGATAGAAAGTTGGAGATTCAAATGATACTTGAGCATTTCCTGGGAACTTAACCTGGATATCAAAAGTTTGTTTATGTTCTGCATATCCAAGATTGAAAAATGTAAAAGCATTATCTGTGGTAAAGGATTTTTTTTCACCATTGACAATGATGTCAACTTGCTTTTTCTTATCGTTTGAAAAATTTAGCTTGGTCATGGAAAGGTAAACCTGACTATTATCAGGTACTTCAATGCTGTAGCTGATAGTTGCATCTTCAGTATCAGTTCCGTTTAGATTGACAACGTTGTTATCAGAGTCTGTATAATGATTTATCGGATAAAAGTACTCTTCATTTAAGCCAGCAATTTGATTTAAAAATTGAGTTTGGTTATCAAGAGTATGGTCATTAAAAGTGACATCTTTGTAAAGAGACTGTGTAGCAAAAGCAATTGGGAGAGCGAATTGATTTTTATAAAGGGTTAGATTATCTTTTTGATAGCTTGGATGAAAACCATATTTATCTGGATAGGTTTCAGAAATATTGTAGCTGATTCCAAATAAACTATCTGCAATGATAGTATTATTTGCATAACGAAGATTAAGGTTGGTACCTGAAGATTTAAAACCCAACTTATCTAACGTTGTACTTGCAGAACGATTACGAACAGATGAAAATTGTGAGATGCCATTGTAGTTAAATTTCATGCTATCGTTTCCAGTTTGAGTTTGTAACTTTTCAGTTCGTGTAAATGTATCTGGTTGCTGTTTGGTATACTCCAAAATAGCTTCCATACTTGGAATATCTTTATCATAGGTACTACGAGAAGCAAATCCCCATTCTTTCGTAATTCCATTTAGTTGAGATGAAGCATTAAAACTAACTTCACTTACTGTAAAGATCAAAATAAGAATTGAAAAGATTTTTAGAGAAATCATTTTTCGGATAAGTGCTAATAACAATAGTAAGTATACCACTAAGAACTCAATCGTTAAGAGTATATTTAATTTAGTTAGAAATGAATAATGATTTTTAAAATAAATGGTTGCCAGATAGCCAAATAAAAGGAAGGTCATTGAGAATAAAATATTCCATAATTTAATATCCTTAAATCTATTTAAAACTTCTGCTGAAATATAAATCAAGAGAGTAGAGAAAATCCAAGCATAGCGATGAAGAAACATATTTGGTGCGTGCATTCCTTGCCAAAATAAATCTAAGGCTTCTAGATAAAAACTAGCAATGATGAGAATGAGTAGAGTTGCATAGCATAGTTTCACGTGAAACTTAATTGATTTTAATGTAAAGAATACAATTGTTAAGATAAAAGGAAGGAGGCCTACAAAAATCATTGGGATAGAACCATATTTAGTTGTATCGAAAGCACCAATAAATTGTTTAGCGAATAGATCTAGATACCAACTGGCATCTGTTTTTATTTTTGTAATAGCGGTTAGTTTTTCACCATGAGTTCTTAAATCAAACAAGGTTGGGAGTGTCATGATGAAACTTATTAAACCAGCGAGTAAGGATGTTAGGAAAAAATCAAGGAAAGAATACTTGCGACTTTTAAAATCCCAGGAAAGTTGGCAAAAATACCAAACTACCAAAAACAGGGCAGTCATATAACCAAAATAGTAGTTTTGGATAAATAAGATTGACAAGCTTGTAAAGTATAGAATACGTTTTTTTTCCGTTATGAGTAGATGTAAACCAGTTAAAATTAAGGGGATTAAAATAAAAACATCCAACCAGGTCTTAATCTCTACTTGACTAACTGTAAAGCTCATTAATGCATATGAGGTAGATAGAGCTAATCGAAGTAGGGCAGATATATTTTTGAATATTTTACTCAAGCTAAAAAAGGTTGACAGACCTATCAAGCCAAATTTCAACAAGGTTGACAAATAAACTGCATCTGGCATGCTTGATACATCAAAAAAATAAACAAGAGGAGATAGAAAACTACCAAGGTAATAACTGGACAAGGCATAAAAATTGAGACCTAGACCGCTGGTAAAAGTATAAAATAGGCTATCACTCCCATGTAAAATATTACGAAGATTTAGATCAAAAATAACATATTGATGAAATCCATCCCCCAATAAAGGTGAAGTATCACTATTCCAGTAGATACCTTGAGAAAGATAGACTCCGAATATAATTACTAGGGGAATAATGAAAGAAATAAGATAGGTCCAATAGTTTCTGAAAAATGTTTTCATGTTACCTCATAGAATGTTAGAAAACTCAGTTGGTTAATCCAACTGAGTTTTAAAGTATTATTTAGTCTTTCCAAAGTTCTTTGACTTTTGCTTGTACTTCAGCATTTTCTAAGAATTCATCATAGGTTTCATCGATACGGTCGATTACACCGTTTTTAGATAGGACAATAATGTGGTTAGCCAATGTTTGAATGAATTCATGGTCATGACTGGCGAAGATGATAGATTCTTTGAAGTTTTTCAATCCATCGTTCAAACTTGAAATAGATTCCAAATCTAAGTGATTAGTAGGATCGTCAAGTACTAGAACATTTGATTTCAAAAGCATGAGTTTTGATAGCATCACGCGCACTTTTTCTCCCCCTGACAAGACATTTACAGGTTTGTTAACCTCATCTCCAGAGAAGAGCATACGACCAAGGAAACCACGCAAGAAGGTATTATCATCTTCTTCTTTACTTGCAAATTGACGGAGCCAGTCAAGGATAGATTCACCCCCAGCAAAATCAGCTGAATTGTCTTTTGGCAAGTAAGAGCGACTAGTTGTAACTCCCCACTTGACAGTTCCCTCATAGTCAATATCACCCATAATAGCACGAATCAATGCAGTTGTTTGAATGTCGTTTTGACCGATTAGAGCTGTCTTGTCACCTGGACGCAAGATAAAGCTGATGTTGTCAAGAATAGTTTCGCCATCAATCTTGACAGATAGATTTTCTACTGTCAAGAGATCGTTTCCGATTTCACGTTCAGCTTTAAAGTTGATAAATGGATATTTACGACTAGATGGCACAATTTCTTCAAGTTCAATCTTATCAAGCATTTTCTTACGTGATGTTGCTTGTCTTGATTTAGAAGCATTAGCAGAAAAACGAGCAACGAATTCTTGGAGTTGCTTAATTTTTTCTTCTGCTTTAGCATTACGGTCTGCTAGCAATTTAGCAGCAAGCTCAGAAGATTCTTTCCAGAAGTCGTAGTTTCCGACATAGAGTTTGATTTTTCCAAAGTCAAGGTCGGCCATGTGAGTACATACTTTGTTCAAGAAGTGACGGTCATGGGATACGACAATAACAGTGTTATCAAAGTCAATCAAGAAATCTTCTAACCAAGTAATAGATTGGATATCAAGACCGTTGGTCGGCTCGTCTAGAAGAAGGACATCTGGTTTACCAAATAGAGCTTTAGCAAGGAGCACCTTCACTTTGTCACCATTTGCAAGTTCACTCATATTTTGGTAATGAAGATCTTCAGGGATATTCAAGTTTTGCAAGAGTTGTGAAGCTTCACTCTCAGCTTCCCAACCACCTAGTTCAGCAAATTCTCCTTCAAGCTCAGCTGCACGAACTCCATCTTCATCAGTAAAGTCTGCTTTCATATAGATAGCATCTTTTTCTTTCATGATGTTGTATAGTTTTTCATTACCCATGATAACAACATCAATAACACGTTCATCCTCATAGTCAAAGTGATTTTGACGAAGCACAGAAAGACGTTCATCAGGTCCAAGAGAAACATGACCAGTTGTAGGTTCAATATCCCCAGCTAAGATTTTTAAAAATGTTGATTTACCTGCACCGTTAGCACCAATTAAACCATATGTGTTTCCTTCTGTAAATTTGATGTTGACCTCATCAAAAAGTTTGCGATCACTAAAACGTAGTGAAACATCAGATACTGTTAGCAATTTTTTTCTCCTATTATATGTAATACTCTAATTCTACTAGAAAATCAGCAAATATTCAAATTTTTATCTGTCAATTATTTGTAAAGGATATTTACAGATGGTTTACAGTTAAGGAGTTGAAATCGTAATTATTTGATAAAAAAAATTACCTGTCTTTTTATCAAAAAAATGCTATAATTGAAAGGACTATATCAAAGGAGAATAAGATGAATAAACCCATTATTTTAACAGGAGATCGTCCAACGGGGAAATTACATATTGGGCACTACGTTGGTAGCTTAAAAAATCGTGTCTTATTACAGCAAGAAGATAAATATGACATGTTTGTTTTTTTGGCTGACCAGCAAGCTTTAACTGACCATGCAAAAGATCCACAAACTATTGTAGAGTCTATTGGGAATGTTGCTTTGGACTATCTTGCAGTGGGATTGGATCCTAACAAATCAACGATTTTCATTCAAAGCCAGATTCCAGAATTGGCAGAGCTTTCTATGTATTACATGAATCTAGTGTCTTTGGCTCGTCTGGAGCGTAATCCTACTGTAAAGACAGAAATTGCTCAGAAAGGATTTGGAGAAAGTATTCCAACTGGATTTTTAGTTTATCCAATTGCTCAAGCAGCAGATATCACAGCTTTTAAGGCTAACTATGTTCCTGTAGGTACAGACCAAAAACCGATGATTGAACAAACGCGTGAGATTGTGCGTTCATTCAACCATGCCTATAATTGTGATGTTTTAGTAGAACCGGAAGGAATTTATCCTGAAAATGAAGGAGCAGGTCGCTTACCTGGTCTTGATGGAAATGCCAAAATGTCTAAATCGCTTAATAATGGTATCTACTTGTCAGATGATGCAGATACTTTGCGTAAGAAAGTAATGAGTATGTATACAGATCCAGATCACATTCGTGTTGAGGATCCAGGTAAGATTGAAGGAAATATGGTTTTCCATTACTTAGACGTATTCGGACGTCCTGAAGATGCTCAAGAAATTGCTGACATGAAAGAGCATTATCAACGTGGAGGTCTAGGTGATGTTAAGACAAAACGGTATCTACTTGAAATCCTAGAACGTGAACTTGGTCCAATCCGTAAACGTCGCCTAGAATATGCTAAAGATATGGGTGAAGTTTATAATATGCTCCAAAAAGGTAGTGAACAAGCTCGAGAAGTTGCTGGCCAAACGCTATCAGAAGTAAAATCAGCAATGGGTCTAAATTACTTTCATTAATAGATAAAATACGAACTCTAAAACTATCTCTTCTTTAAAATTAAAGGGATAGTTTTTTACATTATCTATTATCAATATAATTGACAAATTTTCATAGAATGGTATGATAGATACAATACAAAAAGCGTCAAGCTCAAAAAGAAAGAAAAGAGGAAACTTCAATGTCTAATTGGGACACTAAATTTTTGAAAAAAGGTTTTACCTTTGATGATGTATTGCTTATTCCAGCAGAGAGCCATGTGTTGCCTAATGATGCGGATTTAACAACGAAATTGGCTGATAATCTGACTTTAAATATCCCAATTATTACAGCAGCCATGGATACTGTAACAGAAAGCCAAATGGCTATTGCTATTGCGCGTGCAGGTGGTCTTGGTGTTATCCATAAAAATATGTCTATTGAGCAGCAGGCAGATGAAGTTCGTAAGGTAAAACGTTCTGAAAATGGTGTTATCATTGATCCATTCTTCTTGACTCCAGAGCATACAATTGCAGAAGCAGATGAACTCATGGGACGTTACCGTATCAGTGGTGTTCCAGTGGTTGAAACTCTTGAAAATCGTAAATTGGTTGGTATTTTAACAAACCGAGACCTTCGTTTTATTTCAGATTACGATCAACCAATCTCAAATCATATGACCAGCGAGAATCTTGTTACTGCTCCTGTTGGAACAGATCTTGAAACAGCTGAGAGCATTCTTCAAGAACACCGTATTGAAAAACTTCCTTTGGTTGATGAAGCAGGTCGTCTTTCTGGCTTGATCACGATTAAAGATATTGAAAAAGTGATTGAGTTTCCAAATGCTGCAAAAGATGAATTTGGTCGTCTTCTAGTTGCAGGTGCGGTAGGGGTCACTTCTGATACATTTGAACGTGCTGAAGCCCTTTTTGAAGCAGGAGCAGATGCCATTGTCATCGATACAGCACACGGACACTCTGCAGGGGTTCTTCGTAAAATCGCTGAAATCCGTGCCCATTTCCCAGACCGTACACTGATTGCTGGAAATATTGCTACTGCTGAAGGAGCCCGTGCCCTTTATGATGCAGGAGTTGACGTTGTTAAAGTTGGTATTGGGCCAGGTTCAATCTGTACAACTCGTGTGATTGCTGGTGTAGGAGTTCCCCAGGTAACAGCAATTTACGATGCAGCAGCAGTTGCGCGTGAATATGGCAAAACAATCATTGCTGATGGTGGAATCAAGTATTCTGGAGATATTGTTAAAGCCCTTGCTGCTGGTGGAAATGCAGTAATGCTTGGATCAATGTTTGCAGGAACAGATGAAGCTCCAGGAGAAACTGAAATCTTCCAAGGACGTAAGTTCAAGACATACCGTGGTATGGGTTCAATCGCTGCTATGAAGAAGGGTTCAAGTGACCGTTACTTCCAAGGCTCAGTCAATGAAGCAAACAAACTTGTTCCAGAAGGAATTGAAGGACGAGTTGCATATAAAGGAGCAGCAGCTGATATCGTATTCCAAATGATTGGTGGTATCCGATCTGGTATGGGTTACTGTGGTGCAGCTAACCTTAAAGAATTGCATGACAATGCTCAATTTATCGAAATGTCTGGTGCTGGTCTAAAAGAAAGCCATCCACACGATGTGCAAATCACAAATGAAGCGCCAAACTATTCAATGTAATAAAAAATCTCCTATAAAACAGGAGATTTTTGTTGTTTACAATATTGTAAATCTTAGTTTACAGATAATTGACCATCTTTTACTGTAAATACACTGAGATTATCAGGTAAGTTTTGAAGATGCTCTAAACTAGTAGTTGTAATAAAAGTTTGAATGTTATGAGAAATAGTTTCCAACAATTTAAGTTGACGAGCATTGTCAAGTTCACTCATAACATCGTCAAGCAAAAGAATGGGAGATTCTTTGGTAATGCTCTCCATCAATTCGATTTCAGCAAGTTTTATAGAAAGCACTAAGCTACGATGTTGCCCTTGACTGCCGAAACTTGCTTCCATACCATTAATCATGAAAATCATATCATCCCGATGAGGACCAACTCCAGTATTCTTTTTAAATAAATCTCTTGATCGACTTTTTTGAAGTGCTGCATAAAAAGATTCTGCTAGGTGTTCCTTGTCAGTAAAGTTTACAGATGGTTGATAACAAATTGACAACTCTTCTAATTGGTCCGAAATATCAAAGTGTTTTTCACGACCAAAATATTCCATTTTTTTGATAAATTCTTCTCTGTGGACCATCACCCGACAACCATAGTCTACTAGCTGGTCATCTAGAACGGATAAAAATGTTTCGTCAATCTGATTCGCTGACTTTAAGTAGGTATTTCTTTGTTTGAGCACATGATTGTAGCTTGACAAATCTGACAAGTATATGGGTTTGATTTGTCCTAGTTCCATATCTATAAACTTACGTCGGATAGCAGGTGCTCCTTTGACAAGTTGTAAATCTTCGGGTGCAAATAGGATAACATTCATGTGTCCAATGTAGTCAGATAGTCGAGCTTGTTTTAAGTGATTAACTTTAGTAATTCGACCTTTTGGAGTCAAATCAATCTCAAGTGGAATAGTAGCTGTTCGTTTTTTAAGAATTCCAGAAACTTGAAGTTGTTCTTCTTCAAATTGAATTAAATTCTTGTCTGTCTTTGTACGATGACTTCTAGTTAAAGCTAAAAAGTAAATGCTTTCCAAAAGATTGGTTTTTCCTTGGGCATTTCGACCGACAAAAACATTTAATTTTGGATTGAATTCAATTTCTGTATCACGGTAGTTACGAAATTGTTTAATAGATAGGTTCTTCAGCCACATATTTACCTACCTGGGAAACGTGGTGCAGTTTTTGTTTTAGCTTTCGGGGTCTTTTTTGTTGGCTTTTTTTTGACCGTCTTATTCATTTCTTTGACAAGTTTAGCCACACGTTCTTTTTCAAGTTTTTCTTGGGCATATTCTTGCTGTTCTTCTAAGCTAGGTTGCGTCAGAATGATTTGGATTTTCAGGTCAGGAATGTCGATAGAGTCTCCGATTCTTACTTTTTTCCCACGACGATTTTCTAATTCCCCATTAAAGTAGACATGATGCTCAGCTAAAAAGGATTTAATAGCTCCGCCACTGTGTATAATACCAAGTTCTTTCAAGAGAGCTTGGAGAGTGATAAATTCTTCAAATAATTTGTATTCCATAGTTCACCTCAATCTTTGGTATTATACCATATTTTACCTTGAAATGGCAGAGGTAAATTCGTTAGAAATGAAAGCGATTTTAATTTTAAAAGGGGTAAAGAGAACAAGAAAATTTTCTCTTTTCATGGTATAATAGAACTCTATGTAGAAGGAGGTAAGAGATGGAGTTAGTACCTGGAATTGCAGTGCATTTTATACAATCAAAAAAATTTAAAACTAATAAAATTACTGTGCGTTTCACAGCTCCATTGTCTTTGGATTCAATTTCAAGTCGCATGTTAAGTGCCAGTATGCTTGAAACTGCCAACCAAAGTTATCCAACTGCTCAACTGTTTAGAAAACGTTTAGCAACCTTGTATGGAACTGATTTGTCAGCGCACGCTTATAGAAGAGGACAAAGTCATCTTGTGGATTTGAGTATCTCCTATGTGCGTGATGAATTTTTAAGTAAGAAAAATGTATTAACTTCTCAAATTTTAGAATTACTGCACCAGGTTCTGTTTACACCATTGTCGGATGAGGATGGATTTGAGAAAAATGCTTTTGACATCGAGAAAAAACAGATCTTATCAAGGCTGGAATCAGAATTAGAAGACCCATTCTTCTTTGCACATAAAGAGTTGGATCAATTGTTTTTCCAAGAAGAATCAATGCAGCTAGTTCCAAAAGATTTGATTTCTAGAATTTCAGAAGAGACTTCAAAAACATGTTTTTCAAGCTATCAAAAAATGCTAAAAGAAGACCAAATAGATATTTTCTTCTTAGGCGATTTTAATGAAATTGAAGTTTTAGAGTTTTTACATAAATTTCCTTTAACAGGTCGTAAATCAGTTGTAAACATTCAATATCAGCAACCCTATTCTAATATTCTTAGAGAAGGTATTGTTAGAAAGAGATTAGGACAGTCTGTTTTAGAGATGGGCTACCATAGTTCAGTGGCATATGGTGATGAAGAACAGATGGCAGTGCTTCTTGTCAATGGTCTTTTAGGAGCCTTTCCTCATTCGAAACTATTTACCCAAGTGCGAGAAAAAGAAGGACTGGCCTATACGGTATCAAGTCATTTGGATCTCTTTAGTGGATTTTTACGACTATTTGCTGGAATTGATCGGCAAAATCGAAACAAAGTAAGAAAATTGATGAATCATCAGTTGCTTGACATAAAAAATGGCAAGTTTACAGATAAGGAAATTGATCAGACCAAACAAATGATTCGTCGATCCTTACTACTTGCTCAGGATAATCAAGATTCTATCGTCGATAAATATTATCTGTCAACTTTTTTTGGGAAAGCGAATCTTGACACAAAAACTTTAATCGATAAGCTTGACCAAGTTGATAGAGAAGCAATTTGTGAAGCAGCAAACAGTTTTAAGTTGCAGGCTATTTATTTTATGGAAGGAGCAGAATGACCAGACCTACTTTTCAAAAGAAATATTATCCTGCTGTAAAAGAAACTTTGTATCAAACTAGATTAGAAAATGGTTTGACAGTTACTTTACTACCTAAAAAGGACTTTAACGAGGTTTATGGCGTTGTAAGTGTCCAAGTCGGTTCTGTTGACACAAGGTTTACAGTGGATGGTAAGGACTTACAACAATATCCACAAGGAATCGCTCATTTCTTAGAACATAAGCTTTTTGAAAGAGAAGATTCTGGAGATGTTATGGCAGCTTTTACAGAGTTGGGTGCTGAAAGTAATGCCTTTACGAGCTTTACGAACACTAGCTATCTTTTCTCGACTTCTGAAAATGTTCTAGAGTGTTTAGATTTGCTAGAAGAACTTGTCACTACTTTCAATATGACTGAAGAATCTGTGGAGCGCGAAAAGGATATCATTCAACAGGAAAGAGAGATGTATCAGGATGATCCGGATTCTTGTTTATTTTTCAATACTTTGGCAAATCTCTATCCAGAAAGTCCTTTAGCTTCAGATATTGTTGGTAGTGAAAACTCTATTGATGCTATTTTTTTGGAGGATTTAGAAGAGAACTTTAAAGAGTTTTACAGACCTGTCAATAGTAATATCTTTTTAGTGGGGAATTTTGATTTTGAACTGCTTGAAGATTATTTTGCTAAGAAATCTCATCCTCAAGAAAAAAAACATGAGTTTAAAAGAGAACGAATACCTTTACATCCTGTAAAGACTACTGAAAGTTTACGGATGGACGTGGCTTCTCCAAAATTAGCGATCGGTATTAGAGGAAATGAAGATATCGGAAATCGAGATCAGTATCGTTATCATCTTTTATTGAAATTGTTGTTTACAATGATGTTTGGTTGGACTTCACAAAGATTTCAAAAATTATATGAGACAGGTAAACTGGATGCTTCCCTGTCTCTAGAAATAGAAGTTGATCCTCGTTTCCATTTTGTGATATTAACAATGGATACAAAGGAACCTGTGGCACTTTCTCATCAATTTCGTAAAGCTATTCGCAATTTTATGAAAGATGAGGATGTAACTGAGGATCACTTGGATATTGTAAAAACTGAGATGTATGGAGAATTTCTTCATAGTATGGATTCCCTAGAATACATTGCCACTCAGTATCATCCAACCGATACAGGATCTACCCTGTTTGACCTTCCTAAACTTTTGCAGGAAATTACTTTAGAAGATGTTCTAGAGGCTGGACATGATTTGATAGATAATAGCGATATGGTTGATTGTACAATTTTCCTGATATAATCGCTAGAAAATACACTAGAAAGAAGGAATGTTAAGTATGAGAAAAAAAACAATTGGTGAGGTCTTACGTCTTGCAAGAATTAACCAAGGACTGAGCTTAGAGGAATTGCACAGAAAGACAGATATTCAGCTGGATTTGTTGGAGGCAATGGAGTCAGATGATTTTGACAAACTACCGAGTACTTTTTATGCTCGTTCATTTTTGAGAAAGTATGCTTGGGCTGTTGAATTAGATGAACATATTGTTCTAGATGCCTATGATTCGGGTAGTATGATTACTTATGAAGAGGTAGATGTTGATGAGATTGAGCTTTCAGGACGTAGACGTTCAAATCGCAAAAAGAATTCATTTCTCCCGCTTTTTTACTTTGTTCTTTTTTCTTTATCAATTTTAATTTTTGTAACCTACTATGTGTGGAATTATATTCAAACCCAACCAACTGCGTCTTCTGCGGCAACTTATAGTGTTGTGAGTTCAACAAGTAGCTCTAGTAGTGTAGCATCAAGTAGTAGTCAAGCTACTAGTTCATCAAGTTCGAGTGAGGCAACTACTTTGACTGTTTCAGGTCAGGGAGATACTTTGTCAGTGGAATATAAGACATCTAAAGATTCTGCGGATCTTCAATTATCTGTAACAGATACAACAAGCTGGATTAGTGTTTCGGATACGGATTTGGCTGGTGGAGTGACTCTCGAACCTAATAATAAAACAGCTAAAACAACGATTTCTAAAGGTTCTCCAGTAACTATCACATTAGGTGTTGTTAAAGGAGTGTCAGTGAAAATTGATAATAAGGAAATTGACACTTCAAAATTAACTGGTCAAACTGGTTGGATTACTCTAACATTAAGTTCAAACTAAAGGAAGGATAACATGAAAAAAGAGAATATTCCTAATATGCTTACGATTGGTAGAATTTTATTTATTCCGATTTTTATTATTCTTCTATCAGTTGGACCATCTCCTGTGTTACATAAAATAGCAGCAGTTATTTTTGCTATTGCCAGTATCACTGACTATCTAGATGGTTATTTAGCTAGAAAATGGCAAGTGGTTAGTAATTTCGGAAAGTTTGCAGATCCAATGGCTGATAAATTATTGGTCATGTCAGCCTTTATCATGTTGGTTGGTCTAAAGATGGCACCAGCTTGGGTGGTAGCAATAATTATTTGTCGTGAACTTGCTGTCACCGGTTTACGCTTGCTCTTAGTTGAAACAGGAGGTACTGTTCTAGCTGCTGCTATGCCTGGAAAAATCAAGACATTTAGTCAGATGTTTGCGATTATATTCTTGCTACTTCACTGGAATGTGCTTGGTCAGATAACTCTTTATATTGCCTTGTTCTTCACAGTTTATTCTGGTTATGATTATTTCAAGGGAAGCGCATATTTGTTTAAAGGAACCTTTCGTTAGATATGGAATCGATTATTGAGATAAAAGACCTGTCTTTTCGATATCAGGCAGATCAAGAACATTATGATGTTCATAACATTTCGTTTCACGTGAAACGTGGAGAATGGTTGTCAATCGTTGGTCATAATGGTAGTGGAAAATCAACGACAGTTCGCTTGATTGATGGTTTGCTCGAGGCTGAATCTGGAGAAATTTGGATAGACGGTGATTGCCTAACTCCAGAAAATGTCTGGGAAAAAAGACGTAAGATTGGTATGGTCTTTCAAAATCCTGATAACCAATTCGTAGGAGCAACTGTTGAAGACGACGTTGCTTTTGGACTGGAAAATCAAGGAATCCCACTTGAAGAGATGAAGAAACGTGTTTCTGAGGCTTTATCATTGGTTGGGATGGCTGAATTTGCTAAAAAGGAACCAGCTCGCTTGTCAGGAGGTCAGAAGCAGAGGGTAGCTATTGCAGGAGTTGTTGCTCTGCGACCAGATATTTTAATCTTGGATGAGGCTACAAGTATGTTGGACCCTGAGGGACGATTAGAATTGATTAAGATAGTCCAGAAAATTCGCCAAGACCACCAGATAACAGTTATCTCCATTACGCATGATTTAGATGAGGTTGCTATGAGTGACCGTGTTTTAGTAATGAAAAAAGGGAAAGTCGAGTCAACAAGCACTCCTAGAGAATTATTTTCTAGGTCAGATTTAGATCAAATTGGCTTAGATCAACCCTTTGTCAACCAATTAAAACAATCACTGCGTGATAATGGCTTAAAATTACCAGAGCACTATCTGACCGAGGAGGAGCTTGAGGAGGCTTTATGGGAATTATTCTAGACAATGTTAGTTATACGTATCAGGAAGGAACACCCTTTGCTTCAGCTGCCTTGTCAGATGTCAGTTTGTCAATAGAGGATGGCTCTTATACTGCGATTATTGGGCATACAGGAAGCGGAAAGTCTACAATCCTTCAACTCTTGAATGGTTTGTTGGTTCCTACAAAGGGAAGTGTTCGTGTCTTTGATACATTGATTACATCAACATCCGTCAATAAGCAAATTCGTCAAATTCGTAAACAAGTTGGGTTGGTATTTCAGTTTGCAGAGAATCAAATTTTTGAGGAGACTGTCTTAAAAGATGTGGCTTTTGGCCCTCAAAATTTTGGAGTTTCTGTAGAAGAGGCAGAAGCTATTGCGCGTGAAAAACTAGCTTTAGTAGGAATCGATGAATCACTCTTTGAACGAAGTCCATTTGAACTTTCAGGGGGACAAATGAGACGGGTTGCTATTGCTGGAATTTTGGCGATGGAGCCTAGCATTTTGGTCTTAGACGAGCCAACAGCTGGTTTAGATCCAATTGGTCGGAAAGAGTTGATGGCCTTGTTTAAAAAGCTTCATCAAGATGGCATAACAATTGTTCTAGTAACCCACCTTATGGATGATGTGGCCGAATTTGCTGACCAAGTTTATGTGATGGAAAAAGGGAAACTAGTTAAGGGTGGGAAGCCAAGTCTTGTCTTTCAAAATGTCGAATTTATGGAAAAAATCCAATTGGGTGTTCCTAAAATCACACGATTTGCTCAAAGGCTAGTTGACAGAGGAATTTCTTTCGAACAATTGCCGATAACGATAGAGGAGTTTAAGGAGTTTATCAATGGATAATATGATTTTAGGTCGATACATACCAGGAAATTCGATTATTCATCGTCTAGATCCTCGTAGTAAGTTAGTAGCAATGATTTTATTGATCATCATCACTTTTTGGGCCAATAATCCAATTACAAATCTCATACTCTTCATTGCAACAGGCATATTTGTCATTTTATCAGAAGTTCCCTTATCTTTTTTTATAAAAGGTTTGCGATCTATGTTTTTTCTGATTGCTTTTACAACCCTTTTTCAACTGTTCTTTATCTCTGGTGGTCAAGTCTTGTTCGAGATGGGATTTATAAAAATTACAAGCTATGGTATTGAGCAGGCAGGAATTATTTTTTGTCGTTTTGTGTTGATTATCTTTTTCTCAACCTTGCTTACTTTGACAACCATGCCATTGAGCTTGGCAACAGCGGTTGAATCCTTGCTTGGACCTTTAAAAAGATTTAAGGTTCCAGTTCATGAGATTGGGCTCATGTTGTCTATGAGTTTGCGATTTGTACCAACCTTGATGGATGATACGATTCGCATTATGAATGCTCAAAAGGCGCGTGGTGTAGATTTTGGAGAAGGAAATGTAATTCAAAAGGTTAAGGCTATGATTCCTATTTTGATTCCTTTGTTCGCTACCAGTTTGAAAAGAGCGGATTCTCTTGCTACAGCCATGGAAGCTAGGGGGTATCAAGGTGGGAATGGACGCAGTCAGTATCGACAGTTAAATTGGATGAACAGAGACAGTATAGCGCTATTATTTGTTTGTGTATTGGGTGCAATTCTATTTTTGCTAAAATCTTAGAATGTAATATAAGGTAGAGGTATGAACCGTTTTAAAAAATCAAAATATATCATTGTTCTATTTGTCGTTGTATTAGTAGTATCCGTTTTTTTAGTGACAACACAATCAAGTGCAGTTGTAACAAAAGCTGGAGATGGCATTTCATTAGTCGATAGAATAGTGCAAAAGCCTTTTCAATGGCTTTCTTCCGTAAAATCTGATTTAGGTCGTTTGACCAGAACCTATAACGAGAATGAAACTCTCAAAAAAGAACTCTATCAGATGAAGAAGGAAATGAATGAAGCAGACAGTCTGAAGGAAGAAAATGAGCAACTGCGTCAGTTATTGGATATGAAGTCAAAATTGAATGCAACCAAGTTAATTGCTTCTGACGTCATCATGAGAACTCCTGCAACCTGGAAACAAGAGTTGACAATTGATGCAGGTTCTCAACAAGGTGTGACCAGTAATATGCTTGTGATTGCTGGTGGAGGACTGATTGGAAGCGTGGGAAAGATTGAAGATAACTCTACTGTGGTCAACTTACTAACCAACGCAGAAAATACAGAGAAAATATCCGTTAAAATCCAACACGGTTCTACTAGTATATATGGTATTATCATTGGGTACGACAAAGAAAAAGACTTGCTTAAAATAAGCCAGTTAAATAGTAGTAGTGATATCAGTCAAGGAGACAAGGTAGTAACTGGTGGTCTTGGTAATTTTAATGCTACTGACATTCCAGTAGGTGAGGTCGAATCTGTGACGCATAGCAATGACTATCTGACAAGAGAAGTGTTAGTCAAACTTCAGTCTGATTCAATGAATACCAAAGTCGTAGAGTTAGTGGGGAACCCATCATGAGACTGTTGAAGCAGATAGGGATGTTTTTACTCTTGCCTATAGTTGTCTTAATAGACAGTCATTTAGGGCAATTTGTAAATAGTTTTTTTCCACATTTTCAAATTGTGAGTCATTTTATCTTCATCTTCTTGTTGTTTGAGACTATTGAAGTATCGGAGTATCTATTTTTAGTTTATTGCTTATTTATTGGTCTTATATACGATATTTATTTTTTCCATTTAGTAGGGATTGCTAGTCTTCTTTTTGTGATTATTGGTGCAATCATTTATAAAAATAATGCGATCATTTTATCAAATAGATGGACTAGACTATTAGCTATTTTAATGATGACTTTCTCTTTTGAGTTTGGTAGTTTTCTTCTAGCGCAAATGATTGGCCTAACTGCTGAAAGTATAACAGTCTTTATCGTTTATGGTCTAGTTCCATCAATGATATTAAACTGTCTATGGATGTTAGTTTTCCAGTTTATTTTTGAAAAAATATATCTATAAGAAAGAAACAAAACTGTAATAAAGGCGTAATATTTATTAGGCCTTTTTTTGATATACTAGTATTGTCTTAAAAGAAGGAGTATTCACACTTATGAAGAAAAAAATCCTAGCATCACTTTTGTTAAGTACAGTATTGGTCTCACAAGGAGCTGTTCTTTCAAGTGTTAAAGCAAATACAACAGATGAAAAGATTGCTGCTCAAGATAGTAAAATTAGTAACTTGACAGCTCAACAGAAAGAAGCTCAAAAACAAGTAGACGAAATTCAAACTAAAGTTTCAGCTATTCAATCAGAGCAAGAAAAATTGCAATCTGAAAACGAAAAACTTCAAGAAGAATCTAAAAAACTTGAAGGTGAAATCGCAGAGCTTTCAAAAAATATTGTAGCTCGTAATGCATCGCTTGAAAACCAAGCTCGTAGTGCACAAACGAACGGAACTGCTACAAGCTACATCAATACAATTATTAACTCTGACTCAATCACAGAAGCTATTTCTCGTGTAGCAGCTATGAGTGAAATCGTATCAGCAAACAATAAAATGTTGCAGCAACAAAAAGAAGATAAGAAAGCTATCTCTGAAAAACAAGTTGCAAACAACGAAGCAATCAATACAGTCATTGCTAACCAACAAACACTTGCTGACGATGCTCAAGTTTTGACAACAAAACAAGCAGAATTGAAAGTAGCTGAGTTAAATCTTGCAGCTGAAAAAGCTACAGCAGAAAATGAAAAAACTAGCTTGTTGGAGCAAAAAGCAGCAGCAGAGGCAGAAGCTAAAGCGGCAGCAGAGGCAGAAGCAGCTTATAAAGCTAGACAAGCAAGTCAACAACAATCAGTTGCAGCTTCAGCTAACACAACTTTTGCAGCACAAGTACAAGCAACTTCAAGTTCTTCGTCAGCTTCATCATCAGATGATGATTCAAGCTACACACCTGCAGCAACTACTGTAAGTCAACGACCAACTTATAGTTCAAACGCTTCAAGTTACCCTGTAGGTCAATGTACATGGGGTGCTAAGACCTTGGCACCTTGGGCTGGTGATTATTGGGGTAATGGTGGTCAGTGGGCTACTAGTGCAGCAGCAGCAGGCTTTCGTACAGGTTCTACACCACAAGTTGGTGCGATTGCTTGTTGGGATGATGGTGGATATGGACACGTAGCAGTTGTTACAGCTGTTGAATCAACAACGCGTATTCAAGTTTCAGAATGTAACTATGATGGTAGCGGAACTCAACCAATCGGAAATTATCGTGGATGGTTTAATCCTACAGCATCACGTGGTACAGTAAGATACATTTATCCAAACTAACATATTAATTATTATTAAATTTAGGGTGAGGTTTTATTAATCTCACCCTTTGTATAGTATTGATAAGAAATTTTCATCTAAATATTTTTATAATTAGAGAGTTAAATATGGATTGAAAATTATCAGATATGTAGCTAGAATAAATATGTTTATCAAACGAAATAAAAACTAGAGTTTAAGAGAGTTGGTACTGGAATTATGTTTACTTATAAAATGAATGTTGATGTCAAAGAGTGGGATTTGTTTTTAGAAAATCATCCTCAAGGAAATTTATTGCAGAGTAGTGATTGGTCTAAGATAAAGGATACTTGGGGGAACGAGAGAGTTGGCTTTTATAAAGAGAATCACCTAGTTGGAGTAGCGAACATCTTAATTCAGCCTCTTCCATTAGGATTTTCCATGTTCTATATTCCAAGAGGCCCAGTTATTAATTATGAAGATAAAGAACTTCTGAAATTTGTGCTTTTAACATTGAAAAAACTTGCTAAAAAAAGCCATGCAATAATGATCAAATTTGATCCAAGTCTGTTTATCAGTCGAAGTCTTATCGACCAAGAAACTATCCAAAATTCTAAAACTTTTGAAATTGTTGAGGAATTGCAAAGAAACAAAGTTCATTGGACAGGTTTGACAAAGGATATGGCAGAAAATATACAACCACGTTTTCAAGCTAATATTCATAAAGAAAATTTCTCGTTGGATCAACTATCCAAGTCTACTAGACAGGCAATCCGAACTGCAAGAAATAAAGGATTGGAAGTGAAATTTGGTGGACTCGATTTATTAGATGAATTTTCATTTTTAATGAAGAAAACAGAGTCTCGTAAGAATATCAGTTTACGAGGTAAAGATTATTATCAGAAGTTACTGAATACTTATCCTGATCACTCTTTTATCACACTGAGCTATTTAGATTTACCTAATAGACTGAAAGAAGTTGAGCAGCAACTCGAAAAGAATTTTAAAATAGCGCAGAAATTTACTGATAAAACGAAAGAAGGCAAAATAAAAGAGAATCAGCAAGAGAGAAAACGATTAGAGGAAGAAATTTCTTTTCTTAAGAGCCATATTGATAGAGGGGACAGTGTCGTTCCATTGTCTGGAACTTTAACCATCGAATTTGGGAAAACTTCTGAAAACTTATATGCTGGAATGAATGAGGAATTTAGACATTATCAACCTGCTATTCCAACATGGTTTGAGACTGCTCAACATTCATTTGAACGTGGAGCAGAGACTCATAATATGGGAGGAATTGAAAATAATTTAGAGGGTGGGTTATTTAATTTTAAATCTAAGTTTAATCCCACTATCGAGGAATTTGCTGGTGAGTTTAATTACCCAACTAGCTCATTGTATTTCTTGTTTAATATAGCCTATAAAATCCGTAAGAAACTTCGAAGTAGCAAGTAGAAAGTCAAAGACTTATTGGCAAGTTTAATCTTTAGTAATTGTTTTTTTGCTAACATTGAGTATAGAGATATGATACTTGCTATAAAAAATATAAAGTATATTCTTTCATATCAAAACATTTAAGTTATTAACTCGAAATATTTTGTATTTATCTGAGTCTCAACATAAGCGGTTATTGCACATTTAGCAGTAACAATTTATGTTGGGATATTTTTTTATTTAAAGTTAATAAATTTTTTTAAAATTTCTGTTGGGAAGTTAGGTTAGCTAAATTCGCAAACTAAGTTCCACCGCTATTAGAAGTGGAAGTTAATCTGATAA
>NZ_CAUPII010000014.1:0-41977 GCF_963511325.1 uncultured Streptococcus sp.
ACTGCGTTGACGCCGCCTTCGAACTCTGGACTCTCTGCCTTAGCTCCTTCCTCACTATTGACACCGCCTTTAAAGTCTGATGTGTCTGACTTAGAGGCTTCTACTGCGTTGACGCCGCCTTCGAACTCTGGACTCTCTGCCTTAGCTCCTTCCTCACCATTGACACCGCCTTCGAACTCTGATGCGTCTGACTTAGAGGCTTCTACTGCGTTGACGCCACCATCAAAGGCTGGATTCTCATGAACTGTACCTTCGCCATTGACACCGCCTTCAAAGTCTGAAATTTCATGAACAGCTGCTTCTCCTTTTGAAGTTTCCACTGGAATATATTCTGGAACTTCATGGACTGCTGCTTCTTCACCATTCACGCCACCCTCGAAGTCTGAGACTTCATGAACTGCTGCTTCGGCACCATTCACGCCACCTTCGAATTCTGGGACTTCATTAATAGTGCCCGGTGGATTTTCTTCAACTTCTATTTCTGGAATTTCATGAACTGCAGCTTCCTCACCATTGACACCGCCTTCGAATTCTGGAAATTCATGGATTTCTGCCTTTGCAGCATTTTTCCCACCAGGGACTCCTGCACCTTCGAGACTTACAGGCAAATTATGCATGCTCTCAATTGCACCATCAATGATTTCTGTAATTTCTTGACCAATATCTTCCTTGCTAGCTGCAAATAACAAGGTTTTTGAATCATACTGCGTCAAGAAGGTAGCAAAATTCCCATTTGCCAGTTTAAGAACTGGTGGTTGATTCACCAATACTTCTGAATCAAATTCTAAAGCGATGACATTTTTGCTCATCTCCACAGCATTTTTCACAGTTGCTTTTGTTGGAGAAATTCTATCCTTACTTAAGAAATCCCAGTTGAATTTTTTATAAGACAAGGTGTATTCATTTTGAGTGGCAGTTGCATGCTCATAAAGCAAACCAAATTCACCATTTCCAAGATCTTGCAAGGAGTTATAAGCAAATTTACCGCTTTGAATTGGATTGTGCTTGAGCCAAGTCAAATCTCCGTTAGCTTCCACTTGTGCCAAGTGTACCAAACCATTGTAACGTCCTGGACCACCTGCATTACTGAGGATGATATATTCCTTACCATCGTGCACCGTATGAATGGCAGACATTTGAACATAGACATCTTTGACATCTGAATAGCGTTTTACATCTTTTTCCCAAGTTGCTCCACCGTCTTTACTCGTTGCAACTTGCAAATCCCCTGTCAATCCACGCATGAAGAGTTTGAGATCCCCATTATTCAACTGAACAACAGTTGACTCAGTATTTTGAGCACCTGGATTATTCATAGTTGAAGAATGAATTGTTTGGTTACCTACTGGACGGTTATCATTGACCGCTTCACCAGCGTGCCAAGTTTCACCATGATCATCTGAATAAATAACGCGTGAAGACTGGGATCCACTGAGGTAGGATACGTTATTTGTAGTGTAGGCAGGGATAACCAGACGCCCTTTATGAGGTCCTGAATGTAAGGCAATACCTGTACCAGGTCCAGTACCTAAGAAGTGCATCCAGTCCTTACGAATGCCGTATGTAATATCTTTAGGTGCAGACCAAGTTTTTCCATCGTCATCGCTATAAGACATCCAGAGATAGTTAGTGTTTGAAACTCTAAAGATATTCTTGTCGCTATAATCGAAGTAGACATTACCAATCAGTTCTTCACCCTTGTATAGATCACCCTTATCACTATAGGCTGGTTTCTTAGGATCAACTACAACACGGTATTCTGTCTTTCTATTTTCAGGGTCAAAAACTTCGCCATTTTCACGAATGGTATAACGTCCTGCATCACCTTGTTTGTACAAGACTTGGTATACCTTGTCACCAATTTTCTCATAGGCTTGTGGCGCTTTTCCTGGCAAATCTCTAACAGCTTCGCCTTCTACGAACATATCATAAATGGCAAAGATTCTCTTAGTTTTCGGATCTTGAACTAGAGCCATGTCAATGTTGACTGGTGATCCTGCATGAGCTCTCTTAGCCTTCTCATTGTCACGAGGATTTGAGATGACGATTCTATCTCCCCAAGTTTTACCCTTATCATCACTACGACGAATGACCATACCGATATCACCCCAGTCAGAGTGATGCAAACGTCTCTCGTCTGCTCCAGCAATCAAGGTTCCCTTATCAGTTTTCAGCAGAGCTGGAATGCGGTAGCTTGCGATACCATCTTTATTTGGTTTGCGGTTCTCACCACCTTCAAAAACATCCAGTTTATCAGTAACTTTTGCTCCTTCAGGAAGTTTCTTCTCCAACTCTCCTCTTTCAAAAAGTTGGCTACGTTTTTTAACTTCTTCTTGAGAAAGAGCACGGTCATAAACAGTCAGATTACGGACTTTAAGATTAGCGCCCCAGAAGTTTTTGCCTGTGCGTTTTGTTGTACCGATTTGTACATGGTTGACATCTGGCATATCTTGAATGAAGCGACCAGACTGAGGACTTGTACGCGACAAGACACCATTCACATAGACACGAACTTGACCTTTTGGTTGGTCAGCATTTGGTCTTTCAACTGTAAAGGTTACAGAGTTCCACTCACCTGGCTTAATCTTCAAAGGAGCAGTTTTATAATCACCATAGAATTGATTTCCATTTGCATCACGACCTTCAACGATAGCTGTGTTATCAAGGATGGCCATGGTGAAATACTCATTTACTTTGGTATCACTAGAGACTGAGAAAAGGTTGTAAAAACGTGGAGCAGATGCATCTGGCTTAAACTCCATATGAATGGTCGCATTTTGAAGTTTTTTAAGCTTGTCAAGTTCCTCTTTCATGTCAATTCTTTGACCATTTGAAGGATTGGTTTCCACATCCTCTTTTTCAATAACAGTATTGGCATTTTCCAACTCTCTGGCATAAAAGTCACGGGGAATATTTCCAACTTCCTCGTCTTCACTCTCTGTAGCTGGAGTTTCGTTTGATGCTTCTGTTTCTGTTGGTTTTTCAGACCCTGGGTTTGCTTGCAACTCTTCACGGCTCACTTCTGTTCCACTATTATTTACTGTGGTTACTTGGCCTGCAAGCTCCTTATCGAGATTCGTCAGACTTCCTGTCTCTACTTCCTTAGGCAATTCTGGCAAAGATTGCCCCGCTGTTTCACCATTCGCTGATGGTAGCTCTTGAGCCAAAGCAGGGGCAGCACCAAAAACAATGGCTCCAATCACTACTGAAGCTGCTCCAACTGCAAATTTCCGAATTCCATATCTCTGTTTTCTATCAAAATCTCTCTGATTCATGTTTTCCCTTCCGTTATTTTAAAAAATAAAGCGCTTTCTTTTTTGCTTAAAATTTTTAGCCTTTCAGACTAGCTGCAAATAAGAAACTGTATTATTGAATGGAATTGCCATTCTTTGTAAATGAAATGCTGTTGCTCTTTTATAAATTCCAAGTTAAAAGATTCGCAACTAGCTATACTCCTTTCACTTTTTATCTTAACCATATTATATAATAAATATTCTAAATTTTAGACTTTATAATCCATAATAGATTCTACTTTCAAAGATATTTAGAAGTTTCAAACTACCTGAAACTACTTTCTCATTATCTGAGTCACATAAAGAAAAGACTGTAGTTCATTCGAAACTACAGAGCTTTTTTTCAATTTTTAGTGACCAAGATAGGTAAAGGGGATCTCACTACCACACAACCAGTTGTAAACTTGATCATTGACATGAACATTCATGGCTTCGTGAGCATATTCAGGCATGATACGATAACTCTTTTCACAAGTCAAACGGTTGTAAATAGCAAACTGAGTGATTGGATAGCAGACATCGTCATCAAGTCCAGTAATCATCCGAACTTCCCCCTTAATACGATGGGCAAGATTTTTTACATCGATATAGCTAAGTGTTTCCATAATCTGCTCTTCTGTCTCATGGAATGGATCATGGAACTTAAAGTAACGAAAAAGCTCATCATAGGCTTCGCTGGTATTTCCAATCTCTAGCACTCGTCTAAAGTCTGATAAGAATGGATAAATAGCTACGGTTCGCTTAATCCGTGGATTTAACCCCGCAGCCACTAGAGCCAGCGCTCCTCCTTGAGAAGCTCCATAGCTTGCTAATTGGCCTTCATCCACTTGTGGGAAGCTAGCTACAATCTCAACTAATTGATAAATATCAAGATAAACATCCTTATAGAAGAGTTGCTCTTTTCCTTCTACTGCACCACGAATGATTTGGCCCTTAACAGTATTTCCGAGTGGCGAGCGCAAGCCATCTTGTGAGTAACCAGACTGACCACGGACATCCATAGATACAACGCCATAACCAGCGACTGTAAAGGCCAACATATCTGCCCAATCCCAGCAACGTCCCATATAGCCATGGAAGTGAAAAATAACTGGTACTTTATGTTCAGATTTTGGTAAGACCACACGCGCATAAACAAGACCTTCCCGAGTGCCCTTAAAAGTTAGCTCATAACACTTCACATTTGGAATATGAAAATCACGTTCTTCTAGTTGGTAATCTGGCAAGACCGAAACCTTCTCTATTTCCCCATCCCAAAAATCGTCAAAGTCTTGCGGAACTTCATCTCGACCTCTGTAAGTTTTCATTTCTTCTATTAGTGCTGAATTTCTCATAAAACCCTCCTTAATTTTGTAAACGTTACCATAACTCTAGCACATAAAGGAAGGCAATGCAAGACTGATATTTTAAATAGAAAGTGATTTTAATTTTGAAGATTCATAAAAGCTTATCTGAAAGTAGTTTTATCCATTCCATTCTGTATAAATTCAATACACTTTCAAAGAATAACAGCTTCTTTTCTCTCTCCTCCAAGAGTCATTGAAGACTAGGCTTATACTCAAATCCAAACTAGGTCAGCTTTATCTGCAACCTCAAAGCCGTGCTTTGAGCAACCTACGGCTAGCTTCCTAGTTTGCTCTTTGATTTTCATTGAGTATTAGCATGTTTTCGGGTATATAGTTGTCTATCTTTAAACTAATGTTCTTTTACAAAAATAAAAAAGTTTCATAACCTTAATAGAATTATTCTACCAAGATTACAAAACTCTTTCTTATTTCAAATCTTTTTTATAGCGTTCCAACTCAGCTTGGTTTGCCCAAACATAGTGACCTGGACGAATTTCTACCATAGAAGGTTTATCAGTTTCATAGTCATGTTGATCTGGATCATAGACTTTCAAAACTTTTTTACGTTCCAAGATTGGGTCTGGAATAGGAACAGCTGATAGAAGTGCTTGCGTGTATGGATGAACTGGATTGTTAAACAATTCTTCAGTCTCAGCCACTTCAACAATGACACCCTTATAAATTACCGCGATACGATCAGAGATGAAACGAACTACTGACAAATCGTGGGCGATAAAGAGATAAGTCAAGCCTAATTCCTTTTGGAATTTCTTGAGCAAGTTCAAAACTTGGGCACGTACTGAAACGTCCAAGGCTGAAATCGGCTCATCCGCAATAACGAAGTCAGGTTGCATAACCAAGGCACGGGCAATCCCGATACGTTGACGTTGTCCACCTGAAAACTCATGTGGGTAACGTGTCAAATGTTCAGCCAAAAGTCCCACTTCACGAATAATATTTTGAACTTTTTCTTTTCTTTCTTCTTCATCTTTAAATAAATGGTGGTTATAAAGACCTTCAGAAATGATATAGTCAACCGTTGCACGTTCATTCAAACTTGCAGCAGGGTCCTGGAAAATCATTTGGATACGACGGATTAATTCCGAAGCTTGTTCACGTGATTTTTTACCATTAATTTTTTGACCTTCAAAGATGATATCACCTTTGCTGGTATCATTAAGACCGATAATAGCACGACCAATTGTTGTCTTACCACTACCAGACTCTCCAACAAGTGAGAAAGTTTCTCCTTTGTTGATAAAGAAGTTCGCATTTTTAACAGCGACAAACTTTTTGCTTCCTTCACCGAAGGAAATTTCTAAGTCTTTAATTTCTACTAATTTTTCAGACATTTCCTTCCTCCTAGTCCACAAGATGTGTAAAGCCCATCTTTTCACGAATCTTGTCGTGTAAATCTGCAATCACCGATGGTTTTTCAACTTTTGGAGCTTGTTCATGAAGCAACCATGTCTTAGCCCAATGAGTATCAGATACTGCAAACTGAGGTGCTTTTTCCTCGAAGTCAATCTTCATAGCATAATCTGAACGAAGAGCAAAAGCATCTCCCTTCAATTCAGTATAAAGCGATGGAGGTGTTCCAGGGATTGAGTACAATTCACCTTTGTCATCCGCAAGTTGAGGCAAGCTTGACAAGAGGCTCCATGTATATGGATGACGTGGGTCGTAGAAGATTTCTTCAACAGTACCATACTCGACGATTTCACCAGCATACATAACTGCAACTTTATCAGCGATACTTGCTACGACACCTAGGTCATGGGTGATAAAGATTGTTGTAAAGTGGTATTCGTGTTGAAGTGACTTCAACAAATCAATAATCTGTGCTTGGATGGTCACGTCAAGAGCTGTTGTCGGCTCATCACAGATAAGAATGTCTGGACGACAAGCAAGAGCAATCGCGATAACGATACGTTGACGCATTCCCCCAGAATATTGGAAAGGATACTCGTCAAAACGTTTCTCAGAATCTGGAATACCAACTTTATTCATATAGTCGATAGCCAATTCTTTAGCTTCTTGCGCAGTCTTGCCTTGGTGTTTAACAATAACTTCTGTGATTTGACTTCCGATTGTCTTGATTGGGTCTAGACTGGTCATTGGATCTTGGAAGATAGTTGCAATCTTCGCACCACGAATACTTTCCCAATCTTTATGAGAAGATAAAGCTGTCAAATCTTGCCCACGGTAATTAATACTACCTTGTGCAATACGACCATTTTCTTCCAACATTCCTGTGAATGTTTTTGTCAAAACTGATTTACCTGAACCTGACTCTCCAACTAAAGCGAGAACCTCTCCCTCGATCAGATCAATGGAGACACCTCGAATAGCTGTCAAAATCTTGTCACGAACATCAAATTCCACGACAATATCTTGAGCAGTCAAAATTACATTTTTTTCTTTTGTCATTTCTACTCCTATCTATGTGTACGTGGATCACTAGCATCCGCTAGGTTTTGACCTACTACGAAAAGGGACAAGGATACCAAGACCAAAGTTGTCAATGGAATCCAGAAGAGGTATGCATTGGTTGTTACGTTCTGAGAATAATCTGAAATCAAACGTCCCAAACTTGGTACTGTGATTGGCAAGCCAAGTCCAAAGAATGATAGGAAAGCTTCATATGAGATAAAAGATGGAAGCATTTGCGACGTACTCGTAACAATAACAGATACCAATTGGGGCATAATGTTTTTCATAATAATTTTGTAACTTGGTGTTCCCAAGGTACGTGAAGCAAGGTTGTACTCTAAATCACGGTAACGTAACATTTGGATACGAATTGAATGGGCAACACTAATCCAAGTGGTTACACTCATGGCAAAGATCAAATTCCAGAAACCTGCACCGATAGAGTAAGTCAAAACAATAACGATCAAAAGTGATGGAATATTGTTGATAACGTTGTAGACTTCCATCATGATACGGTCAACTGATTTTGAGATCCCCCAAATTCCACCAATAACAACACCGATAAAAAGGTTGACAAAGGTCGCAATGACAGAAATCAAGATAGAGTTACGAGCTCCAAACCAGACACCGTCAAAGAGAGATTTACCATTACTATCTGTACCAAACCAATGCTCAGCATTTGGCTTAATGTAACGAGCGCTAAAATCATTTACCTTACTTACATCATTGAAGTCAAAATCAGAGAACATTGGGTAAATGAAACTCATCAAAACAATTGCAATCAAGATACCTAGCATGATTACTGTTGATTTCTTCTTCAAAAACTGTCTAAAGACAGAACCCCAGTATGAGTAGGCAGGAGCATCAATTGCTTCAGAGGCATAATCATCACGTTTTACAAACTGAAATTTTTCATTACTAATTGTAGACATTATTTGCCTCCTTTCTCTGTCAATTTAATACGTGGGTCAATAATGGTCATCCAAATATCTCCAATAAGGTTTGAGAAGATTGAAACACAAGTGAAGATAAAGACGAGACCAACTACCATATTATTGTTTGAAGCCTTTACAGAGTCGATCAACATTTTACCCATACCTGGGAAGGCGAAGACTGTTTCAGTAAGAGTTGCTCCACCAATAACACCAATGATAGAACCTGGGATACCAGAAACGAGTGGTACCATAGCATTTTTAAAGATGTGCTTATCAGAAATCTCTTTCTCAGACAAACCTTTAGCACGAGCAAAACGAACGAAATCTTGTGATTGCAAGTCAATCATATAACGGCGAATCCAAATTGCCATAGTAGGTGCTCCTAGCAAGCCTAGAATCACTGCTGGAAGGACATAAGAACGCCAATCACCAGCACCCAAGATTGGGAATGAGTCTGGGAAGCCGATTGAAGAACCAATCAAACGAATAATATAGACTAGGGCAATCGTTGGAAGAGCCAACAAGAACGTTAGAGTCCCTGTAGCGAAACTATCGATCCAAGTGTTTTTGAAACGAGCCATTGCTGAACCAAGAGGAATCGCAATCGCATATGAAATCGCAAGACCAATCAAACCAGTGATAGCAGAACTTGCAATCATAGATGGGTACTGATAGTTGCTTTCAGTAGCTGTATATGGATCATCTTTACCGTAGTTCGCTACTTCACGAGCATCAGCTTGACTCGGAGATTTATAAGTTCTTGAGTAAATGTTAACTGATGATGTTTTCTTACCAGTTGGGAATTGAACTTCAGAAGTCTTCGTTTGTCCTTGTCCTTGTGTAATAACTTGAAGAACAGGAGTATTGGCATAAGTTGGATAAGAATCTCCTAGATTCAAGTTGACAAAGTTTTGGTGAACAAATGGGAACTGACTATTGAAGTATAAGAGGTATTTGTGTTTAGTACCTGAACCCACAAGAGACCAACCGATAGCAGGGTCATTCTCAAAGCGCAAATAACGCTCTAAGTTAGGATTCTCAGGGTCTTGGATCTTGTTTGTATGGTCAATATCAAGCAAGTTTGCATAGAATTTGAACACACGCTCAAAAATAGGAATTTCACGTGTAGCGTAGAATTGTCCACTCTCTGTAAACTCACCTAGAGTCCAACCATTCCCAAGTTGTTGGATATATTTTTCATAGATTGCTTTATTTGTATCATTTGCATCTACTGTAACAGAAGAGTCAATGCTACTAGCTTTTTCCTGCAACTCTTTCGTATCGTAATATTCGATATAACCCATACGCTCAAAGACAGTATTTTCATAGTTATCTCGTTTATCAGCCGTTGTCGCAATTTTATTGTAGTTAGTATCTTGTTTGAAGATCAACTTCCGTGGAACCATCGTATAGATGATTGTGTAAATCAAGGTCGTTACTAAGAAAATAGAAACCAACGACCGCAAGATACGCATAAAAACATATTTTTTCATATTATTTCCTTTAAAATCCCAAAAGAACCTTCTCCTTTAGGAGAGAAAGTTCTGATGAGCATTATTTATTTCACATGACTCGCTAACTCTTTTTGAGCTTTTTTGTTTGATTCAGCTTTTTCTTTGAGCCATTTTTCACGAGCTTCTTTGTACTCTTTGGTTGTTACAGTGTTAGCTTGCAATTGAAGATATTTGAAGTAAATATCTGAGCCTTTATCACCTGATTGAGTATAAGATTCTGAGAATGGTACTACGCGTGAAATAACTGGAGCAGCACCAGTAGACGACATAGCTGGAAGGAAGAGTGAGCTATCTGTCAACCAAGCTTGAGCTGCTGCATATTTCTCATAACGTTTGTTAAGATCACTTGTTTCACTAGCTGCATCATCAACTAATTTGTCGTAATCTTTCAAACCAACTTGAGCAACCGCTGGATTTGATGGATTATCATAGCCCATGTAGGTCTTAGTTGTTTCACTATTAGTTGATTTCAAGATATCAAGGTAAGTTGATGGATCATCATAGTCTGGATTCCATCCAACAGCACCTGAAAGGTCCCAATCTTCTGCTGCCGCACTAGCAGCGTAGTATGTGATATTGTGTAATTCATCCGTAGTGATTTGTTGGATATCGATAACTACATTATCTGTACCCAAAGCGGTCTCAACAGATTGTTTGAAGGACTGAATACGCGCAATGTAGTTCTTAGCAGTTTGGTCAACTGGAATATCCAAGTGGATTGGGAATTTTACGCCATCTGCTTCAAGGTCTTTTTTAGCTTTAGCTAATTCTGCTTTCGCTTTGTCTGCATTGTAAAGTCCATCTTGAGCATCTGCAAAGTTTACATCTTTCCACTCATCACCATAAGAAACAACTTTCTCAGTGACCAAGTCACCAAATGTTTTTTCACCTGCTGAAACAAATTCTGGTTTTACGAAGAGGTTACGAACAGCAAGTGCTGCTCCATCTTTACCATTAATCTGAGCCGAATATGCAGTGCGATCAAATGCAAAGTTCAAAGCTTGACGGAAATCTTTATTAAGAAGGGCTTTCTTAGTAGAAGTTTTTTCTTCGTCAGTTGTTTTTGAAGTATACTTATAGCTTTGGCGATCAATATTGACACCCAAACCAGCAACACCAGAACCTTGTGGGTTATAGTAGATATTATCTTTATATGTTTCTGCTACCTTAGAATAGTTCGAGCTAGTAGGGAAGAGACGGGCATAGCTGTATGCACCACTTGTAAAGTTACGCTCGATTGATTCTTGGTCCGAACCATCATAATAAGCAAGCGTTACAGTATCAATATGAACATTGTCTTTATCCCAATACTGTTCATTCTTCGCAAACTCGATAGAAGACTTAGCTGTCAATCCTTTAAGCAAGAACGGACCATTGTAAAGCAATGATGTTGGATCTGTCGCCTTACCAAAGTCTTTTCCTTTTGATTTTTCAAACTCTGCGTTCAAAGGCCAAAAAATTCCGTAAGACAGTTTAGAGTTCCAGTATGGTTCTGGTTGGTTCAATGTATATTGAAGAGTGTAATCATCGACTGCTTTAACACCTACTGCAGAGAAGTCTGTGTTGTTTCCTGACAAGTAGTCAGCCAATCCTTTAACAGAATTTTGTGCTAGGTAAAGGGCGGCTGATTTATTGTCGGCTGCGTGTTTCAAACCTGTAACAAAGTCATTTGCAGTTACTTCTGCATATTCTTCACCATCAGATGTGAACCATTTTACACCTTTACGAATTTTATACGTGTATGTTAAACCATCTTGAGATACTGACCAATCTTCAGCGACTGCAGGAGTAAGGTTACCATACTTATCATTCGTAAAGAGTCCATCGATACCGTTTGAAGTGGCAACTTTTGTACTTTGTTTACCAGAGATAAGGTAGTCCAATGTTTCTGGATCAGCAGTGTATACATAACCATATGCTTTTGGTGCTTCAGCATTTGATGATTTTGAAGAACCACAAGCTGCGAGAACGCCTGTTGCAAGTAGGGCAACCCCTGCTACCGCAAAAATCCGACCTTTTTTCATGTTTAGTTAACTCCTCTATTAAAATTAATGAGATACTGTTAATTATACCATAATCCCTTTCAAAAGTAAACGAATTTTCAGAATATTTTGTCGCATGCCTTTTTAAATCAGGAAAGCAGGATAACTTACATTTTCAGAAAAGAAACTATTGACGAGATTTAATTTAAAAGGTATAATAATAAAAGTTAAGGCGGTATAGCCAAGTGGTAAGGCACGGCTCTGCAAAAGCTTGATCGTCGGTTCAAATCCGTCTACCGCCTCTATATTATCAAAGGCTCCTACAGGGGTCTTTTCTTTTTTACTACTAGAAAAGCTTTATCAGTTCTACTCTGATAAAGCTTTTGTTTTATTCTGTTTCTTCTTCTGATTCGAGTGCTTGGATTTGAACCTTAAGCTTGGTTACACGTCCATTTTTGACTTTATCATTGGTTAGAGTGATATGCTTATTGCTACTTTCTAACTCATAGCTAAGTTTTTCTGATGTTGGAATAGTTCCCACGCCAGTCAAATAGTAACCAGCAATCGTATCTACATCGTCACTTTCAAGTTCAACATCGAAATAACTATTGAAGTCGTTCAAGTTCATCGTACCTTGAACAATATAGGTATTCTCACCAATAGTGTGAACATAGACTTCAGCTCGGTCAGTTTCATCATCAATCTCACCAACAATCTCCTCAAGGAGATCCTCCAACGTAACTAGACCAGCCATACCTCCATACTCATCCAGTAGGATAGCCATCTGTCTTTGGGTATTTCTAAACTCTTTTAATAAATCATCAACAAAAATGGTTTCAGGTACAAAGAGTGGATCTTGTAAGATTCGCTTCCAGACAATATTGTCAAAACCGCTGGCAAAGGCTTCTTTAAGAAGACTCTTAGTATGAATCAATCCAATAACATTATCCTTATCTCCATCATAAACAGGAATACGAGAAAAGTTCTGTTTTAAGATACTTTGGATAATGGTTTGAGTGTCATCTTGAATATCTACCATGAAAGCATCGGTTCGAGGAACCATGACTTCACGTGCCATGAGCTCGTCTAGCGAGAAAATCCCTTGTAACATTTCAATTTCATCAGCATCCAAGGTTTCTTCACTCTTAGACAACATGTACTCAATCTCATCACGAGTCATTTTTTCATCTGCATCGTCAAATGTCATCGGTGTCAATTGACTCAAGAGATTAGTTGATGCTGAGAGCATCCAAACGAAGGGACTCACAATCTTACCAAGAGCAATAATAAACGGTACTGTTCTGATAGCCAAGGCATCCTTAAGATTTAGAGCAATTCGCTTAGGATAAAGCTCACCAAAAACAATAGAAATATAGGTCAAGAAAGCTAATGATAAGAAGCTAGCTACCGCATAGGCAGTTTCGCTATTTCCCATCCAAGAGGCAATCAACTCTCCAAGTGAATCTGCTAGTTTAGCCCCTGACAAGATCGTAATTAAGGTGATACCAACTTGAATGGTTGATAAAAAGTGATTCGGGTTTTCAAGTACCTTTAGTAAACGGATATAGCGTTTATCTCCCTCTTCGGCTTTTTGCTCAACACGTGAACGACTAAGTGAAACCATGGCCATTTCTGTTGCAGAGAAAAAGGCATTTAAAAAGGTCAAAACAACTAATAAAACAAATTGCAGTAACAAATCCTGACTGCTCGGGTCTTCCATTTTCCTTCTCCTAAAAAGTATAATTGAAACTATTATACCATATTTTCCAATTTCTACACATTAATTTTCAATTTCTATGATAAAGGGGCGTGGAACAAAGAGCTGAACCCCTAGTCTTGATGCTTTAGTTCCAGCCTTGTGAATTTTCAAAAAAGCTCTTTAAAAATCTGAAAAGAGGAAAATACAACCAATCGTGTCAACAGTTCATGACTAATAAAAAACGAGGTTGGGATTTTCCCTCAACCTCTTGATCAATTAGTTATTTTTTGTGACTGTGACCTCACCTGTTCGGTAATCTAACTGAATTCCCTTTTGGACATTTGGAATAACGACATTAAACTCCAATTCTCCATCAGAGGACTTAGCTTCAATCTGCGATGCGGACGGCACCAAGTCTTCCTCAGACGCATAGAGCAACGTCACACGGTAACGCACTCGTTTATTCTGATCTAGGGCTTTTCGAACCAGACTTTCATAGTAGTTTTGGCCTGTGGAATCTTCTGCACGCGCTTGGTTGGCCCAAGCTGTCTGTACGGCAATATTTTTAGGATTGCTGGTAGAAGCATCGAAGCCATCTAAGCCACCTATCAAGGCATAGCCTAACAAGTGTCCTCTATCAACTGCGTGATTATAACTTCCTTTTAGGTTCTTAACCTGATGCCAACCCGCAGGCGTCCAAGATGTTGAACCATTGCCAGTTTCTTCACGGTCCTTGTACTGTCTTGTTGCCTTTGACATGATTGCATTCGCTACTGTGGGAACTGTCTCTCCTCCTACAGTTTTTGTCTTGTTATCCGCATAGGGTTTACTTGAAACCTTAGCGTCTAGATTGGTTTTATTGTTATTGACGATAAAGGCTCCTGCGCCATTCCACTCTAGCGTGCCCTTGATTTGTTTTTTAACTGAATCTGTTAGGACACTTTCTGCCAGTTCTTGACTTGGAGTATCAGACGACTGTGATTTTTGTTTTACTTGTGTTTGTGGTGCAGTGTTGGAAGACTGCATTTGTTTAATATAGTAGCTTCCTGCTGACAAGAGCAAAAAGAGCAAGAGGCCAATTAGGGCCTGCCTTGTTTTTTTATTCATATTTTCTCCTTGTACTCTTCGAAAATCTCTTCAAACCACGTCAGCTTCATCTTGCCGTATATGTGTTACTGACTTCGTCAGTTCTATCCACAACCTCAAAACGGTGTTTTGAGCAACCTGCGGTTCTCTTCCTAGTTTGCTCTTTGATTTTCATTGAGTATTACATTCACTTCCTAGAAAAAGACTGGTCTCCCAGCCTATTTTCCTGTAAATTTTGCAATGAGTTCTTGCCATTTTGCTGGTGCTAAAATAGCCCAAGGATCTTGACCTTTTCCTAGAATACCATAGCCAATCATCAAACCAATAGCAAGAGCTAAGACTCCTAGTAGTAATACTACAATTACTAGAATAAAGCGACGTAAGACATATTTGGATTGTTTATTCATCTTCATCAGCTTCCACACTTACCCGTTCAATCTTAGCTCCTAACTGGGCTAATTTTTCATGAAAACGGTAGTAACCTCTATCTAAATGGACAAGCTTTCCTACAACTGTTTCGCCTTCAGCTACCAAGCCAGTCAAAATCAAGGCTGCACTGGCACGTAAGTCTGTCGATAGAACTTCTGCACCTTGGAGTCGTTGTCCGCCGATAATACGGGCTGTATCACGGATGATTTCAGAGTGCAAACCCATACGACGCATTTCCTCTAAATGTTGAAAACGATTCTCAAATACAGTTTCTACCATAGTTGACTCACCTTGCGCAACGGTCATTAGAGCAGTGAACTGCGCTTGCATATCTGTCGGAAATCCTGGATGTGGAAGTGTCTTAACATGAACAGCCTTTAATTTTTCACGTTGAGAACGAATACGAATTCCTTCGTCCTCATCGATGACTTCAACACCCATTTCCTGTAATTTAGCAATCAAGGGACGATTATGTTCCCAGATAGCATCCAGAATCAAGACATCTCCACCTGTAATGGCAGCTGCTACCATGAAGGTCCCTGCTTCAATACGGTCTTGCACAACATTGTGGGTTGCACCGTGTAGTTGCTCAACACCAGTAATGGTAATAGTTTCTGTTCCTGCCCCCTTAACTTTGGCACCCATTTTATTTAGGAGAACAGCCAAGTCGACAATCTCAGGTTCACGCGCAGCATTTTCAATGACTGTAACGCCGTTAGCAAGAGTTGCTGCCATCATCAAGTTTTGAGTAGCACCTACACTTGGAAAGTCCATGTAGATATGTGCACCGTGCAAGCGTTCCGCCTTAGCTTCAATATAACCTGCCGTCTGAGTAATCTCAGCCCCCATTGCTTCGAGTCCTTTAAGGTGGAGGTCTATCGGACGACTACCGATCGTACAGCCACCTGGCATAGAAACTTTAGCATGTCCCACACGAGCCAAGATTGGCCCCAATACTACAATAGAAGCACGCATCTTGCTGACGTACTTATAAGGTGCTTCTTCGGTGATGTCTCCAGTAGCATCAACTTCAACAACATGTGCTTCTTGATCAAAGTCTACTTTCGCATTTAATCCACGAACCACCTGATTCATGGTAAAAACATCCGATAAAATAGGAACATTTTTTAAGACCGTTTTTCCTTCACTTGCTAAAATAGTTGCTGCAAGCAGTGGCAAAACTGCATTTTTTGCGCCCTCGATGGTAACACTTCCAACCAAACGATTATCGCCACCTTGAACTACAATTTTTTCCATAGAGTATTTTCCTTCACTTACAATTTTAAAATAGCGTCCTAACTGCTTCTTGCCAAAGTTGGTAAAGGTTCAGAAAAAAGGAACTAACCAGATATCCTAAACCGATACTACACAATACTACCAAGAGTCGAACCTTCTTCGCATTATCCTTTGTCACCTTCAAAATTTGATCCCATCTGACCAAATCTTTCAAGAGCTGAAAGACTAGGTAGACAAAAAACATATGACTACTAAGGGTAAAAAACAATTGAATCATTTGCCTATTATACCATCTTCTTTTTTTCTACGCTAGTTTAGGGATTCGCCTACTGTTTAGGGATTGTTTTTTAAATAGTCAATCGCATCTTGAAGCGTTTTGACTGGAACGATTTTCATGTCTGTTTTAATCATTTGAGCTGCTTCTAGAGCTGTGTCATAGTTACTCTTGGCATTTGGATTTGCCTTTTTAGCTTCCTCAGTTACTGGATTGTTAGGAGCAAAGAATACAGTAGCTCCCTTTTTAGCTGCGGCAACCACTTTTTTATCAATTCCGCCAATGTCACCTACGTTACCATCTCTATCGATGCTTCCGGTACCCGCAATGATACGTCCATTTCGAAGAGTAGGATCTGCAATTTGCGTATAGATGGATAAACTGAACATCATTCCGGCACTAGGACCTCCAATGCCAGCAGTTGAAAATTTGATTGGTACATCACTAGATACTTCTGTGCGGTCAATCAAACCTATTCCGATACCATTCTTCCCATTTTCTAGAGTAATGATCTTTCCTTCGGCAGTCTTAACTTTTCCATCCTCCTCATAAGTAACCTTCACCTGATCGCCTAGAGTTTGAGAATTAACGTAATCCACCATCTCTTTTGAACTCTCAAAAGTTTTATCATTCACAGCTGTTACGGTGTCAGCAATATTAAGAACTCCCTTGAAAGTCGAGTTATCTGTTACAGTCAAAACGTAGACACCCAAATATTTGAGCTCTATTTCCTTACCCGCCGTCTTTAGACCTTGATATTTGGCCATGTTTTGCGAAGTTTCCATGTAAAACTGGTTGATTCTCATAAATTCTGCATCTGATGAACCACCAGTCATCTCTTTGGCGCTATGTATGTCCGTGAAAGGAGTTAGCCAGGCATAAAACAAGTCAACCATTCTAGCGTGCTTAACTCCAACCGTCACAAATTGGTAGGAACCTTCCTCTTGGTCAGGTTGGTTATTAACTTGTAAAACCTTTCGAATATCTTCAGAAGTTCCTGGCACCTCGATATAATAAGGCAGGGGCACCGTAAAAGCGATAAAAGTGATAATGAGCCCAATAATGAGATATAAGGGCCATCTAGTTTTTTTCTTCATTGTTTAACTCCTCTAGGACAGCATTTGGTACATAATCACTGATATCTTGACCAAATTTCAATAGTTCTCTCACAGCTGAAGAGCTGATGTAAACATGCTCCGGCCGACTGTGAAGGTAGATTGTCTCCATTTCTCCTGCTAGCTGATGGTTGTAAAAATCAAAACTGGCTTCATACTGAAGATCTGTTGCATTACGCAAGCCACGCACCAAGACCTCTGCACCTAATTTTCTAGCAACATCAACGACTAATTCATCGTGAGAAGCTATGACTTGGACATTTTTGAGATGTGCTAGTGCTTTTTCAACAGTTTTCTTTCGGCTCTCAATCGTCAAAAATCCTGTTTTATGAGGATTATAAAAAATTCCTACATACAATTGATCAAAGAGCTTACTTGCACGCTCAATGAGATCCAAATGTCCATTGGTCATCGGATCAAAGGAACCTGTAAATAGCCCAATCTTATCTGACATAAACCGTCACCTTACTAATCCCATATATTTTTTCCTTCCAGATACCCAAACAGGCGATTTCTTCTGGAAGTTCTACTGATTTATCGGTTTCGCAAACCACCATGACATCTTCTGAAAAAAGATCTCTCTCTGCCATTTTTTCAATATCTGACACGATTTGTTCTTTTGCATAGGGAGGGTCCAAAAAAATTAGATCAAAGGCACCATCCACCTGTTCTAATGCACGACTGGATTCCATTTTCAATAATTGAAACTTGGAAGTTTCCTTAGTCATTCGGATATTTTCTGCGACTATATTCTGGGCTCGGCGATCCTTCTCGACCAGAACGGCACTGGACATCCCTCTTGAGACTGCTTCGATGGATAGACCACCACTGCCAGCATAAAGATCTAGCACTCGCCCACCTTCAAAGTAGGGACCAATCATATTAAAAATAGCGCCCCTTACCTTATCTGAAGTAGGTCGAGTTGTTTTACCGTCCAGCGTCTTTAAAGGACGCCCTCCGTAGATACCTGATACGATTTTCATACCGTATATTATACCAAATTCTTATCAAAAAAAGAAAATCGAACCTTACGGCTCGATTGATTAAAGAATATTTTCGTAGGTGTCTCTCACTTCTTGTGGCCAAACACTGGTTTGGACTTCACCGATGTGCTTCTTACGAAGCAGGAACATAGCCATACGAGATTGGCCAATTCCTCCACCAATTGTCAATGGGAAGAGGCCGTTTAAGAGAGCTTTGTGCCACTCCAAAGAAAGGCGGTCTTCGTCTCCTGTGATAGCTACTTGGCGACGGAGGGTGTCTTCATCGACACGAATGCCCATTGAAGACAATTCAAAGGCTGCACCCAAATTATCATTCCAAACAAGGATGTCCCCATTCAAGCCATGATAGCCATTTTCAGATTCAGTTGTCCAGTCATCATAGTCTGGTGCACGTCCATCATGAGGTTTTCCATCTGACAATTCTCCACCGATACCAATTAGGAAGACCGCACCGAACTCCTTACAGATAGCATTTTCACGTTCTTTTGGTGTCAAGTCTGGGTAGCGTTCTACCAACTCTTCTGTATGGATAAAGGTAATTTGCTTAGGCAAAATTGACTCAATATCATAGCGTGCTTCTACTGCTAACTCTGTCAAACGAATCGCCTTATAAATCTTTTCTACCGTTTCTTTAAGATAGGCAAGATTGCGCTGTCCGTTTGGAATAACTTTTTCCCAGTCCCACTGGTCTACATAGACTGAGTGAGTCGCATCTAGTGAATCTTCGTCTGGACGAAGGGCCTTCATGTGAACAAAGAGGCCTTCACCCTCGCCAAAACCAAAACGGGCCAAGGTATGGCGCTTCCACTTAGCAAGCGAATGTACCACCTCATAAGATTCATCTGGAATTTGCAAAACCTTAACAGAAACTGGATGTTCAATCCCTGAAAGGTTATCCTGCATCCCGTCCCCAACTTTACTCAAGATTGGACCCTGCACTTCTACAACTTCTAACTTATCTTTCAAATACTGGGTAAAGGTATTTTTTACAAAGGAAATTTCTTCCTGTTGATGGATAAAACTTTTCTTCATACATCTCTCCTTTTGAATAATAAGATGATTATACCCTTTTGCTAGTAAAAATAAAAGTAAAAATTTAAAAAAGAGCTCATTTGAGCTCTAAAAGTATTAATCGTCACTTCCAAAGATACGCAAGAAGCTAAGAAAAAGGTTGATAAAGTCAAGGTAGAGGCTAAGCGCCAAAGAAATTGCCCAACCTGTAGCGACTTGACCATTTGATTCTTCATAAACATAGCGAATCTTTTGGTTATCCCAAGCAATCAAACCTGCAAAAACAAGAACCATGACTATACTGATAATGTAGTCAAAGAGACCACTGTTTAAAAATACATTGACAATCATAGCTAAAATGAAACCTACCAAGGCTGCAATCAAAGCACGCCCGATACCACTCAAGTCCTTTTTAATCACAACTCCGACAATTGCCATGACAAAGAAAAGGGCAGCGCTGGAAATGAAAGCCGTTAGAACCGTTCCTGGTAGATAGAGCGACACGATGAAACTCAGTGAAAAACCGTTCACTACTGAATAGATGAGAAACATCGGAAGAGCTGCTGGGCTATTTTTATAAGCCATATTACTGGCTGCAATTACAAGAGCAACTTCAACTACTCCTGTCACGATTAGCCATATGCGGGCATTAAGCATCAACTGAACAAGAAGGTCTTGGAAGGTTGTTAACATCAAGGCTGAAACAAGTGCAGATAAGGCGATCCCAATTCCTACAAAAGCATAAACTTTTGCATAAAATTGATTCAAACCTGAACGTTCTTGAATAATTGTTTGATTCATATCTTTTTCTCCTTATGAAATCTTTTTACTGATTATAACAAAAATCAAATCATTTAACTCAAATAAAACATGAGTATACCTGCAGCAATGGCGACATTGAGGCTTTCTGCCTGCCCTTTCATGCTGATGTGGACCAATTGGTCTGCCTGGTCTGTCATGAAAGGACTAATGCCTTGACCCTCATTTCCCATGACTAAGGCAAAATCTTCTAACCGAGCCAATTCACGATAATCTTTAGAGTTTTGTGATAAGGTGGTTGCCAGAATTGGTAAACCGCTCTTTTTAGCTTGTTCCACAAACCCTTCGACAGACATACGATAAATCGGCAAATGGAAATGACTGCCTTGCATGGAGCGAAGCGTTTTTAGACTATAGATATCTGCTGACTTGCTGGAAACGATGACTCCAGAAAAACCTGCTGCATCTGCCGTCCGAATCATGGTCCCCACATTTCCAGGATCCTGCACATCTTCTAAAAAGAGATACTTTCCTTGGCTCAAATCTGGTAACTGCTCCTCTTCCTTTTGAACAATGGCAACAATGCCTTGAGGCGTTTGAGAATCTGCTAAATCAAGCAAGATTTCTTCTGTCACAAGGACAGCCTGAGGATAGTCTACTAATTTTTCACCATACTCTGCGAGAGCAAAAATTTTCTCAATCTTTGCACCTGCCTGAATAGCTTCTTCAAACAGATGCCATCCCTCAATTAAATAAGAAGATTTGCGATATTTTTTTTGATGTAATTTCTTGGCATTTTTTACCACAGAATTGGCTTTAGAGGTTATAATAGTCATAGAAATATTATAACACAATCAAGGAGGTTTGGTATGCAAAAGGTTAAAATGATCGCCCAAGGTCGCGTCCAAGGAGTGGGCTTCCGCTGGGGAGTCTATAGTCTCGCTCTAGAACTAGGTGGCATTACGGGTCGTGTCTGGAATAACGATGACGGAACCGTTGAAATCCTTGCCCAAGCAGAATCTTCAGCCATTATGGCCAAGTTTATCCAAGAGATCCGAAAAGGCCCTACCCCATTCTCTAAAGTAACCTATCTTGATGTTCAATTGAGTAACTTTCCATCTTATTCAGACTTCAAAGTCGCAAATTAGGTCTCTAGAACTATTGTATATTTTCCAAAAAAACAGTAGAATAGAAAGGTATAATTTTTAAAGAAGGAATAAAAACAGTGAAATCAATTAAACGAATCGCTCTCTCAGTCATGGGAGTGGCTATGCTATTAGTCTTAACGGGTTGTGTCCAGGTTGATAAATCAACAGGACTCCCAACTGGTCCCGTTTGGGATTTCTTGGGTGCTCCAATGGGAGAAGCTATCAAATACTTCGCTAATGATCAAGGTCTCGGTTTCGGTGTTGGGATCATCATCGTAACCATTATCGTTCGCTTGATTATCCTCCCACTTGGTATCTACCAATCATGGAAGGCAACGCTTCACTCTGAGAAGATGAATGCTCTCAAGCACGTCCTTGAACCACATCAGACTCGCCTGAAAGAAGCAACAACTCAAGAAGAAAAACTAGAAGCTCAACAAGCTCTCTTTGCTGCTCAAAAAGAGCACGGCATCAGCATGTTTGGCGGCGTAGGATGTTTCCCTATCCTCATTCAAATGCCTTTCTTCTCTGCTATCTACTTTGCTGCCCAACATACTGAAGGAGTTGCCCAAGCAAGCTACCTAGGAATTCCTCTAGGCTCACCTAGTATGATTTTGGTTGCCTTTGCTGGTATCCTTTACTATCTTCAAGCACTCCTTTCTTTACATGGAGTTGAGGATGAAACTCAAAGAGAACAAATCAAGAAGATGCTCTATATGAGCCCTCTCATGATTGTCGTGTTCTCTGTCTTCTCACCAGCCAGCGTTACACTTTACTGGGTTGTCGGTGGTTTCATGATGATTCTTCAACAATTTATCATCAACTACATCGTTCGTCCAAAACTTCGTAAAAAAGTACGCGAAGAATTTGCTAAGAACCCACCAAAAGCAAGCAAAACTTCAAGCACTCGTAAAGATGTAACCCCTGAACCAGCAACAGCTATCACAACTTCTAACAAGAAGAAAAACAAAAAACGCAATGCTGGAAAACAACATTCTAGATAAAAAATAAAAGGCTTAGCTTAAATGCTGAGCCTTTTCTATAGTCAAAAAGAGGCCGAGAAAAAATCCCGACCTCTTCTTTCATTTTATCCATGTACACGTTTCATATAGTCTTGATAGCTTTCTGTGTCCATTAATTCCTTAGCATTCTTGACGCGATCTGCTGTTGGAGGTTTAACTCCTTCAAGTGAATACGGAATCCCAAGCTCACGCCACTTGAACTCACCCATGGTGTGGTAAGGCAAGATTTCAAACTTATCAACATTTTTGAGAGTTTTTACAAACTTACCAAGTTCAATCAAATCTTCATCGCGGTCTGTCAATCCAGGTACAAGAACGTGACGAATCCAAACAGGTTTACCGATTTCTGACAAGTACTGAGCACAAGCCAAGATGTTTTTATTAGTTTGACTGGTTACAATCTTGTGTTGTGCTTCGTTGATTTCCTTGATATCAAGGAGAACCAAGTCTGTCACGGCCATTAACTTGTTGAACTTTTCTAGATAGCGTGGTTTGTTACGGAATGGAAGGGCACAAGTATCCAAGGTACAGTGGATACCTTTTTCTTTTGCCTTGGTAAAGAGAGCAATCAAGAAATCAATCTGCAAGAGGGCTTCTCCTCCGCTGACTGTGATACCTCCCTTGTCTCCCCAGAAACCACGATAACGAAGCGCTTCTTCTAGAACATCATCTACTGTTCGTACACGAGATTTATTGGTTTCCATAGCCCAAGTATCAGGGTTATGGCAGTATTGGCAACGCATCTGACAGCCTTGCAAAAAGACAATAAAACGAATTCCAGGGCCATCTACCGCCCCAAAACTCTCTGTCGAATGCACCATTCCTGTCACTTGTCCATAGTCAATTATTTCCTCAGACATATCGTTACCTTCCTTGAAAACGTTTTATAGTCTTTATTATACCATGACTGAAAAGAAAAACCACAGATTTTGCCTATTTTTTAGAAAACAATCTGTTTTTCACTTTCAACTTTCATGATTTTCAAAATTTTTATTAATCCTTGTCAAAATCAAACCCATAGAGAGTCGCAAAATAATCCTCTGGTCGCTCTGCTCGGCGGATCAAGCGTGCTCCACCGTCCTCTGTATAGAGAATTTCTGCCGAACGAAGCTTGGCATTGTACTGGTAGCCCATAGAGAAGCCATGCGCACCTGTATCATGAATAACTAACAAATCACCAATTTCTGTTTGAGGTAGTTCACGATTAACTGCAAATTTGTCGTTGTTTTCACAAAGAGAACCAACAACATCAACCACTTCAGTCTGACCGTCAGGATGCATCATATTGGTGATGTGGTGATAGGCACCATACATAGCCGGTCTCATCAGGTTAACAGCTGACGCATCTACTCCTAGATATGTACGGTAGGTTTTCTTTTTATGAGTAACTGTTGTGACCAAAATTCCATGAGGTGCCAACATAAAGCGTCCTAGTTCTGTAAAAATTTTAACTTGACCAAGACCTGCTGGTGTAAGAACTTCTTCATAAACCTGACGAACTCCCTCACCAATCAAAGCGATGTCATTAGGCTCTTGATCTGGACGATAGTCGACCCCGATACCACCAGAAAGGTTGATAAAGTCCAGTGAAATACCTAACTTTTCCTTGATTTCTACTGCTAACTCAAAAAGCTGACGTGCTAATTCTGGATAGTAGAGATGGGTCACTGTATTGGAAGCTAGAAAGGAATGAATTCCAAAGGTTTTAGCTCCCTTTTCTTTCAAGATGGCAAAGGCTTCAAAAAGCTGTTCCTTAGTCATCCCGAACTTAGCTTCACCAGGATTATCCATAATGTCCGTACCCAGTTCAAATACGCCACCAGGATTGTAACGGCAAGAGATGATTTCTGGGATGCCTGCTGCACGTTCCAAATGCTCGATATCTTCAAAAGCATCTAAATTAATCGTCGCACCTAATTCTCGCGCATAAGCATACTCTCTATCTGGGGTGTTATTAGATGAAAACATCATATCCGCCCCTGTAAACCCAAGCTTGTGACTCATCAAGAGTTCTACATAACTAGAACAATCCACTCCACATCCTTCTTCTTGTAAGATTTTCAAAATAGCTGGAGTTGGCGTTGCCTTAACTGCGAAGTATTCTTTAAAGCCCTTATTCCAAGAAAAGGCTTTGTTTACTGCGCTTGCTTTCTCACGAATCCCTTTTTCATCGTAGAGGTGAAAAGGGGTTGGAAACTCCCCAACAATCTTTTCTAAGGCTTCACGTTTAATAAATGGTGTTTTCATAGGACTCCTTCATATTCATTATCAAAGAAAGGCTGGGACGAAAGTTCCAACCTTTGTATTTCAAGTCAATTCTTATTTTTCTGTATCGAAGATATTTCCAACTTCGACAGCAATTTGTTGGTTCTTCACATCAATGTTCGTGACTCTCAAGAGTGACTTGTAATCGAACTGTTGTTCACGGTCTTCCTGTGCATTATCAGCAAAGACAGCTACACCTGCCAACTCTGAATCAAACTCAGACAAGAGGCTAATCATCCCGTTAATGGTTCCTCCACCCTTCAAGAAGTCATCGACGATTAAGACACGACTTCCTGCTTTGAGGCTACGTTTTGAAAGGAACATCTTTTCGATACGGTCACTAGAACCTGAAACATAGTTGACACTAACAGTTGAACCTTCAGTGATTTTCAAGTCGCGACGGACAATGACAAATGGTACATTGAGGACATTTGCTACCGCATTCGCAAGCGGAACACCTTTGGTCGCTACCGTCATAACGGCATCAATCTTCTGATCCATAAAGCTCTTAGCAATAATGCGACCGATGTTTTTCAAAATAGCTGGAGTGCTCAATAGGTCAGATAAATAAATGTAGCCACCTGGAAGAATACGGTCACTCTCTGAAAGTTTATCACGAAGCTCTTCGATAATCGTTTTAGACTCAAGGGTAGAGATCGATGGTGTAAAAATAACACCACCACCAGCACCTGTCACCGTTTGAATATGACCGATTTCAATTTCTTCGAAAGCACGCTTAATGATGACGATATCTTCAGAAATAGACGATTTGGCAGATTCATACTTTTCTGCAAAGGTGTTGAGACTGGTTAATTTGTATGGATTGTTAATCAAGTAATTGGAAATGACAACCATCCGATCACTTCTTCTTAATTTCATTATATTTTTACCATTCTTTTTTATTTAGTCTTTTTCTCATTATATCACACTAAAGCAAAAAAACGAACTTTATTGCCTAAATAAAGTTCATTTTTTTAGTTTCTAGTCTAATTTCGGCTTGTAGAAGGAACGATTGTCCATAGCAAATACTTTATTGGTCATTTCTCCCTTATCAACAAGGGCCAGAGCTGTTGTCATCATCATCATGCTGGCATCCAAATTATCAATCATATGAATAATTTCTGCTTCCATCACTCGAGGACGAACTGGACTACCATACTCAAGGAGACCATGATGACTGAGAATGACATGGCGAAGAAGTACAACCTCTTCTCTGGTATCATCAATGCCAAGTTCCATTACCGCTTTGGTAATTTCGCTATCAATCAGAGCGATATGACCGATAAGGTTTCCTCTTACTGTGTACTCTGTCTGGTCAGGACCTGTCAACTCAATAACCTTGGCAAGGTCGTGCAACATAATTCCCGCATAGAGCAAGCTCTTATTGAGCTGAGGATAAATATCTGCAATTGCTTCTGCCAAACGAACCATAGTGGCAGTATGATAAGCAAGACCTGTTTCAAAAGCATGATGGTTGGTCTTAGCAGCTGGATAAGAGTAGAATTCCTTGTCATACTTGGTGTAGAGATTCCGAACAATTCGCTGCCAAATTGGATTTTCAATTTTAAAAATCATCTGCGCCATATACTCACGAATCTCTTTGGCATCTACTGGAGATTTAACCTTGAAGTCAGCTGGGTCATTTGGTTCGCCAGGTTGTGGTAAGCGAAGGGTGATTTGATTAACCTGAGGCGTATTGTTGTACACTTCACGACGACCTTGCATATGGACTACTTTCCCTGCTGTAAAGGTTTCAACATTGTGGGGTTGAGCATCCCAGAGCTTCCCTTCGATTTCTCCACTATCATCTTGGAAGGTGAAGGCTAGGTAGTTTTTCCCAGCACGTGTCTGTCTCAGGTCAGCTGACTTGATCAGGTAAAAGCCTTCAAAAAGCTCATCTTTCTTCATGTGACTAATCTTCATATTCTTCCTCATCTTCTTGGAATTGTAGCAAATCAAGCGCAGGCTCACCTTCTGATAACTCAATGTGACGAAGCGTTCGCTCGATAGCTGTAGTACGACGGTTTAATAAATCATCAATATTGCCAGAGGCATGTTGGAGATGTTTTTGTGCCTTGACCAGAATACCTCCAAACTTGCCAAATTCTGTTTTGACACTAGCTAGGGTTTTACTGATATGGTCAGCACTCTTTTGGATATTGAGAGTCTTGAAGCCAACTGATAAGGAGTTAAGAAGAGCCGACAAGGTACTTGGACCTGCAACAATAATCTGTTCCTCCCGTCTCAAATCATCAAAGAAAATCGGATTGCGAACGATTTCCGAATAGAGACCTTCTGTCGGAACAAATAAGACTCCAAAATTAGTTGTCCGAGGTGGCGCCAGGTACTTACTCTTGATATCCTTGGCAAAACGCTTGACACTTGCTAAGAGAGACTTACGGCAGCGTTCGATTTCATCCTTATCACCTGCTGCATAGGCTTCTTCCAGACGGTAATAATCCGCCAGGGGAAACTTAGAATCAATCGGTAGATAAACATATTCCTGGTCACCTTGCCCAGGTAACTTGATGGCGTATTCCACACGTTCACTAGAGTTTTCAACCGTTGCAAATTCTCGTTCATACTGGGCAGGTGTCATGATGTCTTCAATAATCTGCCCCAGTTGTAATTCACCTAGAATTCCTCGGGTCTTGGTTCCAGAAAGGACTTTATTAAGCGCACCGACATCTCGCGCAACCGTCTGCATTTCACCCAGACCTCGATTGACAGATTCCAGTTGTTTAGAAACCGTCTCGAAGGATGCTTGCAAGCGAGTTTGCAAGGTCTTTTCTAACTTTTCCTCGACTGTTTGGCGCATCTGTTCCAAGCGTTGCTCATTTGATTCCTGCAAGGCTTGGAGACGTTGGTCGGTCTTATCTCTGGTTTGGAGGAGGTTCTCATTCATTTCCTGCCGAACCTGAGTCAGACCCTGATGCAATTCGATACGCACTTCCTGCAAGCGATCACTGACAGCCACTTCAAGATTTTTTTGATCAATCTGACTAGCTTGTCGAGCTTGTTCAAAGCGATAATCCAGCTGGTCTGAGAGATTATCTGCCTGATCTTCTAAACTCTTGGTCAAATATTGCTCCTGCTTGTCCTGCCTTTGCCAAATCAGAAAAAGCCCGGCTAGGTTAGCAATTAATAACAGTAGTAATACAATCTCCATCCTACCTCCTGTCCTTGCTATGCAAGACAACCACATAGCCATCTGGGCAAGTCACTGACACTTCCCTATCTATATATTCGTTAGAAGCGTAAACTTTCTTAAAGAAAAAATTCTCCTCTGTCAGTTCATACTTGGCACCGAGTATTGTCAAACGACTATCCCTCACAGGCATAAAGGCCAAATAATCATAGTCCGAACGTGGTTCTAGCTGACTGGTCCCTTCTGGGCAATAGCTAATCAAATTTTGCCCATCCTCAATCTCTATTTGACGCATATAGGGCGCCAATTTAGGATTGCTAGGCAGAAAGACATTGGCCAGCATATGGTCGATGCGACCACCTAGGGCACCAAAAATGGTCACTCGAGCTTGAGGATCCTTTTCAAAAACCGTTAAAAGTGCTAATTCCAGATCCGTATCATCTTTTTCTGGCTGGGCTTGGACAAAGTGATGAGCACGCTTTTGAATCAACTGACGTTCTTCTACAGTCACAGAATCAAAATCCCCAACGGCTATAGTAAGAGGAAGTTCTTCCTCCAGTACCCAGAGTGAGCCACGGTCCACACCGACAAAGCAATCAAAATCTATCCTATAATGTCCACAGTCTCCACCAGCAAAAACTGCAACTTTAGTCCAGTTGTTTTCGGAGAGCTTGCACTCGTTCATTGACATCTCCCTTAAAGACATAAGATCCTGCTACAAAAACTGTTGCACCAGCTTCCTTGGCTTGAGCAATCGTTTTATCATCAATCCCGCCATCGACTTCAATTTCAAAGTTCAAATCTTTTTCCTCGCGAAGGGTCACCAACTCACGAATCTTATCCATGGTTTCTGGCAAAAAGGCTTGTCCACCAAATCCAGGGTTAACCGTCATGACCAAGACTTGATCAACTAAGTGAAGCACGTGCTTGATAACCTCAACAGGTGTTCCAGGATTGATAACAACCGAAGGTTTAACACCGAGAGAACGAATCTTTTGAAGAGCGCCATGGATATGAGGTGTTGCCTCTACGTGAATGCTGATGATATCCGCCCCTGCACGCACAAAATCTTCTAGATGGTGTTCAGGATTAGAGACCATCAAGTGGCAATCAAAAACCATCTTGCTATGGGGGCGAAGGCTTTCGACCACACCTGCACCAAAGCTGATTTGTGGCACAAAGTGACCATCCATGATATCGATATGGGCATATTCTGCCCCAGTTTCTTCTAGGCGTTTAATTTCACGTTCAAAGTTGGCATAATCTGCTGCCAGAATTGACGGAGCAATCTTGTATTGAGACATAGGTTTCTCCTTATTTTGGTATTTTTTTGCTGACTTTTTTATAGGTTTCTCTACGATTTTCAATCTCACTGAGGAATTGCAAATAGTTGTCAAAACGGAAGGTAGCAATAATCCCCTCTTCTACTGCTGGTTTGACTGCGCAAGATGGCTCATGGGTATGAGTACAAGTACGGAACTTGCAGTCTCGGCTAACAGAAGCAATTTCTGGAAAGGCCTGATTAAGGTCTTCTGCTGTTGTCACTTCATAATCCAGCGATGAAAATCCTGGCGTGTCTGCGATTTTCCCACCATTGAGATTGTAAAAACTAACAGCTCGAGTAGTATGGCGACCACGACCCAGACTGTCTGAGATTTCTCCTGTTTCGAGATTGAGGTCAGGTGCAATTTTATTAAGAAGGGTTGACTTCCCAACACCTGTTTGCCCCATAAAGACTGTAACCTTGCCTGTTAACAAAGGAAGGAGTCCCTCTTTACTGGTCACAAAGTCGTAGCCGATATCACCATAAGTCTGTTCATAAAAATCCAGTTCTCCTCTATCTTCCAACAAATCCATTTTGGAAATATAGACGATGGGATGAATGCCCTTGTGCTCTAAAAGAACCAAGAAGCGATCCAGCAAGTTGCTATTAAAGTCAGGTTCTTTAACGGACATAATGACAACGGCTTGGTCAATATTGACAATGGGTGGACGAACCAGACTATTTTTTCGTTCGTGAATCTTGAGGATATAACCCTCGGAATTTTCCTCCGCAGAAAAATCTACCCAATCTCCAACATAGGGCGTATGGCCTTTTTTTCGAAAATTCCCACGAGCGCGTGTTTGATAAACCTGGTCCTCACTCTCCACATAGTAGAAGCCAGCCAAGGCTTTAATGATTTGTCCCTGCATCTTAGAGTCCTTGTCCTTTAAGCGCATCTGCTAGACTAGCAAATTCTTCTAAGCCAAGAGCTTCACCACGTATACTTGGTGACAAGCCTGCCTGGTCCAAAGCCTTGGTCAGCTTATCCTTGATTTCCTCAGTTTTCCCAAAGTAACCAGTCAAGTTGTTCCACAAGGTCTTGCGACGATGAGTGAAACTAGCCTTGGAAACCTTAAAGAAGAAGTTCTCATCTTCGACCGCAACCGCCGGTTCTGGACGGCGTACCATTTTCAGGATAGCTGAGTCCACATTTGGCGCTGGGACAAAGACTGTACGAGGCACGATAAAGGCAACCTTAGCTGTCATGTAATACTGAACTGCAATCGATAAACTTCCGTATGCCTTGGTATTTGGTTGAGCAGAAATACGATCTGCCACTTCTTTTTGCATCATCACCACAAACTCACTAAAAGGAATGCCACTTTCAATCAAGTGCATGAGAATAGGAGTTGTGATATAGTAAGGCAAGTTAGCTACTACCTTAATTGGTAAGTCAGGATTTTTAAAATTTTGGATATGCTGGACCAAGTCAACCTTTAGAATATCTTCGTTAACTACGGTCACATTGTCAAAATCACGCAGGGTATCTGCTAGGATTGGCACCAAACGGTGGTCAATCTCAAAGGCCATAACTTCTGCAGCACGCTCAGCCAAAAATTCCGTCAAGGCACCAATTCCTGGACCAATTTCAATAACATTGACCTGGTCATCAACTTCAGCCGTATCCACAATTTTTTGGAGGATATTGGTATCGGTCAAGAAATTTTGCCCGAAGGATTTTTTAAAGGTGAAACCGTGACGCTCCAGTACTGCCTTGGTCACGCTATAATCTGCAATTCTCATTTATTCTCTTTTCTAATATTAAAGAACTTTCTAATCTTGAGTTCTTCCTTCTTGTTCTTCACTAAGCTTTTGCATGTCTTTAAAAGCTGTTAGACTAACATAAGCACCTGCTTCATAGTATTCTGTTGGGTTTATGGCATAGTCAAAGCCTTCAATCATGCCTCCAGCTTCTTCAATCATGCCATTCCACTTTTCATCAAAGACCATTCTCAGACGTTTCCAATCAGTAAATACTGGAATTGAATTTCGTCCATCTTTTCCCTCTCTAACGGGAATATTAAAGTTAGCGTCTTTTTCCAAAACAAAGGAATTCCCTTCTGAATTATCCTCTGGGAATCCTGATGCTGCATCTAATGGAAGCAAGAATTTTGCTTTAGGCATAGCCATAGAGAAGAACTTGTAGTAAAGCCCATAAACTATTTCTTGCTCTTCTGTAGTCGGTTGATCCATCTGTCCCATCAGGAGCATCCATCTTACCAGGTCAGGATTCATGACAGGCACTTGTATTTCTGGCAAATCAGAAAAATCTGGTTTTTGAACCAAGGCTGAGGCACTGATACTAACTTCCTTGGAATTAAAGATTGCTCCCAAGGCACCATTTAAGTAAAAGGCTGTCCCAAGGAAATTCTCAATCCCTTTTTTATCTTCCGTATTTTCAATCAGTTTTACAACTGAGTTTGGTCGGCTGTCAATGGTTTCCTGAAATTGGCGATACCAAGATGGTGTCAAAAGCATAATCATGGGATCAGTACACAGATAACCTTCCTCACCTCTATCATAAGTAGTTGAAAAGAGGTAAGGTTCGCCTGTTTTTTCTGAATAAACTGCATAAACTGCATCTGCTTCTAAGAGCTTATCCTTAACGATTTCCGCTAGACGTTCTAACTTGCGAGTGTTGGATTGGTAGCTTTCTTCGCTTTCAGTTTCCTGATTTTGACGGCATTTCCATAAAAAGAGACGTAAAATCTCTACGCTATCATCAAGACTAGCTGCCAAATAGTCTTCATTAGTCAATTGACCTTCTTGAATGGCTACAAAAGCACGATAAAGAGCATCTGAATAGCTAGATAATTTTTGCTCTTCCTCAATACCTGAACTAAAGAGCACACTTCCTTTTTTCAGTTTATCCAAAGAAGGAATCCTATCAACCACTAGATGGGCAAGAACTTCATCAGTTAGACTATCTGCATCCTTATTCTGACTGCTGAGTTTTTTAACCTCTACAGTACCAAGACTTTCCATTCCTTGGTCGGGATTGCAAAACTGCAACTGATCTCCAACCTTGAGACTACCTTCTAGACTTCCAACAATCAATAATTGATTCGTTTCCTTCATCGGGAACAAATCTAGAACTCCAATACATGCATTGTTTTTAGATTCTTCTCTTTCTTTCTGTGCTTCACTTATTTCAGTTGCCTCTGCAGTTTCCGTCTTTTTTAAAAAATCAAAGATTCCCATAACTTTTCCTCATTAACTCCACACAAGGCTAATCCCGTGGAGCACTTTTCTAATGCTTGCTATCAAGCCTGATTAAACCGTATATGCTTACTTCTATTGTATCATATTCCCCCTACATTTTGGGGGAGTTTCTCAATCCTCATAAGATTTCATGGCATCTTCAACTTCAGCTAAACTGATGCCAAATAATTCTAAACGCTTGAGAAGTTGTTTCCCATTGGAATAACCAATACGTAGACTCTCTCCTAGATATTCTCTGCGTTTTCGGCTATCTGCGCCTGCTAGAAAACCAAGACGAATCAAGTCACTACGGCTAATGTCAAAGTCGCTTTCTGCTTCAAATTGCTCTGTGACTTGTTCCAGCGCTGTTTTCAGATCTTCATAACTGGCATGTTCGATTCCTAGGGAACGTCCTTTGGTCTTGGACTTCGGCACTGCCTCATCACGTTTGAGAAAGGCGTGTTGAACTGTTGGAACAGCCGTCATAATCATCCGGCGAATGCGTTCCCCATTAAAGTCAGGATCTGTAAAGACAATCACCCCATGACGTTGGTGTAGACGTTGGATTCGTTCAAGATCTTGCTCATTGATAGCAGAGCCACGAGTCTCATAGGTCTCCACATCAAAATAACGTTTAAGATTGGCCGTATCATCACGCCCTTCGACTACGATGACTTGGGAAATTTTCTTTTTCATAATTTACTTCCCAGTCCAAAAATTCGTTCTGCATTTGCACTTGTCGCAGCAGCTAATTCTTCTGTCGACACGCCACGCAAATCTGCAATAAAGTCCACTACATAGCGCGTGTAAGCTGTCTTGTTTTCGCGACCACGCTTGGGAACGGGTGCCAAGTAAGGCGCATCTGTCTCTACCAAAATCTTATCCAAAGGCAAGTCTTTGGCCGCCTCTTGAATGTCTGTCGCTTTTTTAAAGGTCACCACTCCAGAAAAGGAAATAGTCATACCCAGATCCACAAACTTCTCAGCCCACTCCAGTGAACCTGAGAAAGAGTGCATAATACCACCACGTGGACCGACTCCCTCACTTTTGATAATCTCATAGGTATCTTCTAGCGCATCACGAGTATGAACCACAAAAGGCAAGTCCAGTTCCTTAGATAGCTGAATCTGACGGCGGAAAACTTGTTCCTGCACTTCTTTAGGGGCTGTCATCCAGTGATAGTCCAAACCAATCTCACCCAGGGCAACAACTTTAGGATGTTTTAGTTTTTCCAGTAAGTAATTCTCAACTTCCCTTGTATAGGTCCCTGCTTCTGTTGGATGCCAACCAATCGTCGCATAAAGTTGGTCATATTCTTCCACCAATTCCAAGGCACGCTCAATAGTCGGTTTGTCAAAACCAACAATATTCATCCGAGTCACACCCATTTCAGCTGCTAAGGCTATTTCTTCTGCTTCTCTTCCTGAAAATTCTTCCACATTCAAGTGGGTATGTGTATCAAAAATCATTTATATTCCCTCGTTTTTTCTACCTTCTATTATACCAAAAAACTAGTCTCATTCTTATAGGAAAAAATATTTTGAAATCATTCATTTTTTCTTGACTGCTTATTTTCATAGCAGTATAATAGCTCTTGTTGAAATTTTCGGAAAAGGAAAGAAAATGTTTACAAAATTAAAATATACCTTTATTGGTCGTCCTCTTAAGTCCTTGACTGAAGGCGAGGGAGGACTACTTGGAAAAACACAGGCACTTGCAATGCTTTCAAGTGATGCCCTATCTTCTATTGCTTATGGACCTGAGCAGGTCGTTCTTGTCTTGGCTAGTCTATCTCCGCTTGCTATTTGGTGGAGTCTCCCTATCGGCATTTTTGTCCTCTTGCTACTTGCTAGTCTAACCATTTCTTACCGACAAATCATTCACGCCTACCCTCAAGGTGGGGGTGCCTACATGGTAACACGAGAAAATCTTTCTCCTGAGCTCGGTTTGATTGCCGGTGGAAGCTTGCTTGTTGACTATATGCTAACAGTAGCCGTATCCGTGGCCGCAGGAGCTGATGCGATCACAGCAGCACTTCCTGCACTCCATCCCTACAATCTCCATATCTCCATTTTTCTAGTATGTTTGCTCATGCTTTTGAATCTGCGTGGCTTGAAGGAATCTGCCAGTTCTCTGATGATCCCTGTCTATCTCTTTATCTTTAGCACGGTCTTCCTCTTATTGTTTGGTATCTTCCAACTATTGACAGGTTCTCTCAGCTATCATGCAACTTCTGCAATTGGTCAAACTGTCCCAAGTCTCTCAATCGTCCTGATTTTAAGAGCCTTCACCAGCGGTTCAGCTTCACTAACAGGGGTTGAAGCTATCTCAAATGCCGTTCCATTTTTCAAAACTCCCAAAGAGAAGAATGCAGCTCAAACACTGACCATCATGTCTCTGATTCTTGGTTTTCTCTTTGCAGGAATTACCTTCCTAAACTACTGGATGGGGATTACACCTCAACACGGAGAAACAATCCTCTCACAAATGGCTAAAGGAATTTTAGGGGATTCAGCTCTCGGTCAGATTGTTTATTATCTCTTCCAATTCTCAACTGCCCTAATCCTAGCCGTAGCTGCAAATACTGGTTTTTCTGCCTTCCCGATGTTGGCATACAATATGGCTAAGAACAAATACATGCCCCATCTCTTTATGGAAAAGGGAGACCGCCTGGGTTATTCAAACGGTATTTTGACCTTAGCCTTTGGCGCTATGATCCTTCTGCTCATTTTCAACGGAAATACAGAACGCTTGATTCCTCTTTATACTATTGGAGTTTTCGTACCTTTCGCACTTTCTCAAACAGGGATGATTCGCCACTGGAAAAAAGAAAAAGGCTCTCATTTCTTAAAATCTGCCTTTGCAAATATCCTAGGTGCCATCATTTGTTATGCCATCGTTCTTATCTTACTCTTCTTCAGACTTGGAGATATCTGGCCCTTCTTCCCAATTATCCTAGTCTTAACCTTCCTCTTTTTGTCCATCCACAGTCATTACCAAAAAGTGGCCAAACAACTTCGACTTTATGAAGGAATTCAAAAGAAAGCCTACGATGGCAATGTCGTCCTTGTCTTAGTAGGAAATGTTACTCGAGTCAGCGTTGGAGCGATTAACTATGCTCAAAGTATTGGAGATGAGGTTTTGGCGATGCACATTTCCACCAAGGAAACTGAAGAAAAAGACCAAGAAATTCTCCACGAATTTGCCGACTATTTCCCAAATATTACCTTAAAGAATATTAATACTAGCTATCGCGATATCATCACACCTACAGTTCGCTATGTTCGAAAAATCTCTCAAGAAGCCAAGAAAAAGAACTACACAGTTACAGTTCTAGTACCCCAATTTATCCCTAACAAACCTTGGCAAAATATCCTACACAATCAAATGAGCCTCAAATTAAAATATGCTCTCAGATGGCACGAAGATGTCGTCGTTGCCAGCTATTCATATCATTTGAAAGAATAAAGAAAAGGCCTTACCAGAACCAACAAGCTCCTGGTAAGGCCTTTTTTCTGAATCTAGTCCCTAAAATTAGACTTATACTCAATGAAAATCAAAGAGCAAACTAGGAAACTAGCCGCAGGCTGCTCAAAGCACTGCTTTGAGGTTGTAGATGAAACTGATGAAGTCAGCTCAAAACACTGTTTTGAGGTTGCAGATGAAACTGACGAAGTCAGTAACATACCTACGGCAAGGCGACGTTGACGCAGTTTGAAGAGATTTTCGAAGAGTATTAAAATTTTATTGATAACCTTCTTCTATTGAACGTGGTTAGCTAAATCTTCTTGGGCTTTTTTATTTGACTCCGCTTTTTCTTTTTGCCATTTTTCATAAAGTTCCTGGTACTGTTTAGCAGTCACTGCTTCCTTTTGCAATTCAACATATTTGTAGTTGTCCGCATCTCCCTTGTGTCCTACAAATGAGAAGGCCCCTGTAAACGGTACAGTCTTGCGGAAGATAGGATTTGCTCCTCCACTTTGAACTGGTAGGAAGAGAGCACTATCTGTCAACCAAGCTTGAACTTCGGCAAATTTTTCATAACGTGTTTGCGTATTTTCATTCTCACTATCTGCCGCATCCAACAATTTCTTGTAGGTAGCTAGACCGAGTTTTTCCTTGATATCATTGTCTTTCCCTGGAGTCAAGCCAAGATTTTTCAACTGAGAACCTGAGTCTGGATCCAAAAGGTCAAGATAGGTCTTCGGATCTGAGAAATCTCCACTCCAACCTGAGATATCGATGTCATAATCCTTTTGATCGGCGGTATCCGCAAAGAAGGTAGCATTGTCTTTCTCATCTGGTGACAATTGAATGATATCAATAACCACATTATCTGAACCAAGCGTTGCTTCAACGGTCTGCTTGAAGGAGCTTGCCTGCTGAACATCCAACTTAGCAGTTTGGTCTACCAACATATCCAAGTGGATAGGGAAGGTCACCCCTTCTGCCTGCAAACTTTCTTTAGCCTTGGCAAATTCAGCCTTAGCTTTTTCAGGGTCCAAGAAAGCAGCTTGAGCATCGTTCAGATTGATATTAGACCACTCTGTACCATAGTTGACCATCTTTTCATTGACAGCATCTCCAAAGTTTTTGCCACCGATTTGAACAAAGTTACTTGGTGTGACTGTGTTTCGAAGGATTCGGTCAGCTCCATCTTCTCCATTTGTCTGGGCAGCATAGGCATGACGGTCAAAGGCAAAGTTAATAGCCTGACGGAAGTCTTTGTTTTGCATTGCTAGACGAGAATCCGTCTTTTCTTTGTCCGTCTGTTTCATGGTTTGCTTGTAGCTTTGACGATTGACATTGAAAAGGTAGTAGAAGGTTATAGCATTTTGAGGGGTATAGGTAATCTTATCTTCATTCCCTTTTTTCAACTGATCAAACACAGAGCTTGTTGGGAAGATACGCCCGTCTGTATAGTTGCCTTCCAAGAATCCTCTAGCCAAACTATCTTGGTCTGAGCCATCATAGAAGGAAAGTTTTACTTTCTCAATCTTCACATTGTCCTTGTCCCAATAATTAGGATTCTTTTCAAACTCAATCAAAGATTTTGATGTGAATGATTTGAACAAGTATGCCCCATTTGACAGGATACTAGATGGAGTTACACTTCCAAATTCATCTCCCTTAGATTTCAAAAAGGCTTCATTGACTGGACTCAAAATTCCACCTGTTGTCTTAGAATTCCAGTAGGACTCAGGCTTGTTCAAGGTATATTGGAGAGTATAGTCATCGACTGCCTTGATACCGACAGCCTCAAAGTCTGATGATTGACCCTCAACATAGTCCGCCAAACCTTTGATAGAGTCTTGCACCAAGAACAAGTTTTCTGCCTTTTTATCCGCCGCATACTTGAGGCCTGTCACAAAGTCATGAGCTGTTACCTCTGCATATTCTTCCCCTTCAGAGGTATACCACTTGACACCTTTACGGATTTTATAGGTATAGGTCAAACCATCTTTTGATACTGTCCATGATTCAGCCATGGAAGGAACCAAATTGCCATACTTATCATTTTCCAACAAACCATCAATCAAGTTTGTCGTAATGCTGGATGTCGAGCCACGTGTCGAAGTAATGTAGTCTAATGTATCTGGATTGCTAGCAAATACATAAGAGTAGGTTTTATCAGATGCATTTGACTGTGTCGAGCTACAAGCTACCATCAAGAAGCTAGCACTCAAAATTCCAACCCCTAGTAAGAGAGCTTTTGATTTTTTCATAAATATTCTCCATTTATATAGTATATGAAATATTATAGAAAAAATAGAAAGCTTATACAAACTATTATTTTAGGGCAAAACAAAAGCCAGTAGACTCGAGTTCCTACTGACTTCATTGTTGAATTCGTTTGGATTATGCAGCCAAAACTTTGCGTCCTTTACGACGACGAGCTGCCAATACGCGACGACCGTTTTTAGTTGACATACGGTTACGGAATCCGTGTTTACGCGCACGACGTAGTTTACTTGGTTGATAAGTACGTTTCACGATGAATACCTCCTCATAGATTTTGTATTCGTTTAGCCGGCTATAAAGTGATCAGTTACTAAACATACTTTACTATTCTATCTGATTCTTTTGCATTTGTCAATAGCTCTGACAAATGTTTCCAGCTTTTTTGCTGAGGGGATAATTTGAAAATCCTTCCAATTTACTTTCGAAATCTATAAAATATCTAATGTACTAGTAATTTACCCAATTGGTACACTCAAAGTTCCAAGTTTTTCCTCTTGAAACCTTCCGCCTGCCTATTAAATGTAAAAGGTGCTTTCTATATTTTCCTTCTGTCACTTCTTGCATTTAAAAAGCAACAACACCGTAGGATGACGATTCTACCGTCTTTTAATTGGCAATAAACAAGATATTTAGCAATAATCCTTTCTAGTTATCATCGATTAAATATCATTTTAAAAAAAACTAATATGTGTAGTTATCTAAAACCTCTATCTATTCTTCTTAAACAACACAAAAACGCTCTAGACGTAAAAATAGTTGTTATCCTAGTTGATTAAAAAATCTCTGATTTCCTCATCTTTTATAAAATAATATATAATTTTCCCCTCTCTTCTAGTATCCAAGATGTTTTGATTGGCTAGTTTACGAAGATGGTGGGAGGCAGATGCCATACTGAGATCTAGTAAACAGGCTATATCACAGACACAGAGTTCTTCAACAGCAAGGAGATAAAAGATGATATTTATCTGTTTATTATCGGTAAACTTTGTTAAAATGCGAAGTGATTTTTGGACTTTTTCCTTTTCAAGGTAGTTCATTGCGGTTGTAACATTTTGTTGATTTATAATATTCACTTGGCAGATACTATCTTTTTTCATAATATTTTCTCCTAGCCTAACATAGTCCATAGCATGTCAAAGCTGTTGTTTTCAATCAGGATATACATCCCCAATCCTAAATAAACAACGGCAATAAACCATCTGCTATATTTTTCCAAAGTTTCTCCAACAGAAGGGACTTGTGCCAATTTTTGGGCAGAAAAAACCAAGAGATAAATCATGACTAGAAAGGTAAGTAAAGCCACTATCAAATTCGCTAAATTTAAGGTAATAAAATATGGGACAAAAACACCAATATTGTCAGCACCACAACTTGCAAAAGTAATCATAGCGACTAGAAAAATTAGGTTTTTATTATCTTTGCGCAAACCATCTTTTGCAATAGCTTCTCCATCAGAATCTCCTAAAAGCAAAACTTTGAAGCCTAGGAAAATTGGAATCAAACCGAGCAAACCTAAAATCTCTTTACTAGGAATATAATTTAAGACAAATGCAAAAAGTAAACTTAGCAATATTAGACTAACAGAGCCTAGAAATTGTCCTAAATAGATGTTAATGATGTCTTTTCTGCTTTTTCTTTTGGCAAAAAATAACATTAGGATAATAAGTAAGTCTACGGCTGTCCCAGAATACAGGATTATTGAAGTAACAACATTTTGAATCATAAAACACCTCATTCAAATATATTTTTGAATGTATTCTAACATTAAACTTTGTAGATGTCAACTTCAGCCCCATCAAAATATAGATAAGAAGGTAGTGTACCAAACATTAAAAAGCTCTGCCATCGAAATGATAGCAGGGCTTAATTTCAATATCTAAATGATATATTTATCTAAAAAAGGTAGTGAAAAAGGTAGAGTTTGAATTGAAATACAGTGCAACATATCGCATTTGGCAAAAAGAAAAAACGCTTTAAATCAGCGTTTTTCTTATGTATTGATTCGTATTGAATGCTTACTTCACTTCTGTAAACACAACGTGTTTGCGAAGTTTTGGTGAGTATTTCTTCAATTGAAGACGGTCTGGAGTGTTACGTTTGTTTTTAGAAGTAAGGTACAAGCGTTCACCAGATTCTTTGTGTTCAAGTGTAATATTTACGCGCATGGTATCTCCCTTCTATTATTCAGCTGATGCAGCTTTAGCGATCTTACGTCCTTTGTAGTATCCTTTAAGTGATACACGGTGAGAACGTGAGTAATCTCCAGTAGTTTCGTCAAAGTTTACAGATGGAGCTGTTACTTTGTAGTGTGTACGACGTTTGTTTTTCTTCGCTTTTGAAGTGCGACGTGCAGGTACTGCCATTTTGATTTCTCCTTTTAAGATATAATTCAGTTAGGTTTGATTTTCATCAACTTTAATAGTATATCAAAACTTTTTTGTAAAGTAAAGTTACTTGACAAAAAAAGATAAAAAAATTTTCCTATCCACTATTCTGGATAGGAAAATAGACTAAATATCAATTTCGAAGGGTTCATCAATGGTTTCTGAGACGTATTTCCCGTCTTTCTTCCGTTGCTTGACACATTCTGTAAGAAGATATTCAATTTGCCCGTTGACTGATCGAAAGTCATCTTCTGCCCATGATGCGAGTGCAGCATATAACTTTGCCGAAAGTCGAAGGGGAATCTGCTTCTTTTTAGCTTCTGCCATTTTTAATAAAGGCTTCCTGTATTGACAATTGGTTGTGCATCATGATTGCCACAGAGAACGACTAGGAGATTTGAAACCATCGCTGCTTTTCGTTCTTCGTCAAGTTCTACTAATTCTCCTTCATTGAGACGTTCTAGTGCCATTTCAACCATTCCTACAGCGCCATCAACAATCATCTTACGTGCATCGATAATGGCTGATGCTTGTTGACGTTGAAGCATGACAGCTGCAATTTCCGGTGCATAAGCTAGGTAAGTAATACGTGCCTCAAGAATTTCCAAGCCAGCATCCTCTACGCGACTTTGGATTTCTTCACGAATGCGACTAGCTACAATCTCACTAGAACCACGGAGGCTGCCTTCATCTGCTTGCCCATCACCTGTAGTATCCACATTCGGAGACACATCGTAAGGATAGATGCGGACAATATTACGAAGGGCGCTATCACACTGCAATGAAAGATATTCTTTGTAGTTGTCAACGTTGAAGACTGCTTTTGCCGTATCGACTACACGCCAAGTAACGGCAATTCCGATTTCTACAGGGTTCCCTAAGCAATCGTTAATTTTTTGGCGAGAATTACTCAAGGTCATAACTTTGAGAGAAATCTGTTTCTTGCCAATTTCAAGGTTTACATCATTGCCATTTGATGATTTCATCCCTGAAAAAGGGGATTTCGTGCTAACGTCACCACTTTGACCAAGTCGAGTGTGATTTGCAGGGTTGACCGCTATGCTAAAAGGATTTACAAAGTAAAAACCAGGTTCTTTGATGGTCCCAGTATAGTTACCAAAGAGGGTTAAAACCAGAGCTTCCTGAGGTTTGACAACTTTTAAACCAGCATGAGCTAGACCTGCAATTAAGCTTAATAAAAGTCCGATAATAATTCCAAAAATGTTTTCTGAACCAGCACCCATTACAAATATAAAAACACCAAGTACGAGTGCCAACTCAATGAGAATCAATGCTACTACACCATTTGGTTTTGAATTGATTAGTTTTTCAGTCATCAGAATGACCTCCTGTGTTTGATATCTAAATGATATCACTTTAATTTTAAATGTCAACAAAAATATGCAATCTTTTTTAAGAAGATTTCAATGGTTTGAATTGTCTGAAAATTCAAGAATTTTCTTCTGTTCATTGTTTTTAAAATGTGCTATAATGGTAAAAACTGAAATGGGAGGGAACTTAATGACAGAATTAGATAAACGTCACCGCAGTAGCATTTATGACAGCATGGTTAAATCACCAAACCGTGCCATGCTTCGTGCGACTGGTATGACAGATAAGGACTTTG
>NZ_CAUPII010000015.1:0-41000 GCF_963511325.1 uncultured Streptococcus sp.
AACTTCACTCAGAAGAAGCAATCAAAGCCTTCAAGGAAAAATACGAAGCAGAAGAGCTTGTACCATTCCGCCTCTTCTTGGAAGAAGAAGGATTGCAATCACGCGCAATTAAATAATTCCTCTCGTCGAAAATCAAAGATAAATTTGTAGACTTTATTCTGAGATTCACTTCCGACGATTTCATCATTGAAACCTTAATTTTCAATGATGGAATCTAGTGCGGAGCCTAGAAAAAGTCCCAAAGGATTTTTCGTAGTTTGATGAGCAAAGATTTGCCATCTAACTTGGTTCCGCCTTGTTTATTCTTTGATTTTCATAGAGAGAAACTTGAAAAGATCGGAGCAATCCGGTCTTTTTATGGAGGAGAGTAAATGAATTTAAATCAATTAGATATTATCGTTTCAGATGTTCCCCAAGTCTGTGTTGCCTTGGAGCGTATTTTTGATAAAAAGGTCGATTATGTTGATGACAGTTTTGCTCAGTTTACGATTGGCAGTCACTGTCTTATGTTGTCCCAAAATCATTTGATTCCTTTGGAAAATTTTCAGTCAGGAATTATTCTACACATTGAGGTTGAGGATGTCGACCAGAACCAAAAGCGGTTAAAAGAGATTGGTGTCGAGATTTTACACGGTCCTTGTGAAACGGATTGGGGAACAGAATCCCTGTTAGTTGAAGGCCCTGCTGGTCTAGTGATTGATTTTTATAGAATGAAATAAGGGCGCTTAGTCATTTGAAGTTAACCTTAGCTATTTTTAAAACAGAAATTGAGAACATAAACTATTAAAAGATCGGAGCCATCCGGTCTTTTTTATATAAAGAACTTGCATATAAATGGTTGACAGCGCTATCCTGAAATCTTATAATAAAAATGTAACTGATGTGGAAAGGAGAAATATTTTTAAATAGATATAGTAAGAGGGCTTCTTTATTTTATTAGGAAGAGAGAGTGAAGATGGCGTTCAGTTTACCGCTCGACTTTATGGTTCTGGGAAACCTTACAATTGTCACATAATGACCAATGAACCTTGAGATTGAAAGTATCTCCATGAATGGACGCGAATAGATATTAGGAGAAAAGAGATGCAAAAAAAGGATATTTATTTAATCTGTATTACCATGATTATCTGTTCAATTATTCTAGGATTGATTATAGGTAGTTTTATTCTTCGTGGTCTGGAAGATATTGCTGCAATAATTAGCCATGGCTTGCTGACAATCAATCAATCGATTAAATAGCATGAGGTATTAATTTTCTTACATTTTGATGACTGAAAAGATCGGAGCAATCCGGTCTTTTTCTTGTCTTTTCTGTTAAATTTGTTAAAATAGCATCATAACAATGTTCTAAGGAGAAAAATATGCCAACAACTTTCTTTCTATTAATTGGCTTAATGATTTTAGGATTTGCTGCCTTCACCTATTTTATGTTTTCCTATTTTATATTTAGTAATTATAGTAATGCCAAGAGATGTACCGAAAGAACGGAAGGAGTTATTATCCGATATTCCTATGCTCTTTATAATGGGATTAGTCTCCCAGTTGTTGAATACACTGTTGATGGAAACCAATACAAGGTCGTAGGGCCTAAATTTCTATCTGCTATTTCAAATACAATCAGTACTCCCTTAGGTTCAATCGTATCTGATGTAAAAACGGATAATTTTGAAAATGGTGAAATTCCACAAGTTTTAAGATACAAAGTTAAGGGTAATAGTTTTTTGTCTTATACAAAATCTCCTCTTAAGGAACGCTTTCCAATTGGTGGAAAAGTTGCTGTTTATTATGATCCTAAAAAACCAAAACATTCCTATGTAGAAAGACCACTAAGACCTGGGCGATATGCATGGTTGGCAAAATGTTTTATCTATCTCAATGTTTTTATTATGATTGCTCTAGCTTTCTTTATCATGTTCATTCTTCCAAATCTTATGAAATAAAGCAGTTTTATATACAAACTTCAACTACCCTATTTGGCTTCTATGTTCATCGTAGAAGCTTTTTTGTAAAGAAAATGTTTTTCTTAAAAATTATTTAGGGGCTATTTCAGCTTTTTTAAATGTTTGATAGTATAATAGTACCAGTAAATCATGTGAGGTAAAGTGATGACAGAAATACTACAATTTCCAGAGGGTTTCCTCTGGGGTGGTGCTACGGCAGCTAATCAATGTGAGGGTGCTTATAATTTAGACGGTCGTGGGTTGGCGAATGTTGATGTTATTCCAATCGGTAAGGACCGTGAAGCCATTATCACAGGTCAGAAAAAGATGTTTTCTTTTGAGGAGGGCTATTTTTACCCAGCCAAGGAAGCCATTGATATGTACCATCATTACAAGGAAGATATTGCCCTTTTTGCGGAAATGGGCTTTAAAACATATCGACTTTCCATTGCTTGGACTCGGATTTTTCCTAAGGGCGACGAAAGCGTGCCAAATGAAGCTGGTCTAGCTTTTTATGAGGATTTGTTTAAGGAATGCCATAAGTATGGGATCCAACCTCTGGTAAGCATCACGCATTTTGACTGCCCCATGCACTTAATTACTAAGTATGGCGGTTGGCGCAATCGTCGTATGTTGGACTTCTATGAGAATCTCTGTCGCACACTTTTTACCCGTTACAAGGGCTTGGTCAAATACTGGCTAACATTTAATGAAATAAATATGATTCTTCATGCACCCTTTATGGGAGCTGGTCTCTGTTTTGAAGAAGGAGAAAATCAAGAACAAGTCAAATACCAAGCAGCTCACCATGAGTTGGTAGCTTCAGCTCTGGCGACTAAGCTTGCTCATGAAATTGACCCAGAAAACAAGGTTGGATGTATGTTGGCAGCAGGGCAGTATTATCCTAACACAGCCCATCCGAGAGACTACTGGGCTGCTATGGAAGAAGACCGCAAGAGTTACTTCTTCATTGATGTTCAAGCGCGTGGGGAATACCCAAATTACGCAAAGAAGCAGTGGGAGCGTGAGGGGATTGAGATTGAAATGACGGCAGATGATTTGGTTTTGTTGAAGAACAATACTGTTGACTTTGTTTCCTTCTCTTACTATGCAAGTCGAGTGGCCTCAGGTGATCCAGAAGTTAAAGAATTAACAGCTGGAAATGTTTTTGCCTCTCTCAAAAATCCCTATCTAGAATCCTCAGAATGGGGATGGCAGATTGACCCACTTGGGCTTCGAATCACCCTCAATGCCATCTGGGATCGTTACCAAAAGCCCATGTTCATCGTAGAAAATGGCCTCGGTGCTATTGATACACCAGATGAGAATGGTTATGTAGCAGATGACTATAGGATTGCTTATTTAGAGGCCCACATCAAGGCTATGCGAGATGCCATTTACCAAGATGGAGTAGACTTGCTTGGTTATACAACTTGGGGCTGTATCGATCTGGTTTCAGCTGGAACAGGCGAAATGAACAAGCGCTATGGCTTTATCTATGTTGATCGTGATAATGCAGGAAATGGGACTCTCAAACGCAGTAAAAAGAAATCCTTCTACTGGTACAAGGATGTCATTGCCAGCAATGGTGCAAGTATTGAGTAGAGCTCATTTGTTCACTATTTTTACAAAATCTTCTCCCTACTTTATAAGATGTGAAAAAGAGTTCAATTAGACCTAGCTTTTTGCTATAATGAGGGGAGAAAAATCAGACAGGAGATCAAGATGTCAGAACCATTATTTTTACAATCAGTTATGCAAGAAAAAATCTGGGGTGGGACTAAACTACGTGATGAGTTTGGTTACGACATTCCTAGTGAAAAAATCGGAGAGTATTGGGCAATCTCAGCTCATCCAAATGGAGTGTCTAAGGTAGCCAATGGTCGCTATCAAGGAACAGATCTCGCTACTTTGTATGCGGAACACCGTGAATTGTTTGGCAACCGTCCAGAGCCAGTATTTCCACTTTTGACCAAAATCCTTGATGCCAATGACTGGCTCAGTGTTCAAGTTCATCCAGACGATGCTTATGGATTAGAGCATGAAGGTGAGCTCGGAAAAACTGAATGCTGGTATATTATCGCCGCGGATGAAGGTTCTGAGATTATCTATGGCCACAATGCCAAGTCTAAGGAAGAACTCCGCCAGCAAATTGAAGACAAGAACTGGGATGCCTTGCTTACAAAGGTTCCTGTTAAGGCTGGGGATTTCTTCTATGTACCAAGCGGAACCATGCATGCTATCGGTGCAGGTATCTTGATCCTTGAAACGCAACAGTCTAGTGATACAACCTACCGTGTTTATGACTTTGACCGTAGGGATGATAATGGCAACTTGCGTGAGCTTCATCTTGAAAAATCCATCGATGTTTTAAATATCGGAGAGCCTGCAAATAGCCGTCCTGTGACTGTCAAAGCAGATGATTTGCGTTCAACTTTACTTGTCTCTAATGATTTCTTCGTAGTTTACAAGTGGGAAATTACTGGAAAAGTTGACTTTGAAAAAACAGCTGATTACAGCTTGTTAAGTGTCTTGACTGGTCAAGGTCAGCTCATTGTAGACGGTAAGGAATATCCAATCCAAAAAGGTAGCCACTTTATCTTGCCAAGCGATGTTGAAGCTTGGACCTTGGAAGGTCAAGGTCTAGAATTGATTGTTAGTCATCCATAAAAAGAAAAGAGGCTGGGACAAAAGTCCTAGCCTCTCAATTGTCTTTGGATTGTTGAGCAAGACGCAGTGGTTGAGTGGGCTCTACTACGCTGATTTCATCAGCTTTTACAGCCCTACTCAACTGTGCGGAGGTGGGACGACGAAATCGAATTCTATCGAATTACCGATTTCTGTCCCACTCTCCTTTTTTCTATTTACATAAATTGGGCGATAAAGACCACGATGATGATAATTGGGATGATGAAACGAAGAAGGAAAAGCCAGACTTGGAAAAGTCCTTGTTTCCAAGGTGTTTCATCAAGATGAAGTTCCTCCATTGCCAGTGCCTTCTTGAAAATATAGCCTGTAAAAAGAGACAAGCAGAGAGCACCAAAAGGCATGAGAAGGTTGGAAACCAAGAAATCCATAGCATCAAAGAAGGTTTTCCCAAAGGTTTGAACATCCGCCATGACACCGTAAGATAGGGCCGAAGGGATACCAAAGATAAAGGTCAAGATACCTAAAATAAGACTCCATTTATTACGTTTTTCGTTATCTTGGTCAGTGATATTTCCAACATTAATTTCCAGCATAACGACAGAAGAAGTGACCGTCGCAAAGAGGAAAAGTAATAGGAAGAGAATATAGAAAATACTTCCAAAAGGCATCTTGTCAAAGAGTTGGGGTAGAACGATAAAGAGGAGACTAGGTCCTCCTTCAGACTGGATGTTAAAGGCTGACATGGCTGGGAAAATGGCTAGACCTGCCATGATGGATACCGAGATGTTCATTGCAACGATAGACATACCTGATTGGACCAGATTGGTTTTCTTATCTAGGTAAGAAGCATAGGTCAACATGGCCGTAACCCCGAGGGACAAAGCAAAGAATGACTGTCCTAGAGCATAGAGGAAACCAGCACTTGTCAGTTTTGAAAAGTCAGGTTTGAGGAAGTAAACCACACCTTCCATAGCATTTGGTAAGCTTAGAGAGCGCCCGATAATAATGACAAAGATGATAAATAGCAGGGGCATCATGAGCTTAGATGCTCTTTCAATCCCTTTTTGAACCCCTTTAGACACGATAAAGATGTTGAGGAAGATAAAAAGAGCTTGAGACCCAAGGGCAATCCAAGAATTTGAAATGATGTCTGTAAAGAGTTGGGGATAATCACTGTTAATCCCAACTTGGAAGGCTTTAGCAATAGCGATACCTAGATACACTAAAACCCATCCCCCAATAACACTGTAAAAGGATAAGAGGATGAAAAGGGCAAAGGCACCGATCCAACCGATAAAGTTGTAGTTCTTGTTATCACCCAATTTTCCAAAGGTTTTGATTGCTGACACGCCAGCGCTCCGACCGAGGGCAAATTCAGCCAAGAGAAGTGGAAATCCAATCAATAGTGTCGAGATGAGAAAGACCAGTAAGAAACCTCCCCCACCATTGGCAGCGGTCATATAAGGGAATTTCCAAACGGCCCCAAGGCCAATAGCAGAACCAGCAGATGCAAGGATAAAGCCCAGTTTTGAGCCCCATTGCGATTTTTCAGACATTGTTAAACTCCAATCTATTTCTAAATAATAAAAGGCTACTTGAGTTGTCAAATAGCCCTCTCTCAATTGCTCTTTTGAGCTTATTCTTTGATTGATAGACTTGATTATCCTATCATGATTTTTCAAGTCTGTCAAGAAAGCGATTTTCATGTTTTTATAAAAAATCTGATAAAATACTTGACTCTCCTCAAAGGGGAGGGTATATACTATTTATGTGAGGAGGAAATCATGTACCATATTAAAGAAGCTGCGCAACTTTCAGGTGTCTCCATCAAGACCCTCTACCATTATGACAAGATCGGACTCTTGGTTCCATTAAAGTCAGAAAATGGCTATCGAACCTATAGTCAAGAGGATTTAGAACGACTACAGATTATCCTCTATTACAAGTATCTAGGCTTTTCTTTAGAAAAAATAGCAGAGCTATTAAAGGAAGAAAAGACGGACTTGTTACCACATTTAACTAGACAGTTGGACTATTTAACTCAGGAGAGGCAACATCTGGATACCTTGATTTCAACCTTACAAAAAACTATCCAAGAACAAAAAGGAGAAAGAAAAATGACTATTGAGGAAAAATTCACTGGATTTAGCTACCAGGACAATCAAAAATACCACCAAGAAGCAGTAGACAAGTATGGCCAAGAAGTCATGGATCAAGCACTTGAGCGTCAAAAAGGACGAGAGGATGAGGCTGCAACAGCCTTTAACCAAATCTTTCAAGCCATGGCACAAAATCTTCGAGATGGTCTACCTGTAACAGCATCTGAAAACCAAGAAGAGGTAGCTAAGCTATTGCAAGCCATCCGTACTTATGGATTTGACTGTTCTATCGAGGTCTTTGGTTATATCGGAAAAGGCTATGTCTATAATCCAGAGTTTAAGGAAAACCTTGATAAGTTTGGACAGGGAACAGCCCAGTACACATCAGATGTCATTGCCCACTATGTAGGCACACAAACTCGATAAAACTCAAAGACCAAGCTAGAACTGACAAAGCCAGTAACAGAAATTTATACTCTTCGAAAATCACATTCAAACCACATCAGCTTTATCCGCAACCTCAAAGCTGTACTTTGAGCAGCCTGCGGCTAGCTTTCTAGTTTGCTCTTTGATTTTCATTGAGTATTAGTAGGAGGACACAGACCTAGCTTGAAGATTAGATAAGATAAAATCGGCGGAGTGACCTCTGCCGATTTACTGTTATTTGAGTTGGTAAGACCAGTCTTCTCCATCCTTATAGTAAAAGAACTCACTGAGGTCCTCTTCGAGAAAAACACGAAGCATATCAGACATATCCTCAGTAGCTAGTTTAAGATGAGATAGATTTTCAAAATCCTCCCACCAGACTTTTCCTTCGTCTGAAGATTGGAGCTCACCAGTAAAGTGTTCAGTTTTGTAAAAGAGGATAACATAGCGATAATCTGCATCATCATACCAATCTTTGATACCACAGAGTTGAGGTTTAGAAATGGTCAGACCAGTTTCTTCCTCCACTTCACGAATGACAGCATCGACAAAGGACTCGCCACGTTCAACATGGCCGCCAGGAAAAGTAATGCCAGGCCAGTTAGGACTAACTCGGTCTTGGATCAGAACCTTGTCTCCATTTTTAATCAAGCACATATTGACAAATTCGACTGATTCTCTTCTGTTCATCTTATTTTTCCTATTTTGTTAGTAATTTTTCTACCACGTTTAACTTTCGCATGGTCAGATCAACGCCGAACAGCTTTTCGAGATAGTTGGTATTAAGCTTTTTTCGTTTTGCAGTTCTAGGGAGATAGAGGTAAAGACAATGGTTGCCGATACAAATTTCTTCTTCACCATAGTCAATATTCAATTTTTCTAATGGTAGACTTTGGATAGCATTCTGGAAAAGAATTATATGTATACGGTCATAAAGATAGTGTTCTCCAAACGGATTTTCTTGGACAATTTTTGTAAAATCACTCTTATTTTTAATGACCATTTTCAAGTCGGCTCCGATTTTTTCTTTTATTAGAGTATGGACTTGTTCTCGTATTTCTTCTATGGCTAAGTCGCTTTCAAGAATAATATTTCCACTTTGAATATAAGTTCGAACGTGTTGGAAACCAGCCTCTGTTAAGATATCTACCAGATAAGACATTTTAGGGATAGCATTTTGTCCATTCGGTGTAACACCTCTCAGTAAAATAATATGTTCCAAAATAGCTCCTTTCTTATCCAATATCTTTAGATACTATATCATTTATAGTTCTAGTTTGAGCCTGCCACCCAGCCGGTGCAGAGGGCGGAAGTGATGTTAAATCCCCCCGTATGGGCATTGATATCTAGTACCTCACCAGCAAAGTGGAGTCCAGGTACTAGCTTACTTTCCAGCGTTTTAGGATTGATTCCCTTGAGACTAACCCCCCCTTTAGTTACAAAAGATTTTGCTAGCGACATCTTTCCAGTCACAGGGATTTTAAGTGCCTTGATGGACTGGACAAGTTGGTCGCGTTCTCTTTCAGTTAGCTGTTTGACTTTTTCAGGATATCCTTGGACAAAAAATTCTGCCAAGCGTTCAGGGAGCAAGGCTTTTAAGGCATTTTTCAAGGATTTCTCACGGTTTTCTTCTAGAAAGTCTACTAAGTCACCTTCTGAAAGTTGTGGCAAGACATCTAGTGAAAGGACTTCCCCACCCTTGACAAAGCTAGACATGCGTAGTGCAGCAGGTCCTGACAAACCAAAGTGGGTAAAGAGCAAATCATGAGTGATGACGTGCTTACCATAGCTTAGGGTTACATCGTCTAGGGAAATTCCCTGCAAGGCCTTATGCGGGAAATCAGTCAACAATGGGCTTTCAGCAGCTTCGAGTTCGGTAATAGTGTGTTTGAAATGGCGGGCGATTTCGTGACCAAAACCAGTAGAGCCAGTAGAAGGATAGGATTTTCCACCAGTTGTGACGATGAGTTTATCACAAGTGAAAGTCTGGTCTGCGGACTTAAGGACAAACTGGTCGTCTATTTTTTTAACAGAAACAATCTCTGTTTGAGTGGCAATTTGCCCGCCTAGTTCCGAAATTTTCTTCTCCAGAGCCTCGATTATGGTCCGAGATTTGTCACTGACTGGAAAGACGCGGCCATGGTCTTCGACCTTGAGTTTTACGCCATTTTCAGTAAAAAAGTTGATGATATCATGGTTATCAAACTGGGAAAAGACACTGTATAGAAAGCGGCCATTTCCAGGGATGCCAGCTAATAGGTCATCTAGAGTTCCATTGTTGGTCACATTGCAGCGACCACCACCAGTACCCGCTAATTTTTTTCCAAGTTTTCGATTTTTTTCAATGAGGAGGGTTTTCTGCCCATAAAAGCTACTTGAAATGGTAGCCATCATACCAGCAGGGCCTCCCCCAATTACAATAGTGTCAAAATGTTTCATAAAAGTATTGTACCATAAAAAAGACGGAGGGACAGAAATCGATAGATCAAGTTTTACTTACCTAGTCCCACGAATTTTTAATAAATCAGTGGTTTGTTGAGTCTTATGAATTGACAAGATATAATTGTCAGTAAAATAGTTTTGTGGATCCGAAAAGAGCCACAAAAGTCTACTCAGCTACAGTAGAAAAGATAATTGCTGATAAAAATTGAGGTCGGGATATTGAATCCCGACCTCTGTCTTATATAAATTAGTCAATTTCATATCCCATAAGGAGTCCACCTTCTTCTGCATAAAAACTGCAGAGTCCAGAGGTTGGGATAATCTTAATTTCAGCTTGTGGGAATTTTTCACGTAAGAGCTCTGAGAGCTGTTGGCAGAATTTATCATTACTGCGGTGAGCCATGACGATACGTCCACCAGCATAGCCAGCTTTAATTAATTCTTCATAGGCAGCTTGAAGAGATTTTTTAGCACCACGAGCCTTTTGGAGGAGTTCCAAGGTTCCAGTTTCACTTGCTTCCCCAACCATACGAATATTGAGGAGCCCAACAACTGTACCGATCAGTTTACTCAAGCGACCATTCTTAACCAGATTATCAACCTTAGCGAGAACGAACAATAACTTAGTTTTTTCTTGGTAAGCAGTAATAGCATTAACCACTTCTTCAAAAGAAAGTCCTTGGTCAATCAAATCATTGATTTTCTCAACGATTAGATCAACTTCCCCACCAGCAGACAAGCTGTCAATGACATGAATCTGAGTATCAGGATGTTCTTCGAGATAGAGATTCTTAGCGAGTTGTGCACTATTGTGACTACCAGAAAGAGTTCCGGTAATGGTCACTACAAAAATATGTTTTGCCCCTTCAAATGCTCGCAAGTAATCATCAGGGCTAGGACAAGCTGATTTTGAAGCTTCAGAAGTTGCATACATGGTTTCCATCATTTTGTCAATATCAAGACTAGCATCGTCAATAAAGACTTGATCAGCTACTTGAATGGTTAAGGGAACACTGATGAATTCAGTATCAATTGCTGGATTTGCCAGTTGACGATAATCACAACCAGAATCAGCTACAATCTTCCAAGTCATAGAAATTCTCCATCTTTATCACTTATACATTGACAAAGGTTCTGTCTTTTTTTACAATTATATCATGAAAAATCTTAAAACAAAAGTCTCGTCGCTCTGTTGTCACAAGTAGAAAGGAAGTGTTATGGCCGAACGAAGAATTTCTGAAAATTCACTTGAAAATCTCAGAAAATCAAACAAAGAATCCAATTTACTGACCAGAGAAGCTATCGAAACAGCTCTTTTGCAACTTTTGGAGAAAAAGGAGTTGACAAAGATTAGCATTTCCGAATTGGTAAAAAGAGCTGGGGTCTCCCGTGCAGCCTTTTATCGAAACTATGACTCCAAAGAAGAGATTTTAGAAAGTGTCTTTAAACGCAGTGTCCATAATATCATGGAGCAGCTGAGTCATTATGATGTCAAAACGGATCTCTATCTGGTTTGGGTTCATCTCTTTCGTGAAGCCAGAAAAGAAGCCAAGATTATTCAGCTTGCCTTGGACTACCACTTGGAAAAAATCTTTGTGCAAGCCATGCAAGAGTTTTTAGAAAAATACTATGGAAAATCAAAAGGAGTCAGCTCTTACCTGCATTCTTTTTGGAGTTCTGCCATCGTATCAGTTTTGCTTAAATGGATCAAGGATGGAATGAAGGTTCCTGCTGAAAAAATTGCAGATTTACGCCTACCATTTTTCAAAAAATAGATCAGGAGGAGAGAAGTTATGACAGAAAAAAGACTGGCTTGGGATGAGTATTTTGCTGCTCAAGCCCTATTGATTGCCAATCGTTCAACCTGTAAACGCGCCAAGGTAGGAGCTGTTTTAGTCAAGGATAATAAAGTTATTTCAACAGGTTATAATGGCTCTGTATCAGGAACAGAGCATTGTATTGACCATGACTGTTTGGTGATTGAAGGTCACTGTGTCCGTACCCTTCATGCAGAGGTGAATGCTATTTTACAAGGAGCCGAACGTGGCGTTCCAAAAGGATTTACAGCTTATGTTACTCATTTTCCTTGTCTTAATTGTACCAAGCAATTACTTCAGGTAGGTTGTGAACGTGTCGTTTATATTAACCAGTACCGTATGGACGACTACGCCCAGTATCTCTATCGTGAAAAAGGGACTGAGTTGACACATTTACCACTTGAGACAGTACAAGCAGCTCTTCAAGAAGCTAACTTGATTTAAAAATTAAAAAAAAAGATGGTTTAGAAGGATTTTTAAACCATTTTTTGATATAATAAGAAGAATAAATTGAAAGAAGGAATTCAGAAAATGGGAAAACTTGAAGTCATTAATCATCCACTCATTCAACACAAATTGTCAATCTTGCGTCGTACAGACACTTCTACAAAAGCTTTTCGTGAATTAGTAGATGAAATTGCTATGTTGATGGGATATGAAGTACTTCGTGATCTTCCGCTTGAAGACGTTGAAATCGAAACACCTATCACAAAAACAGTTCAAAAACAATTGGCTGGTAAAAAATTGGCAATTGTTCCAATCTTGCGTGCAGGCATCGGGATGGTCGATGGGCTATTGAGCTTGGTTCCAGCAGCCAAAGTTGGACATATTGGTATGTACCGTGACGAAGAAACTCTTCAACCAGTAGAATACTTGGTTAAATTACCTGAAGATATCGACCAACGTCAAATTTTTGTGGTTGACCCTATGCTTGCAACAGGTGGTTCTGCAATCTTGGCTGTTGATTCCCTCAAAAAACGTGGAGCATCAAACATCAAATTTGTCTGCCTTGTATCTGCTCCAGAAGGTGTAAAAGCTCTTCAGGAAGCTCACCCAGATGTAGAAATCTTTACAGCAGCTTTGGATGAACGTTTGAACGAACATGGCTACATCGTTCCAGGTCTTGGTGACGCAGGAGACCGCTTGTTCGGTACTAAATAAGATTCTAAGCATAAACTAAAACTGTTCATTGGTTTTAGTCTCGAAAGGAGGTTGAATTTTTGTGTCTGTCTTTAGAATAGAGCAAAAATTTGACCTTTTTTGACCAAAAAGATATAATAGACCTGTATTGAGTCGTTTGACTAAGAAAAATTGAAATCAGAAGGAGAACTGAATGATTCCTGTAGTTATTGAACAAACAAGTCGTGGAGAACGTTCATATGACATTTACTCACGTCTTTTAAAAGATCGTATCATCATGTTGACTGGACCAGTCGAAGACAATATGGCAAACTCAGTTATCGCCCAATTGCTTTTCTTGGATGCCCAAGATAGTACAAAAGATATTTACCTTTATGTGAATACTCCAGGTGGTTCTGTATCAGCTGGTTTGGCAATCGTTGATACTATGAACTTTATCAAGGCAGATGTCCAAACTATCGTTATGGGAATGGCAGCCTCAATGGGTACAATCATTGCCTCAAGTGGAGCAAAAGGTAAACGTTTCATGCTTCCAAATGCAGAATATATGATTCACCAACCAATGGGTGGTACAGGTGGTGGTACTCAGCAAACAGATATGGCTATTGCTGCTGAACACTTGCTTAAAACTCGTAAGACTTTGGAGCAAATTCTTGCAGATAATTCTGGTAAATCAGTTGAGCAAATCCATGCAGATGCTGAACGTGATTACTGGATGAGCGCTCAAGAGACACTTGAATATGGTTTCATTGATGAAATCATGGCTAATAATTCTTTGAATTAATCTTTTGAAGCAAACTCGACTGAGTTTGCTTTTTTTGATATAATAGTAAGAAGATTGTTAAAAGGAAGTTGTAATATGTTTCAAAAAGAGAATCGGTCTGGTCTGATTATCTACCTATACTATAATCGTGATGCAAAAAAACTCGATCATTATGGTGATATTTGTTACCACTCTAAAAAACACCGTTATCTGCAACTGTATGTCCCAACAGAAGAAGTGGAAGAACTGGTTAGCCGTTTAGGAAAAGAGAGATTTATCAAAAAAGTGCGACGATGTCATATCCAAGAATTGGAAACTCCCTTTGTTGGTAGTCTCTATAGAAGTGGCGAAAACGTTATCATGTAAAAATTTAGATAAATGTGTTGACAATTTTCTGATAATTCGGTATATTCTTAACATGCTATTTATTTAAGAAATAAGGAGACAAAAAAGATGAAGAAAAAATTTGCCTTATCACTTGTAGCTCTTGCAAGTGTAGCTGTTTTAGCAGCTTGTGGAGAAGTGAAGACAGGAGCTTCAAATTCAACTGGTAACCCAGTGGATGAGAAAGTCGTTAAAATCGGTTTCAACTTTGAAGAAACTGGTGCTGTAGCATCTTACGGTACATCTGAGCAAAAGGGTGCTCAACTTGCAGTTGATGAAATTAACGCAGCAGGTGGTATCGATGGAAAACAGATCGAAGTAGTAGACAAAGATAACAAATCTGAAACTGCTGAAGCGGCTTCAGTTTCAACAAACCTTGTTACTCAATCTAAAGTAGCAGCAATCGTAGGACCTGCAACTTCAGGTGCAACTGCAGCAGCAGTAGCAAATGCTACACAAGCTGGGGTTCCATTGATTTCTCCAAGTGCTACTCAAGATGGTTTGACAAAAGGTCAAGATTTCCTTTTCATCGGAACATTCCAAGATAGCTTCCAAGGGAAAATTATTTCTAACTATGTTACAAACAAGTTGAACGCTAAGAAAGTTGTCTTGTATACTGATAACTCAAGCGACTACGCTAAAGGAATTGCAAAATCATTCCGTGATTCATTCTCAGGCGAAATCGTAGCAGATGAAACGTTTGTATCAGGTGATACTGACTTCCAAGCAGCTTTGACAAAAATCAAAGATAAAGACTTTGATGCAATCGTATTGCCAGGTTACTACACAGAAGCTGGTAAGATTGTAAACCAAGCTCGTGGTATGGGAATTGATAAACCAATCATTGGTGGTGATGGATTCAACGGTGCAGAGTTTGTTCAACAAGCAACAGCTGAACGCGCATCAAATATCTACTTCATCTCAGGTTTCTCAACTACTGTAGAGGTTTCAGCAAAAGCAAAAGCCTTCCTTGAAGCTTACCGTGCAAAATACAACGAAGATCCTTCAACATTTGCAGCTCTTGCTTATGACTCAGTTTACCTTGTAGCTAATGCAGCAAAAGGTGCAAAAACTTCAGTTGATATCAAGAACAATCTTGCTAAAACACAAAACTTCGAAGGTGTTACAGGTCAAACAAGCTTTGATGCAGATCACAACACTGTGAAAACAGCTTTCATGATGACCATGAATAATGGTAAAGTAGAAGCGGCAGAAGTCGTAAAACCATAATTATAGATACAGGAAATGGGGAATGAGCTTTTACTCACTCCCTGTTTCGGTGTTTATGAAAGGATTATTTTTTTATAAAAATCCTAAAAATAATAATTAGAAAGAGTGAACCATATGCTTCAACAACTTGTCAATGGTCTAATCTTGGGTAGTGTCTATGCGCTGCTAGCCCTAGGTTATACTATGGTTTATGGAATTATCAAGCTCATTAACTTTGCCCATGGTGATATTTATATGATGGGGGCTTTCATGGGTTATTTTTTGATTAATTCCTTGCAATTAAATTTCTTTGTTGCCTTGATCTTATCGATGATCGGTACGGCAATTCTCGGTGTTATCATTGAGTTTCTTGCTTATCGTCCATTACGTCATTCAACTCGTATCTCTGTATTGATTACAGCTATCGGTGTATCCTTCTTACTGGAGTATGGGATGGTCTATCTGGTAGGTGCCAATACACGTGCCTTCCCTCAAGCAATCCAAACAGTTCGTTATGACTTGGGACCAATCAGTCTAACAAATATTCAATTGTTGATTTTGACTGTCTCACTTGTTTTGATGGTTCTTCTACAACTCATCGTACAAAAAACCAAGATGGGGAAAGCCATGCGTGCCGTTTCTGTAGATAGTGATGCTGCTCAGCTGATGGGGATTAACGTGAACCGTACAATCAGTTTCACCTTTGCATTGGGTTCAGCTCTAGCTGGTGCAGCTGGTGTCTTGATTGCACTTTACTATAACTCTCTTGAACCATTGATGGGAATGACTCCAGGTATTAAATCATTTGTGGCTGCCGTTCTTGGTGGTATCGGAATTATCCCTGGTGCAGCTCTGGGTGGCTTTGTTATTGGTCTTTTGGAGACATTTGCTACCGCCTTCGGAATGTCAGATTTCCGTGATGCCATCGTGTATGGAATCTTGCTCTTAATCTTGATTGTTCGCCCAGCTGGTATCCTCGGTAAGAATGTGAAAGAGAAGGTGTAAACGATGAAAGAAAATTTAAAAGTTAACATTCTATGGTTATTCCTTTTGTTGCTTGGATATGGTTTGATTAGCCTATTGGTTTCAGTAGGAGTCTTGAACCTTTTCCATATTCAGATTATTGAACAAATCGGTATCAATATTATTCTAGCAGTAGGTCTTAACCTAATCGTTGGGTTCTCTGGTCAGTTTTCACTTGGACATGCTGGATTTATGGCTATTGGTGCCTATGCGGCTGCAATTATTGGTTCTAAATCTCCAACCTATGGAGCCTTCTTTGGAGCTATGCTTCTTGGAGCACTTATCTCAGGATTAGTGGCTTTAGTCGTTGGGATTCCAACTCTTCGTTTGAAAGGGGACTACCTTGCGGTTGCAACACTAGGTGTTGCTGAGATTATTCGAATCTGTATTGTTAATGGTGGTGAACTAACTAATGGTGCAGCTGGTATTCTAGGTATTCCAAACTTTACTAACTGGCAAATGGTATATTTCTTTGCTGTGATTACAACAATTGCAACACTTAATTTCCTTCGTAGTCCAATCGGTCGTCTAACTTTATCCGTTCGTGAAGATGAAATCGCTGCTGAATCAGTTGGGGTAAATACAACCAAAATCAAAATTATTGCTTTTGTATTCGGAGCGATGACTGCAAGTATTGCAGGTTCGCTTCAAGCAGGATTTATCGGTTCTGTTGTGCCTAAAGATTATAGTTTTATCAACTCTATCAACGTCTTGATTATTGTTGTATTTGGCGGTTTGGGATCCATTACAGGAGCGATTGTTGCTGCCATTGTTCTTGGTATTTTAAACATGCTTCTACAGGATGTAGCAAGTATTCGTATGATCATCTACGCCCTAGCCTTGGTACTTGTAATGATTTTCAGACCAGGTGGTCTTCTTGGAACATGGGAATTAAGTCTATCTAGTTTCTTTAAAAAAACTAAGAAGGAGGAACAAAACTAATGGCATTACTTGAAGTAAAACAGTTAACCAAGCATTTTGGTGGTCTAACGGCTGTTGGAGATGTAACTCTTGAATTGAATGAAGGTGAACTTGTTGGCTTGATTGGACCGAACGGAGCTGGTAAAACAACTCTCTTCAACCTCTTGACAGGTGTGTATGAACCAAGCGAAGGAACAGTAACCTTGGATGGTCACTTGTTAAATGGCAAGCAGCCCTATAAAATTGCTGCTCTTGGTTTAGGACGTACTTTCCAAAATATTCGTCTCTTTAAAGACTTAACTGTATTAGACAATGTTCTGATTGCATTTAGTAATCATCATAAACAACATGTTTTTGCAAGTTTCTTGCGCTTACCAGCTTTTTATAAGAATGAAAAAGAATTGAAAGCTAAAGCCTTAGAATTACTAAAAATCTTTGATTTGGATGGAGATGCTGAAACTCTCGCTAAAAATTTAGCCTATGGTCAACAACGTCGCTTAGAGATTGTGCGTGCCCTTGCTACAGAACCTAAAATCCTTTTCTTGGATGAGCCTGCAGCGGGTATGAATCCACAAGAAACTGCAGAATTGACTGAGTTGATTCGTCGCATCAAGGATGAATTCAAGATTACTATTATGCTGATTGAACATGATATGAACTTGGTTATGGAAGTTACGGAGCGTATCTATGTTCTTGAGTACGGTCGTTTGATTGCTCACGGGACACCAGATGAAATCAAGAGTAATAAACGTGTTATCGAAGCTTATCTTGGAGGTGAAGCCTAATGTCTATGTTAAAAGTTGAAAACCTCTCAGTACACTATGGTATGATTCAAGCTGTACGTGATGTGAGCTTTGAAGTAAATGAAGGAGAAGTTGTTTCCCTTATCGGTGCAAACGGTGCTGGTAAAACAACCATCCTTCGTACCTTATCAGGCCTTGTTCGTCCAAGTTCTGGTAAAATTGAATTTTTGGGACAAGAAATCCAAAAGATGCCTGCACAAAAAATTGTGGCATCAGGACTTTCTCAAGTACCAGAAGGACGTCACGTCTTCCCTGGTTTGACAGTTATGGAGAACTTGGAGATGGGAGCCTTTCTTAAGAAAAATCGTGAAGAGAATCAAGCAAATTTGAAGAAAGTCTTTTCACGTTTCCCTCGTCTAGAAGAACGTAAAAACCAAGATGCAGCTACCCTTTCTGGTGGTGAGCAACAGATGCTTGCTATGGGACGCGCGCTTATGTCAACGCCTAAGCTTCTTTTGTTAGATGAACCTTCAATGGGGCTTGCACCAATTTTCATCCAAGAAATTTTTGATATCATCCAAGATATTCAAAAACAAGGTACAACCGTTCTTTTGATTGAGCAAAATGCCAATAAAGCACTAGCCATCGCAGATCGAGGCTATGTTCTTGAAACAGGTAAAATCGTTCTTTCAGGAACAGGTAAAGAACTCGCAGCATCAGACGAAGTCAGAAAAGCATATCTAGGTGGCTAAAAAGGTCTGGGGGACCTTTTTAGTCGGCGGATAAGGATTACGTAGTAATCTTCGCATAGTCTGGGAGACTAGTTTAGGTTGCGAATAAGGATTGCGCAAGCAATCCACATTAGTCCCTAGGACTTTTTTAGTCGGCAGATAGAGATTGCTTGGCAATCATCAGAACAAGTGGATTGTTTTAGTTCGCGGGAAAGATTACCAAACAAATTACATAATCATAAGATTGAGGGCTCTAATCTAGGGCTCTTTTTATAGTATTTCAGAGTTTTCAGAATCTTGAAAAAGAGATGAAAGCGTTTGATTGATTTTTGTAAAAAGTGTATAATAAAGCTATAAACATAAAGGAGAGTTCCTATGGCAGTTAAAGATTTTATGACACGAAAGGTTGTATATATTAGCCCAGATACGACTGTAGCACATGCAGCAGACTTGATGCGCGAACAAGGTTTGCATCGTCTTCCTGTTATTGAAAATGATAAATTAGTTGGTCTAGTAACAGAAGGAACAATTGCTGAAGCCAGTCCATCAAAAGCAACGAGTCTTTCAATCTTCGAGATGAATTACTTGCTCAATAAAACAAAAGTAAAAGACGTCATGATTCGTGATGTTGTAACTGTCTCAGGTTATGCAAGTTTGGAAGATGCAACCTACCTTATGCTGAAAAATAAGATTGGAATCTTGCCAGTTATTGATAATGGACAAGTCTATGGTGTCATTACTGACCGTGATGTTTTCAGAGCATTTCTTGAAATTTCTGGTTATGGTGAAGAGGGAATCCGTGTTCGTTTTATCACAGAAAATGAAGTTGGGGTACTTGGTAAGATTGTTTCTTTGATCGTTGAGGAAAATCTTAATATCTCTCATACTGTTAATATTCCACGTAAAGATGGTAAGATTGTTATCGAAGTTCAAATTGAGGGAACGGTTGATCTAGCTACCTTTAAACAGAAATTTGAATCTGAGAATATTCAGGTTGAAGAAATTACACAAACTTTAGCAAAAAAACTGTAAAAAATAAAATAGAAGCAGTTTTTACTTGCTAAAAAAATTTTTTTCTAGTATAATAATTTATTGTGAGCAAACCTCACTTACCCCGTGCAATGTCTTGGGGTCATTAGACCAAAAGGAGGAACATATCAATGGCTAAATACGAAATTCTTTATATCATTCGTCCAAACATTGAAGAAGAAGCGAAAAACGCTTTGGTAGCACGTTTTGACTCTATCTTGACTGACAACGGTGCAACTGTTGTTGAATCAAAAACATGGGAAAAACGTCGTCTTGCATACGAAATCCAAGATTTCCGCGAAGGACTTTACCACATCGTTAACGTTGAAGCAAACGATGATGCAGCTCTTAAAGAGTTTGACCGTCTTTCAAAAATCAACGCTGACATTCTTCGTCACATGATCGTCAAAACTGACGCGTAAGAAGGTAGATTATGATTAACAATGTTGTACTTGTAGGGCGTATGACTCGTGACGCTGAGTTGCGTTATACCCCATCAAATGTAGCAGTTGCGACTTTTACTCTTGCAGTAAACCGTACATTTAAGAGTCAAAATGGCGAACGTGAGGCTGATTTTATCAATGTCGTTATGTGGCGCCAACAGGCTGAGAATCTTGCTAATTGGGCTAAAAAAGGCTCACTTATCGGGGTGACAGGTCGTATTCAGACTCGTAGTTACGATAACCAGCAAGGACAACGTGTCTACGTGACGGAAGTCGTGGCTGAGAATTTCCAAATGTTGGAAAGCCGTAGTGTGCGTGAAGGACATACTGGTGGAGCTTATTCAGCACCAAGTTCAAATTATTCAGCACCTACTCAATCAGTACCTGACTTTTCACGTGATGAAAATCCATTCGGAACAACGAATCCTTTGGATATTTCAGATGATGATTTACCATTCTAATGGACAATTAATACTATAAAGGAGAAAAAAACATGGCTCAACAACGTCGTGGCGGATTCAAACGCCGTAAAAAAGTTGATTACATCGCAGCAAACAAAATTGAATATGTTGATTACAAAGATACTGAGCTTCTTAGCCGTTTCGTTTCAGAACGTGGGAAAATCCTTCCTCGTCGTGTAACAGGAACTTCAGCTAAAAACCAACGTAAAGTAACAACAGCTATCAAACGCGCTCGCGTAATGGCTTTGATGCCTTTCGTAAACGAAGATTAAAAAAGAGGTCCGGGTGGACCTCTTTTTCAGACCCCGACGGGTCTTTTTTTCAGGTCCAGTGGACCTCTTTTTCATGAGCTTGAAAACAAGAAAGCAAATTAAGACCCGTTTGGGTCTTTTTTCACGAGCTTTGAAATGAGAGAGCGAGTTTGGGTCTAGTGGACCTCTTTTTCAGACCCGTTTGGATCTTTTTTTCAGGTCCAGTGGACCTCTTTTTCAGACCCGTTTGGATCTTTTTTTCAGGTCCAGTGGACCTCTTTTTCATGAGCTTGAAAATAAGAAAGCGAATTAAGACCCCGACGGGTCTTTTTTTCACGAGCTTTGGAATGAGAGAGCGAGTTTTGGGTCCGAGTGGCTCTCTTTTTCATTAGCTTGAAAACAAGAAAGCGAATTAAAGCCCGGTTGGGTCTTTTCTCACGAGATAGTTTTTTTCTGACCTTGGCGTGCTATAATGGTAATAGAAAGATTAAAGGTGGGTAAGTCAAAGATGAATTGTACGATTAGAAATATGATTAAGTCTGATATTGAATCCTTATCTCATGGATTTATGAATCAAGGTTGGCCTGGTAGAGAGGATATTTTGGCTAGATATTTTCTGGAACAGGAAAGTGGGGAGAGAGAAGTCTTAGTTGCAGAGATTGATGGTGCTGTAGCGGGCTACGTTACCATTTTGCCCTCTGCTAAACATGGTCCTTTTGCAGAAGTCTATCCAGAATTATCAGATTTTAATGTGTTTGAGCCTTTTCGAAATCAAGGGATTGGGAATCAACTGCTAGAAGAAGCAGAAAAACGAGTCAAGTTTGTTTCGAGTAAGGTCACTCTTGGTGTAGGTTTGCACTTAGGCTATGGCCCTGCCCAGAGATTGTATATCAGACGGGGCTACATTCCAGATGGGACAGGTGTCTGGTATCGAAATCAACCCTTGGAAATGAATGCAACTAGCCAAAATAATGATGATTTGGTTTTGTATCTAGTAAAGGAATTTGGATAAGAGACAAGGATTTTATTGGGGATGTGGGATTTCTCTACTTTATGGTATAATGGAAAGAGTGAATTGAAGGAGGCATTGTGATGGACGCGAAATTAAGATATAAGGCAAAAAAGATAAAGGTTATTTTTTTTGATATTGATGATACGTTGAGAAACTCAAAGACTGGTTTTATCCCTACCTCAATTCCAACTGTTTTTAAACAATTGCGTGAAAAAGGTGTTTTAACTGGGATTGCTAGCGGACGAGGGATTTTTGGTGTTGTACCAGAACTTCGTGAACTCAAGCCTGACTTTTTTGTAACTTTAAATGGTGCCTATATTGAGGATAAAAAAGGCAATGTGATTGATAGTAACAAGATCGCTAAAGATAAGGTTGAAAGCTATATTGCTTGGACTAAGGAAGTGGGGATTGAATATGGTTTAGTTGGTAGTCATACTGCTAAACTCTCCACTAGAACTGAGTTGATTAGTGAGGCCATTGATCCAATTTATCCTGACTTGGATGTTGATCCTGATTTTTATGAAAAAGAAGACATCTATCAGATGTGGACTTTTGAGGATCAAGGAGATGACCTGACTTTGCCTGAAAGTTTAGCATCGACTTTGCGTATGGTACGCTGGCATGAACATTCGTCAGATGTTGTACCAATTTCAGGTTCAAAAGCAGCTGGTGTAGCAAAAGTTGTAGAACATTTAGATCTTAAACCTGAGAACGTCATGGTCTTTGGAGACGGTCTTAACGATTTAGAACTCTTTGATTATGCAGGTATTAGTGTTGCTATGGGGATTTCTCATGACAAAATCAAAGAAAAAGCAGATTATATTACAAAAACATTAGAAGAAGATGGCATCTTTGATGCCTTAGAAGGATTTGGTATGGTAGAAAAAGAATTAAATTTTCCACAAGTAGACATTGAAGCAGTAGAAGGTCCGATTGCGACTATTAAAACAAATCATGGAGATATGCGCATTAAGCTTTTCCCTGAACATGCACCAAAAACAGTAGCCAACTTTATCGCTCTGTCAAAAGATGGTTACTATGACGGGGTCATTTTCCACCGTATTATTAAAGACTTTATGATTCAAGGTGGAGATCCAACTGGTACTGGTATGGGTGGCGAATCTATCTATGGTGAGTCATTTGAAGATGAATTTTCAGAAGAACTTTATAATATCCGCGGAGCCCTTTCTATGGCTAATGCTGGACCAAATACAAACGGTAGCCAGTTCTTTATCGTGCAAAATCAACACTTGCCATACTCTAAGAAAGAAATTGCTCGTGGTGGTTGGCCAGAACCAATTGCGGAAATTTATGCGGAACAAGGTGGAACTCCTCACCTTGATCGTCGTCACACAGTTTTTGGACAGCTTGCAGATGAAGCTTCTTATGAAGTTCTGGATGCAATTGCAGGTGTAGAAACAGGAGCAATGGACAAGCCAGTTGAAGATGTCGTCATCGAAACGATTGAAATCGAGGACTAAGATGAAAATAGGTGATAAGCTAACAGGGCGAATTACAGGGATTCAGTCTTATGGAGCCTTTGTGGAGCTAGAGACTGGTATCACAGGTTTGATTCACATTTCTGAAATTCGTACAGGATTTATTGAGAATATCTATGATGTACTGAAAATCGGTGAAGAAGTTCAAGTTCAGGTTGTCGATTTGGACGAATATACAGGTAAAGCAAGTCTTTCTATTCGGACTTTGGAAGAAGAGAAACATCAGTTACCGAGACGGAGACGTTTTTCAAGTGACCGTGTCAAATACGGCTTTGCTCCTTTGGCTCGCATGATGCCTATCTGGACCAAGGAAGCTATTTCTAATCTAAATAAGAAAAAGTCTTAATTGATTTTTTCTCTCTTGAAATGTTAATATAGTTTGTTATAATAGAAGTATGGTAGAAGAATTATTAAAATCAGGAGAGAGAATCAATCAGCTCTTTTCTACAGATATCAAGATTATTCAAAATAGAGAGGTTTTCAGCTATTCGGTGGATAGTGTACTTTTGTCACGCTTTCCTCGTTTTCCTAAAAATGGCTTGATAGTGGATTTTTGTGCTGGGAATGGAGCTGTTGGACTTTTTGCCAGTAGCAGGACTAAGGCGAAAATTCTGTCTGTTGAAATCCAGGAACGCCTGGCAGATATGGCTGAACGATCAGTCCGTTTAAATAGCTTGGAAGAGCAGATGCAGGTCATTTGTGATGATTTGAAAAATATGCCTGCTTATATTCAGGGGAGTAAGGTTGATTTGATTTTGTGCAATCCTCCCTATTTTAAGGTGGACCCAAATTCTAATCTGAACGAGAGTGAGCACTACTTGTTGGCTCGGCACGAAATTACGACCAATCTCAAGGAAATCTGCCGTAGTGCCCAAAGTATTCTCAAATCCAATGGGCGTTTAGCCATGGTCCATCGTCCTGATCGATTGTTAGATATTTTAGACACGCTTCAACAACACAATTTAGCTCCAAAACGTCTGCAATTTGTTTATCCTAAACGGGAGAAAGAAGCCAATATGCTTTTGATCGAGGCTATCAAGGACGGCTCCACTAGTGGTTTTAAGGTTCTGCCACCACTCATTGTTCATAATGATGATGGTTCCTATACTCCAGAAATTCAAGAAATCTATTATGGATCATAAGGCTTATATGTATGTAGTTGAGTGTCGGGATGGTTCCTACTATACTGGTTATACAACGGATGTCAAAAAAAGAATAGCTGTCCACAATAGTGGAAAGGGAGCCAAATATACACGAGCACGATTGCCGGTCAAACTCATCTATGCTCAAGGTTTTGCCAGTAAGGAAGAAGCCATGTCAGCAGAAGCCCTGCTCAAGCGTAAGAAACGACCACAGAAGGAAAGATTTTTATCTGAAAATCAAGATAGAAATTTACTCAGTTATTTTGGAGAGTAGTGGGGAGTCCTTTGACTCCTCTTACTTTTGTCAAAAAGCGAAAAAAATGCTACAATAAAGAGAATAAACAAAATGAGGTATTATCATGTCTAAGATTCTAGTATTTGGTCACCAAAATCCAGATTCAGATGCTATCGGTTCATCTGTAGCCTTTGCTTATCTTGCAAAAGAAGCTTATGGTTTGGATACAGAAGCAGTGGCTCTTGGTACTCCAAATGAAGAAACAGCTTTCGTATTAGATTATTTTGGTGTTGAAGCACCGCGTGTTATCACTTCAGCTAAGGCAGAAGGTGCAGAACAAGTCATTTTGACGGACCACAATGAATTCCAACAATCAGTGTCAGATATCGCTGAAGTAGAAGTTTATGGTGTGGTGGACCACCACCGTGTGGCTAACTTTGAAACTGCCAGCCCACTTTACATGCGTTTGGAGCCAGTAGGATCAGCATCTTCTATCGTATACCGTATGTTCAAAGAACACGGTGTAACTGTTCCAAAAGAAATTGCAGGTTTGATGCTTTCAGGTTTGATTTCAGATACCCTTCTTTTGAAATCTCCAACAACACACCCATCAGATAAGGTGATTGCGCCTGAATTGGCTGAATTGGCTGGTGTGAACTTGGAAGAATACGGTCTTGCAATGCTTAAGGCTGGTACAAACTTAGCAAGTAAATCAGCAGAAGAATTGATCGACATCGATGCTAAGACTTTTGAATTGAACGGAAACAACGTTCGTGTGGCTCAAGTGAATACAGTTGATATTGCTGAAGTATTGGAACGCCAAGCTGAAATCGAAGCAGCTATCCAAGCTGCAAATGCAGCTAACGGATACTCTGACTTTGTCTTGATGATTACAGACATCGTCAACTCAAACTCAGAAATTTTGGCTCTTGGTGCCAACATGGACAAGGTAGAAGCAGCTTTCAACTTCAAACTTGAAAACAACCACGCTTTCCTTCCAGGTGCTGTTTCACGTAAGAAACAAGTAGTACCACAATTGACTGAAAGCTTTAATGCTTAATGATTGATGGGGAAACCCATTGTAAAAAAGGAGTTTCGACTCCTTTTTTGCTAGGAGAGAAGTATGTTAGAAAATGGTGATTTGATTTTTGTGAAAGATGATTCGGATATAGGACAGGCTATCCAGGAATCTACTGGTAACTATAGCCATGTGGCCATTTTTTTGGACGGACAGGTCTATCATGCAACTACAGAAGGCGGTGTCCTTGCCCAGTCCCCTGAAGATTTCTTTGAAGCTAAGAAAGTCTATGACCTTTATCGCTATCCGAAAATGGATCTCAAAGAGATTAAAAAACTGGCAGAGAGCCTTTTGGGTTCACCCTACAATGCTTCCTTTTACCCGGATGGAGATGGTTATTACTGTTCCCAGTTCATCGCTGAACTACTCCCTATTTTTGAGACCATTCCCATTAAGTTTGGGGATGATACACAGGAAATCAGTGATTTTTGGAGAGAATATTATCGAGAGTTGGGGCTTCCTGTACCTCTGAATCAGCCTGGTACTAACCCGAGTCAATTAGCAGCATCACCACTTTTAGTTTGTAAAGAAAGGAATCTTCATGATTCAGATTTTTAATCCATCTCGTTTGACACGACAACCATTCTTTAGAGATTTGGTTGACTATCTTGATCAGCATGATGATGTGATCCTCCGTGAAATCAAGGCTCAGTTTCCAGGGGTTGCAGTTGACAAGTACTTGGAGGAATACATAAAAGCGGGTTTGATTTTGAGAGAAAACAAACGCTATTATCTCAATCTCCCATTTCTAGAATCTACAGAATCTCTTGAACTAGACCTAGAAGTCTTTGTGAGAGATGATAGTCCCATCTATCAAGAAATCCTAGAGAAAGAATTTCAGACAGAATTGCACAATCAAACCAATGCAGCTATCCTAGAAGAGTATACAGATTTTGCTAGGGAAAAGATGACCTTGTCTAATTATTTTTACAAGGTAAAACATCAGTATCCGCTGACAGAAGATCAACAGAAACTCTATGCTGTTTTGGGGGATGTCAATCCTGAGTATGCTCTCAAGTACATGACGACTTTTTTGCTCAAGTTTCTCAAAAAAGACGAGCTTATGCAGAAGCGTCGAGATATCTTTGTTGATAGTTTAGTCTTATTAGGTTACATCCTTCAAAATGAAGATGGGAAATATGAGTTAGCTGTAGAATTTGATAAAGAACGCTTTATCTTTATAAAAAATAAAGGCTAGGGATTTTCCTAGCCTTCTTTAAGTTCTTATAGATAACGTTCTGCGATAGCTGCATCTCCAGGGTAGTCTTCCTTCTTGCCTTGGACGATTTGGTAGCAATCCGCTCCTTTACCAGCGATAATAACAGCGTCCAGTTCTTGACTTGTAACAGACATAGCAGCCTTGATAGCTTGCTCGCGATCGACAATCTTTTCAACAGGATGATGGATATAGCTACTGATTTCATCTGCAATGGCCATCGGATCTTCGTAGTTTGGATCATCAGCTGTTAGAAAGACTTGAATTTCAGGATGTTGATTGAGGAGAAGTCCAAAGTCCTTACGACGGCTTTCTCCCTTGTTTCCAGTTGAACCAAGTACTAAAGCAATCTTTCCAGTTTGATGAGTTTCAACCACAGAAATTAGTTTTTTAAGACTGTCACCATTGTGGGCGTAATCAATGAAAACTTTTGCACCATTTTTCTGAGTGAGGACTTCCATTCGACCAGGAACACGTGTTGCTGCAATTCCTTTTTTGATGTCATCCAGACTAGCACCTAGACGAAGACAAGCCAGCCCAGCTGCGACGGCATTTTCTTGGTTGAAGTGCCCAATCAACTGAATATCATAGTCTCCAGCTAATTTACCAGTAGCTGAGAAGCTAAAGGCTTTGGAGTTTTCAATTTGGTTACTTGATTGGCTACCGTAGAAGTCGTGCTCTTGGTTCTCAACTTGCTCTTTTAAGACAGAGAAGTGATCCATATCGCTATTAACGACAACTGCTCGGCTATTTTTCATCAAGAGACGCTTGTGGTAGAAGTAGTCTTCAAAGGTTGGATGCTCAATAGGACCAATATGGTCAGGACTAATGTTGAGGAAGACACCGACATCAAAGGTCAGTCCGTAGACTCGTTTAACCAAGTAGGCTTGACTGGATACTTCCATGATAAGGTGAGTTCTTCCATTATCAACAGCCTGGGCCATCATGTCAAAGAGATCGATACTCTCAGGAGTAGTCAGGGCAGATTTAAAGAAAATCTTGCCGTCCAAAGTCGTGTTCATGGTTGATAACATAGCTGGGCGATGTTGTTGATTTAAGATGTTGTAGGCGAAGTAAGCTGCTGTAGTTTTTCCTTTAGTTCCAGTGAAAGCAAGTAATTTTAATTTCTCTTGAGGGTTGCCATAAAACTCCATGGCAATCAAACTCATGGCTTTCTTAATATCGCTAACGACAATAACGGGAATACCGACTTCATAGTCTTGTTCAGCTACATACCAACCGAGCCCTTGTGAGATTGCCGAAAGAAGAAATTCCTTCTTAAATGCAGCTCCTTTGACAAAAAAGAGGCTATTTTTTTGTGCTTTTCGGCTATCGTAGCAGATGCTATCAAAAACGACATCACTGTAGTTGTAGTGGTAATGTCCTTGGTCGATGATCTCACGGAAGATATCATCTTTCTTTAAAATATCTAATACGTTTTCAATCTTTATCATACTTTCTATTGTAAACCGAAAGTCTGAATTTTACAAGTAACAAGGAAAAGTTTATAATGGAAGGTAAGGAACATTTCCGTTATTAAAATTGAATGAGGAAGTTATGTCTAACGAAAATAATCATCAGCAGGCCCAGATGTTACGAGGGACTGCCTGGCTAACGGCTAGTAACTTTATCAGTCGCCTGCTCGGGGCCATCTACATCATCCCTTGGTATATCTGGATGGGGACTTATGCAGCTAAGGCTAATGGCCTCTTCACCATGGGGTACAATATCTACGCCTGGTTCTTGTTGATTTCAACAGCAGGCATTCCAGTTGCAGTCGCAAAGCAGGTCGCTAAATACAATACCATGCATGAGGAAGAGCATAGTTTTGCCCTGATTCGGAGTTTCCTAGGCTTTATGACAGGACTTGGTGTGGTCTTTGCTTTAATCTTGTATCTCTTTGCTCCGTGGTTAGCGGATCTTTCGGGTGTCGGTAAGGAACTCACCCCCATTATGCAGAGTCTAGCTTGGGCTGTCTTGATTTTCCCGTCTATGAGTGTTATCCGTGGATTTTTCCAAGGGATGAATAATCTCAAGCCTTATGCCATGAGTCAAATCGCTGAGCAAGTTATCCGTGTCATCTGGATGCTCTTAGCGACCTTTATTATCATGAAGCTAGGTTCAAAAGATTATCTATCAGCAGTCACCCAGTCTACCTTTGCGGCCTTTGTGGGAATGGTAGCCAGCTTTGCTGTCTTACTTTATTTCCTTTTTAAAGAAGGGATGCTTCAAAAAGTTTTTGAAACGCGAGATAAGATTGACAGTAAGAGTCTTTTGGTTGATACGATTAAGGAAGCAATTCCGTTTATCTTGACTGGTTCGGCTATTCAGCTTTTCCAAATCTTGGATCAAATGACCTTCATTAATAGCATGAAGTGGTTTACCAACTACAGTAATGAAGACTTGGTTGTCATGTTTTCTTATTTCTCCGCCAATCCTAATAAAATCACCATGATTTTGATTTCGGTTGGAGTTTCGATTGGTAGCGTTGGGCTACCTCTCTTGACAGAGAACTATGTCAAGGGTGATTTGCCAGCGGCTTCTCGTCTCGTTCAAGATAGTATCACCATGCTCTTCTTATTTCTACTACCTGCAACGGTTGGAGTAGTCATGGTAGGAGAACCACTCTATACAGTCTTTTACGGTAAACCAGATAGCTTGGCTATGGGTTTGTTTGTCTTTGCAGTCTTGCAGTCAACAATCCTAGGTTTGTACATGGTCTTATCACCAATGCTTCAAGCAATGTTCCGTAACCGCAAGGCAGTTCTTTACTTTGTCTATGGATCCATTGCCAAAATTGTTCTACAATTACCATCGATAGCGATTTTCCATAGTTATGGTCCTTTAATTTCAACGACAATTGGTCTCATCATTCCAAATGTCTTGATGTACCGAGATATCTGTGAGGTGACAGGTGCACGTCGAAAGATTATTCTGAAGCGAACAATCTTAGTTACTATTTTGACTTTAGTCATGTTTATTCTGGTAGGCTTCTTACAATGGATGATTGGCTTTGTCTTCCAACCATCAGGTCGTTTCTGGAGTTTCCTTTACGTTCTTCTAATCGGAACAATCGGTGGTGGTCTCTACGGAGTCATGTGTCTCTATACTCGTCTCTTGGATAAGGTTATTGGACAGGCAAAAGCGGACCAGTTGCGAGAACGCTTGAAAATATCATAATAGTTTATAAATAAAATGAACAATTTGAACTTTCAACTCTAAAAAAGTTTAAATTGTTCATTTTTTATTTAAAAAAGAGAGAAAAAAATAAAAATTGTAGAAAAAAGATTAATTTATGTCTATAATCGCTTGACTAAAAAAAACAATAGCTGTATAATGATACAAATATTTAAATTTGGAGGTTCTGGAAATGAAAAAGTCTAAGGCAAAATATCTGACGCTGGCAGGCCTTGCCCTAAGTGCCGGTCTACTATTGGCGGCTTGTAGCAACTCAGCTAGTTCAACTAAAACATACAACTATGTATACAGTAGCGATCCGTCTAGTTTGAACTATCTTGCAGAAAACCGTGCAACAACCAATGACATCGTTACCAATTTGGTAGATGGGTTGATGGAAAATGACCAATACGGTAACTACGTTCCATCCTTAGCAGAGGATTGGACTGTTTCTCAGGACGGTTTGACATACACTTATAAACTTCGTAAAGATGCTAAGTGGTATACCTCTGAAGGTGAAGAATATGCTCCAGTAACTGCCCAAGATTTTGTAACTGGTTTGAAATATGCTGCTGATAAAAAATCCGAGGCTTTGTACCTGGTTCAAGATTCTGTAGCAGGTTTGGATGACTATATCAACGGGAAAACAACTGACTTTTCAACTGTCGGTGTTAAGGCGATTGACGACCAAACAGTTCAGTACACTTTGACACGACCAGAATCTTATTGGAATTCTAAAACAACATCAACCATTCTCTTCCCTGTCAATGCAGACTTCCTGAAATCAAAAGGGGATGATTTTGGTAAGGTAGACCCTTCTAGTATTTTGTACAATGGACCTTTCTTAATGAAATCTTTTGTTTCAAAATCTGTTATCGAATTCAAGAAAAATCCCAACTACTGGGATGAAAAAAATGTCTTTGTGGATGATGTGAAATTGGCCTATTATGATGGTAGTGACCAAGATGCACTGGCTCGTAACTTTGTAGAAGGAGTCTACAGCTACGCACGTCTCTATCCAAATAGCTCAAGCTTTGAAGGAATTAAAGAGAAGAACAAAGATAACATCATTTATAGTATGCAAACCGCAACTTCTTATTACTTGAACTTCAACTTGGACAGAAAATCTTATAACTTCACGTCTAAATCCTCAGATATCGAAAAGAAATCAACTCAAGAAGCAGTTCTGAATAAAAACTTCCGTCAAGCCTTCAACTATGCTTATAACCGTACAGCCTATGGAGCTCAATCTCAAGGGGAAGACGGAGCAACGAAGATTATTCGTAACCTGGTTGTACCTCCTACATTTGTAAGCATCAACGGAAAAGACTTTGGCGATGTTGTTTCAGAAAAGATGGTCAACTATGGCCAAGAATGGCAAGGAATCAACTTTGCAGATGCACAAGACCCATACTACAATCCTGACAAGGCTAAGGCTAAGTTTGCAGAAGCTAAGAAAGAATTGGAAGCTAAGGGTGTGCAGTTCCCAATCCACTTGGATGTATCAGTTGACCAATCAGCTAAAAAAGGTGTACTTGAAGCAAGTTCTTTGAAACAATCCATCGAATCTGTCTTAGGGGCTGAGAATGTGGTTATCGATATTCAACAATTATCAACAGACGACTATGATAACTCTAGCTACCTAGCTCAAACCGCAGCTCAAAAGGATTTTGATATTTATAATGGTGGTTGGAGTGCTGACTACTTGGATCCATCAAGTTATCTTGATATCCTAAATGTTAATAATGGGGGTATGTTGCAAAACATTGGTCTAGAACCAGGTGAGGTAAATGACAAGGCTAAGGCAGTTGGACTGGATACTTACACTCAAATGCTAGAAGAAGCGAACAAGGAGCAAGAACCAGCAAAACGTTATGAAAAATATGCTGAAGTTCAAGCTTGGCTCGTTGATAGCGCTCTTGCAATTCCAAACGTTTCTCTTGGTGGAACACCGACCTTGAGAAAGACAGTTCCATTCTCATCGCCATTCTCACAAGCAGGAAATAAGGGTGTCGAATCATACAAATATCTCAAGTTGCAAGATAAGACTGTAACGGCTGATGAGTATGAAAAAGCTAAAGAAAAATGGCTAAAAGAAAAAGAAGAATCTAACAAAAAAGCCCAAGAAGAATTAGCTAAACACGTTAAATAATCAGTCAGTGCAACAGGAAAAACGATAGTTTCTCAGGAAGCTATCGTTTTTGTATAGTTTGAAACTATAACTAGCTCTTGAAAACAAGAAAACGAAGGATACAAAATAAGTGGTACAATAGTTACTATAGATTTGGAGGTATTGTATGAGTAAATCATTTCACATCAACACAATTTTAGCCCAAGCAGGTATCAAGTCAGATAAAGCGACAGGTGCTTTGGTAACACCAATTCACTTTTCAACGACTTATCAGCACCCAGAATTTGGTCAATCAACTGGATTTGACTATACCCGCACCAAAAACCCAACTCGTAGCAAGGCAGAGGAAGTTTTGGCAGCTATTGAATCTGCCAACTATGCTTTGGCGACTAGTTCAGGTATGTCTGCGATTGTGTTAGCCTTTAGCGTTTTTCCAGTAGGAAGCAAGGTTTTGGCTGTCCGTGACCTTTACGGTGGCTCTTTCCGCTGGTTCAATCAAGTGGAGCAGGAAGGACGATTCCACTTTACCTATGCCAACACAGAAGAAGAGCTAATTGCCGAGCTAGAAAAGGATGTGGATGTACTTTATATCGAAACACCAACCAACCCTTTGATGTTGGAATTTAATATTGAAAAATTGTCAAAATTAGCTCATGCTAAGGGTGCTAAAGTTGTCGTTGACAATACTTTCTATAGCCCGATTTATCAACGCCCGATAGAAGAAGGAGCTGATATTGTCCTTCATTCGGCGACCAAATACCTTGCAGGTCATAATGATGTCTTGGCTGGGGTAGTTGTGACAGATAATGCTGATTTGTACGAAAAACTCTTTTATAATCTCAACACGACAGGGGCTGTCTTGTCACCATTTGATAGTTATCAATTGATTCGTGGTCTCAAGACCTTGTCACTTCGTATGGAGCGCTCAACAGCTAATGCTCAAGAAATCGTAGCCTTTTTGGAACAATCACCTGCTGTCAAAGAAGTCTTGTATACAGGTCGTGGGGGAATGATTTCCTTTAAAGTAGCAGATGAGAAGCGTATTCCTCATATCTTGAATACTTTGAAAGTATTCTCTTTTGCTGAAAGTTTGGGTGGTGTAGAAAGTCTAATTACATACCCAACCACTCAAACCCATGCAGATATTCCTTCAGAGGTTCGTCATTCTTATGGATTGACAGATGATCTTTTACGCTTGTCTATTGGTATTGAGGATGCAAGGGACTTGATTGAAGACTTGCGTCAAGCTTTGGAAGGATAAGACTATGGGAAAATATGATTTTACGACTTTGCCCAATCGTTTTGGACATCATACCTACAAATGGAAAGAAGCAGAGACTGACCGTCAAGTATTGCCAGCCTGGATTGCTGATATGGACTTTGAAGTCTTACCTGAGATTCGTCAGACTGTCCATGACTATGCTGAGCAATTAGTCTATGGCTATACCTATGCTAGTGATGGCTTGATTGAAGCCGTTCAAAACTGGGAGGGAAAAAACCATAGTTATCGCTTTGAAAAGAATGCTCTAGTCTTTATCGAAGGGGTAGTGCCAGCTATTTCAACAGCCATTCAAGCCTTTACCAAAGAAGGCGAGGCGGTTTTGATTAACACACCTGTCTATCCACCCTTTGCTCGCAGTGTCAAGTTGAACAACCGCAGATTGATTACCAATTCTTTGGTGGAAAAGGATGGTCTGTTTGAGATTGACTTTGACCGACTTGAAAAGGATTTGGTGGAAGAGGATGTCAAACTTTATATTCTCTGCAATCCTCACAATCCTGGTGGACGTGTTTGGGAAAAAGAAGTCTTGGAGAAGATTGGCCAACTCTGCCAAAAACACGGTGTTTTCTTGGTTTCGGATGAGATTCACCAAGATTTGGCCCTCTTTGGTCACAAGCATCATTCCTTCAATACTGTCAACCCTGACTTTAAAGAATTTGCTATCGTCTTGACCAGTGCCACTAAAACCTTTAATATTGCTGGAACAAAAAATTCCTATGCAGTCATTGAAAATCCTAAGTTGAGACTGGCTTACCAGAAACGCCAGTTGGCCAATAACCAGCATGAAATTTCAGGCTTGGGCTATTTGGCGACAGAAGCTGCTTATCGCTATGGTGAAGATTGGTTGACAGAACTCAAAGAACTAATTGAGAAACACATCAATTATGTAGTGGATTTATTTGGTAAAGAAACTAAAATCAAGGTCATGAAACCTCAAGGGACCTATCTCATTTGGCTTGATTTTTCAGCCTATGATATTAGCGATGAAGAATTAAAAAGCATCTTAAGAAATGAAGCTAAGGTTATCCTTAATAGAGGCTTAGACTTTGGTGAAGAAGGAGCTCTACATGCTCGCTTAAATGTAGCCATGCCGACATCTGTCTTGGAAGAAGTTTGTCAACGAATCATTATTACTTTCGCTAAACTTTAAGAAGCTAGCCTTTTAGGAGAAAAGTACTCCTAGAAGGCTATTTTCATAGGAAGAAATGTGGTATAATTAAGAGATAAAGTAAAGGGGAAAATATGGCTAAATTGATTCCAGGGAAGCTTCGAATGGAGGGAGCTCAACTCTACGAAACTAGTCAGATTGAAATTATCAAAGAGAAAGACCATCGTCTCTATGCGCGTGTAGCAGATGAAGAAATTCGCTATAGCCTGGATGATGATTTGGTTTTTTGTGCTTGTGATTTTTTCCAAAAAAGAGGGTTTTGTGTGCATTTAGCAGCACTAGAACATTACCTTAAAAATGATCATTTGGGTCAAGAACTTTTACAGAAACTAGAAAATGGGCAGGAAAAGAAGGAGGAAGTCGAAACCCAAGTGACCTTTGGGGGACGTTTCCTAGAGAGCATACAAGCTACTAACTCGCCTAAAATCTATCAGCTAGCCGCTCAGGGGCAAGTTGAAGCTGGAACCAATCGTATTATTTGGACTTTGAGGATTGGTCTTATCCAGACTCATAAGTTTTATGTAATCCGAGATATTCCTCTCTTCCTGAAGGTTCTAGAAAATAGTAAACCTTACATGATTGGTAAGCTATATGAAGCCTCCTTGAAGCTTAGTCAGTTTGATGAGACTAGCCAGTTTGTCTTAAATTTTCTTCAGGGAATTGTAGAAGATGAGTCTGAAAATGCCCTCTTTTTCCAGAATCAAGGTCGTCACCTCTATTTTCCTCTATCCTTTTTTGAACAGGGTGTCAGTCTGCTGATGGACTTAGATGAATTTCAATTTGACCATCAAATTTCAAGCTATCCTCATCTTGTCTTTCAAGATTTTGATGGTCAAGCAGGTTTGTTTTCTTTTGTAATTGAAGAAAAATCTAACTATTATGAGATGGAAATATTTCAACAGGTAGGGATGAATTCATTTTATAAGGGACAAGTGCTATTTACTAAAGGTACATTTTATCTTCTGTCTAAAGAGCAAGCTAGCCTTTTAGAAAAATTAAAAAAAGTACCTGTCGATAAAAGTGGTAGAAAGATTTTACAATTTGATACCAGTGATCGAGATCTCCTAGCTTCGACTTTGTCCCAATTTAAAAACGTAGGAAAGGTAGAGGCTCCTGATGGGCTTCGAATCCAGTCTTTCCGTCCTTCTTTCTACATGGAACGAGAAGAGGATGGTTCTATTCGCTTGGATATGCAGTTTCAATATGAAGCTTGCTTAGTAACGAATCGTGAGGAACTAGAAAGTCTTCCTTTTGCTAGTGATATTCAACTGGAGAAGCAAATCTTTCAGTTGGCCCTATCTGCTGGATTTGAAGCAGATTTTCGTTCATGGCGTCAAAGTTTGAAAGCTGATGCAGTCCATACATTCTTTCAGGAAGTTTTACCAGCTTTTGAAGCACTTGGAGAATTAAGGATTTCCGAGAGCTTGCAAGAACTCTATCAGGTTCAGAAGCCTCAAGTACATATCTCCTCCAAGGGGAGCCTTTTAGAAATTCAATTTGATTTTTGGGATATCGATCAAGAAGAAATCGATCGAGCGATGAAAGCGCTAGTTGAGAAGCAGGATTATTATATCAGTTCCTCAAATCAGGTTTACTATTTCGATGATCAGACCAAACGTATCCGTCAGGATTTAGAAGAGTTAGGGATAGAGGAGCTACAAGATGGAGCCTTTAGAGCTCGTAAATCCCTAGCTTATACCCTATCTCGTCTATTTGAGGATCAGGATCAAATTTTTTTCACTGAAGAATTTCGCCATTTGGCCCATGATTTGACACATCCAGAAGATTTTCCGATGAAAGAGCTGAATATTCAAGCAGAACTAAGGGATTATCAGAAAAGGGGAATTCAGTGGTTGCAGATGCTCCATCATTATGGCTTTGGCGGTATTTTAGCAGATGATATGGGTCTTGGGAAGACCTTGCAAACCATTGCCTTTTTAAGCAGTCAGGCTCAAGCGGATACTAGTGTTTTAATCCTTGCTCCGTCTGGCTTAATCTATAACTGGGCCGATGAATTTCAAAAGTTTGCTCCAGATTTGGATGTTGTAGTGGTGCATGGCTTGAAATCTCATCGAGAGTCGATTTTGGCAGAAAATCATCAGATTTATGTGACAAGCTATGCCACTTTCCGTCAAGATAGTGAAATTTATCGAGATTTATCTTTCGATTTTCTCTTTTTAGACGAAGCTCAGGTCATGAAAAATGCACAGACCAAGATTGCGCAAAGTTTGCGACGATTTGTGGTTCCATCTGTCTTTGCACTATCAGGAACACCGATTGAAAACCATCTGGGAGAACTCTGGTCGATTTTTCAGATTGTCTTACCAGGCCTCTTACCTGCTAAGAAGGAGTTTATGAAACTATCAACTGAGAGAGTGGCTCAATTTATCAAACCCTTTGTCATGAGACGCAAGAAAGAAGAGGTTTTGACAGAGTTGCCTGACTTGATTGAAGTCGTCTATAAGAATGAACTGGAGGATCAACAAAAAGCTATCTATCTTGCTCAGCTGCAACAGATGCAGGAGCGTCTGGAACAGGTAAGCGATTGGGAATTTCAACGAAATCGCGTCGAAATTTTGACTGGTCTCATGCGTTTGCGTCAGATTTGTGATACACCTGCGCTCTTTATGGAGGACTACCAAGGAGAGAGCGGGAAGCTGGATAGTTTACGAGATTTGCTGGTTCAGATTGCTGAAGGTGGACACCGTGTACTTATCTTCTCACAATTTAGAGGCATGTTGGATCGGATTGAGCAAGAGCTACCTGACTTAGGCTTGACTTCCTTTAAAATTACGGGATCAACTCCTTCTCAAGAACGTCAGGAAATGACTAAGGCTTTTAACCAAGGAGAGCGCGATGTATTCTTGATTTCTCTAAAGGCTGGTGGAGTTGGACTCAATCTCACTGGTGCGGATACGGTCATTCTAGTAGACTTATGGTGGAATCCTGCAGTTGAATCTCAGGCTATCGGTCGAGCTCATCGTATGGGGCAAGAGCAGGCTGTTGAAGTTTATCGCCTTGTGACTCGAGGTACAATTGAAGAAAAGATTCAAGAATTACAAGAGAAAAAGAAAAATCTTGTTTCTGAAATCTTGGATGGAACAGAGTCTCGAGGAAGTCTGAGTCTAGCTGAAATACGAGAAATTTTAGGGATTTCATGAGCCTATACTTGAAAAATCAAGACATTACGCTATAATGGAGTATTGAAAGGAAATAAATATGACACAAAAACGATTTCCAATAGTGGCAGATGATGAAGTCATGTTGACAGAAATGCCAGTTATGAATCTCTACGATGAGTCTGATTTCATCAGTAATATCAAAGGTGATTATCAAGATAAAAACTACTTGGAATGGTCTCCAATCACTGAAGAAAAAAAGCAAGAGAAAGCCAAGCCTCTTGTAAAACCGATTGAGAAAAAAGAAAAATCCTATGCTGAACTAGCGCGTGAAGAAGCTCGTGCGGATTTGAAAAAGAAGCGTTCGGCTCGATATTTGACTCAGGATGTGAGCCATACGAGACGTCAACCGAAGACAAGCCATGTGCGTCCAGCAAATCAACCGACAGCACCTTTTCAAAAAGAAAATCCAGGAGAATTTGCGAAATATAGTCAGAAGTTAGGTCAATCTCACTATATTTTGGCAGAAACAGTTTCTCAAGTGGATAGTCCTTTGCCAAATAGCGAAAAGTCTCATCCTAAGAAAAACAACTATGACTTTTTAAAGAAAAGTCAAATTTATAACAAAAAAAGTAAACAAAAAGAACAAGAGCGTCAAGTAGCCCAAGAGCTCAACTTGACTAGAATGAGTGAATAGAGGGGAAGAAAATGGCAAAAACTTATCATTTTATCGGAATCAAAGGATCAGGTATGAGTGCCTTGGCTTTGATGTTGCATCAAATGGGGCACAAGGTTCAAGGTTCTGATGTTGAGAAGTACTACTTTACCCAACGTGGACTAGAGCAAGCAGGAATTACAATCTTACCTTTTGATGAAAAGAATTTGCAAGGGGATATGGATATTATCGCTGGGAATGCCTTCCGTCCAGATAATAACGTGGAAATTGCCTATGCGGATCAACAGGGCTTGAGCTATAAACGTTATCATGAGTTTCTCGGTAGCTTTATGCGTGATTTTATCAGCATGGGAGTTGCTGGAGCCCACGGTAAGACTTCAACAACTGGGATGCTTTCTCACGTCTTGTCACACATCACTGATACAAGTTACTTGATCGGAGATGGTACAGGTCGTGGATCTGAAAATGCCAAGTATTTTGTCTTTGAATCAGACGAGTATGAGCGCCATTTCATGCCATATCACCCAGAATATTCTATTATTACGAACATTGACTTTGACCACCCAGACTACTTCACAAGCTTAGAGGACGTCTTCAACGCCTTCAATGATTATGCCAAACAAATTACCAAAGGTTTGTTTGTCTATGGTGAAGATGCTGAGTTGCGTAAGATTACAGCAAATGCCCCAATCTATTATTACGGTTTTGAAGCAGACAACAATGATTTTGTAGCAAGCGACTTACTTCGTTCTACTACAGGTTCAACCTTTACCGTTCACTTCCGTGGTCAAGAGTTGGGCCAATTCCACATTCCAACTTTCGGTCGCCACAACATCATGAATGCCACAGCAGTGATTGGTTTGCTTTATACTGCTGGCTTTGACTTGAATTTAGTACGTGAACACTTGAAGACTTTTGGTGGAGTGAAACGTCGCTTTACAGAAAAGATTGTCAATGACACTGTTATCATCGATGATTTTGCTCACCATCCAACTGAAATCGTAGCGACTCTTGATGCTGCACGTCAAAAATACCCAAGCAAGGAAATCGTGGCTATCTTCCAACCGCATACTTTTACTCGTACAATCGCCTTGTTGGATGACTTTGCTCAAGCCTTGAATCAGGCTGATGCAGTTTACCTCGCACAAATCTATGGATCTGCTCGTGAGGTGGACCATGGTGATGTCAAGGTAGAAGACCTTGCCAATAAAATCAACAAGAAACATCAAGTTATCACAGTTGAAAATGTTTCTCCACTCCTAGACCATGACAATGCTGTCTATGTTTTCATGGGAGCTGGTGACATCCAAACTTATGAATACTCATTTGAGCGTCTCTTGTCAAACTTGACTAGCAATGTTCAATAAGGAATATCATGGAATTTTCAATTAAAATCAGGGAAGCACAGCAATCAGATATAAATCAGATTTGCTTGATACAAGAAAGTATTTCAAACACCCTAGAAATATTGAATAGAGAAATAATAGAAGAACGTATCCGCAACCATGCGGGTACGTTTCTCTTAGCTAGCCTGGATGATCAAGGGATTGCTTATATCATTGCAGCTTCACTTCCTATTCCCTCTTTAAGACAATGGATGCTTGAGATCAGAGATGAGGAATTCATCAGTGAGAACGCAATCATCCTTGAAGATTTAGCTGTCGCTCCCGATTTTCAGGGGCAAGGCTTTGGAACCTTGTTGCTAGCAGCTTTGAAGGAAGTTACCCGTCAGCAAAATAGACCAGGTATTTATTTGCTTTGTGAGGATGAGTTGCTGGCCTACTTTGAAATGAATGGATTTATGGAACAAGGGATCGTAGAGGGAGAAAGGAACAGTGAATTTGCCTTTCTCATGCGTTGGCAGAATCCCTATTATCAGGAGGAAATATGATTATTAGACAAGCTAGATTGACAGATTTAGATCGTATCTTTGAAATTGAACTAGAAAATTTTTCAATTGAAGAAGCCATTCCTCGTCCTGTTTTTGAAGCTCATCTGAAGAAAATTAAGACCAGTTTTTTAGTGGCTGAAAAAGAGGGGGAAATACTAGGCTATATTGAGGGACCAGTAGTCCCTCATCGATATTTACAAGACCAGTCCTTTACAGAAGACATTAAAGATTACAGCCGTCAAAAAGGTGGCTATATCTCTGTGACTTGTCTATCCATTGCTAAGAAAGCTCAAGCGTTAGGTGTCGGACGAAAATTATTGACCGCTTTAAAAGATCTCGCTCTTGAGCATGAGCGTGAGGGAATCAATCTAACCTGCCATGACTATCTCATTGGCTATTATGAGAAACATGGTTTTGTGAATGAAGGAAAATCCAAGTCGACTTTTGCTGGTGAAGAATGGTATGATATGGTCTGGGAAAACACGAATTAGGCATTAGAAAGGCATCTATGGTTGCTTTTCTTTAGTTTTTGAGATATAATATTATGGATTATCAACAAGGAGGTAATACCTTTGAGCGAAAATTCAAGAGATGAAGAAAAATTAAGTTTTAAGGAACAAATTTTACGAGACTTAGAAAGATTGAAAAGGGAAGAAGGGCTTGACACTAGTGAGAGTAGCAAGGATGATCTTTTCCCTGATTTCAGTAATCTTTCAAAGACAGAAGAACCAGTGAAAGAGCCATCTGTAGAAGACTTGATGGTAGACTCAGTTTCACTTGTGGATGAACTGCTTGCTAAGGCTCCAACAGTTCCCCCACGTCCATCTTTGGGACCAGATGAACCTGTTGAACCAGCTGTAGTTCCAGAAAAAGTTACACCTGCAGAACCAGCTGTAGTTCCAG
>NZ_CAUPII010000016.1:0-40575 GCF_963511325.1 uncultured Streptococcus sp.
ACAATGCTAGGATTTTGTTAAACGGAATTCTAAGTATTGTTCGCTTTTTGGGCTCTTTGTCACCTGTAGTGGATTGAAGAAAAGTTAACATCTGGAGAGGACGATCGTTGTCCTCTCCATTTTTATATTCAGAGCGATGAAAATTCGTTTTTTGAAGTTGTCAAAGTTCCGAAAACCAAAGACATTGCGCTTGATAAGTTTGATGATATTATTAGTGACTTCTAATTTGGCGTTGGAATAGGGGAACTGAAGTGCATTGACAATTTTCTCTTTGTCCTTTAGAAAGGTTTTAAAGACAGTCTAAAAAGAGGATGAATCTGCTTTAGATTGTCCTCAATTAGTCCGAAAAATTTGTTAGGCTTCTTATTCTGAAAGTGGAAAAGCAAGAGTTGATAGAGATTATAGTGGTGTTTCAAGTCTTCTGAATAGCTCAAAAGCTTGACTAAAATCTCCTTATTCGTCAAGTGCATACGAAAAGTAGAGCGATAAAAACGTTTATCGCTGAGTTTACGACTATCCTGTTGAATGAACTTCCAATAACGCTTGATAGCCTTGTATTGATGGGATTTTCGATGAAATTGATTCATAATTTGAACACGGATACGACTCATAGCACGGCTTAAGTGTTGGAGTAAAACAGTCCAGTGGACTGTTTTAGCCTGAGTTTAGAAATATAATAACGAAGGGGGAAAACGATCCAAAACGATTTTAGCACACGGAAAAAGTTGTCTAGCTAAGTCATAGTAAGGGCTAAACATATCCATAGTAATGATTTTCACTCGACATCGGACTGCTCTATCGTAGCGCAGAAAGTGATTGCGGATGATAGCTTGTGTTCTTCCCTCAAGAACAGTAATGATATTGAGCTGATCAAAATCTTGTGCGATAAAACTCATCTTTCCCTTGGTAAAGGCATACTCGTCCCAAGACATAATCTCTGGAAGACGAGAAAAATCATGCTTAAAGTGAAAGTCATTGAGTTTACGAATGACAGTTGAAGTTGAAATGGATAGCTGATGGGCAATATCAGTCATAGAAGTCTTTTCAATTAACTTTTGCGCAATTTTTTGGTTGATAATACGAGGAATTTGATGATTCTTCTTGACGATAGAAGTCTCAGCGACCATCATTTTCGAGCAATGATAGCACTTGAATCGACGCTTTCTAAGGAGGATTCTAGTAGGCATACCAGTTGTTTCAAGATAAGGAATTTTCGACGGTTTTTGGAAGTCATATTTCTTCATTTGACATCCGCACTCAGGGCAAGATGGAGCCTCATAATCCAGTTTAGCGCTGATTTCTTTGTGAGTATCCATATTGATGATATCTACAATCTTGATGTTTGGGTCTTTAATATCAAGGAGTTTTGTGATAAAATGTAATTGTTCCATATGAATCTTTCTAATGAGTTGTTTTGTCGCTTTTCATTATAGGTCATATGGGACTTTTTTTCTACAACAAAATAGGCTCCATAATATCTATAGGGGATTTACCCACTACAAATATTATAGAGCCAAAAAAATAGGTCAGAACAAAAATTCCGACCTTTTGAATCTAATAAAATTTCTTCTTAATCATCGAACGTTGAACGTTTGATGCCACTAAACTCAAGGCAATTGCCAGGCTAAAAGCTAGAACTGTGTTGAATTTGAGGGCTAAAAAGATAAAGCTAAACAAGGCTAAAAAGACGCAAAAACAAGCAATGTTTACAAAGAAAAGAACTTCCTTCAAACTAGCAACGGAAGTGGTTTCTGGAACATAGTCTTGATAGAGCGTTGTTTGAGTTTCCTCTTCTTCAAACTCATACGGTTGATATTTTCTTACGGGCATGATTCTCTCCTTAACAGTACTCTTTCATTTTACCATTTTTCAAGAAAAAAATTATTACAGTAAGGTTACAAAAAGAATAAACTCTGTTTTCATATGATGAAACAAATTTCTTGACACTCTTCTACAAAGGTGATAGGATGAGTAAACCGTTTAAACTTTATCATTTTTTTCTATCTAATACGAGAAGAAATTTAACGGATGAAACGAATAAAAATCATACACAGATGCAAATAAATTCAATTTTGAAGTAAGGACAGGATTCTTTTAAATTGATTCTAGTTGTTCATGACGAGATAGATTTCTATCTTTAGTGCTATGGTAGAGGGGAAACTTGTTTCCTCGACAACAGAATACTTAAAGGAGCTTGGCATGTATCTTGCTATCAAAGAAATATTACAGAATAAACTGCGTTACAGTTTAATTCTAACAACCATTTTTCTAATTGCTTTTATGGTCTTTTTTATGACCAGTTTGGCTCTCGGACTTGTTCGAAACAACAGGGCTGCCATTGATAATTGGCAGGCAACAGGAGTTGTTCTATCCGATTATGCAAATGATAATTTGACTGCATCCTTTATACCAGAAAAAGACTACAAGGATAAGGTGTCTGAGGATGCTGTTCCCCTAAGCTATATGTTTGCAGTGACTAACCTTGTTGATAGTAGTGACAAGATGAATGTCTCTATTTTTGCTCAAGAGTGGGACAGTTTTATCTCGCCATCCTTGATTGAAGGTCATTATCCAGAAAATGACCAAGAAGTTGTAGTGGATCAGTCTTTTGAAAATTACGGCATCAAACTTGGGGACACTATTCAACTCAACGGAAGTGAGACAAGTTTTAAGATTGTAGGTTTGACCAAAGAAAATAAATTTTTTACGGAACCTGTTGTCTTCACAAGTTTAACAACGTATTGGAATTTACAAGGAACAACAAAAACCAATCGTTCTATCTCTGCATTGGTATTACAAAATGATGTAGAAGTGACTGGCGATGGCTTGAAGCAGATTTCTATTCAAAAAATGATTTCGAAAATTCCTGGCTACACCCCTCAGGTCAATGTATTTTCAGGGATGATTCTAGCTATGATTGTCATTACAGGTCTGATTGTAGGGATTTTTATCTACATCATTACCATTCAAAAATTAGGTCTCTATGGAATTATGCGAGCGCAAGGAGTTCAGATCAAATCCATCGTATGGTCCCTTTTCTGCCAAATCTTTCTCTTATCTGGTTTGGGTATCGGATTAGCCTTGTTTGCCATTTGGGTTGTCATTTTAGTCTTACCTGCAACCTTCTTTTTCTATCCTAGTTGGTTGGCATACTTTATGCTAAGCTTGGTTATCTGCTTGATGGAACTTCTGGGTGGCGTCATTTCGCTTCCGCGTCTACTTAAAGTGGATCCAATTACAGCGATTGCAGAATGATAAGGAGAATGAAATGACTAGATTAATTGAGATGATTCAAGTGACAAAGACTTATGGCGAAGGCAAGATGAAAGTTGTAGCTCTCCATGAGACCAATTTTCAGCTGAATGCAGGTGAATTTGTTGCCATAGTTGGTCCTTCTGGATCTGGTAAAACAACCTTTTTGACCACCTTAGGACAGTTGCAGGAGCCTTCAGGTGGGAAGATTTTAGTAAAGGGAACAGAAACGGGTAATTTGACTGAAAAAGAGAAAACAGATCTTCGGTTTAAGGAATTTGGTTTTATATTACAGGCTTCAAATCTGATCCCTTTTTTAACAGTGAAGGAACAATTAGACTTAATTGATCGACTAGATAAAGACGAATCTTCGAAAAGTGACCGTCAAGAGTTATTTGATTTGCTGGATCTGAACAAAGTTCAAAATCATTATCCTAAGGCCTTATCTGGGGGAGAACGTCAACGAGCAGCAATTGCCAGAGCACTCTATAACAATCCTAGCATCGTTCTTGCTGACGAACCAACAGCCAGTCTTGATACCCAAAGAGCTTATCAAGTAACGGATATGCTGGCATCTATAGCCCATGAGCAGGGAAGAGGAGTGGTAATGATTACTCATGACACCAGACTTCTAGATAAGGTGGACCGTGTCTTTATCATGAATGATGGTCACCTTGTTGAAGAAATACAAGCATAAAAGAATATAAAGTGAACTCTAGTAAAGGTAGTTCACTTTTCTTTTTATAAAAGTGAAGAGTATAACTTTTCTTAAAAAATAGATTGCCCATAGCTGATTTTTCAGAAATGTGGTATAATTTTTCTTATGGAAAAGATTATTATTACAGCAACTGCTGAAAGCATTGAACAAGTAAAAGAATTACTAGAGGCGGGAGTTGACCGCATCTATGTTGGTGAGAAAGATTTTGGACTTCGTTTGCCAAAGACTTTTTCTTATGATGAACTGAGAACCATCGCTGGTCTGGTTCATGATGCAGGTAAGGAATTGATCGTAGCGGTCAATGCCCTTATGCATCAGGATATGATGGATCGTATCAAGCCCTTCCTTGATTTCTTGGAAGATATTAAAACAGACTACATTACTGTTGGGGATGCAGGTGTCTTTTATGTTGTCAATCGCGATGGTTATTCTTTTAAAACCATCTATGACGCCTCAACGATGGTAACTAGCAGCCGTCAGATCAATTTCTGGGGACAAAAGGCTGGCGCTTCTGAGGCAGTATTGGCTCGTGAAATTCCATCAGCTGAACTCTTTAAAATGCCTGAAATTTTGGAAATTCCTGCTGAAATTTTGGTCTATGGAGCAAGTGTTATCCACCACTCTAAGCGTCCACTCTTGCAGAATTACTATAATTTTACTCAGATTGATGATGAAAAAACACGTCAGCGTGATTTGTTCTTAGCGGAGCCAAGTGATCCAGATAGTCACTACTCTATTTTTGAAGACAATCATGGAACTCACATTTTTGCTAACAATGACCTTGATTTGATGACAAAATTGACAGAGTTGGTAGACCATGGTTTCACTCATTGGAAACTAGAGGGACTATATACTCCAGGGCAAGATTTTGTTGAGATTGCAAAACTCTTCATCCAAGCTCGTAGCTTGATTCAAGAGGGAAGCTTTACGCATGACCAAGCCTTCTTGTTGGATGAGCAAGTCCGTAAACTCCATCCAAAAAATCGTTTCCTTGACACAGGATTTTATGACTACGATCCTGACATGGTTAAATAAGAATCAGAAACCCGAAATAAAATGTTCGGGTTTTTCTAGTGCAAGGATGAATTTAAAGCGTATTCATGTTATAATAAAAGTAGCTTTTTGTTTGGAGGTGTTTAAGTGGAAAATCTGAAAAAAATAGCAGGCATCAAGGCTGCTGAGTTCGTAACCAACGGAATGGTTGTAGGACTTGGAACAGGCTCGACTGCCTATTATTTCGTAGAGGAGATCGGACGTAGAATTAAAGAAGAAGGACTTCAAATTACAGCCGTAACGACCTCGAGTGTAACGACAAAACAGGCACAAGGATTGAATATCCCACTTAAGTCGATTGACGAGGTGGATGAGGTGGACGTGACTGTTGATGGAGCTGATGAGGTAGATCGCCAGTTTAATGGTATCAAAGGAGGCGGTGGTGCACTTCTAATGGAAAAAGTAGTTGCGACACCAACCAAACAGTATATCTGGGTGGTAGATGAGAGCAAAATGGTTGAGAAACTGGGCGCTTTCAAACTACCTGTCGAAGTTGTCCAATACGGAGCAGAACAGGTTTTCCGTCGTTTTGAAAAAGCTGGTTATAAGCCAAGTTTTCGTGAAAAAGATGGCCAACGCTTTGTGACGGATATGAAAAATTTCATTATTGATCTTGATTTAGGTGTTATTGAAGATCCGATTGCTTTTGGTCATCAACTGGATCTTCAGGTCGGTATTGTTGAGCACGGTTTATTTAATCAAATGGTTGATAAAGTGATTGTTGCAGGGCAAGCTGGCGTTCAGGTTTTAACTTCAACAAAAGGAAAATAAAGGAGGCAAACGATGTCAAAATTTAAACGTATTCATTTGGTGGTACTCGATTCTGTAGGAATCGGTGCAGCACCAGATGCTAATAACTTTGTCAATGCAGGGGTTCCAGATGGAGCATCTGATACACTTGGCCATATTTCAAAATCAGTTGGTTTGAATGTTCCTAACATGGCTAAGATTGGTCTTGGTAACATCGAGCGTGAAACATCCCTTAAAACGGTTCCCGCAGAGGCAAATCCTAGCGGCTACTACACTAAACTTGAGGAAGTGTCATTAGGTAAAGATACCATGACTGGTCACTGGGAAATCATGGGACTTAATATCACTGAACCTTTCGATACTTTCTGGAATGGATTCCCAGAAGAAATTCTTACTAAAATCGAAGAATTTTCAGGACGCAAGGTTATTCGTGAAGCCAACAAACCTTACTCAGGAACTGCTGTAATCGATGACTTTGGACCACGCCAAATGGAAACAGGGGAGTTGATTATCTATACATCAGCTGACCCAGTTCTTCAAATTGCAGCTCATGAAGATATCATTCCTTTGGATGAACTCTACCGTATCTGTGAATACGCTCGTTCGATTACTTTAGAGCGTCCAGCTCTTCTCGGACGTATTATCGCTCGTCCTTATGTTGGTGAGCCTGGAAACTTCACACGTACTGCAAATCGTCGTGACTTGGCTGTATCTCCATTTGCTCCAACAGTTTTGGACAAACTCAACGAAGCAGGCATTGATACTTACTCAGTAGGTAAGATTAGCGATATCTTTAATGGTGCTGGGGTGAACCATGATATGGGCCACAATAAGTCAAATAGCCATGGAATTGACACACTTTTGACAACAATGGGCCTTACTGAGTTTGAAAAAGGATTCTCATTCACTAACTTGGTCGACTTTGATGCACTTTACGGTCACCGCCGTGATCCACATGGTTACCGCGACTGCTTGCACGAGTTTGATGAACGTTTGCCAGAACTTATCGCTGCTATGAGAGAAGATGATCTACTCATGATTACTGCCGATCATGGTAATGACCCTACTTATGCAGGTACAGACCATACTCGTGAATACATTCCACTTTTGGCCTACAGCCCATCACTAAAAGGAAATGGACACCTACCAATCGGTCATTTTGCTGATATTTCTGCGACAATCGCTGATAACTTTGGCGTTGATAAAGCTATGATTGGTGAAAGTTTCTTAGATAAATTGGTTTAAGATGACTCGCTTGGCATTACTGGTTAGAGGGATCAATGTCGGTGGGAAACATAAGGTGGTCATGGCCCAGCTTCGTCAAGAATTGACAGAGTTGGGATTGGAAAATGTTGAAACCTACATCAATAGTGGCAATATTTTCTTTGACACAAGTATCTCGAAGACTCAACTAGTGGAGATCTTACAGGCTTTCTTTGACAAGCATTATCCATTTATCCAACATTTTTCCTTGTTAAGTCAAGAAGATTATGAAGAGGAGCTTAGAACTCTTCCGGAATGGTGGTTCCAAGAAATGGCTCGAAAGGATGTTCTCTTTTATACTGAGGGACTGGATAACAAGCAAGTCATTGAGAAAGTCGAAAGTATGGAACTGGTAGATGAACTGCTTCATTTCGGGAAACTGGGAATCTTCTGGGGCAAATTCTCAGAAGAAACCTATAGCAAAACAGCCTATCACAAGTTCCTGCTTAAGATGCCTTTCTATCGTAATATTACTATTCGAAATGCAAAAACCTTTGACAAAATTGGTCAATTTTTAAAAGATTATGAAGGAGACAGACAATGACATTATTAGCAAAAATCAATGAAACAGCTGCTTTCTTAAAAGAAAAGGGAGTAGAAGCACCAGAGTTCGGCTTGATTCTTGGATCAGGACTTGGAGAACTTGCTGAAGAAATTGAAAATCCAGTTGTGGTAGACTATGCTGAGATTCCAAACTGGGGACGTTCTACTGTTGTTGGACACGCTGGAAAATTGGTTTACGGTGAGCTTGCAGGACGTAAGGTTTTAGCACTTCAAGGACGCTTCCATTTCTATGAAGGAAATCCGCTTGAAGTCATGACTTTCCCAGTTCGTGTCATGAAAGTTTTGGGCTGTGAAGGTGTGATTGTAACCAACGCTGCTGGAGGTATCGGCTTTGGTCCTGGTACTTTGATGGCTATCACTGACCACATCAATATGACAGGCCAAAACCCTCTAATCGGTGAAAACTTAGATGACTTCGGTCCACGTTTCCCAGACATGTCAAAAGCTTACACTCCAGAATATCGTGCTACAGCTCATGCAGTTGCTGAAAAGCTTGGTGTTAAACTTGATGATGGTGTTTATATCGGTGTAACCGGTCCAACGTATGAAACTCCAGCTGAAATCCGTGCTTATAAGACACTTGGTGCAGACGCTGTCGGAATGTCAACCGTTCCAGAAGTCATCGTTGCAGCGCATTCTGGTTTGAAGGTTCTTGGTATTTCATGTATTACCAACTTTGCGGCTGGTTTCCAAGAGGAACTTAACCACGAAGAAGTAGTAGAAGTTACCGAACGTGTCAAAGGCGACTTTAAAGGCTTGCTGAAAGCGATTCTTGCAGAATTGTAATGTTATGAGAGTACGACTCCAAAGTATTCCCTATGGACTGAGAGTGCTTCTAGCCACTTTATCATTAGGAATAGGGACGGGTCTGGTCGGAATTGCCTGTCATTATCTACTAGAAGGGGTGCAAGGGCTGGCCTTTGGCCAAGATAAGTCGGATTTACTCCAGCAATTTCAAGAAGCTGGAGGTCTCCGTAGATTTTTGGTCTTATGTGTGACTGGGTGTTTGGCAGCTGGTTTTTGGTATGTCTTGCAAAAGCGTTATAAGATTCTGTCTATTCGCCAGCAAATTGACTTAGCTGGAGACAGGGAACCAGCGCTCTTAGCCCACCTCCTTCATGCAGGGATGCAGGTTGCGATTGTCGGAGCAGGTGCATCGGTCGGAAAAGAAGGAGCACCACGTGAGGTTGGGGCTCTTCTAGCTGGTCGCTTGGCGAAAGGTTTTTCTCTAGCCCTCAAAGAGCGAAAAGTCTTGATTGTCTGTGGTGCTGGAGCTGGTTTAGCTGCGGTCTATCAAGTTCCCTTTGCCAGTAGCTTGTTCGTCTTTGAGACTTTAGGACTCGCCTACAGTTGGCAGAACCTTCTACTGGTTTTGACCAGCACTTATCTGGCCACCTGGGTCGCTCAGTCCATCATTGGTCAGGAGGCTATTTATCACCTGTCCGCAGTCTCATGGTCGGCTAGCAGTTTCTTTCAGGCTATTGTGATTGCTTTCTTGGTTACTCCCTTGGCTCTGGTCTTTGCTTTCCTAGCCAAGCGGGCTAGTCACAAACGGCGGAAGAATGGGTCGATTCTTTGGGCTCTTCCGCTAGCCTTTCTAGTGCTGGGGGGACTAGCAATCTTTTTCCCTATCTTTATGGGAAATGGCCAGATACTAGCGCAAGCCCTCTTGTCTAGCCAGTCGATTCCTTATCTTCCACTGGCTCTTGCAGTGAAGGGGATTCTGGTTTATTTCCTCTTGCGCAATGGTGCTTATGGGGGAACTTTAACACCATCATTTGCCTTAGGGATTGGATCTGGCTACCTAGTGACCTTGCTTTTGACAGCAGTTGGGATTCATCTAGATCCTGCTCTAGGGATGTTACTAGGAGCGACCGTCTTTTTAGGGACGACCTTAAAAGCTCCTCTGACAGCCATTGCCCTGAGCCTTGGATTTACAGGCCAAACTTGGAGTTTGACAATTCCGCTTGTACTTGCGGCTGGTCTGTCTTACGTGATTCGAAAGAGATGGGAGAAGAAACGATGAAGGTACATTTTGTACTGCATGAAACCTTTGAAGTGCCGGGCGCTTATCTAAAATGGGCGCAGGATCGTGGCCATCAAGTGACCACGACCAAAGTCTATGAGAATGAAGCCTTACCAGAGACAGTGGATGAAATCGACTTCTTAATTGTGATGGGGGGACCTCAATCGCCAGATGAAGATCGGGAAACTTTTCCATACTACGATCCTCAGGCAGAGATTGAGCTGATTCAAAAGGCTATGAAGGCAGATCGTTATATTGTTGGGGTCTGTCTTGGTGCTCAACTCTTGTCTGTTGCTTATGGCGCAGAGTATGAGCATAGTCCAGAGCGTGAGATTGGTGTTTTTCCAATAACGCTAACTGAAGCTGGATTAAAAGACAATCATGTCAAAGTTTTTGGACAAACTTTAAATACTGGTCACTGGCATGGAGATATGCCGGGATTAACAGAGGATGCTATCGTCCTTGCGACCAGTCAAGGCTGTCCACGTCAGATTATTCGCTTTAGTCCTAAACACTATGCCTTCCAAGCTCATTTGGAATTTGATCCAGAAGCAGTAGAGCTCTTAATTGCTGCGGATGGTGAAGAAGTTTTGGAAGAACAAAGCAAAAAATTGACTTATGTTCAAAAGTCTGAAGCTATTCGTAACTATGCTTATCGAGAAATGAATGCAAAACTCTATGCATTTTTGGATTCATTAACAAATTAAAAATAATAGAAAGGTAGAGCGTGTGTTCAAATTTGAACACGAGCAGAAAGCTTTTCTAATTACTCAATTAAAAAAGAAAGGATGGGTTAACCGTATTAGCTGAACTGAATACGGGCGGAGAACTGTGTAAAAAAGATAAACTGTCTAGCATTTACAATGCGTCGCCAGTTTCCTATTTTTACTTTGTTCTCTGTCGCCTGTCCTATTAATAAAAAAGAAAGGTAGAGCGTGTGTTCTAATTTGAACACGAGCGGAAAGCTCGGAAAATAGATAATCTGACTGTGAAATCAGGATTTCTCGTCAGATTCCTAATTTTCAGTCGCTTTCTGGTCGCTCTTTGTATCATAAACTATGTCTATCCATATTGCTGCTAAGCAGGGTGAAATTGCTGATAAAATTCTTCTTCCTGGAGATCCTCTTCGTGCGAAGTTTATCGCTGAGAATTTTCTTGAAGACGCTGTATGCTTCAATGAAGTCCGTAACATGTTTGGTTACACTGGAACTTACAAGGGCCATCGTGTATCTGTTATGGGAACAGGGATGGGGATGCCCTCTATCTCTATCTATGCGCGTGAATTGATTGTCGATTACGGTGTGAAAAAATTGATCCGTGTCGGAACTGCTGGTTCTTTGAATGAGGATGTTCACGTTCGTGAGTTGGTCTTGGCGCAAGCAGCTGCTACCAACTCAAACATTATCCGCAATGACTGGCCTCAATATGATTTTCCACAAATCGCTAGCTTTGATTTACTAGATAAAGCCTATCATATTGCCAAAGACCTCGGTATGACCACTCACGTCGGAAATGTTTTGTCATCAGATGTCTTTTACTCAAACTACTTTGAAAAAAATATCGAGCTTGGTAAGTGGGGAGTTAAAGCAGTGGAGATGGAAGCAGCAGCCCTTTACTATCTTGCTGCCCAACACCATGTTGATGCTCTTGCTATCATGACTATTTCAGATAGTTTGGTTAATCCAGATGAAGATACAACTGCAGAAGAGCGCCAAAATACTTTCACAGATATGATGAAGGTTGGTCTAGAAACCTTGATTGCAGACTAAAGTTAGATTCCATTCATGTGATTACTCTTGTTCTCAAAATGATAAGCATGTTCATTGCTTCAATCCTATAATAGATGAGAATAAGGACTTTGAAGAACGTCAAATTGTGTCAAAGGACCAAAAGTAGTCAGTTTAACATTTAAATCATAATCAAATAAAGTTGAAAGCCTGGTTGACAGAAGCTAAAGGTTTTCAACTTTTTTAGAACAAAAAACTTAAGGAGGGGTGAAATGGATAAGATTGAACAATTACAGGAACTGATAGATAAAAGTCAAAGAATTGTCTTTTTCGGTGGTGCAGGGGTTTCAACAGAGTCTAATATTCCAGATTTTCGAAGTTCTGATGGTGTTTATAGTCTTAAGTTGGGGCGCCATTTTACTGCCGAGCAACTTGTTTCACGCACCGTGTTTGAACGCTATCCAGAGGATTTTTTTGACTTCTACAAAAAGTATCTGGTCTATCCAGATGCCAAGCCAAATTTAGCACATGATTATCTAGCGTCGTTAGAAAAAACAGGTAAATTAAAAGCAATTGTGACGCAAAATATTGATAGCTTGCATGAAATGGCGGGGTCTCAGAAAGTTTTGAAACTGCATGGTAGTGCAGATCGTAATTACTGTTTGGGCTGTCATCACTTTTATGATTTGGATGATTTTTTGGCACTTGAAGGTCCAGTTCCTCATTGTTTATATTGTGGTAAAGTGGTCAAACCTGACGTAACCCTTTATGAGGAACCTCTGGATATGGATGTTTTTAGTCGAGCAGCCCGAGTCATTCAGCAAGCAGATTTATTGATCATTGGTGGAACTTCCTTAGTCGTTTATCCTGCAGCTAGCCTCATCAATTATTTTTCAGGGTCAAATCTTGTCGTTATCAACAAGTCCAGCACCCCTCAAGATAGCCAAGCTGATTTAGTTATCGAAGGTAAGATCGGAGAAGTATTTTCTAAATTGAGACAATAAAAAACTGAAAGAAGTAGGACTATACTTCCTTCAGTTTTTTGTATCACGAACTCAGAAACTATGAACACGATTCTCTTCATTTCTAGGGGAATATTATTGTTGATTTATAAATTGCTCGAGTTATTTTTAATTGTTGAATAAAAGGAAAAAAGGAAGATTTTCTGGATGAAAATCTTCCTTTTTTAGTCAATCAGTACATGCTGATTTTAATGAAATGCTACTATATTGTTTACTTTTTTAAAGATCGCAAAAAACAATCAATCTCTGCTTGAGAATGGAGAATGCGCATCTTTTCTCCGTAAGTATTGTTTAAGTGTTGGTATCTTTCCTTTGCATTTTTTGTTCGTCCATCCCAGAGAATCCAACGGATAAATTCCCAGTTGAATTGCTCGGGGCATCCTGCTGCCATACTTTCTCTAACTTTGCCTCTATATTTTAAATAGCGCTTAAAGGCTCTTAGCAAACAAGTCCAAGCCGAGAAATTTAAAAAGATAATCTGGTCAGCTTGCTCCATTCTTTCCTCATAGCAACACCAAGAGTAGTTGCCATCAATGACCCAATCTTTGTGTTTGGTAAGGAAAGTCTCCATTTCCTTAAGCATCCAATCGCGGTCACTGTCTACCCAGCCTGGCTGAAATTGAAGTGTGTCCATGTGAAGTTTTGGGATGGAGTAGTGCTTAGATAGTTTTTCAGCAAGAGTAGATTTACCTGATCCTGAATATCCGATAATGGCTATTTTCATAATGACCTCCAGAAAAAAGTGTACAAAAAAAGCTCCGAAGAGCTCATTTTGTATGCAGTTAAAGATTAACCAAGTTTAGCTGCAAGACGTGCTTTATCACGGCTAGCTTTGTTTTTGTGGATCAAACCTTTAGTTTCTGCTTTATCGATAGCTGAGCTGGCAGCACGGTAAAGTTCTTCAGATGGGTTTGCTTCAAAAGCTTTGATAGCAGTACGCATAGCTGATTTTTGAGCTGAGTTCTTTTCGTTTTGTTTAACGTTTAATTCAGCGCGTTTGATAGCTGATTTAATGTTTGCCAATGTTCTTACCTCCATTTTTACTAACTATACCATTATATCTGAAAACTTACGTTTTGACAAGGGAAAATTATTTTTTTAAGTAAATTTCATCAATTTCGTGATTTTTAGATTTATGGAGAATGACCTCGGCTCGATTTCGTGTCGGTTCAATGTAATTTTGGAGATTGGTGAGGTTGATACTGGTCCAAACTTGGTGAGCAAAATCCTTGACTTCACTAAGAGGAAGTTGAGTGAAACGGTAGTAATAGTTGCCTGGATCATCTTGAGCAAAGCTCAAAAGTTTTAAGAATCGATCCAAATACCAACTTTCAATGTCTTCGACAGCGGCATCTACATAGATTGAAAAGTCAAAGAAATCAGTAATATAGAGACGGGCATTATGAGGGTTTTGGAAAACATTGATTCCCTCAACAATGACAAAATCAGCAGCTTCTACTCGTTGTTTTTGACCTGGCACGATATCATAGATTTCATGGGAATAAACAGGAATATCAACATCCTGCCCATTTTTAAGTTGGTCTAGGAAATTAAGCAAAGCTTCCATGTCGTAGCTCTCAGGAAAACCTTTACGATTAAGGATATCTTGCTCAATTAAGACACTATTTGAGTATAGAAAACCATCCGTAGTAACTAGTTCAACACTTGCTCCAGGAACGATACGAGACAGTAAAATTTGCAAGAGTCGACTAGTGGTTGATTTACCGACAGCAACACTCCCAGAAACTCCGATAATAAAGGGCTGTTTTTTGCTCTCTCTTTGTAGGAAAATGCCTTTTGAGAAGGCAAGGTCTTCTTTGGAACGTTTGTAAATCTGAATCAGATGTGACAGTGGCAGATAGATATCTGTAACGTCTTGAAGGCTAATCTGGTCATTGAAACTCTTAATAGAATCTAACTCTTCCTCGGTCAAGGGAGGAGTTGTTTTGCGATGCAAGGATTGCCAAGTTTCGCGGTTTATCCTTTCAAAATGTAAAAATTCGTTGGTCATTTGTTTTCCCCTAGATATTTTGTCTATCATACCATAAAAAGCTAAAAAAATAAAGCGGTTTCTTGAATGTGATAAGTCAGTAGTATATACTATAAGTAGATAGAGAATGAACAATTTATTGATGAAGTAGGAGCTGATTTCTCCTGATATTATCAGCTAATAAAGGGGGCTTTTTAGTTCACAACTCATAGGAGGTGTACTATGAAAATCTTAAAAAGTTACATATTGGAACTCTGTTTTATTTTAAGTTTTGCTTTACCTTTTATAAAAGGAGACAATGTGGATAATGGTAGATGTTTTGTGGAAATTTATTATGGTTTTACATTTTTAATGGATTATGCCATTGTAACAACTATTTTCATTTGTTCACTCCTCATTGCATGGTTGTTAAGGAAAGGTTGGACAAAATTCCTTGTTGCTGGTAGTTATCTATTTTTGATTTTGTGGATTGCTACAGAGGGTTATTTATTCCGCATGTCAATAGAAGATTTGATACGACTGTGGACAAGTTTGGAAATCCTGACACAAACTTATCAGTTAGGCTTTTATCTAAATATCTTGTTGGGGATCCTGTTGATAATTAAGTATTTGAAGGTAAAGCAATAGTAATTAAAATGCATCTGATTATAGACAATAAATTTGTTGTTTTATCCTGACTGTGATACCTTGTAGCTCTCAATGACTTGTCATTCGTTTCCAATAATTGATAGAGATTGAAGAAAAGCGCTTTCTTTGTTAAAATATAAGGGGGAAAACCTATAAAGGAGGTGCTAAGATGAAAACGAGATTAAGAGATAAGATCTTTGTTTTGATCAGTCTGTTTGTAGTTGTTTTATGGTTATCACCAAACTGGATTAATTTTTCCTTTTCTATCGGACTTCACTCCTATAACTGGACCACTTTTGTTCTTTTTATTTTATTGCCCCTCGTAGGTCTTGGCTACCTTGTGCTAGCATTCTTTGAAAGAAAGTGCTGGCTCTTCTTTTTTGGTCTTGCTTGCATTTTTGCTTTTCCGATTACCATGGCAGTAGGGAGCTTTTTACTAGGACCCTAATGTTAATCCGAATTTATATTATTTTTGAGAAAATACAATGTGATGTAAGGGCTTGCTACCTTTGTAAACGATTTACAAATAACTTATTTTTATGGTAAAATAGTGTCATGAGTAAAATGTATTATGCAGAAAATCCAGATGCAGCCCATGATGTTCATGAGCTTAGAGTTGAGCTACTTGGGCAAAAGATGACCTTTTTGACAGATGCGGGTGTCTTTAGTAAAAAAATGATTGACTTTGGAAGTCAGTTATTACTAAGATGTCTAGATGTCGAAAAAGATGAAAAAATTCTTGATGTTGGTTGTGGCTATGGTCCGATAGGCTTGTCTTTGGTTAAGGCTTATGGTGCCCAAGCAACGATGGTGGATATCAATAATCGTGCCCTGGATTTAGCCCAGCAAAATGCAGTAAAAAACAAGGTTCAAGCGACTATCTTCCAGTCTAATATTTATGAGCAGGTAGAAGGACAATTTAATCATGTCATTTCGAATCCGCCCATTCGTGCAGGCAAGCAGGTCGTTCATGAAATCATCGAGAAAAGTATTGATTATCTTGTTGATGGTGGAGATTTGACCATTGTCATCCAGAAAAAACAAGGAGCTCCTAGTGCCAAAAGTAAGATGGAAGAAGTTTTTGGCAATTGTGAGGTTGTAAAGAAAGATAAGGGATATTATATCCTTAGAAGTGTGAAAGAATGAGAGCAGTAGATCTAATCCAGAAAAAAAGAGACGGCCAAGAACTAAGCTCCAGTGAGATTCAATGGTTGATTGAAGGTTATGTATCTGGAATCGTCCCTGATTACCAGATGGCAGCTTTTGCTATGGCAGTATATTTTCAGGGAATGACTATAGATGAGATTTCTGACTTGACTATGAACATGGTTAAGACAGGTCAGGAATTTGATTTATCAGCTATTGAGGGTATAAAGGTTGATAAACACTCTACTGGTGGAGTGGGAGATAAGGTTACCTTAATTTTAGCGCCATTAGTAGCTAGTTTCGGTGTTCCAGTTGCTAAGATGAGTGGTAGAGGTCTGGGTCATACTGGTGGGACCATTGATAAGCTAGAATCCATCAAAGGTTTTCAGATTGAACGAAGTCAGGATGAATTTATCAAACAAGTTCAAGAGATTGGGGTCTCAGTCATTGGCCAGTCCAATCAACTGGTTAAGGCTGATAAATTGCTCTATGCCCTTCGTGATGTGACGGCAACGGTTGATACTATTCCCTTGATTGCTAGCTCAGTCATGAGTAAAAAGATTGCAGCTGGAGCTGACGCCATCTTACTGGACGTTACTGTTGGTGAAGGTGCCTTCATGAAAACAGTGGACGAGGCCCGTGAATTGGCTCAAACTATGGTAAATCTTGGTAAAGCTGTAGGTCGCAAGACAGTAGCAGTCATTACGGACATGAGTCAACCATTGGGACGTGCCATTGGAAACCGCTTGGAAATCCTAGAAGCACTAGAAATTCTTCAAGGTAAGGGACGTGAAGATATTAGTCATTTTATCTGCGAGTTAGCCCAGATTATGCTATCTTTAGCAAATGTTGAAAAAACTGTTGAGGAAGTAAGACAACATCTTGAAAATGGTAAGGCACTCCAGAAATTCGAAGAGATGGTTGTAGCTCAGGGTGGAGATTTAGAAGACCTCTATCGTCCAGTAAAAGTTGACCATATAGTTGATATTCCTGCTCAAGAGGATGGTATTATCGCAGAACTTCCAGCCATGGAGTTTGGTCTTTTTGCCATGAGATTGGGTGCTGGTCGTGCAGTGAAAACAGACGCCCTTGACTATGAGACGGGGATTGTTTTTGAGAAGAAAGTTGGAGACTTTGTCAGAAAGGGTGAAATTGTTGCAAAAGTATATACAAATGGCAAAATTTCTCCGGAACTAGTTACAGATTTCCAAAAATATGTTAAAATTAAAATAAGTGATGAAGTGATAAAATCGCGTGAAATTATCGAAATCATCTCCTAATTTAAGGAAAAACCGAAATGAAATTAAATAAATACATTGATCATACGCTTTTAAAGCAAGATGCAACAGTGGAACAAATTAATCGTTTGTTATCTGAAGCCAAAGACTATGATTTTGCCAGTGTTTGTGTTAATCCGTGCTGGGTTGCTCATGCCAAATCTGGTCTAGAAACTACTGATGTCAAGGTTTGTACGGTTGTAGGCTTTCCTCTTGGAGCCACAACATCTGCTGTTAAATCCTTCGAAACTAAAGAAGCTATCCAAAATGGTGCTGATGAGATTGATATGGTTATCAATGTTGGAGCACTCAAGTCAGGCTATGTGGACTTGGTTGAATCAGATATTCGAGCAGTTGTTGAAGCAAGCGGAGACAAACTGGTTAAGGTTATTATCGAGGCTTGTTTGTTAACTGATGAAGAAAAAGTTCAGGCTTGCCAGCTAGCCCAGAAAGCAGGAGCAGACTTTGTCAAGACGTCAACAGGCTTCTCAACAGGTGGAGCAACCCTATCAGATGTTAAATTAATGCGCCAAACAGTTGGACCTGATATGGGGGTTAAAGCTGCTGGTGGTGCTCGTTCTTATACAGATGCTGTTGCCTTTGTTGAAGCTGGAGCTACTCGTATTGGAACATCTTCTGGTGTAGCAATCCTAAAAGGAGAGTTAGCAGATGGCGACTACTGAGTTGATTGATTTAGCGATTGAGACTAGTAAAAAGGCTTATGTCCCTTACTCACATTTTCCGATTGGCGCTGTTTTGGTAGCCAAAGACGGAAGTATTTATACAGGGGTTAACATTGAAAATGCTAGCTACCCCTTGACCAACTGTGGTGAGAGAACAGCTATTTTTAAAGCTGTTTCTGAAGGACAACGGGAGTTTTCAGAATTGATTGTTTATGGTCAAACTGAGAAACCTATTTCTCCATGTGGAGCTTGTCGCCAAGTTATGGTCGAATTTTTTGAACAAGATCTAAAGGTGACCTTAGTTGCCAAAGATAAATCGACGGTCGAGATGACGGTCGGGGAATTACTTCCATACTCATTTACAGACTTGCATTAGTTAGTCTGCGTCACTCCCTGAGTGACAAGGGTCCTTGTGACCAATCAATCCATACTTGCAACTTCGTTGCGCATCTTATTTAGGAGGTTCAGTAATGAACAAGAAACAATGGCTAGGCCTTGGTCTAGTTGCAGTAGCAGCATTTGGACTTGCTGCATGTGGTAATCGCTCTTCTCGTAACGCAGCATCTTCATCTTCTGATTTGAAGACTAAAGCAGCTATCGTTACAGATACTGGTGGTGTTGATGATAAATCATTCAACCAATCAGCTTGGGAAGGTCTTCAAGCTTGGGGTAAAGAGCACAATCTTGCAAAAGATAAAGGCTACACATACTTCCAATCAACAAGTGAAGCTGACTATGCTAACAACTTGAACCAAGCAGCAGGAAGCTACAACTTGATTTATGGTGTTGGTTTTGCCCTTCACAATGCAGTTGAAGAAGCAGCGAAAGAACATGCAGACTTGAACTATGTTTTGATTGATGATGTGATTAAAGATCAAAAGAACGTAGCAAGTGTAACATTTGCTGATAACGAAGCAGCTTACCTTGCAGGTGTAGCAGCAGCTAAAACTACTAAAACAAAACAAGTTGGTTTTGTAGGTGGTATGGAATCTGAAGTTATTTCTCGTTTCGCAGCTGGTTTCAAAGCTGGTGTTGAGTCAGTTGACCCATCTATCAAAGTACAAGTAGACTACGCTGGTTCATTTGGTGATGCCGCTAAAGGTAAAACAATCGCTGCAGCTCAATACGCTGCAGGTGCAGACGTAATCTACCAAGCAGCTGGTGGTACTGGTGCAGGTGTCTTCTCAGAAGCTAAATCTTTGAATGAAAGCAAAAACGAAGGCGAAAAAGTTTGGGTTATCGGTGTAGACCGTGACCAAGTTGAAGAAGGTAAATATACTTCTAAAGATGGTAAAGAATCAAACTTCGTACTTGCTTCTACTTTGAAACAAGTCGGAACAACAGTTCAAGATATCGCAAACAAAACTGAAAAAGGTGAATTCCCTGGCGGTCAAGTGATCGTTTACTCATTGAAGGATAAAGGGGTTGATCTAGTAACAACTAACCTTTCTGAAGAAGGTAAAAAAGCTGTTGAAGATGCAAAAGCTAAAATCCTTGATGGAAGTGTAAAAGTTCCTGAAAAATAATGGATGAAAGTCATTTCTTAGGGGAGCGGCCTGTGGCCGCTTCTTTAAGAATTGAGACAAAGTGTTTTGTCTCAATAGAGCTTGCTAAGTTTCTTTAGCAGGTTTTATTGAAACAAAATAAAACTCTGAAAGGAAGAGCACATGGCACACGAAAATGTCATTGAGATGCGTGAAATTACCAAAGTTTTTGGTGAATTTGTCGCTAACGACAAAATTAACCTAGAACTTCGTAAAGGTGAAATTCATGCACTTTTAGGAGAAAATGGAGCTGGTAAGTCCACTCTTATGAACATGCTAGCAGGGCTTCTAGAACCAACTAGTGGTGAAATTGTGGTTAACGGTCAAGTTGTAAAACTAGACTCGCCATCAAAAGCCGCTAGTCTAGGGATTGGAATGGTTCACCAACACTTTATGTTGGTAGAGGCTTTCACTGTTGCTGAGAATATCATTTTAGGAAGTGAATTGACTAAAAATGGTGTCCTAGATATTGCTCAAGCAAGTCGAGAGATTCTTGAATTATCAGAGCGTTATGGACTAGCTGTGGATCCTTCTGCCAAAGTAGCAGATATCTCTGTTGGTGCTCAACAACGTGTTGAAATTTTGAAGACACTTTATCGTGGTGCCGATATTCTTATCTTTGACGAACCAACTGCTGTTTTAACGCCATCAGAAATCGATGAGTTGATGGCTATCATGAAAAACTTGGTCAAAGAAGGCAAATCAATTATCTTGATTACCCACAAGTTGGATGAAATTCGTGCGGTTTCTGACCGCGTTACAGTTATCCGTCGTGGGAAATCAATCGAAACAGTTGAGATTGCTGGTGCGACTAACGCTGACTTGGCTGAGATGATGGTGGGACGTTCTGTTTCCTTCAAAACTGAGAAGCAAGCACCACAACCTAAAGAAGTCGTTCTTTCCATCAAAGACTTGCTTGTTCATGAAAACCGTGGCGTTCCTGCTGTTAAAAATCTTTCACTCGATGTTCGAGCTGGTGAGATTGTCGGAATTGCCGGAATTGATGGAAATGGTCAGTCTGAATTGATCCAAGCTATCACAGGACTTCGTAAGATTGAGTCTGGTAGTGTGGAATTGAAAGGCCAGTCCATTGTAGGATTGCATCCACGTCAAATTACTGAACTGAGCGTTGGTCACGTTCCGGAAGACCGTCACCGTGATGGTTTGGTCTTGGAAATGATGATTTCTGAAAATATCGCTCTTCAAACCTATTATAAAGAACCTCTTAGCAAGAAGGGAATTTTAAATTATACGAATATCCTTGACTATGCAAAAAAATTGATGCAGGAGTTTGATGTTCGTGCTGCTAGTGAGATTGTTCCTGCTTCTGCCCTTTCTGGAGGAAATCAACAAAAAGCAATTATCGCTCGGGAGATTAATCGAAATCCGGATCTCCTCATCGTCAGCCAACCAACTCGTGGTTTGGACGTCGGTGCCATTGAGTACATTCACAAACGCTTGATTCAAGAACGTGATAATGGGAAAGCTGTCCTTGTAGTCAGCTTTGAACTAGATGAGATTCTAAACGTATCAGATAGAATCGCTGTTATCCATGATGGTAAGATTCAAGGGATTGTAACGCCAGAAACAACCAACAAGCAAGAACTTGGTGTCTTGATGGCTGGTGGTGAATTGGAAAAAGGAGTAGAGTGATGTCTAAAAAATTACAACAAATTTCGGTTCCCTTGATTTCTGTTATCCTTGGAATCTTGCTTGGAGCCATCGTCATGTGGATTTTTGGCTATGATGCTATTTGGGGTTATGAAGAGTTGTTCTACACAGCCTTTGGTAGTGTTCGTGGTATTGGTGAAATCTTCCGTGCAATGGGGCCATTAGTCTTGATTGCTCTTGGATTTGCAGTTGCGAGTCGTGCCGGTTTCTTTAATGTCGGGCTTCCAGGACAAGCACTCGCTGGTTGGGTTATGAGTGGCTGGTTCGCTCTTTCAAATCCAGATTTGCCACGTCCATTGTTGATTCTTGCGACAGTTGTCATTGCGCTGGTGGCTGGAGGAATAGTTGGTGCCATTCCTGGTATTTTAAGAGCCTATCTTGGAACATCTGAAGTCATCGTAACCATCATGATGAACTACATTGTTCTCTATACAAGTAATGCCTTTATCCACTCTTTCCCTAAAGATATCATGCAAAGTACTGACTCATCAATTCGAGTAAGTGCAAACGCAACTTATCAAACACCTTGGCTTGCTGAGTTAACTGGAAACTCTCGTATGAATATTGGGATTTTCTTTGCTATCATTGCAGTTGCAGTAATCTGGTTCTTGCTTAAGAAGACAACTCTCGGTTTTGAAATCCGTGCAGTTGGTCTCAATCCAAATGCTTCTGAATACGCAGGTATTTCAGCTAAACGAACCATTATTCTATCAATGATTATCTCAGGTGCTCTTGCAGGTCTAGGTGGAGCTGTAGAAGGACTTGGTACCTTCCAAAACGTCTATGTTCAAGGTTCATCATTGGCAGTCGGATTTAATGGTATGGCGGTCAGCCTACTTGCTGCAAACTCACCAGTTGGAATTCTATTTGCAGCCTTCTTGTTCGGAGTACTTCAAGTTGGAGCCCCTGGTATGAATGCTGCTCAAGTACCATCTGAGCTTGTAAGTATTGTTACAGCCTCAATTATCTTCTTTGTCAGCGTTCACTACATCATCGAACGCTTTGTCAAACCAAGAAAACAACTTAAAGGAGGTAAATAAGGATGTCGATTACAACAATGCTAACCCTTATGGTTTCTTCAATGTTGATTTACTCAGCACCACTTATTTTTACAAGTATCGGAGGCGTTTTCTCTGAACGTGGTGGAGTTGTTAACGTTGGACTTGAAGGAATCATGGTCATGGGTGCCTTCTCTGGAGTTGTTTTTAACCTTGAATTTGCACAAGATTTGGGAGCATTAACTCCTTGGTTGGCTCTTCTAGTTGGTGGATTAGTCGGAGCTATCTTTTCACTGATTCACGCAGTAGCTACAGTTCATTTTCGTGCTGACCATGTTGTCAGTGGTACCGTACTTAACTTGATGGCGCCAGCCTTGGCAGTCTTCTTGGTGAAGGTGCTTTATAACAAGGGACAAACGGATAACTTAACGCAAACTTTTGGACGTTTTGATTTCCCTCTTTTGGCTAATATCCCAGTTATCGGAGATATCTTCTTCAAGTCAACAAGTTTACTTGGTTATCTAGCAATTTCCTTCTCATTCTTAGCATGGTTTGTCCTCTTTAAAACTCGCTTTGGGCTTCGCCTCCGTTCAGTTGGTGAACATCCACAAGCAGCAGATACTTTGGGGATAAATGTCTACAAGATGAGATATCTTGGAGTTGTGATTTCAGGTTTCCTTGGAGGAATCGGTGGAGCTATCTACGCTCAGTCAATTTCCGTTAACTTCTCAGTTACAACTATCGTTGGACCTGGATTTATCGCACTTGCTGCTATGATCTTCGGTAAATGGAATCCTGTTGGTGCTATGCTTTCAAGTCTCTTCTTTGGACTATCACAAAGTTTAGCAGTTATCGGTTCTCAACTTCCTTTCTTGCAAGGAGTCCCAGCCGTTTACTTGCAAATTGCACCATATCTCTTGACCATTGTCGTACTAGCAGCCTTCTTTGGTAAAGCTGTTGCACCGAAGGCAGATGGTATCAACTATATCAAATCTAAATAAACAAAAAAGCGTCGGTTTGAAACTGACGCTTTATTTTTTAGGTTTTTGATGGGTAAGATTTAGTCCCCAAGGAACAAGATTTTCTGTTTTATTACGAATACGATTGATGTTATCCTTGTGGCGAATGATAATTAGACTTGCGAGGGCTAGGATAATCACTACAAATAATAAATCGTAACTTGGCAGTAGGAAACTGATAAGTGGAAAGAGAATAACCCCAAGTACAGCAGCAAGGGCAGCAGTAACACTAGAGAGAGAAATCATACTTCCTAGATAAAGAGTTCCAAAGAAGACAACTGCTAGATAGAGGCAAAATAGAGGAGCAAATCCGAAAATGACTCCAGCACTGGTTGCGACAGCCTTACCTCCCTTAAATCCTGCAAAAATTGGGAAAGTATGTCCGATTACGGCTAAGAGACCAAAAATGAGAGGAGAGATTCCTTGTACATGGAAGATAAGGGGAAGCAGGGTTGCGATGGTTCCTTTGAAAAAATCAATCACGAAGGTTGCCATACCCGCTTTCTTACCTAAAATACGGAAGGTATTGGTTGTTCCAGTATTGCCAGAACCATGTTCTCTTAGATTGATGTTAAAGAATATTTGTCCAATCCACAAGCCTGAAGGAATTGAACCCAATAAATAAGCTAAAATTAATAATACTATTGTCATCATGCTTCTATTATATCATGAAATAGGAGAGAAACGGAAAGGAATCTCTTCTCAAATTGTGACATCTGATTCTTTATGTAAGTAGAAAATTTTTCTCATGAACACTATTGTTCGGAAATCAAGGTTAAAGTTTTAAAAATTCATGAAAGTTTCTGAAATTCTTTGATTTTGTGTTTATTTATGCTATAATGAGAACAATTATTTTTAGGAGGTGGAATATGTCTTACTTATTTGAGATATTACCAAGTTTATTGAGCGGTGCGACAATGACCTTACAAGTTTTTGCACTGGTCTTACTTTTTTCAATCCCTTTAGGCATTTTGGTTGCTTTTTGCTTACAGGTGCATTGGAAACCCCTCCATTACATGATTGACATCTATATCTGGGTGATGCGTGGAACACCCTTACTCCTACAGTTGATTTTTATCTACTATGTTCTCCCAAGTATCGGAATTCGACTAGATCGTGTGCCAGCAGCAATTATTGCCTTCACGCTTAATTATGCGGCCTACTTTGCAGAAATATTCCGTGGAGGGATTGCAACCATTCCTCAAGGGCAATATGAGGCAGCTAAGGTTTTGAAATTCAAACCTATCGATACCGTCCGCTATATTATCTTGCCACAAGTGACCAAGATTGTTTTGCCAAGTGTATTTAACGAAGTTATGAGTCTGGTTAAGGATACTTCACTGGTCTATGCGCTCGGTATTTCTGATCTGATTCTAGCTAGTCGTACTGCAGCCAATCGTGATGCCAGCTTGATTCCAATGTTTCTAGCAGGAGCTATCTATCTTCTCATGATTGGTATTGTTACGATTATAGCTAAGAAACTTGAGAAGAAGTTCAGCTACTATAGATAGGAGGTTATCCATGTTAGAGTTAAGAAATATCAGCAAAAAATTTGGAAAAAAAGAAATTTTATCCAATTTCAGTTTAACAATTCCTGAAAAGCAGATTTTGGCCATCGTTGGACCTTCTGGTGGTGGGAAGACAACCTTGCTTAGAATGTTAGCTGGACTTGAAACCATTGATTCAGGTGAGATTTTTTATAATGGAGAATCCCTACCTTTGGATGAACTTGAAAAGCGTCACTTATTAGGTTTTGTTTTTCAAGATTTTCAGCTTTTTCCTCACTTATCCGTTATGGAGAACTTGATTTTGTCACCCATCAAAACTATGGGGCTGTCTGAAGCAGATGCCAAGAAGAAGGCAACCGACTTACTCGCTCGTCTGGGGCTCGAAGCTCACGCAGATGCTTATCCATACTCATTATCTGGTGGTCAAAAGCAACGTGTTGCCTTAGCACGCGCTATGATGATAGATCCTGAAGTGATTGGTTATGACGAACCAACTTCAGCCCTTGACCCAGAGTTGCGTCTCGAGGTTGAAAAACTGATTCTACAAAATCGGGAACTAGGCATGACTCAGATTGTGGTAACCCACGATCTCCAGTTTGCAGAAAATATTGCAGATCAGATTCTCAAAGTAGAGCCTAAGTAGGAGGTGTCTATGAATCGAAAGAAAATCACACTTGTTTTGGTATTCTTACTTGCTTTTTTCCTAGTAGGATGCACACAAAAAGCTAGTGATCCCAAAGTTGATAATTGGGACAAGTACCAAAAACAAGGCACGATAACCATTGGATTTGACAATACCTTTGTTCCCATGGGGTTTGAAGAAAAAAATGGTCAGTATGCTGGATTTGATATTGATTTAGCCCAAGCTGTTTCTGAGAAACTTGGTTTCAAGGTACAGTTTCAACCCATTGATTGGGATATGAAGGAAACCGAACTTCAAAACGGGACCATTGATGCAATCTGGAATGGATATTCGGCGACTGATGAACGCCGTGAGAAAGTAGCTTTTACCATTCCTTATATGGAGAATCAGCAGGTTCTCGTTTCTAAAAAATCGCAAAATATCCAATCAGTGTCTGATATGACAGGCAAGGTTTTGGGAGCCCAAGCAGGTTCCTCTGGTTATATAGATTTTGAAGCTCAACCGGAACTCTTAAAAAATATTGTAAAAGATAAGAAGGCAAACCAATATCAAAGTTTTACAGAAGCCTTGATTGACCTGCAAAATGATCGGATTGATGCTCTTTTAATTGACCGTGTTTATGCCAACTATTATCTTAAAACGGAAGGAATCTTGGACCAATATGAGATTTTTCCAGCCGGTTTTGAGAGTGAGTCATTTGCGGTCGGAGTAAGACCAGCGGATAAGACCTTATTAGCCAATTTGAATGAGGCTTTTGTGGAACTCTATCAAGAAGGAAAATTCCAAGAAATTAGCCAAAAATGGTTTGGTGAAGATATTGCAACAAGTCAAGTTAAAGGAAAAGAAAACTGAGACTCTCGTCTTGGTTTCTTTTTTTAGGGCGGGAATGAGTGATTTTTTTACTAAATAGGACTTGTGAATAGGCTTTTAACTTGAAAATTTTGCAAAATCCTTAGAAAACCTGTAAAATAGAAAAGATGAACAAATAGGAGGTTCCTTGTGTCAAAAAAGGAAATCAATATTAACAATTATAATGATGACGCCATTCAGGTGCTAGAAGGGTTGGATGCAGTCCGTAAACGTCCAGGGATGTATATCGGATCGACTGACGGTGCTGGGCTACATCACCTTGTTTGGGAAATTGTCGATAATGCAGTCGATGAAGCCTTATCTGGATTTGGTGATCGCATTGATGTAACGATTAATAAAGATGGAAGTTTAACGGTTCAAGACCACGGACGTGGGATGCCGACTGGGATGCACGCTATGGGGATTCCAACGGTTGAGGTCATCTTTACCATTCTCCACGCTGGAGGAAAATTCGGTCAAGGTGGTTACAAGACTTCTGGCGGTCTCCACGGGGTTGGTTCTTCTGTTGTGAATGCCCTCTCTAGCTGGCTCGAAGTAGAAATCACTCGTGATAGTGCAGTCTACAAGCAACGCTTTGAAAATGGTGGGAAGCCAGTAACCACTCTTGAAAAGGTTGGAACGGCACCTAAGTCTAAAACAGGTACCAAAGTGACCTTTATGCCGGATGCTAGTATCTTTTCTACGACAGACTTCAAGTACAATACCATTTCAGAGCGTCTCAATGAGTCAGCCTTTCTCTTGAAAAATGTAACCTTGTCATTAACGGACAAACGAACAGATGAAGCAATTGAATTCCATTATGAGAATGGGGTACAAGACTTTGTTTCTTACCTCAATGAAGACAAGGAAACCTTGACGCCAGTCCTTTACTTTGAAGGCGAAGATAATGGTTTCCAAGTAGAAGTAGCCCTCCAATATAATGATGGATTTTCAGATAACATCTTGTCCTTTGTTAATAACGTTCGTACTAAAGACGGTGGAACGCATGAGACAGGACTTAAGTCTGCTATTACCAAGGTTATGAATGACTATGCACGTAAGACAGGTCTTCTCAAAGAAAAAGATAAAAATCTTGAAGGGTCAGATTATCGTGAAGGATTGGCAGCTGTACTTTCTATCCTAGTTCCTGAAGAACATTTGCAGTTTGAAGGACAGACTAAGGATAAACTAGGAAGTCCACTTGCTCGTCCAGTTGTGGATGGGATTGTGGCAGATAAGTTGACCTTCTTCCTTATGGAAAACGGTGAGTTAGCTTCAAATCTGATTCGTAAGGCAATCAAGGCGCGTGATGCTCGTGAAGCAGCACGTAAGGCGCGTGATGAGAGTCGTAATGGTAAGAAAAATAAGAAAGATAAGGGATTGCTTTCTGGGAAATTAACCCCAGCCCAGTCTAAAAATCCAGCTAAGAATGAACTCTACCTAGTCGAGGGTGACTCTGCCGGTGGTTCTGCTAAGCAAGGCCGTGACCGTAAGTTCCAAGCTATCTTGCCTCTTCGTGGTAAGGTTATCAATACAGCCAAGGCTAAGATGGCAGATATCCTCAAAAATGAAGAAATCAATACCATGATTTATACCATCGGTGCAGGTGTTGGAGCAGACTTTTCTCTTGAAGATGCTAACTATGATAAGATCATTATCATGACCGATGCGGACACCGATGGTGCCCACATTCAAACCCTCCTCTTAACCTTCTTTTATCGCTATATGCGTCCACTAGTCGAGGCAGGACATGTCTATATCGCCCTTCCGCCTCTTTACAAGATGTCCAAAGGTAAAGGCAAGAAGGAAGAAGTGGCTTATGCTTGGACAGACGGAGAACTGGAAGAACTCCGTAAGCAGTTTGGTAAAGGCGCTACACTTCAACGCTACAAAGGTCTTGGTGAGATGAATGCGGATCAACTATGGGAAACAACCATGAATCCAGAAACGCGTACTCTCATCCGTGTTACAATCGAAGACCTAGCACGCGCAGAACGTCGCGTCAATGTCCTCATGGGTGACAAGGTTGAACCACGCCGTAAGTGGATTGAAGATAATGTCAAATTTACGCTGGAAGAGAGTGGGGCGTTTTGAACGATGCAAAATAAACAATTTATGATCACTGAATTGAAAAAAATAGCTATGCAATTTAGAAAAGCTGTTGAAAAAGCAATTCAGACAGAAGAGATTATCGATTACAACCTAGTTAATTTTCCTAAGGGATGTTGCAGTTTTGTAAGTGACTACCTTCAGAGGTATTTATATGAACAAGGAATTGAATCATTATATGTTTCTGGTGAATATGGTTCTGGATGGGAAGGGGAATCTCATGCTTGGTTAGTTGCCTACGGAGATATAATTGTTGATATTACAGGAGATCAGTATCAAGATAACGAAGGAGAACTCTTTTATGATATTCCGGTGTATGTCGGCGAAGAGGATGGGTTTCATAAATTATTTAAATATAATGGCCCACTGATTTCCTATCCTGAGCAAGAAATAAATGATTCTCGTAATGGTCGTTTAAAAGAAAAGAAAAACAAAAATTACAATATAATTTTGAAATACATTCAAAATTAGAGTTTTGCACTGTGAAAAGGAGAACTCTTATGAAAGAATCAGATGTTCTGACTAGGCTTGGATTGAAAGATAAGGACGAATTGGTCTCTTTATTAGAAAATAGTGGGTTAAATGAAAGATTGTCTAGACTTACTTTTATTGATAGAGAAACACATTCTATTAAGCTAGAATTTTGTGAATCAGGATGTTACTTTAAAATAGAAGTGGACTATACAAAGGAAGTGTCGGAAATTAAAGAAGAGGCTTCTGATTACTTTAGACGAGGGTGGTCATGTGTTTTGAAAGGGTCCAGAAAAACAGGAAGAGAAGCTCCCAAAAATAAAAAAACACCAGAGAACTATCCGAAAGAAATTGGAATTAATCATTTTAATATTGGTCATATTTTGGGACGTGGTTTCCATGAATTCATTTATGGGTATCAGTGCTTAACTCCCGATTTCAAGCAAAAAGGGATTTGGAAAGATGAAGCCATTAACGATAAAGAAAAAAATTTGATTACTCAGTTTGCTAGTGCAAACCATCAGACTAAGGGAGCTCCAAGATATAGCCAAGCTTATTTTGAAGATGAAGTTGAAAAGTTTTTCAAGGATACTGAAAGTGGAGAGGTTTTCTATGAAGTAAAGGCGATTTATAAAAAGTCAGAAGATTCAATAGACAAATATCCTATTGGAACGGAAATTTATTATACAACTTTAAAGCCTAATGAAAATGATCAAGCTATAGGAAAACATGTATTTATTCCTAATTGTGATATTGATTTTGATTTATCAGTTATGGGCGACTATCGGGAATATAACAGCTATCGAGAGTTTTATAAAAATGGATATAACGGAGAATATCGAAAATATTTTAAGAATAGTAATGATTTAACCGAACTACTTGGTGAAGAGCATTATTTTGCTTTAGTACTTCAAGAAAAAGTGCTTGGGATTTATAAAACTTCTAATAAGGCAAAAGATAAGATAGGAAACAAATCTATTTCTGAAATTAAGTTTGGAACAATTATTAGCGAGGGTGAACTTATTCATTCTTTTACTACAGAAGAGGAGAAAGGGATTATCCTTTTTACAAAAGAACAGATAAATACGCTGGAAAATTCTTTGAAAGGTAGTCAATATACTGAACGAACAGGAAGAAACAAGTATTTTAGACCTTTTATTAGTGAGGGAAAAATTTATCTGAAATATCATGGAGAAGATGGGAGTGCTTCTGTAACTCATGGCTCTACCGGTGGAGATATCAAGGGATATAACTCGTTAAGAGACGCTATGATTGCAATGGGATGGCTATAAATCTAATGCTTCCTCATTCCTAGGATTATTTTCCAAAATATTTCGTCTTATATAATCCTAGGAATTTGATAATGAAAAAGTTCCAGCAGACAGTCCGCTTTATAGACATGTCCTCTACAGAATCAATAGTTTCCACTAAAAAGGCAGGTATTCCCATGAGAACTGAAACCGAGATGTTTGATGTGATTTTGCAAACCGCAAAAGTGCTACAGGTCGATGCAGTCGCCATGTCCGGCTCGCGGACAAACCCAAAGGCTCCCAAGGACGAGTTCCAAGACTATGATGTAGTCTATATCGTGGGGGATTTGGATGGTCTGATAGCCGACCTTTCTTGGTTGGACCAGTTTGGCACACGTATCATTCAGCAACATAATATCCTAGGCAACCGTCGTCTCTATCTCATGCTATTTGAAGATGGTAATCGGATTGATTTAACCCTCTGCCCCAAAGACCACATTCAAGAGTGGGTAGAAAGCGAAGCGGATTTCACGGTGCTAGAGGACACTAAGGGCTTGTTTGAGACCTATTCCCCAAGTCCAGAGCGTTACTGGATAACCCCAGCTACTGAGACGGATTTTGAAAAATCTTGTAATGAATTTTGGTGGGTGTCAACCTACGTGGTCAAAGGAATTTGTCGTAAGCAACTTATCTATTCGACTGACCATCTCTACGGTATTTGTCAGCAAGAACTGCTAAAAGTATTGGCCTGGCAGGTAGCAAGTGATAAAGGAACAGTCGACATCGGTAAGAACTACAAATACCTCTTTAACTACTTGCCTGCTGAGAAGGAGAAGGAATTCTCAAATCTACTTGATTTCTCAAGTTTAGACAAAACCACTCATTCTTTATTGGCTACGATGCAAATTTTCCACCAAGAAGCTCAAATCCTTGCCCAAAAGATGGACTTTGACTATGATAAGGAAGTGGCTGAGAAGATGATTGAGTATGCTGAGGATAACAATGAGACTGGCAAGGTGGAGAAAAATAGATATAGTTAATCAGATAAGGAGTACTGCAATGTCTGAAATACTGACAATATTGTCATTTTTGATTATTTTTTTAATTTTTAGTGAGTTTAAAAGACGTAAAAATAAAAGATTTAATGATTCGCCCTTCTTTGTTATAATTGAGAAAGAATACAAGAAATGGCATAGAATGAACGGCACAATATTAAACAGAAAGTATACTACGGCATTTGAAATAGATAGAATATTATTTGAATTACGTTCCAAGTTATTAGATTATGGTATTACAAAGAAAGAATTTGAGAATTATATTAAATTTGTGGAGAGCAAAGGCAACCAATTATCTTTTTCAATTAAAGATATAATTATAGGTTTGTTAACTTTTCTTAGCACAAATACACTCATGTCTAAAATATTACCAAATCCTACTTGGGAACAAATTCAAGATTCATTTCAAGGGTTAGTTAGTAGCATGAGTGAATATAATTATATGTTTAATATTATTTTGATTTTATTGCTATTCATTCTTTTAATCCGCTCAATGTATGTTATTAGTAATTTTGATAATTTGAATAAAGAGGGACAAAGATTCCCATTATTGAAAAGATTAGAATCAATTTGGGAATATAAAGAAAATACGGAAATTTCTACTACTGAAGATGCGTTAAAACATAGGGAAGGAAACACTGAGGAGTATGTATATACTAAAATAAATTTTTCAAAATCTAATTTTGATAAGCGGTTGGAAGCAGCCGTGGGTGAAACAGTTTTTGATAATTTTGCTTTCATATTTAAAAAAATTGAGGTTGTATTTACTTGTTTATCTAGTGTATTTGACTGGTTATTAGGTTTTATACTACCAACTATATTTCTGATAAGCAGTCTTTGGTTATTATCTTTAGAACCAAAGACTAACATGGTAAATATTCTTTTTATTAAAATTTTATCAGTAATCATTTATCTTTTATTTATATCATTTTCTAATTCACAAATGAATGTGTACTCAGAGGGAATAACTTATGAAAAAAGTGATTTTTCTAAAAAATATCAATATAAGCTAGTACCAGTCCAGAGAAAATGGCCCTCGGTCATTTGTTTTGTAATATATTTAATTTTTTCCATTTTCATTGTTTATTATCTTTTTGTTAGTGAAAAACTTAATTGTCTTAATATAATTTTTTTGATTATATTCTTTATAGTCTATTTGAGAAGTTTCTTTCTAAGGGTGGAAAAAGTACTAGATGAAAATGCAATAATACAATAGAACTGGAAAGAACTTTAGCTAGAAATAAAAAAATTTACTGTATATTTATATTTTAATAAATAATTCTAATTATTAAATTAAGAAGGTTTATAACCATGTCCAACATTCAAAATATGTCCTTAGAGGACATCATGGGAGAGCGCTTTGGTCGCTACTCCAAATACATTATTCAAGATCGTGCTTTGCCAGATATTCGTGATGGCTTGAAGCCGGTTCAACGTCGTATTCTTTATTCGATGAATAAAGATGGCAATACCTTTGACAAGAGCTACCGGAAGTCGGCTAAGTCTGTCGGGAACATCATGGGTAATTTCCACCCACACGGGGATTCTTCTATCTATGATGCTATGGTTCGTATGTCTCAGGACTGGAAGAACCGTGAGATTCTAGTTGAAATGCATGGTAACAACGGTTCTATGGACGGAGATCCACCTGCGGCTATGCGTTATACAGAGGCTCGTTTGTCTGAGATTGCAGGCTATCTCCTTCAGGATATCGAGAAAAAGACAGTTCCCTTTGCTTGGAACTTTGACGATACGGAGAAAGAGCCAACTGTCTTGCCAGCAGCTTTTCCGAATCTTTTGGTCAATGGTTCTACAGGTATTTCAGCTGGTTATGCCACAGATATTCCACCACATAATTTGGCTGAAGTTATTGATGCGACAGTCTACATGATTGATCACCCAACTGCCAAGGTTGATAAGTTGATGGAATTCTTGCCTGGACCAGACTTTCCTACAGGAGCGATTATCCAAGGTCGTGACGAGATCAAAAAGGCCTATGAAACTGGTAAAGGGCGCGTGGTTGTTCGTTCTAAGACAGAAATTGAGAAGCTTAAAGGTGGTAAGGAGCAAATCGTTGTCACTGAGATTCCTTATGAAATCAACAAGGCTAATCTAGTCAAGAAGATTGATGATGTTCGTGTCAATAACAAGGTGGCTGGTATTGCTGAGGTTCGGGATGAATCTGACCGTGATGGTCTTCGTATCGCTATCGAACTTAAGAAAGACGCTAATACGGAGCTTGTTCTCAACTACCTATTTAAGTACACCGACCTTCAAATCAACTACAATTTTAACATGGTGGCGATTGATAATTTCACACCTCGCCAGGTTGGGATTATCCCAATCTTATCTAGCTATATTGCTCACCGTCGTGAAGTCATTTTGGCGCGTTCACGCTTTGACAAGGAAAAGGCTGAGAAACGTCTTCATATTGTGGAAGGTTTGATTCGCGTGATTTCGATTTTGGACGAAGTCATTGCCCTTATCCGTGCTTCTGAGAACAAGGCTAACGCTAAGGAAAATCTTAAGATCAGCTATGATTTTACAGAAGAGCAGGCTGAGGCTATCGTTACCTTGCAACTTTACCGTTTGACCAATACGGATGTCGTTGTCTTGCAGGAAGAAGAAGCAGAGCTTCGTGAGAAGATTGCTATGCTGGCGGCTATTATCGGTGATGAGCGGACTATGTACAATCTTATGAAGAAAGAGCTTCGTGAGGTTAAGAAGAAGTTTGCGACACAACGTTTGAGTACTTTAGAAGATACTGCGCAAGCAATCGAGATTGATACAGCTAGTCTGATTGCTGAGGAAGATACCTATGTCAGCGTGACCAAGGCAGGTTACATCAAGCGTACTAGTCCACGTTCCTTTGCGGCTTCAACGCTGGAAGAAATTGGCAAACGTGATGACGATCGTTTGATTTTTGTTCAATCTGCCAAGACAACCCAGCACCTCTTGATGTTCACAAGTCTTGGAAATGTCATCTACAGACCAATCCATGAATTAGCAGATATTCGCTGGAAGGACATCGGAGAGCATCTGAGCCAGACCATTACAAACTTTGAAACTAACGAAGAAATCCTTTATGTGGAAGTAGTAGATCAGTTTGATGATGCGACAACTTATTTTGTAGCTACTCGTCTCGGTCAAATCAAACGCGTAGAACGTAAAGAATTCTCTCCATGGAGAACCTATCGTTCTAAATCTGTCAAGTACGCTAAGTTGAAAGACGATACTGACCAGATTGTAGCAGTAGCTCCGATTAAATTGGATGATGTTCTGTTGATCAGTCGAAACGGTTATGCCCTCCGCTTTAACATCGAAGAAGTGCCAGTTATCGGTGCCAAAGCTGCAGGGGTCAAAGCCATGAATCTCAAAGCAGATGATGTGATACAAGCAGCCTTTATCTGCAATACATCTTCTTTCTATCTTTTAACGCAACGTGGAAGCTTGAAACGTGTTTCAATAGAGGAAATTCCAGCAACCAGTCGTGCCAATCGTGGTCTTCAAGTCTTGAGAGAATTAAAGAGTAAACCCCATCGCGTATTCTTGGCTGGAGCGGTCTCAGAACAAGGATTTGTTGGAGATCTCTTTAGTACAGAAGTAGAAGATGGAGAACAAACGCTTGTGATTCAATCAAATAATGGAACGATTTACGAATCAATCCTACAAGATTTGAATCTATCAGAACGTACAAGCAATGGAAGCTTTATCTCAGATAGCATTTCTGATGAAGAAGTTTTTGATGCTTATCTCAAAGAAATCTTTAAAGAAATCAAAGAAAATTAAAAATCGGTCCTAGTGACTGATTTTTTATAAGTAAAATTTTCAGAAAATTACAAATAATACTTGAATTTTTAGGAGAATAGTGTAGAATAGAACACAAAGCCTGATTAGAATAAAGGAGATTGTCATGACAGTTACGATTGATTGGGAAAATCTCGGTTTTTCCTATATGAAACTACCTTATCGTTATATCGCTTATTTTAAAGATGGACAATGGACACAAGGGGAACTAACAGAAGATGCAACCTTGCATATTTCAGAATCATCTCCAAGCCTTCACTATGGACAACAAGCATTTGAAGGATTGAAAGCCTATCGTACAAAGGATGGCAGCGTACAACTCTTCCGTCCAGATGAAAATGCTAAACGTCTGCAACGTACCTGTGATCGTCTTTTGATGCCTCAAGTTCCAACAGAAATGTTTGTAGAGGCGTGTAAAGCAGTTGTTCGTGCCAATGAAGAATACGTACCGCCTTATGGGACAGGTGGAACCCTTTACCTCCGTCCACTCTTGATTGGTGTTGGAGATATCATTGGGGTAAAACCAGCTGAGGAGTATATTTTTACCATCTTTGCGATGCCAGTTGGAAATTACTTTAAGGGTGGATTGGTTCCAACAAACTTCTTGATTCAAGATGAGTATGACCGTGCTGCACCAAATGGAACAGGGGCTGCCAAGGTCGGTGGGAACTATGCAGCTAGTCTTTTGCCAGGAAAAATGGCTAAATCCCGTCATTTCTCAGATGTTATTTATCTTGACCCATCAACACACACTAAGATTGAAGAAGTCGGTTCAGCAAACTTCTTTGGGATTACAGCTGATAATGAGTTTGTAACGCCATTGAGCCCATCAATCTTGCCATCCATTACCAAGTACTCATTGCTTTACTTGGCAGAGCATCGTTTGGGCTTGAAACCTGTTGAGGGGGATGTACCAATTGATAGTCTGGATCGATTTGTAGAAGCAGGTGCCTGCGGTACTGCGGCAGTTATCTCACCTATTGGGGGAATCCAACACGGTGATGACTTCCATGTGTTCTACAGTGAAACAGAGGTTGGTCCAGTAACTCGTAAACTATACGATGAATTGACAGGTATCCAATTTGGTGATATTGAAGCACCAGAAGGTTGGATTGTAAAAGTAGATTAAAAAATATTAAAGGAGTTCTTTATGAAAACGAAAAAGTGGATGTTAACAGCAGGAGTGGTCCTGAGTACAGCAGTTCTTCTTGTAGCTTGTGGGAAAGCTGACAAGGAAGCAGATGCGCCTACAACTTTCTCTTATGTCTATGGAGTAGACCCATCATCTTTGGACTACAGTATCGCAACTCGTACTTCAACAACTGATATCATCGGTAACGTCGTTGATGGTTTGTTGGAAAACGATGAATATGGGAATTTGATTCCTTCCCTTGCTGAGGATTGGAGTGTCTCACAAGACGGTTTGACTTATACTTATAAACTTCGTAAAGGGGTTAAATGGTATACTTCAGAAGGTGAAGAATACGCTGAAGTTACTGCGCATGACTTTGTTACAGGGTTGAAACACGTAGCAGATGGCAAATCAGACGGTGTCACTCTTATTCAAAACTCAATCAAGGGCTTGAATGAATATATGACTGGTGAGACTAATGATTTCTCTACAGTCGGTGTTAAGGCAGTAGATGACTATACTGTTGAGTACACTCTAAATGCACCTGAAACTTTCTGGAATTCAAAAGTAACTTCAGCAACTATGTTACCAGTAAATGAAGAATTCCTCAAAGCATCAGGTAAGAATTACGGAACGGTCAGCCCAGCTGGTATTCTTTATAACGGTCCATATATCTTGAAGACATTGACTTCAAAATCTTTAATCGAATATGAAAAGAACCCAAATTATTGGGATAAAGAGAAGGTTAAAATCGAGAAAGTTAAATTAACTTACTATGATGGTTCAGACCAAGAATCCTTGATCCGTAGCTTCTCTTCAGGTGTTTACACAACAGCTCGCCTCTTCCCAAGTAGCTCAAACTTTGCCTCAACTTTGGAACAATACGGAGATAAAATTACTTACAGCCCACAGGATTCAACTAGTTACTACTTTACCTTTAACGTAAACCGTCAATCTTTCAATAAGACAGCGAAAACAAGTGAAGAACAGAAAACTTCTACAAAAGAAGCAATGTTGAACAAGGACTTCCGTCAAGCAATCAACTTTGCCTTCAACCGTCATTCTTATGCTGCCCAGCTCAATGGTGAAGATGGTGCGGATAAGATTATTCGTAATAGCTTAGTACCAGATAACTTTGTACAATCTGGTGGTAAAAACTTTGGTGATATCGCTCAAAAAGAATTGGTCAACTATGGAGACCAATGGAAAGGTGTTGAGCTCGTTGACGGAAAAGATACCATCTACAATCCTGACAAAGCCAAAGCTTCATTTGAAAAAGCTAAGAAAGAATTGGAAGCAAAAGGTGTAACCTTCCCAATTCACTTGGATGTCCCAGTTGAACAAACAGATACCATTGCCGTTCAACAAAGCAATTCCTTCAAACAATCAATCGAGTCAACTCTTGGTTCTGAAAATGTCGTGATCGATGTCCTTCAGATGACTGATAACGAGAAGGAAAGCATTACATCTCAAGCACGTGTTCCTGCTCAAAAAGACTATGACTTGAACAGTACTGGATGGGCTCCAAGCTACCAAGATCCAGCAAGTTATCTCAATATCATGGATCCTAAGACCGGTTCTGCTATGAAACACCTTGGTATTACGAAAGGAAAAGACAAGGAAGTAGTAGCTCAACTAGGTTTGGACGAATATAAGAAACTCTTGGATGATGCAGTTTCTGAGACAAATGACTTGGATAAGAGATATGAAAAATATGCTAAAGCGCAAGCATGGCTCACTGATAGTTCTCTCTTGATGCCAACAGCTTCATCAGGTGGTTCACCAGTTGTCAGCAATATTGTTCCTTTCTCTAAACCATACTCACAAGTTGGTATTAAGGGTGATCCATACATCTTCAAGGGAATGAAATTGCAAAAAGAGATTGTATCTGCTAAAGAATACCAAGCAGCTCTTGAAAAATGGCAAAAAGAAAAATTGGAATCAAACAATAAATACCAAAAAGAATTAGAAAGTCATGTCAAATAAAACAGACTAGTACTTTTGGAATAAAGGGGCCTATATGGAATGGATTAAACTAATAGGGATAGTTATCATTGTGATTGGTTTTATCTATAAATTAGATACCATTGCAACGGTAGTCTTAGCTAGTTTAGTTACCGCTCTAGTTTCTGGAGTTTCTCTTGTTGAGTTCTTGGAAATTTTGGGAAAAGAATTTAGTAATCAACGAGTTCTGACGATTTTTATGGTAACCTTGCCGCTGGTAGGTTTATCTGAAACTTTTGGCCTCAAGCAACGTTCGATTGACTTGATTCAAAAGATAAAGGGACTAACAGTTGGAAGTTTTTATACAGTGTATTTCTTTTTTCGGGAACTCGATGGTTTCTTTGCCATTCGTCTTGGAGGACATCCGCAGTTTGTAAGGCCTTTGGTTCAACCCATGGGACAAGCAGCAGCAGAGTCTCAATTAGGTAGAAAATTAACGGAGCAGGAGAGCGAAGCGCTAAAAGCGCGTGCAGCAGCAAATGATAATTTCGCAAATTTCTTTGCTCAAAACACTTTCGTTGGTGCAGGTGGTGTCCTCTTGATAGGGGGCACACTGGACCAATTAGGTTACGAAAGTAATTATGCAGGAATTGCTTCAGCTTCGCTTATAGTTGCAGGAATTGCCCTATTTATAGTTGGGATTTACAATTACCTGTTTGATAGAAAACTGCTAGTAAATAAGGTTAGTAAAGGGAAAGAAGAATGACCAATCTAGCAAGACAGTTATTAGAGTTGACCTATATTGTGATTGGTTGTCAATTCCTTCATACAGCTTATTGTAGCTATAAAGATAAAACAAACCCAGTTCGCTTTGGAACGGCTGGGTTTTGGGCTTTATTGGGCATCAGTTTTATCGGTGGTTCCTATCTACCTTCTGTCTGTATTGGAGTTATCGTAGTGCTATTAGCCCTGCTAACTCTCTTTAAACAGGTTCGTATCGGCACCTTACCGTCTCTGGATGAAGTCAAGGCAAATATTGAAGCTAAACGACTAAAGAATAGAATTTTTATTCCAGTCATGTTAATGGCTTTGATTGCTTTGGTATTAGCAAAAATGATCCCTGAGTTTAGTAAGATTGCTATCAGTCTTGCTGCATTTTTCGCAACCATCTCTCTTTTATTGATTACTAAGAGTTCTCCTAGAAGTTTGTTAGCAGAAAACAATCGCATGGTGCAACAAGTTTCAACCAGTGGGATTGTGCCTCAACTTTTAGGTGCTTTAGGGGCAATATTTACCGTAGCAGGAGTTGGAGACCTGATTTCTCACTGGATAAGCGGTCTAGTGCCTTCTGGCAGTCGTTTTATGGGTGTGGTAGCTTATGTCCTTGGGATGGTTCTATTTTCCATGATAATGGGAAATGCATTTGCTGCCTTTACTGTTATTACTGCTGGAATTGGTGTCCCCTTTGTATTTGCTTTGGGAGCTGATCCAATCATGGCTGCAGCTCTAGCAATGACGGCAGGTTGCTGTGGAACCTTATTAACTCCAATGGCGGCTAACTTTAATGCTTTACCGGCAGCTCTCCTGGATATGAAAGATCCAAATGGGGTTATCAAAGCGCAAGTAGGAGTAGCTGTTATCATGATTATCCTACATATATTTTTGATGTACTTTTTGGCATTTTAGCAAAGGAAATAAAATGAAAATATTAGTTACAGGTTTTGATCCTTTCGGTGGTGAAAAGGTCAATCCAGCTCTGGAAGCAGTTAAATCATTACCGTCTGTAATTCATGGAGCGGAGATACGCTGGGTAGAGATTCCAACAGTCTTTTATCAATCAGCAGAGGTTTTAGAAGCAGAAATTGTCCGTTATCAACCAGATGTGGTACTCTGCATCGGACAAGCAGGAGGTAGAGCGAGTTTAACTCCTGAACGAGTTGCCATCAATCAAGATGATGCAAGAATTCCAGATAACCAAGGGAATCAGCCGATTGACACTCCTATACGCCTGGACGGTCAAGCAGCCTATTTTAGCACACTACCTATTAAAGCAATGGTACAAGCCATAAAAGAGGAAGGGCTACCAGCTACAGTTTCCAATACAGCGGGAACCTTTGTTTGCAATCATCTGATGTATCAGGCTCTCTATTTAGCGGATAAAAAGTTTCCAAATATGAGAGCAGGCTTTATGCATATTCCCTATATGACAGAACAGGTGATCAATAAACCTAATACAGCATCTATGAATTTAACTGATATCGTCAGAGGTATCGAAGCTGCGATTGGTGCTATCGTAGAATATAAAGATAAGGACTTGAAAATAGTTGGTGGAGCGACCCATTAATTGACTAAAATTCAAGGAAAAAATTTCTCTAGACGATTCTAGGAACTCTTTACCAAGATTAGCTTGATAAAGAGTTTTTTCTGGCTCTCTGTCAACTGTAGTGGGTTGAATAAAAAGCTAACATCTGGAGAGG
>NZ_CAUPII010000017.1:0-39647 GCF_963511325.1 uncultured Streptococcus sp.
GTACTATATGCCATGGCTTTATTATAACATGTATTTTATAAACTAAGTGACTATAAAGTCCTCTGGCCTTTGGTATAGTAGATGCAGAAAGGAGATAGGATGAAGTTACGAATCGAGATTGATAGTGAATTAACTGAGACAGAGATTGTCATCAAAGCTGCAGCCCTGACAGATGAAATAGCTGACTTGCAACGACTCTTGCAAGAAACCAAAGCTCCTAGGTTGATCTTTTATAAGGGGACGGGTGAGTACTACTTAGACTTGGCAGAAATCCTCTTTTTTGAGACGGAAGGGAGCAAGATTTACGCCCATACCCAGAAAGAGGCCTACGAGGTTCGGCTCAAGCTTTATGAGTTGGAGTCTATCCTGCCACGCTATTTCAGTCGGGTATCCAAGTCGACTATTGCTAATATTCGGCAAGTTTACTCGGTTGACAAATCCTTTTCAGGGACAGGAACTATTTCCTTTTATCAGACCCACAAGGAGGTTCACGTGTCACGGCACTACCAATCCCTCCTAAAAGAAAATCTAAGAAACATGAGGTAAGAACATGAAAAAGAAAGCATTTGGTATTGTGTTGCTAGTATTGGCAGCTTTAGTGTTATTGCAGGGGAATTTTGGAATCCCTTCTCTGGGAGGGCAGATTTGGCCCTTGATTGGTATTGGATTTTTTGCCTATCAATCAATTGAAGCTTTGCTTCGTCGTCATCTGACATCAGCCTCTTTTACAGCCCTAGTGGCCCTCATGATTGCTAATCATTTTTATGACATTTTACCGATTCCCAATCAATCATTGTTTTGGGCAAGTATTTTAATCGTAATGGGTGTCAGCGCACTCACTCATTCTAACAGAACTTGGAATGGAAAAAAATGGTGGTATGACGGTGAAAAGACCATTCTGACAGACAAGGAAGTCGCTTTTGGGGCGGGTACATTTTACAAGCAAGACCAAGAATTTGTAGAAGATGAGTTTGAGGTCGGATTTGGGAATGCCAAAATCTATTATGACAATGCAGAGATGTTAGGTGATTTTGCTACTCTGAATATCGAAGTCGGATTTGGGAATGCAGTTATCTACGTGCCTCAACACTGGAGAGTAGATCTAAAGGTAGAGACTTTTTGTGGAGCAGCCAAGGCAGATGCCCCTCTAGCCCCAACCAGCAAAACTTTGATTATCCGTGGAGATGTAGCTTTTGGGAAACTAGGAGTTGTTTACGTTAAATAAAAAAAATCTTTCAATCCCCTTGCCAAAAAAGAGAAAGTGTGATAACATAGTACAGTATGTGGTGCTAGCACATCCGCTATATTAGATCTAATAGGAGAAAAACACAAATGGCTAAAGTATGTTACTTTACAGGTCGTAAGACTGTATCAGGAAACAACCGTTCACACGCGATGAACCAAACAAAACGTGCCGTAAAACCAAACCTTCAAAAAGTTACTGTACTTATCGATGGTAAACCTAAAAAAGTTTGGGCTTCAGCTCGTGCTTTGAAATCAGGTAAAGTAGAACGCGTTTAATAAATAGTAAAAGGCCATCAGGTCTTTTTCTTTTGCTCTAAGTACAAAATCACTCGTCAAAGGAGCAAATATCCGCCGATACAGTATTCTGCTTTTACACTTGGCTTGAAATATGATAAAATAGAGTATCAACTAGTTGAGGTAGAAAAAATGACTGTAAAAATTAATACAAAAGATGGTCAAATCGAACTAACAGATGAAGTGATTGCTACCGTTGTAGGCGGTGCAGCAACTGAGATTTTTGGTGTGGTCGGTATGGCAAGTAAGAAAGCCCTCAAAGATAATTTCCAAGCCCTCCTTGGAAAGGAAAATTATTCTAAAGGTGTCGTTGTAAAAGCGGCCGAAGATGGTAGCATTGCAGTTGATGTATATACCGTGTTGAGCTACGGAACAAAAATCAGTGAAGTCTCAAAAAATATCCAAGAGCGTGTACGTTTTAGTTTGGAAAACCAACTTGGCATTACTGCTCAAACTGTGAATGTCTACATTCAAAATATCAAAGTTGTAGGAGAATAATCGTGTCAAATATTACTACAAGCTTATTTCAAGAAATGGTACAGGCTGCATCTACTCGTTTGAACAAGCAAGCCGAATATGTCAACTCATTAAACGTCTTCCCAGTTCCAGATGGAGATACAGGAACAAACATGGGAATGACTATCGAAAATGGTGCTAAAGAAGTAGCAGACAAACCAGCTTCAACTGTTGGTGAGGCTGCAAGTATCTTGGCTAAAGGTCTGTTGATGGGTGCGCGTGGGAACTCAGGAGTTATCACTTCTCAGCTTTTCCGCGGATTCTCACAAGCCATCAAGACAAAAGAAGAGTTAACAGGAAAAGACCTAGCTCTTGCCTTCCAATCTGGTGTTGAAGTAGCCTACAAGGCTGTTATGAAGCCAGTTGAAGGAACAATCCTGACTGTATCACGTGGCGCTGCCATCGGTGCTAAGAAAAAAGCCGAGCAGACAGACGATGCCATTGAGGTTATGCGTGCTGCCTTGGAAGGAGCTAAAACAGCTCTTGCTAAGACTCCAGACATGCTTCCAGTCTTGAAGGAAGTTGGTGTTGTGGACTCAGGTGGTCAAGGTTTGGTCTTCATCTACGAAGGCTTCCTTTCAGCTCTTACTGGTGAATATAGCGCTTCTGAGGACTTTGTCGCTACTCCAGCCAACATGAGTGAAATGATCAATGCTGAACACCACAAGTCTGTAGCTGGACATATGGCAACAGAAGACATCACCTTTGGTTACTGTACGGAGATCATGGTTGCTCTTAAGCAAGGCCCAACTTATGCTAAAGAGTTTAACTACGATGAATTCCGTAGCTACTTGAATGACCTTGGGGACTCATTGCTTGTTGTCAATGACGATGAAATCGTTAAAGTTCACGTCCATACAGAAGATCCAGGTCTTGTCATGCAAGAAGGTCTCAAATATGGTAGCTTGGTTAAGGTTAAAGTCGATAACATGCGTAACCAACACGAAGCACAAGTGGAAAAAGAAGCTCAAGTCAGCAAGCCAGCTGAAGAAAAAGAATACGCCCTTATCGCAGTAGTAGCTGGACAAGGCTTGGCAGACATCTTCCGTGCTCAAGGTGTGGACTATGTCATCGAAGGTGGACAAACCATGAACCCTTCGACAGAAGACTTTATCAAGGCTGTAGAGCAAGTGAATGCTCGCAACATTATCTTCTTACCAAACAACAAAAATATCTTCATGGCAGCACAATCTGCTGCAGAAGTATTAGAACAACCAGCTGTTGTGGTAGAAGCTCGTACCCTTCCTCAAGGATTGACTAGTCTTCTTGCCTTCGATCCAAGCAAGTCTATCGAAGAAAACAAAGAACGTATGACTGCAGCTCTTGGTGATGTGGTCAGCGGTAGTGTAACAACAGCCGTTCGTGACACGACTATCGATGGTTTGGAAATCCATGAAAATGACAATCTGGGTATGGTAGATGGTAAGATCCTCGTATCAAACCCTGATATGCACCAAACCTTGACTGAAACCTTGAAACATATGTTGGATGAAGACAGTGAAATCGTAACCTTCTATATCGGTGAAGATGGAAGTGAAGAATTGGCTAACCAAATCGCCCAAGAAATCGCAGAAGAATTCGAAGATGTTGAAGTAGAAATCCACCAAGGTCAACAACCAGTGTATCCATATCTTTTCAGTGTGGAATAAGAATGAAATAGAAAACGAAAGAGGTCGGGAAAAGATTCCCGATCTTTTTGGTTTGCAATGAGTTTTGGACCCAGTAGCTGATTGGTGCTAGAAAATCAATCCAATCTAGTAATTTCTGTTCCATCATTTTTAATGACATTTGTCATATCTCCTCATGACAGAAGCTTCTAGTGATTCTACCTTCAAAGAATTATACTAGATGTATCAAATGGAGGAAGAAAAAAATGAAACATAAAGTAATTATTGCAATGAGTTTAGTAGCAGCAGGAGTCATGACTTATCTCATGTTTTCAGGATTGGATGAAGGCTTCTATCATTTTCCTTGGGAGTTGTTTGCAAGTTTTGGAATCATGTCTTGGTTGATCCGAGAAGGTTTGAAATTAGTCTCAGATGTGAAAAAGGAGTTTGAAAAATGAAAAAAGCGATTCTCTATCTTTTTATTGGACTATCACTAGTGGTATGGTTGGTAGAAATGTTTACAGGTTGGTTTGATCAAGCTATCCTTCACCAAGCCATTCGCGGTGCCTGGGGATTAGGATTTATGATTTTTATCGCCTTTCCGATGGGAAAGGAGTGGCTGAAAGGAGAGTCTCATGAACATGATTAAGGTAGAAAGCCTAAATAAAAACATCAAGGGCAAGGCTATATTGAAGGATATTTCCTTTGAGGTAGCTGAAGGTGAATGCGTCGCCTTGATTGGGCCAAATGGTGCTGGAAAGACAACACTCTTGGACTGTTTGCTTGGAGATAAACTGGTCACAAGCGGTCAAGTATCCATCCAAGACTTGCCAGTGACGAGCTCTAAGTTAGACTACATTAGAGGCTACCTCCCTCAAGAAAATGTCATCGTTCAGAAATTAAAGGTCAAAGAGTTGATTGCTTTCTTTCAAAGCATTTATCCAAATCCCTTGAGCAACCAGGAAATCGATCAACTATTGCAGTTTGACCAGCAACAAAAAGAGCAATTCGCAGAAAAATTGTCAGGTGGGCAAAAGCGTCTCTTCTCTTTTGTCTTGACCTTGATTGGGCGACCAAAGCTTGTCTTTTTAGATGAACCAACTGCGGCCATGGATACTTCAACCCGTCAACGCTTTTGGGAAATTGTTCAGGAGCTAAAAGCTAAGGGAGTTACCATTCTCTATTCGTCCCATTACATCGAAGAGGTAGAGCATACAGCTGACCGGATTTTGGTCTTGAATAAGGGAGAGTTGATTCGTGATACGACGCCTCTAGCTATGCGTAGTGAGGAGATTGAAAAGCATTTTATCCTTCCTCTGGCATACAAGGAAATTGTTGAGCAGTCTAACTTGGTTGAAAACTGGGTACAAAAACAAGATGCTCTGCAAGTAGTCACACGAGAGGCAAATGCTTTTTGGGAACTGTTAGTTCAAGCAGGATGTAGCATACAAGAAATCGAAGTTAATAACCGTAGTTTGCTAGATACAATCTTTGAAAAAACACAAAAGGGAGATGACTAAGATGAAACGATGGATCGCACTAAACAAGATAGAATTTCTATTGACCAAACGACAATTAGTCTATTATCTATTATCCGTAGGGATGCCGACAGCCTTCTATTTATTCTTTTCAGGTATGTACCAGGACACACCAGGTGGACCGGCTAATTTTATGCGCGACTACCTCATCTCCATGACGGCTTTTTCCATGATGTCGACAGCTATCTTTTCATTCCCAGTTGTTTTACATACCGACAAGATCAACAACTGGCAGAAAATATTACGTCATAGCCCTGTAAATATGGTAGAATATTATCTATCAAAGATAACAAGTATGATGGTTGATTATTTGGTCTCAATTCTGGTTGTTTTCTCAGTTGGGCATTTTGTAAGAGGTGTGGATATGTCTCTTGGAAACTGGATTGGAGCTGCGTTCTTGCTGATAGTAGGAAGTGTTGCCTTTGTAGCACTTGGCTTAACCCTGACTCTCTTGCCGTCCAGTCAGCTGATGTCTGTTGTGGGCAATCTTCTTTACTTTGGTTTGGCTGTTTTAGGCGGACTCTGGATGCCTGTCTCTTTATTTCCAGACTGGATGCAAGCAATCGGGAAGTGCCTACCAACTTATCAGTTGATGGAGTTGCTCAAGACCTTCTTAAACGAGGGTGGCATCAATCTATCAGCCACAGTTTATCTACTTGTTTTTTCAGCAGTTTTGTTTGGTTTGACCATTTACCTTCAAGGTCATAAGGAGAATGCTTAATGCTTGAAAGACTGAAAAGCATACATTATATGTTTTGGGCTAGTTTAATTTTTATGATTTTCCCCATCCTGCCTGTAGTGACTGGGGAGCTTCCTAGCTGGCATTTGTTGATTGATATTCTATTTGTCTTGGCTTACTTAGGTGTTTTAACCACCAAGAGTCAGCGTTTATCCTGGCTCTGTTGGGTTATCATGCTAGCCTATGTAGCTGGCTATACTGCCTTTGTTGGTGTAAATTATATCTGGTTCTTCTTTTTCCTTGCCAATCTCTTAATTTATCATTTTAGAGTGCGTAGCCTACGTTCACTTCATGTCTGGACTTTTCTCCTTGCTCAAGTTCTTGTTGTTGGACAACTCATGATGTTTCAGTCTGTCGAAACTGAGGCTGTAGCCTTTGAGCTTGGAATTCTTACTTTTGTGGATTTGATGACATTGGGCTTGGTTCGAATTCGCATTGTCGAGGATTTGAAAGAAGCTCAGGCCAAGCAAAATGCCCAGATAAATCTATTGCTTGCTGAAAATGAACGTAGTCGTATCGGTCAGGATTTGCATGATAGTCTGGGACATACCTTTGCGATGCTGAGTGTCAAGACAGATTTAGCCTTGCAGTTGTTTCAGATGGAGGCTTATCCACAGGTGGAAAAGGAATTAAAAGAAATTCACCAGATCAGCAAGGATTCCATGAATGAAGTGCGAACCATTGTGGAAAATCTGAAATCACGGACCCTAGCTTCAGAGCTTGAGACTGTCAAAAAGATGCTAGAGATTGCTGGGATTGAAGTTCAGGTTGACAATCAGTTGGACAAGGCTAGTTTGACCCAAGATGTGGAGTCGACAGCTGCTATGATTTTGTTAGAACTTGCGACCAATATCATCAAGCATGCCAGCGCTGAAAAAGCCTATCTAAAACTGGAACGTACAGATCAGGAATTGGTCCTGATAGTTAGAGATGACGGGAAAGGATTTGCAAATGTAAAAGGGAATGAACTTCATACAGTCCGTGACCGTGCAGCAGCCTTCTCAGGTCAAGTAGAGCTGGTCAGTTTGAAAGATCCCACAGAGGTGCGCGTGCATCTGCCTTATAAGGAGAGAAAGTAGATGAAAGTATTAATCGCAGAAGACCAAAGTATGCTTAGAGATGCCATGTGCCAGCTCTTAAGCTTTCAACCAGATGTGGAGACCGTCTTGCAGGCGAAAAATGGAGCTGAAGCTATCGAGGTTTTGGAGAAAGAAGCAGTAGATATTGCCATCCTTGACGTCGAAATGCCAGTCAAGACAGGACTAGAAGCACTTGAGTGGATCAAACAAGAAGTGCCTGAAACAAAGGTGGTTATCGTTACGACCTTTAAACGCCCAGGCTATTTTGAACGAGCGGTCAAGGCTGGAGTAGATGCTTATGTATTGAAAGAAAGAAACATTGCAGACCTCATGCAAACCTTGCATACGGTGTTAGAGGGACGCAAGGAATATTCTCCAGAGCTGATGGAAGTCATGATGACCCATCCCAATCCCTTGACCGAGCAGGAAGTCGCTGTTTTGCATGGAGTAGCACAGGGGCTGTCCAACCAAGAAATTGCGGATAAGCTCTACCTCTCAAACGGCACCGTCCGTAATTACATGACCAATATACTCTCCAAACTAAACGCTAGCAACCGAACCGAAGCAGCCAAAACCGCCGAAGAAGAAGGATGGTTGTGAGGGGGAAGAAAGAAAAAATCTAAAAAATCTCTTAGAAATGAATCTAAGAGATTTTTTGTGTTATGTGACTATTATAGTAGATTAAAATAAGGTATGAACAAATCGATTAGGAAAGTCAAACTAATACTCTATAGGTAGTATAGAAGTTTAGGCCTTATCTAATTGCAATAGGGCTTCAATCTCTGCTAGTGTGCTAGCTTGCGAAATAGCACCACGGAGTTTAGCTGCGCCTGATGTTCCACGGAGGTAGTGAGGAGCGAGTCCACGGAATTCACGGACCGCAACCTTTTCTCCCTTGAGAGCAATCAAGCGTTTCAAGTGCTCGTAGGCGATTCTCATCTTATCTTCAAAGGTTAAATCAGGAAGGATTTCTCCAGTTTCAAAGTAGTGATTGATTTGATTGAAGAGGTAAGGATTCCCCATAGCTGCGCGTCCTATCATAACGGCATCAGCACCGACTTCTTCAATACGTTGTTTAGCTTCTTGGACAGTGCGAATGTCACCGTTGGCGATGAAGGGAATCTTGGTCAGAGCTTGGGCTACGTCGTGCAAGGTCTCAAGATCAGCATGACCAGTATACATTTGCTCACGTGTACGGCCATGCATAGCGAGGGCAGCAACACCTGCAGCTTCGGCAGCTAGAGCATTTTCGACAGCTAGAGATGGGTCAGACCAGCCTGTACGCATTTTAACTGTGAGGGGTATGTCAAGGACTGATTGGACCTTGTTGATGATAGAGTAGATTTTATCAGGATCCTTGAGCCACATAGCGCCAGCTTCGTTTTTGACGATTTTGTTAACTGGACAGCCCATGTTGATATCCACGATATCGGTCTTGGTGTTTTCTTGGATGAATTCTGCTGCGCGTGCGAGGCTGTCTTCATCGCTACCAAAAAGTTGGATAGAGACAGGATTTTCGCCTTCATCGATATGAAGCATGTGCAGAGTTTTTTCGTTGTTGTATTGGATACCTTTATCAGAGACCATTTCCATGACAACGAGTCCAGCTCCAAGCTCTTTTGCAATGGTACGGAAGGCTGAGTTGGTCACACCGGCCATGGGTGCTAAAACGGTACGATTGGGAATCTCAACATTGCCAATCATAAAGGGGGTATTAAGATTTGTCACGAATGAGTTCCTCCAGGTCGTTTTCATCAAAATTATAAGTAGTTTGGCAGAATTGACAAGTGATTTCTGCCCCGTGGTCTTCGTCCTTCATTTCCTGCAAGTCTGAGCTTGGGAGACTAGAAAGAGCCTTCATAAAGCGTTCTTTGCTACAGTCACATTGGAAACGGATTTCTTCTTCGGAAAGACGCTTGTAGGCTTCGTCACCGTAGATTGCTTTGAGGAGGGCTTCGATATGGTCGTCGCTTTCCAGAAGGGTTGAGATAGCTGGCATTTCTTGGATGCGTTTTTCAAAACGAGCGATTTCTTCTTCCTTGGCTCCTGGCAAAACTTGAACAAGGAAGCCACCTGCAACCTTGACCTTATCTTCTTCGTCTAAAAGGACATTGAGACCGACTGCTGAAGGGGTCTGTTGGCTTTCAGTCAGGTAAAAGGCAAGGTCTTCACCGATTTCTCCAGAGATGAGGGGAGTCATAGAGGTGTAAGGATTTCCAATGCCGTAGTCTGTGATAACGAGGAATTGACCGTTTCCAACAAAAGGTCCGACTAGGACTTCACCAGTTGCAGTCTTTTTGATGTCGACACCAGGATTTTGAACGTATCCTTTGACATTCCCCTTGGTATCAGCGACGGTGATGATGGCACCTAGTGAGCTAGATCCCAGCACTTTAACTGTTAGTTTAGTATTTCCTTTTTCATTGGCTGCGAGAATCTGGCTAGCGATAAGAGTTCGACCAAGCGCTACAGATGAGCTAGCTTGGGTTTGGTGTTTTTCTTGAGCAGTGCGGACGGTTTCTGTGCTATCAAGGACAAAAGCACGAAAGGCTCCGCTTTCTGATATAGTTTTAATAATTTTATCCATAGCTACTATTTTAGCATAAAAATGCCCAAAGGGGGAGTGGGGTGTTTGCTGATTCTGAGGATTATTTGAGTTTGAAACTAGGGAAAAACCGAAAAGATAAACAGATTATTTTAGCATTTTTTTAATTTATGCTATGCTTGAAGAAGAAAATGAAAGGGGTAACAAATGTATTTAGGAGATTTGATGGAAAAAGCTGAAGCTGGTCAATTTTTAGTCCTTTCTTTTTTATTGCAGGAGTCACAAACGACCTTAAAAGCACTGATGGAGGAGACGGGCTTCTCTAAAGCGACTGTGACCAAGTACATCTTATTCACAAATGAAAGAGCGCAAACAGTTGGTCTAGATGTACAGATTCATCTACAGGAAGAGCAGGTCAACTTGTCAGTCGGTGCGACTACTAAGGGGCGTGATATTCGTCGCCTATTTTTAGACAATGCGGTGAAATACCAGATTTTACTATATCTGCTCTATCACCAGCAGTTTCAAGCCCATCAGCTGGCTCAAGAATTGATGATTAGTGAGGCTACACTTGGTCGCCACTTGGCTAGTTTAAATCAGTTTTTGTCAGAATTTGATTTATCCATCCAAAATGGCCGGTGGCGCGGTCCAGAGCATCAGATTCGCTATTTCTATTTCTGTCTTTTACGTAAGGTTTGGTCGAGTAAGGACTGGGGAAATGAAATGCAAAAGCCTGAGAGAAGGCGGGAGATTGCTAGTTTAGAAGAAATCTGTGGTGCTCAATTGTCTTCGGGGCAGAAGTTAGACTTGATTTTGTGGAATCATATCAGCCAACAACGTCTACGTGTCAATGCCTGTCAATTTCAAGTCATAGAAGATAAAATGCGAGGCTATTTTGACAATATTTTCTACCTTCGTTTGCTCAGAAAGACCTCGTCTTTTTTTGCTGGGCAACATATCCCTATAGGAACTGAGGATGGTGAGATGATGATATTCTTCTCTTTCCTCTTGTCTCATCGCATCCTTCCTCTTCATACCATGGAGTATATCCTTGGTTTTGGAGGGCAGTTGGCAGATTTGCTAACGCAATTGATTCAAGAAATGAAGAAGGAGGAGTTGCTGGGTGATTATACAGAGGACCATGTTACCTATGAACTCAGTCAGCTTTGTGCCCAAGTCTATCTATACAAGGGCTATATTTTACAGGATCGCTACAAGTACCAGTTAGAGAATCATCATCCTTATTTGCTGATGGAACATGATTTTAGGGGAACGGCAGAGGAGATTTTTCATACCTTGCCCACTTTTCAGCAGGGGACGGATTTGGATAAGAAGATTCTCTGGGAATGGCTCCAGTTGATCGAATATATGGCTGAAAATGGTGGCCAGCATATGCGGATTGGTCTGGATTTGACATCTGGTTTTCTTGTCTTTTCAAGGATGGTAGCCATTTTGAAACGGTATTTGGAATACAATCGTTTTATTAGCATTGAAGCCTATGACCGAACTCGGCATTATGATTTGCTGGTTACCAATAACCCGATTCATAGGAAGGAACAGACACCAGTTTATTATTTAAAAAACGACTTGGATATGGAAGATTTGGCAGGGATTCGTCAGATACTATTTGCTTAAAAGGCTTGGGAATCCAGGTCTTTTTTGTGAAATTCTCACAATCTTATCAATTTTTTTAAAAATTTTAAAAAAATTGATAAACAAGAAAGCGCTTTATTTTGTATACTAGTTACTGTAAAGAGGAAATAACCTCAAGATCTTTATCAGGAGGACAGCACATGTCACAAGAAAAATACATTATGGCCATTGACCAAGGGACTACCAGTTCTCGTGCCATTATTTTTAACAAAAAAGGGGAAAAGGTCAGCTCAAGTCAAAAAGAATTCACACAAATCTTTCCACAAGCAGGTTGGGTTGAGCACAATGCCAATGAAATTTGGAACTCTGTTCAGTCAGTTATTGCGGGTGCTTTCATCGAAAGTGGTGTCAAGCCAAGTCAAATAGAAGCTATCGGGATTACCAACCAGCGTGAAACGACAGTTGTTTGGGATAAAAAGACAGGTCTTCCTATCTATAATGCCATCGTTTGGCAGTCTCGTCAGACAGCGCCTTTGGCTGAACAACTAAAAAAACAAGGTTATGTAGAGAAATTCCATGAGAAGACTGGTCTGATCATCGATGCTTACTTCTCTGCGACCAAGGTTCGTTGGATCTTGGACCATGTAGAAGGCGCTCAAGAGCGAGCAGAAAAGGGTGAGTTGCTCTTTGGTACTATCGATACTTGGTTGGTTTGGAAATTAACTGACGGTGCGGCTCACGTGACCGACTACTCAAATGCGGCTCGTACCATGCTCTATAACATTAAAGAACTCAAATGGGATGATGAGATTTTGGAAATCCTCAACATTCCCAAGGCTATGCTTCCAGAAGTTCGTTCTAACTCTGAAATCTACGGTAAGACAGCTCCTTTCCATTTCTACGGCGGTGAAGTGCCAATCTCAGGTATGGCTGGGGACCAACAGGCAGCCCTCTTTGGACAGTTGGCTTTTGAGCCTGGTATGGTCAAAAATACTTACGGAACAGGTTCTTTCATCATCATGAATACTGGTGAAGAAATGCAGTTGTCTGAAAACAACCTCTTGACAACCATTGGTTATGGTATTAACGGCAAGGTTTACTATGCCTTGGAAGGTTCTATCTTCATCGCAGGAAGTGCCATTCAATGGCTTCGTGACGGACTTCGCATGGTTGAAAACTCACCAGAGTCTGAAAAATATGCTCGTGACTCTCACAATAATGACGAAGTTTATGTCGTTCCAGCCTTTACAGGTTTAGGTGCTCCATACTGGAACCAAAATGCTCGTGGTTCTGTCTTTGGCTTAACTCGTGGAACAAGCAAAGAAGATTTTATCAAGGCAACCTTGCAATCTATCGCTTATCAAGTGCGTGATATCATTGATACCATGCAAGTGGATGCTCAGACAGCTATCCAAGTCTTGAAGGTGGATGGCGGTGCAGCTATGAATAACTTTCTCATGCAGTTCCAAGCGGACATCTTAGGAATCGACATCGCACGCGCCAAAAACTTGGAAACAACTGCTCTAGGAGCAGCCTTCCTAGCAGGTTTGTCAGTAGGCTACTGGAAGGATTTGGATGAGTTGAAACTCTTGAATGAGACAGGAGAACTTTTTGAGCCATCCATGAACGAATCGCGCAAGGAACAACTCTACAAGGGCTGGAAGAAGGCTGTAAAAGCAACGCAAGTCTTCGCGGAAGTAGATGACTAATATTGGAAGAATAAAGCGACTCAGTTAGAAAGTGTGTAAATATGGAATTTTCAAAGAAAACACGTGAATTATCAATTAAAAAAATGCAGGAACGTACCCTGGACCTCTTGATTATCGGTGGAGGAATCACAGGGGCTGGTGTAGCTTTACAGGCAGCAGCTAGTGGTCTAGATACTGGTTTGATTGAAATGCAAGACTTTGCAGAAGGAACATCTAGCCGTTCAACAAAATTGGTTCACGGAGGTCTTCGTTACCTTAAGCAATTTGACGTAGAAGTGGTATCAGATACAGTTTCTGAACGTGCAGTGGTTCAACAAATCGCTCCACACATTCCAAAACCAGATCCAATGCTTTTGCCAGTTTACGATGAAGATGGAGCGACCTTTAGCCTCTTCCGTCTGAAAGTAGCCATGGATTTGTACGACCTTTTGGCAGGGGTTAACAATACGCCAGCTGCTAACAAGGTCTTGAGCAAGGAAGAAGTCTTGGAACGTCAACCAAACTTGAAGAAAGAAGGCTTGGTAGGAGGTGGGGTTTACCTTGACTTCCGTAACAACGATGCGCGTCTCGTGATTGAAAACATCAAACGTGCCAACCAAGACGGTGCCCTCATTGCCAACCACGTGAAGGCAGAAGGCTTCCTCTTTGACGAAAGTGGCAAGATTACAGGTGTCGTAGCTCGTGATTTGTTGACAGACCAAGTCTTTGAAATCAAGGCCCGTCTGGTGATTAACACGACAGGTCCTTGGAGCGACAAGGTACGCAATTTGTCTAATAAGGGAACACAATTCTCACAAATGCGTCCAACTAAGGGAGTTCACTTGGTAGTGGATTCAAGCAAGATCAAGGTGTCACAGCCAGTTTACTTTGACACAGGTTTGGGTGACGGTCGTATGGTCTTTGTTCTCCCACGTGAAAACAAGACCTACTTCGGTACAACTGATACAGACTACACAGGTGATTTGGAACATCCGAAAGTGACTCAGGAAGATGTAGATTATCTACTTGGCATTGTCAACAACCGCTTCCCAGAAGCCAACATCACCATTGATGATATCGAAAGCAGCTGGGCAGGTCTTCGTCCATTGATTGCAGGCAATAGCGCTTCTGACTACAATGGAGGAAATAACGGAACTATTAGTGACGAAAGCTTTAACAACTTGATTGCGACTGTCGAAGCTTATCTATCGAAAGAAAAAACGCGTGAAGATGTTGAATCTGCTGTCAGCAAGCTTGAAAGCAGCACATCTGAGAAATATTTGGATCCATCTGCAGTTTCTCGTGGTTCGAGCTTGGATCGTGATGACAATGGCCTTTTGACCCTTGCTGGTGGTAAAATCACAGACTACCGTAAGATGGCTGAAGGGGCTATGGAGCGCGTAGTTGAGATTTTGAAAGCAGAGTTTGACCGCAGCTTTAAACTCATCAACTCTAAGACTTATCCTGTTTCAGGTGGAGAATTGAATCCAGCAAATGTAGATTCAGAAATCGAAGCCTTTGCGCAACTTGGAGTATCACGTGGTTTGGATAGCAAGGAAGCACATTATCTGGCAAATCTTTACGGTTCAAATGCACCAAAGGTCTTTGCCCTTGCTCACAGCTTGGAACAAGCTCCAGGACTCAGTTTGGCAGACACCTTGTCCCTTCACTATGCAATGCGCAATGAGTTGGCTCTTAGCCCAGTTGACTTCCTTCTTCGTCGTACCAACCATATGCTCTTTATGCGTGATAGCTTGGATAGCATCGTTGAGCCAGTTTTGGATGAAATGGGACGATTCTATGACTGGACAGAAGAAGAGAAAACAACTTACCGTGTTGATGTCGAAGCAGCTCTTGCTCAAAATGACTTGGCAGCATTAAAAAATTAAGAAAAACTAGAAGAGAGGGAGACAAGCGTTCCTTGCTTTCTCTCTCCTTCTTTTAAATGGAGACAAAGATATGATGAAAGAATTATTTGGAGAATTTTTGGGAACTTTAATCCTGATTCTTCTAGGAAATGGTGTTGTTGCAGGTGTAGTTCTTCCCAAAACTAAGAGTAACAATTCAGGATGGATTGTCATCACTATGGGTTGGGGGATTGCCGTTGCTGTCGCAGCCTTTGTGTCTGGCAAGCTCAGTCCAGCTCATTTAAACCCAGCTGTGACCATTGGTGTGGCCTTAAAAGGTGGCCTGCCTTGGGCATCAGTATTCCCTTATATCCTAGCCCAGTTTGCAGGAGCTATGCTCGGTCAGATTTTGGTTTGGTTGCAATTCAAACCGCATTATGATGCAGAAGAAAATGCAGGCAATATCCTGGCAACCTTCAGTACTGGGCCAGCCATCAAGGATACAGTTTCTAACTTGATCAGTGAAATCCTTGGAACCTTTGTTTTGGTGTTGACAATCTTTGCTTTGGGGCTTTATGACCTTCAGCCTGGTATCGGAATCTTTGCAGTGGGAACTTTGATTGTCGGTATCGGTCTATCATTAGGTGGGACAACAGGTTATGCCTTGAATCCTGCGCGTGACCTTGGTCCTCGTATCATGCACAGCATCTTGCCAATTCCAAATAAGGGAGATGGAGACTGGTCTTATGCCTGGATTCCAGTTGTGGGACCTGTTATCGGTGCAGCCTTGGCCGTGCTTGTATTCTCACTTTTCTAAGATAAAAGAGCTATTTGTAACAAAGTTTGAGATTGGCTTCTCAAACTTTGTTGTTTTTTGAGGGCAAAACATTAATATTTTAACTTGTCTTAAAATAACCTAAAACGAACTTTTAAGTTATGGTAAACAGTTGAAAATAGAGGGAATAAAGTGGTAAAATGGGAACAAGAAAAAATAGTAATTGTATATTTGCATAAAATTATTGAAAATTTACAAAAAGAAGTTAATTATGGATAAAAAGAAACCAATTTATGTTTTTTTAGGGCAAACGGTCCTGTATTTTATTGTTCTACTTGGTTTGCTTTACTTTTTTAGTTACCTAGGACAAAGTCAGGGAAGCTTTATTTACAATGAATTTTAGTTTAAAGGAGAAAAATCATCGTGTCTAATAAGCCGATAAAAGATATGATTGAAGTGATTGAATATTTCGCCCAAACTCAACCTACCTTTCCAGTCTATAATGTTCTTGGTGAGGAACGTACCTATGGTGATTTAAAGGCTGATTCAGATAGTTTGGCTGCAACCATTGATCAGCTAGGATTACCTGAAAAATCTCCAGTAGTCGTTTTTGGTGGTCAGGAGTATGAGATGTTGGCTACCTTTGTAGCCTTGACCAAGTCAGGTCATGCCTACATTCCAATTGACAGTCATTCGGCCTTGGAGCGAGTTTCGGCTATTTTAGAAGTGGCAGAGCCAAGTTTGATTATTGCTATCTCAGACTTTCCATTGAAGCAGGTTTCTACACCGATGATGAATCTAGCTCAGGTTCAAGAAGCCTTTGCTCAAGGGGCAAGCTATGAGATGACGCATCCGGTCAAAGGGAATGATAACTACTACATCATCTTTACCTCAGGGACAACTGGGAAACCAAAAGGGGTGCAGATTTCGCATAATAACCTTCTCAGCTTTACCAACTGGATGATTACGGATAAGGAATTTGCGACGCCAAGTCGTCCACAAATGCTGGCTCAGCCACCTTATTCTTTTGACCTGTCTGTCATGTACTGGGCACCGACCTTGGCACTTGGTGGTACACTTTTTGCCCTCCCATCAGCCATTACTCAAGACTTTAAGCAACTCTTTGCGACCATCTTTTCTCTTCCGATTGCTATCTGGACTTCAACACCATCTTTTGCAGATATGGCCATGTTGTCTGAAGATTTCAATGCTGAAAAGATGCCAGGCATTACTCATTTTTACTTTGATGGGGAAGAGTTGACAGTTAAAACAGCTCAGAAATTGCGCAAGCGTTTTCCAAATGCACGCATCATTAATGCATATGGACCAACGGAAGCAACAGTTGCTTTGTCAGCAGTCGCTATTACAGATGAGATGTTAGTAACTTTGAAACGTCTTCCAATTGGCTACACCAAAGAAGATTCTCCAACCTTTATCATTGATGAGGAAGGGAACAAATTGCCAAATGGAGAACAAGGGGAGATCATCGTATCTGGACCTGCTGTTTCAAAAGGCTACATGAACAATCCTGAAAAAACAGCTGAAGCCTTCTTCGAATTTGAAGGTCTTCCAGCCTATCATACGGGAGATGTGGGAACTATGACAGATGAAGGTCTCCTTCTCTATGGTGGACGGATGGACTTCCAGATCAAGTTTAACGGTTACCGCATTGAGCTAGAAGATGTTTCTCAAAACTTGAATAAATCTCAGTATGTTGAATCCGCTGTTGCAGTTCCACGTTACAACAAAGACCACAAGGTTCAAAACCTCTTGGCCTATGTTATCTTAAAAGATGGCGTCAAAGAACAATTTGAGCGCGAAATTGATATCACGAAAGCTATCAAGGAAGACTTGGAAGATATTATGATGTCTTACATGATGCCATCTAAGTTTCTTTATAGAGAGGAATTGCCACTGACTCCAAATGGCAAGATTGATATCAAAGGATTGATTAACGAGGTGAATAATAGATGATGGATTTCCTGAAACAGCTGCCTCATATTGAGCCGTATGGGAATCCGCAGTACTTTTTGTACGTGATTACTGCTACCTTGCCCATCTTTATCGGTCTTTTTTTCAAAAAACGTTTTGCCTGGTATGAAATACTGGTTAGTCTATTCTTTATCGTTACCATGTTGACGGGTGGCAAGACTAATCAAATAGCTGCCTTAGGAATCTATCTAATTTGGCAAATGGTACTGGTTCTTTTCTACAAGCATTATCGAAAAAGTAAGGATGGCAAGTGGGTCTTCTACCTAGTTAGTTTTCTGTCCCTCCTTCCGATTATCTTTGTCAAGGTGCAACCTGCTATCAATGGAACGCAATCTTTGCTTGGATTTTTGGGAATTTCTTACCTGACTTTTCGTTCGGTGGGAATCATCATCGAACTTCGAGATGGAGTCATTAAGGATTTGAACCTGTGGGAGTATTTGCGTTTTCTTCTCTTTATGCCGACATTTTCAAGTGGTCCTATTGATCGTTTCAAACGTTTTAATGAAAATTATCAGACGATACCAGAGCGCGATGAGTTGCTAGATATGCTAGCCGAGTCCGTTCGGTATATCATGTGGGGTTTTCTATATAAATTTATCCTAGCTCATATTTTAGGCGAGATTTTATTGCCACCGCTAAAGAATTTAGCTTTACAAACAGGTGGCTTCTTTAACTACTACGTAGTTGCAGTCATGTACACATTTGGTCTGGAGCTCTTTTTTGACTTTGCAGGTTACTCTATGTTTGCTCTAGCTATTTCAAATCTGATGGGGATTCGTAGTCCGATTAACTTCAACAAACCTTTTTTATCAAGGGATTTGAAGGAGTTTTGGAATCGTTGGCACATGAGTTTATCCTTCTGGTTCCGTGACTTTGTCTTTATGCGCATGGTCATGGTGATGACAAGAAAGAAGCTCTTTAAGAATCGAAATGTGACTTCAAGTGTCGCCTATATCCTGAACATGCTCCTTATGGGGTTCTGGCATGGGATAACTTGGTTTTACATCGCCTACGGACTCTTTCATGGAGTGGGCTTAGTCATTAATGATGCTTGGGTTCGAAAGAAAAAAACGCTCAATAAAGAACGTAAGAAAGCAGGGCAAGCTCCCTTGCCTGAGAATCGCTGGGTTCAGTTGCTTGGCATGGTGATAACCTTCCATGTCGTGATGGTTTCATTCTTAATCTTCTCTGGATTTTTGAATGATTTATGGTTTAAAAAATAAAAGGAATTAAAAAATGGATATCAAATCAGAAGTTATTGAAATTATTGATGAATTGTTTATGGAAGATGTTTCTGACATGATGGATGAGGATCTTTTTGATGCAGGTGTCTTGGATAGTATGGGGACAGTTGAATTAATTGTGGAAATCGAAAACCGCTTTGATATTCGTGTCCCAGTTACAGAATTTGGTCGTGATGACTGGAATACAGCTAATAAAATCGTAGCAGGAATTGCGGAGTTAAAGAATGCTTAAGCGTTTGTGGGTGATTTTCGGGCCTGTCTTTCTAGCGGGCTTGTTGGTGTGCCTTCTTATCTGTTTCTATCCAAGTAGCCCAAGTCATAATCTCATGGAGGAAAAATACTCTGCCGCTTCGATAAGTGCAGAAAGCTTTAAGGAAAGAAGTCAAAAAGTAAGAGCTCTTACGGATCCTGATATGCGTTTTGTGCCTTTTTGTGGATCTAGTGAGTGGATGCGTTTTGATAGTATGCATCCAGCAGTACTAGCTGAAAAGTATGACCGTTCTTATCGTCCTTACTTTATGGGACAGGCAGGAGCAGCTACCCTCAGTCAGTATTTTGGAATACAACAAATTACATCCGAACTTGAAAATAAGCAAGCGGTATTTGTCATTTCTCCACAGTGGTTTACAAAAGAAGATCATGACCCGACTATTTTCCAAACTTATTTTAACAATGACCAGTTGACTGCCTTTTTAGAGAATCAATCTGGGGATGCAGCCTCTCAGTATGCTGCCAATAGACTCTTAAAGCAAAATCCTGGTGTTTCTATGAAGAGCATCGTTGAGAAATTAGCTAAAGGAGAAAAATTATCAGAGTTCGACCAAAGTATGATTAATATTTCGTCGCAATTAAATGAGAAACAATCAGCTCTTTTTGGACAATTCTCCATTCGTGGACGATTAAGGTACAAAGATCATGTTGAGAAATATTTGAGCAGTCTCCCAGATCAATTTTCTTATGAAGAATTGGAAAATATCGCTCGAAAAGAGGGTGAAGAAAATACGACCAATAATGATTTGGGAGTAGAGAACCATTTTTACAATACTAAGTTAAAGAAAGATTGGAAAAAATGGGAAGGATCTCAAAAGAATTTTAACTTTCTCAAATCACCTGAGTACAATGATTTGCAGTTAGTGCTCGATCAATTTGCCAAATCTAAGGTCAATGTACTCTTTGTCTTTCAACCTGTCAATAAAAAATGGATGGATTATACCGGACTAAGTGAGGAGATGTATCAACACACAGTTGAAAAAATTCGTTACCAGTTGGAGAGTCAAGGCTTCACCAATATCGCTGACTTTTCAAAAAACGGTGGAGATCCCTACTTTGTTAAGGACACGATTCATATCGGTTGGTTAGGCTGGTTAGCATTTGATAAAGTTGTAAATCCCTTTTTGAGCAATCCAACAACAGTACCTAATTACCAAATGAATGACCGTTTCTTTAGTCAAGATTGGGCAACCTATGATGGGAATATCCAAGATTTTCAATAATATAGAAAAGGAGTTTGAACTTTTTGTTCAGACTTTTTTATGAAATGTCGGATAGGTTACCTTCAAAAAGGTTAAAAGTTTAAAAATGATGCTAAATAGCGTATAATGGTAGGAGAAAGAAGAGAAAGGGATTTCAAAATGAATAAACGTTTTTTGTTGCCTGTCCTATCGACAGCCCTATTAGCTCCAGCCTTTTTAGCTGGACAAGTCTATGCTGAAGAAAATACTGGTACTTCAGAAGCTACAGAAGTTGTGAGCACTACAGAAGCACCAGTAGTAGCAGCGACTCCTGAGGTTGTTACAAGTCCGGCAACGCCAGCTGAAGAAGCTGCACCTCAAAAAGAAGAACAAGATACTGTTATCTTGCATACCAATGACGTTCATGGTCGTATCGTAGAAGAAAAAGGAGTAATCGGAGATGCCAAACTCGCTACAGTTATTGAGAAGGAGCGCGAAAAGGGCAATCAAACGACTCTAGTGGTGGATGCAGGTGATGCCTTCCAAGGTCTGCCAATTTCAAACTCTACAAAGGGTGAAGCACGTGCCAAAATCCTAAACGAGATGGGTTACGATGCTATGGCTGTAGGAAATCATGAGTTCGACTTTGGACTTGATGAAGTTAAAAAATACAAAGAAATTTTGAACTTCCCATTGCTCAGCTCAAACACTTATGTGAATGGGGCTCGTTTATTTGAAGCAGCAACAATTGTTGATAAGAACAAGGATGTTGAAGGTGATGAGTTTGTCGTCATCGGTGTGACAACACCTGAAACAGCTACTAAGACCCACCCTAAAAATGTTACAGGTGTAACCTTTACAGAACCTATTGCAGAGGTTAGCAAGGTTATCGAAGAAATTCAAGCTAAAGCCTTGGCAGAAGGCAAAGACTACAAACACTATGTTGTTCTCGCTCACTTGGGAGTTGATACAACAACACCAGTAGAATGGCGCGGTTCAACACTTGCAGAAGCACTTTCAAAAAATCCTCTTTTGAAAGGTAAGCGTGTCACTGTTATTGATGGTCACTCTCATACAGTAGAATCGACTACCTATGGAGACAATGTGACCTACAACCAGACAGGAAGCTATCTCCATAACGTTGGTAAAATCACTTACAAATCTCGTCAATTATTGGGAAATCCAAGCCAGGTACCTGCTGCAGATGCTAAGAAATTGGAAGCTAATCCAAAAATTGAAAAACTTGTCAAGGACATCAAACAAAAGTATGACGCTGAAAATGCTATAGAGGTTGTTTCAAATAGTCCAGTTGAATTGAACGGTGACCGTGAAAATGTCCGTGTCCGCGAGACAAACCTTGGAAATGTCGTCGCAGATTCTCTCTATCAGTATGGCCAAACAGGATTTAGTCATCCAACAGATATCGCTGTGACCAATGGTGGTGGCTTGCGTGAAACGATTGCCAAGGGTAAACCAATTACAAAAGGAAATGTCATTGCGGTTCTACCATTTGGAAACACAATCTCACAAATTCAAGTAACTGGTCAGCAAGTTCTGGATATGTTTGAAAAATCACTCGGCTCTATCTTGCAGGTTGATAAGGCAGGAAAAACTGTCTTGGATGAAAATGGTCAACCATTGCTAGAACCAAGTGGTGGATTCTTACAGATTTCAGGAGCCAAGGTCTACTACGATACAAACCTAGCTGCAGGCAAACGTGTCTTGGCTATTCAAGTTAAGAATCGTGCGACTGGTCTTTATGAAAAACTAGATTTGGCGAAAGTCTACTACCTAGCAACCAATGACTTCCTTGCAGCAGGTGGTGATGGTTATACCATGCTTGGTGGAGCTAGAGAAGAAGGGCCTTCAATGGATGCTGCCTTTGAAGATTACCTTAAAACAGCTGATTTGATTCAGTATGAAAAGGTAAATCCAAACTCACGCACGATTTCTGTGGACTCAAAAACATTTAAACTTCCTGAAGAAGGTAAAGAGCAAGATCCAGCTAAACCAGTAGAAGACCCAGCAACAAAACCGACTCAACCTTCTACTGTAAAAGTTGATTATAAGGTTGCAGATAAGTTTGCTAAGAAAACAGTAGTCTCAGAGAAACTACTTCCAAATACAGGTAGTGAGCAATCTATTTTCATGATGCTATTGGGTATGATTCTTGGAGCGACAGCCCTCTGGACTAGCCGTAAACAAGAAAAATAATTCTAAAGGATGAAAACATCTCAGGTGTTTTCATCTTTTTTCTTGACTCCTTGCTTGGATGTGATATACTTAACTAGTAAAGGAATGGTGCGATACTCAATAAAAATCAAAGAGCAAACTAGGAAGCGAGACGCAGGCTGTACTTGAGTACGCCAAGACGAAGCTGACGTGGTTTGAATTTGATTTTTGAAGAGTATGAAAACCTTGTATTTATAGAAATTCCGTTCTGAGAAAGGAGCAAATCATGAGACAGTTGGCAAAAGATATCGATCATTTTTTAAATGAGATTATTCTCAAGGCGGAAAATCAGCATGAAATTCTCATTGGTCATTGTACCAGTGATGTAGCCTTGACCAATACCCAGGAGCATATTCTCATGCTTTTATCAGAGGAGTCGCTCACCAACTCTGAGTTGGCGCGTCGTCTCAATGTTAGTCAAGCTGCCGTTACAAAGGCTATCAAATCCCTGGTTAAGGAGGGAATGTTAGAAACGTCTAAGGACCCTAAGGATGCTCGTGTTGTCTTCTATCAATTGACAGACTTGGCTCGACCTATTGCTGAGGAACACCACCATCATCATGAACATACCCTCTCGGCTTATGAGCAGGTTGCCACTCAGTTCACACCAAACGAACAAAAAATTATCCAGCGGTTTTTAACTGCTTTAGTAGGAGAAATCAAGTAATGAGATACATCACAGTAGAGGATTTGTCCTTCTATTATGACAAGGAACCTGTGCTTGAGCATATCAATTACAGTGTTGATAGTGGGGAATTTGTCACACTGACAGGAGAAAATGGAGCGGCAAAGACTACTCTTATCAAAGCTAGTCTAGGTATTTTACAACCGAGAATTGGGAAAGTAACCATCTCAAAGACAAATATTCATGGGAAAAAGCTAAGAATCGCCTATCTTCCTCAGCAGATTGCAAGTTTTAATGCGGGCTTTCCAAGTACTGTTTATGAGTTTGTCAAATCAGGTCGCTACCCAAGAAAGGGCTGGTTCCGTCGTTTGAATGCCCATGATGAAGAACACATCAAGGCTAGTTTAAACTCAGTTGGTATGTGGGAACATCGGGATAAACGCATTGGTTCTCTCTCTGGTGGGCAAAAGCAAAGAGCGGTCATTGCACGTATGTTTGCTTCAGATCCAGATATCTTTATCTTGGATGAGCCGACAACAGGGATGGATGCAGGTACCAAGAATGAATTTTATGAACTCATGCATCACAGTGCCCACCACCATGGCAAGGCTGTTTTGATGATTACTCACGATCCTGAAGAAGTCAAGGATTACGCAGATCGCAATATCCACCTTGTCCGTGACCAAGATTCGCCATGGCGTTGTTTCAATGTCCATGAAAATGATCAGGAGGTGGACCATGTTTAATCTATTGTCTTATGATTTTATGCAGCGAGCCTTTTTGGCTGTTATTGCCATGAGTCTCTTTTCGCCAGTCCTTGGGACCTTCCTCATCTTGCGTCGTCAGAGCCTTATGAGTGATACACTGAGTCACGTATCGCTATCAGGTGTGGCCTTTGGTTTGGTTTTAGGGATTTCTCCGACCATCTCGACCATTGTGATTGTCTTGATTGCGGCAGTCTTTCTTGAATATCTCCGCACGGTTTACAAGAGCTTTATGGAGATTGGAACTGCTATCCTCATGTCGACGGGTCTTGCAGTTTCACTCATTGTTATGAGTAAGGGTAAGAGCTCTAGCTCGATGAGTTTGGATCAATATCTGTTTGGTTCTATTGTGACCATCAGTCAAGAACAGGTAATTGGGCTCTTTGTCATTGCAGCGGTTGTTTTAATCCTGACCTTCCTCTTTTTAAGACCCATGTACATCTTAACTTTTGACGAGGATACAGCTTTTGTCGATGGTCTTCCAGTGCGTACCATGTCTATCCTCTTTAACATGGTGACGGGTGTGGCTATTGCTCTTATGATTCCAGCTGCAGGGGCACTTTTGGTATCAACTATCATGGTCTTGCCAGCTAGTATCGCTTTGCGTTTAGGGAAGAACTTTAGCTCGGTGATGATTCTTGCCAGCGTTATTGGTTTTCTAGGTATGGTAGCAGGACTTTATATTTCCTACTATGCAGAGACACCACCGAGTGCAAGTATTACCATTATCTTTGTAGTTGTCTTTTTGTTAGTCAGCTTACTCAAACGTTTTATCAAATAGGAGAAGAAAATGAAAAAACTAGGCCTACTTTTGGCAAGTCTTGTGACACTATTCTTAGTCGCTTGTTCCAATCAAAAACAAGCAGACGGAAAATTAAATATCGTCACAACATTCTACCCTGTTTACGAATTTACCAAACAAGTAGCAGGCGATACAGCCAATGTCGAGCTCTTAATCGGGGCAGGGACAGAACCACATGATTATGAACCATCGCCTAAGGCAGTTGCTAAAATCCAAGATGCTGATGCCTTTGTTTATGAAAATGAGAACATGGAAACATGGGTCCCCAAGCTTTTAGATTCACTAGATGCGAAAAAAGTAAAAACAATCAAGGCGACTGGTGATATGTTGCTTCTTCCAGGAAGTGAAGAAGAGGAAGACCATGATCACGGTGAAGAAGGTCATCATCACGAGTATGACCCTCATGTATGGTTGTCTCCTGCGCGTGCCATTAAGCTTGTAGAGTACATCCGTGATAGTCTTTCAGCTGACTATCCAGATAAGAAGGCGACTTTCGAGCAAAATGCAGCTGCCTATATCGAAAAACTACAAGCCTTGGACAAGGCCTATACTGAAGGACTTTCTAGTGCAAAACAAAAGAGTTTTGTGACTCAACACGCTGCCTTTCGTTACTTAGCTTTAGACTACGGACTGAATCAAGTTTCTATCTCAGGTCTTTCCCCAGATGCGGAGCCTTCAGCAAGCCGCTTGGCAGAATTGACCGAGTACATCAAGAAAAACAAGATTTCTTATATCTACTTTGAAGAAAATGCCTCTCAAGCTCTAGCTAATACTCTTTCAAAAGAAACAGGAGTTAAGTTAGACGTTCTGAATCCTCTAGAAAGCTTGACCGAAGAGGACATGAAGGCTGGAGAAAACTATATCTCTGTCATGGAGAAAAATCTCAAGGCCCTCAAGCAAACAACTGACCAAGCAGGGGCAGAAATTGAGCCAGAAAAAGCAGAGGAAACTAAAACCGTTCAAAATGGTTACTTTGAAGATGCCGATGTCAAGGATCGTACCTTGAGTGACTATGCTGGTAACTGGCAGTCTGTCTATCCTTTCCTTGAAAATGGTACTCTAGACCAAGTCTTTGACTACAAGGCTAAATTGACTGGTAAGATGACCAAGGATGAATATAAAGCCTACTATCAAAAAGGCTATCAAACCGATGTATCTAAGATTAATATCACGGATAATACTATGGAATTCATCCAAGGTGGCCAAAGTAAGAAATATACTTACAAGTATGTCGGCAAGAAAATCTTAACCTACAAGAAAGGGAATCGAGGAGTTCGTTATCTCTTTGAAGCAACAGATGCGGATGCTGGACAATTTAAGTATGTTCAGTTTAGCGACCACAATATCGCACCAGTCAAGGCAGAGCATTTCCATATCTTCTTTGGAGGCACTAGCCAGGAAGCCCTCTTTGAAGAAATGGATAACTGGCCAACCTACTATCCAGAGAATTTATCTGGTCAAGAAATCGCCCAAGAAATGTTGGCTCATTAAGATACGATTCACATGATAAAAGCGAACAGGAAAGTTTTCTGGTTATCAGAATCCTCTCTTGTCCGCTTTTTTGAGTTTTGTCAGTTAAAGAGCTTTTGCACTTCTTTTTGTACTTATGGCCTTATTGAATACCAAGTTTTCATTACTTGTCAAAGCCTTGTAAAGCCTTTTCGCGTTCTTCTACTTGTCCCTTGGCATCTAGTTTATTACCACCGTAAACTGCTGTTTCCCATGATCCATACATTGGATTTGGGAAGATGATGAATTTTTCACCAAATTCTTTTTGCAATTCTTCAAGTTGTTTGTCACGATCAGCTTCAGAAGTCTTAGAAAAATCTGCAAAGTCTACAAGGTTATCACCAAATAGTAACACAAGATTTGTCTTTTCTTGAACCGCTTGTCGACGACCTTCTTTGGATTTTACACCACTTTCTAGGAACATGAGGTGATCACGTCCTTGTACAGGAATACCTTCGCTTTCTAGATTTTTAATGGTAGCATCTACTTGGTCGACTGAACGGTCAGAAATATAGTAGATTTGGACACCGTTTTGATCGGCAAACTGAAGAAAATCTTTAGCACCTGGGACGGCTTTTGCTGCAGCTTTTTGGACCCAAACATCCCAATTTTCAGGTGTGAATGCTGTTCCATCTTTGACATTTTGAACTTGATAAGGACTGTTATCTAGGACCGTTTCGTCCAAGTCCAAAACAATCGAATAAGGCTTGTCTGATTCTGTTTTCAGTAATTCCTTTAGACGATCTGTAGCAACATTATAGCCTTGTAGATACAAAGCTTTTGTTTCAGCTGCTTTTTGATACCAGAGAGTTGACATGGTATTTTCTCTAGACCGTAACTGGTCGTAAGTCATTGTAATCTGATTGTCAGATGAGTTATTAGCGGATGTTTGTGTTTCTGTGGATTTTGTGGCGCAACTGGTCAATAAGATGACAGATGCAAGTGCAGAAACGACTGTAACAGTGATTTTAGCTGTTTTCATAAAATGTCTCCTGTCTATTAATTTCAATAACAGTATAGCATGAGGAAATAGTTAAGGCAAGCGTTTTCCTAAATATGGACTTAGTTTTTCAAAGAAAGATGCTGATAATTAACGGATTTAAGGAAGAGAAAAATCTTTAAAAGACCTTGAAAAATCAAAGAAAATCAGGTATAATATGAATAATCATTTGTCGTAGGTTTTGTCTGAAATATTGTCCGGACAAGGCTCACAGCAGTTAAATCTCCTGAAAAAGTCGGATTTAGCTGCTCTTTTTGTGCTTTTTTTCAGGTTTTTCGATCTTTGTAACAAAGATTTAAAGATTCTGAAAATTAGTCAAGGGGGATAAGTTGATAGGTTTTTTAGAACCATCTAACGATAATTACTAGCTTAGATCACTAAGCTTGGAACTTTAATTAAAAAGGAGAATCATCTTGGCAGGACATGACGTTCAATACGGGAAACATCGTACCCGTCGTAGTTTTTCAAGAATCAAAGAAGTTCTTGACTTACCAAATTTGATTGAAATTCAAACTGATTCATTCAAAGATTTCCTAGACCATGGTCTGAAGGAAGTATTTGAAGATGTATTGCCGATTTCAAACTTCACAGACACAATGGAGTTGGAATTTGTTGGCTACGAAATCAAAGAACCTAAATATACGCTTGAAGAAGCTCGTATCCATGATGCCAGCTACTCAGCACCTATCTTTGTAACCTTCCGCTTGATTAACAAAGAAACTGGCGAAATCAAAACCCAGGAAGTATTCTTTGGTGATTTCCCAATCATGACTGAGATGGGGACTTTCATCATCAACGGTGGTGAACGAATCATCGTATCACAGTTGGTGCGTTCTCCAGGTGTTTACTTTAATGATAAGGTAGACAAAAATGGTAAAGTGGGCTACGGTTCAACTGTAATCCCTAACCGTGGAGCTTGGTTGGAGCTTGAAAGTGACTCAAAAGACATCGCCTATACTCGTATTGACCGTACTCGTAAGATTCCATTTACGACCTTGGTTCGTGCGCTTGGTTTCTCAGGTGATGACGAAATCTTTGATATTTTCGGTGACAGCGATCTCGTTCGTAACACTGTTGAAAAAGATATTCACAAGAATCCAATGGACTCTCGTACAGACGAAGCTTTGAAAGAAATCTATGAACGTCTTCGTCCAGGTGAGCCTAAGACTGCTGAAAGTTCACGTAGCTTGCTAGTGGCACGTTTCTTTGATCCACGTCGCTATGATTTGGCAGCTGTTGGTCGTTACAAGATCAATAAAAAACTCAATGTTAAAACACGCTTGCTTAACCAAACAATTGCGGAGCCATTGGTAGATCCTGAAACTGGTGAAATCTTGGTGGAAGCTGGGACAGTTATGACTCGCAGCGTTATTGAAAGTATTGAAAGTCATTTGGATGGCGATTTGAACAAGATTGTCTACATTCCAAATGATGCTGCCGTAGTAACAGAACCAGTTGTTCTTCAAAAATTCAAGGTTGTTGCACCAACTGATCCAGACCGTGTTGTAACTATCATCGGTAATGCAAATCCAGATGACAAGGTTCGCATCGTAACTCCTGCGGATATCTTGGCTGAGATGAGTTACTTCCTCAACTTAGCAGAAGGTATTGGTCGTGTGGACGATATCGACCACCTCGGAAATCGTCGTATCCGTGCTGTTGGTGAATTGCTTGCCAACCAAGTGCGTCTTGGACTTTCACGTATGGAACGTAACGTTCGTGAACGTATGTCTGTTCAAGATAACGAAGTACTAACACCACAACAAATTATCAATATCCGTCCAGTAACTGCAGCAATCAAAGAATTCTTTGGTTCTTCTCAATTGTCACAGTTCATGGACCAACACAACCCGCTTTCTGAGTTGTCACACAAACGTCGTTTGTCTGCCTTAGGACCTGGTGGTTTGACACGTGACCGCGCTGGATATGAAGTGCGTGACGTGCACTACACTCACTATGGTCGTATGTGTCCGATTGAAACACCTGAGGGACCAAACATCGGTTTGATCAACAACTTGTCTTCATACGGGCACCTCAACAAGTATGGTTTCATTCAAACACCATACCGTAAGGTTGACCGTGAAACAGGCAAAGTAACCAACGAAATCGTCTGGTTGACAGCCGATGAAGAAGATGAGTTCACAGTAGCGCAGGCTAACTCTAAATTGAACGCAGATGGCACTTTTACTGAAAAAGTTGTCATGGGACGTCACCAAGGGGTTAACCAAGAATATCCAGCATCAAGCGTTGATTACATGGACGTTTCTCCTAAGCAGGTAGTTGCCGTTGCGACAGCATGTATTCCTTTCTTGGAAAACGACGACTCCAACCGTGCCCTTATGGGAGCCAACATGCAACGTCAGGCTGTACCATTGATTGATCCAAAAGCACCTTACGTTGGTACTGGTATGGAATATCAAGCAGCCCATGACTCTGGAGCGGCTGTTATTGCTCAGTATGATGGTAAAGTTACTTATGCCGATGCTGACAAAGTAGAAGTTCGTCGTGAAGATGGCTCATTGGATGTTTACCATATCCAAAAATTCCGTCGTTCAAACTCAGGTACTGCCTACAACCAACGTACGCTTGTTAAAGTTGGTGATCTTGTAGAAAAAGGCGACTTTATTGCAGATGGACCTTCTATGGAAAATGGAGAAATGGCGCTTGGACAAAACCCAATCGTTGCCTACATGACATGGGAAGGTTATAACTTCGAGGATGCCGTTATCATGAGCGAACGCTTGGTGAAAGACGATGTCTACACATCTGTCCACCTTGAAGAATACGAATCAGAAACTCGCGATACAAAGCTTGGGCCTGAAGAAATTACTCGTGAAATTCCAAACGTTGGTGAAGATGCTCTTAAAGACCTTGACGAAATGGGTATTATCCGTATCGGTGCTGAGGTTAAAGAAGGAGATATCCTTGTAGGTAAAGTAACACCTAAGGGTGAAAAAGATCTTTCTGCTGAAGAACGTCTCTTGCATGCTATCTTCGGAGACAAATCTCGTGAAGTTCGTGACACTTCTCTTCGTGTACCACACGGTGCCGATGGTGTCGTTCGTGATGTTAAGATCTTTACACGTGCAAACGGTGATGAATTGCAATCTGGTGTTAACATGCTAGTTCGTGTTTACATCGCCCAAAAACGTAAGATTAAGGTCGGAGATAAGATGGCCGGACGTCACGGAAACAAAGGGGTTGTTTCTCGTATTGTTCCTGTAGAAGACATGCCTTACCTTCCAGATGGAACTCCAGTTGATATCATGTTGAACCCACTTGGGGTGCCATCACGTATGAATATCGGTCAGGTTATGGAGCTTCACCTTGGTATGGCAGCTCGTACCCTTGGTATCCACATCGCAACACCAGTCTTTGACGGAGCAAGTTCAGAAGATCTTTGGTCAACTGTTAAGGAAGCAGGTATGGATAGCGATGCTAAGACTATCCTTTACGATGGACGTACTGGTGAACCATTTGATAACCGTGTGTCAGTTGGTGTCATGTACATGATCAAACTTCACCACATGGTTGATGATAAATTGCACGCTCGTTCAGTCGGACCATACTCAACCGTTACTCAACAACCACTCGGAGGTAAAGCTCAGTTTGGTGGACAACGTTTCGGTGAGATGGAGGTTTGGGCGCTTGAAGCCTATGGTGCATCAAATGTCCTTCAAGAAATCTTGACTTACAAGTCTGACGATATCAACGGACGTTTGAAAGCTTATGAAGCTATTACAAAAGGAAAACCAATTCCAAAACCAGGTGTTCCAGAATCCTTCCGAGTTCTTGTTAAAGAATTGCAATCACTTGGTCTTGACATGCGTGTCCTTGATGAAGATGATCAAGAAGTTGAACTTCGTGATCTTGATGAGGGCATGGACGAAGATGTCATCCACGTAGATGACCTTGAAAAAGCACGTAAAAAAGCTGCTGAAGAAGCAAAAGCTGCTTTTGAAGCTGAAGAAGGTGCAAAAGCGGAAGCAACAGAAGAAGCTACTGAACAAGAATAAGTAGCTCACTTAGAATAGAAAGGGAAGAAATAGTGGTTGACGTAAATCGTTTTAAAAGTATGCAAATCACACTAGCTTCTCCAAGTAAAGTCCGTTCATGGTCTTATGGAGAAGTCAAAAAACCTGAAACAATCAATTACCGTACGTTGAAACCAGAACGTGAAGGACTATTCGACGAAGTCATCTTTGGTCCTACAAAAGACTGGGAATGTGCTTGTGGTAAGTACAAACGCATTCGTTACAGAGGGATTGTTTGTGACCGTTGTGGGGTTGAAGTAACGCGTACAAAAGTTCGTCGTGAACGTATGGGACACATCGAGTTGAAAGCTCCTGTATCTCATATCTGGTATTTCAAGGGAATTCCAAGCCGTATGGGCTTGACCCTTGATATGAGCCCTCGTGCACTTGAGGAAGTTATCTACTTTGCTGCGTATGTGGTGATTGATCCAAAGGATACACCGCTTGAGCACAAATCTATCATGACAGAGCGTGAATATCGTGAGCGCTTGCGTGAATATGGCTACGGATCATTCGTTGCTAAAATGGGTGCCGAAGCTATCCAAGACCTCTTGAAACAAGTAGATCTTGAAAAAGAAATTGCTGAGCTTAAAGAAGAATTGAAGACAGCAACTGGGCAAAAACGTATCAAAGCCATCCGTCGTTTGGATGTTTTGGATGCCTTTTACAAGTCTGGAAACAAACCTGAATGGATGATTCTCAACATCCTTCCAGTTATTCCACCAGATCTTCGTCCAATGTTGCAGTTGGATGGTGGCCGTTTTGCCTCATCTGACTTGAACGACCTTTACCGCCGTGTTATCAACCGTAACAACCGTTTGGCTCGTTTGCTTGAGTTGAATGCACCAGGTATCATCGTTCAAAATGAGAAGCGTATGCTTCAAGAAGCGGTTGACGCTTTGATTGACAATGGTCGTCGTGGCCGTCCAATCACAGGACCAGGTAGCCGTCCATTGAAATCATTGAGCCACATGCTTAAAGGGAAACAAGGACGCTTCCGTCAAAACTTGCTCGGTAAACGTGTTGACTTCTCAGGACGTTCCGTTATCGCCGTTGGTCCAACTCTTAAGATGTACCAATGTGGTGTGCCACGTGAAATGGCGATCGAGCTCTTTAAACCATTTGTCATGCGTGAAATTGTCGCTCGTGACATCGTGCAAAATGTGAAAGCAGCTAAACGCTTGGTGGAACGTGGAGACGAACGCATCTGGGATATTCTTGAAGAAGTGATCAAAGAACACCCAGTACTTCTTAACCGCGCACCGACCCTTCACCGTTTGGGTATCCAAGCCTTCGAGCCAGTCTTGATTGATGGTAAGGCCCTTCGCTTGCACCCACTTGTCTGTGAAGCCTACAATGCCGACTTTGACGGGGACCAAATGGCCATCCACGTACCACTTTCAGAAGAAGCCCAAGCAGAAGCGCGTATCTTGATGCTTGCTGCTGAGCATATCTTGAACCCGAAAGATGGTAAACCAGTTGTTACTCCATCTCAGGACATGGTTTTGGGTAACTACTACTTGACTATGGAAGAAGCTGGTCGTGAAGGTGAAGGCATGGTCTTCAAAGACCGTGACGAAGCTGTCATGGCTTACCGCAATGGTTATGTTCACCTTCACTCACGTGTAGGTATTGCAACTGACAGCCTCAACAAACCATGGACAGAAGAGCAAAAACATAAAGTCTTACTTACAACTGTTGGTAAGATTCTCTTCAACGATATCATGCCAGAAGGTTTACCTTATTTGCAAGAGCCAAATAATGCTAACTTGACAGAAGGTGTTCCAGACAAATACTTCTTGCCACTAGGTGGAGATATCAAGGAAGCTATCAGCAAACTTGAGCTTAACCCTCCATTCAAGAAGAAAAACCTTGGAAATATCATCGCTGAAATCTTCAAACGTTTCCGTACGACAGAAACTTCTGCCCTACTTGACCGTATGAAGAACCTCGGTTACCACCACTCAACTCTTGCAGGATTAACAGTGGGTATTGCCGATATCCCAGTTGTTGAAGACAAGGCTGAAATCATCGAAGAATCACATAAACGTGTAGAACAAATCACTAAACAATTCCGTCGTGGTATGATCACAGACGACGAACGTTACAATGCCGTTACTGCTGAATGGCGTGCTGCCCGTGAAAAACTTGAGAAACGCTTGATTGCCAACCAAGATCCGAAGAACCCAATCGTTATGATGATGGACTCTGGAGCCCGTGGTAACATCTCAAACTTCTCACAGCTTGCCGGTATGCGTGGTCTGATGGCTGCTCCGAACGGACGTATCATGGAATTGCCAATCCTTTCAAACTTCCGTGAAGGTTTGTCAGTACTCGAAATGTTCTTCTCAACTCACGGTGCTCGTAAAGGTATGACCGATACGGCCCTTAAGACAGCCGACTCAGGTTACTTGACTCGTCGTTTGGTTGACGTTGCCCAAGACGTGATCATCCGTGAGGATGACTGTGGAACAGACCGTGGTCTCTTGATCCGTTCTATCACTGAAGGTAAAGAGATGATTGAGTCTCTTGAAGAACGTCTCAATGGTCGTTACACTAAGAAAACTGTTAAACACCCAGAAACTGGTGCAGTAATCATTGGTCCAAATGAATTGATTACAGAAGACAAGGCTCGTGAAATTGTCAATGCTGGTGTTGAAGAAGTAACCATCCGTTCCGTATTTACATGTAACACTCGTCATGGTGTCTGCCGTCACTGTTATGGTATCAACTTGGCGACTGGTGATGCGGTTGAAGTTGGTGAAGCAGTTGGTACAATCGCTGCCCAATCTATCGGGGAACCTGGTACACAGCTTACAATGCGTACCTTCCACACGGGTGGGGTTGCCTCAAATACCGATATCACTCAGGGTCTTCCTCGTGTCCAAGAAATCTTTGAAGCTCGTAATCCTAAAGGGGAAGCGGTTATCACAGAAGTCAAAGGACAAGTTACTGCTATCGAAGAAGATGCTTCAACTCGTACTAAGAAAGTCTTCGTTAAAGGTGAAACTGGAGAAGGTGAATACGTGGTACCATTTACAGCCCGTATGCGTGTCGAAGTTGGAGACCAAGTTTCTCGTGGTGCAGCCTTGACAGAAGGTTCTATCCAACCAAAACGTCTCCTTGCTGTACGTGATGTCTTGTCAGTTGAAACCTACCTTCTCGGTGAAGTACAAAAAGTTTACCGTAGCCAAGGGGTAGAAATCGGAGACAAACACATTGAGGTAATGGTTCGTCAAATGATCCGTAAAGTTCGTGTTATGGATCCAGGGGACACAGATCTTCTCATGGGAACTCTTATGGACATCAACGACTTTACAGATGCTAACAAGGATGTTCTCATCGCAGGTGGAGTACCAGCGACAGGTCGTCCAGTCCTTATGGGAATCACCAAAGCCTCACTTGAAACAAATAGTTTCTTGTCAGCGGCTTCCTTCCAGGAAACAACTCGTGTCCTTACAGATGCGGCTATCCGCGGTAAGAAAGACCATCTCCTTGGCCTTAAGGAAAATGTTATCATCGGTAAGATTATCCCAGCTGGTACAGGTATGGCACGTTACCGTAACCTTGAACCACAAGCTATCAATGAAGAGTCTTACCTAGCATCTTCTCAAGAAGAAGCTCCAGTAGATACGACTGTAGAAGAAGTCGTTGAAACTGTTGAAGTAAGTGAATAAGTAGGTGTTACTTAAGGTCTGAAATGAAAAGATTAATCATTCACTATAGATTCTTAAGAAGGATCCACTAGATAAAAAAGCGAACAAGGCAGAATTCTGATTGTCAGAAAACTAGCTTTGCTCGCTTTTTTTCAAGGTTAGACTTGTGTTTTATAGTAGATTGAATCTAGAACAGTACACTACAACTGCTAAAAATATTTCTAGAAATTAGTTTGACTTTCCTAATCTCTCTGTTCGCATCTTATTTCAATCCACTATATAAACATTTTTTCAATTTTAAATTTATAGTAGATCAAATACAAAACGGTACACTGTGAATTCTAAAAAATGCTAGAAATTGACTTAACTACTCTGGTAAATTTGTTCAGATTTTATTTCATTTCACTATAACTTGCTCTAGATTCAAAACTATGCTACAATCATCTAAAAAAGCAAGGAAATTAAAACATGAAAACAGAATATCAAAAAATGATCGCGGGAGAACCCTATCACCCATTCGACCCAGACCTCCGTTCTCTAGCACAAACAGCGCGACAAAAGCAAGCTGCTTTTAATGAAGAAGTCGACCCGGTAAAAGGCATGGAAATAATTAAAGGTTGGTTTGGGTCTACCGGAGAAAACCTTTATGTCAATCCTCGATTGGTGGTAGATTATGGAGTCAATATCCATCTCGGAGAAAATTTTTATTCCAATTGGAATTTGACCATGTTGGATGTGTGTCCGATCACGATTGGCGACAATGCCATGATTGGTCCCAATTGTCAATTTTTAACACCTCTTCATCCGCTGGATCCCGATGAACGAAACTCGGGACTAGAATTTGGCAAACCCATCAGGATTGGTAAGAACTTTTGGGCAGGTGGTGGTGTCATTGTCCTACCGGGTGTTACTTTAGGGGATAATGTCGTTGCAGGAGCAGGAGCGGTCATTACAAAATCCTTTGGTGACAACGTAGTTCTAGCAGGAAATCCAGCACGAGTTATCAAAGAGATTCCAGTTAAAGGAAATTAAAGGTTGTAGAAAGAGAAAGTGAAGTCTTTTTCAAAAGAGCTCTTTGAAATCGAAAAGCCTAACCAGTCTCAGTATCAAAAACTTATTGCTAGCAAAAAACGAGGTCGGAATTTTTATCCCAGCCTCGTTTTTCGTCTTTAGAGATTTTTTCTCTTTTTAGCTTTTTTAGTCAATGCCACATCGCATTGATCAATATTTTGTGTAAGATAGCTAGTCACTTGGAAATCATCGACCTCTGTTTTTAGCTCGACTTCATAGACAATGCTAAGGTTGTCCCCTGCATTTGTGCTATTGATCGTAATCATGTCAATTTCTGAGCAGAATTGGTCAAGAGCAGATTGGATAGCATCTTGAATCTTCTCTTGATTAGTTACCGTGATTGTTAAAAGTCTACGGCGTTGATTGTCAGTTTTTACCTGTTGATTTTCCAAAAGGAACCAAACACCCAAGATAAAGAGGGTGAAGAGAATAGCCAGGAAGAGATAGCCTGTTCCACAAGCCAAACCGATAATCATGGCAAGGAAAATCGCAATCAGTTCTCTTGAACCACTCGTTGCAGAACGGAAACGAATCAAACTAAAGGTTCCGGCTACGGCAATTGAAGTTCCCAAGCTCCCATTGACCAGAAAAATAACCAAGGTCATAAGGCAGGGAAGCAGAGTCAAGCTGATAGCAAATTCTCTGGTGTAGAGGGTCCGATATTTGTAGGTCCAAGTAAGTGCCAAACCGAGGACTAGACTGACTAGAAGTGCCAGCAGTAGTTGGAAGGGGTCTGCACTTGCAGTGGCGTTGTTGAAAATGGAATTAAATAGATTAAGCATAAGCGGTACCTGCGCTTTCTATACTGGGACGTGGTGCATAAGGAAGGCCATGAGATTTGTGGTAAGCACAACTGTATTTTGAAAATTTGTGCTCCATCAAACCATACTTGTCTAGAATGTCTTATAACCACTGAGGTTTGTTTCCAGGAGCTTTAATCTCCATAATCACAGTATTGTCATCTAATAGAGGAGCCCCTTGATTTCCTGCGAAGAGACTGACATTTTCATCTCTATAGATTAGATTTTGGTCAATGGTGATACGAATTTTATGATAGTCGTAGCCCTCGATGTATTTTTTTTCTTTTAATGAATAACGATCGTAGTAGATGTACATACGAGGCTTGATAGCCTGCTTGTAATCTTGGTGAAGCTTTTTCACTTTTTCAATGACGACTGTATCAGTAATACTAGCATCCAAGTGCCCTTTGGTCATAAAATTAAGGATAGAAATAGGAGTTGAGAGTAGTCTAAATTTGCGACCAACTCCTTCTTGGTCCTTAGTTTTGATTTCTAAAAATACTTGACTATCTGCTTTGGGTTGGCTGAGATAGGTCCGCATCCGAACCTTTTCTTTTCGTTTAGCTCCAAAATCATCATCTAGTAGGACATCAAAGTCTTCCGTATCAAAGTAGATATTTGAAATAGTTGAAATTGGATAGTCGTCTTCTACCGAATATTCCTTTAAATCTTGGATGAGTTTATCTAAAATTTCTTTGGAGACAATATATTTGGTTTCAATCCGTTTGAACCTTGTTTCGATTGGTTTCATAATTCCTTCTCCTCTAATCTTAGGTTATACTATTTTTAAACAAGGATGAACTTGTTTGGATAGGATTTTAAAGAGTTTATCTAAAACTTTTGTTAAATTTAACTTAATTGAAACTAAACTTAAGAAAACTTTCAGAAAAAGTTTAGGCTTCTTTTAGGAAAGATCCGTAGACTAAGAGCATGTAAAATGAAAGACGAGGAAACGGGCATGAAAGCAAAAAAATGGACATTCCTATTAACAAGTATAACAACTCTAGCACTGGTAACAGCATGTACCCAGTCAACTACAAGCACAAGCAATAGTGCAGCGACGACAACAGTAACTACCAATAAGAAAACATCTAGTTACTTTACAGATAAGGACTATGATACTTCTTATGATGAAAAAACAGCTGCAACTGTAACTTTGTCAGGATCAACGGCGACGGTATCAGGTGACGGAGTGGCCGTATCAGGATCTACCGTTACAATCTCTAAGTCAGGTACCTATGTGATTTCTGGTCAATCCGATGGCGTTCAAATCAAGATCGAAGCTGGAAGTTCTGATGATGTACATATTGTTCTAAAGGGTGTGACCATGACCAATACCAATGCTGCTATATCTGCAACATCAGCCGGTCATGTTTACCTAACTCTAGCAGATGGCACAACTAATAGCCTATCAGATTCAGCAACTAATAGTGACGAAAAAGCGGATGCAGCGCTCTTCTCTAAAGTGGACTTGACCATCAACGGTAAAGGAACTCTCAATGTAGATGGTAAGAAAAACAATGGTATCAAGGCAAATGATACACTTCACATCACAGGTGGAAGCTACAACATCACAGCAGTCGGGGATGCCTTTAATGTTAATGATGAACTCAACATTACCGGCACAACTATGACTATCGATGCCAAGGAAGACGGAGTTAAGGTCGACAATGATGAGGACACATCTGTAGGAACCATGTATCTCTCTGACAATACCATCACTGTTACTGCTGGAGATGATGGTATCCACGCATCAGGTGATTTGGTTATTGATAGTGGTACCTATACCGTTAAGAATTCTACAGAAGGGCTTGAAGGTAAGTCAATTACTATCAACGGTGGAGATATCGCCATCTATTCAACGGATGATGGTGTCAATGCAGCCAACAAAAATGCTCAACAAAGTGAAATTTTCTTCACTATGAATGGTGGGAACTTGACGGTTGAAGTTGGTCAAGGGGACACGGATCCAATTGACTCAAATGGTAATATTACAGTTAATGGAGGAACCATCAAAATGACTGGTCAAACTGGTTTTGACTTTGATGGAACAGCGACCTACACAGGCGGAGATATCTATCTCAATGGTGAAAAACAAACTGAGATTGTCAGTTCTATGCCTGGAGGCGGAGGGGCACCTGGCGGTGGCCCTCAAGGAAATGGAGGCCCTGGTGGACGACCATAAAATAAAAATCTCCTTTCTCGAAAGAGAAGGGAGATTTTTTTCAACTAGCTAAATTCCCAAACTAAGTTCCACCGCTAGTAGAAGTGGAAGTTAGTCTGATAAAAATTGTAAAAACCAGTGGAATTCCGTGTCAGGGTAAGTTCCACTGGTTTTACTCATGCTTGATTTCATCGCTTTTGTAGTCGAAAGGAATAGAAAAAAGAGCGCACAAAATCCCCTCATCTGAAAGCGTTTCAGATTAAGTTCCGCTATGGTGGAAGTTAGTGTGAGACGTTTGAATGGGGTTGAAGGTTAGTTTTTAGATCTTATGTTGGAGTAATTTAGAAGACTGACAGACGTCTTCTGCAGGTATTTTAGAAATGCCGAGAAGCTTAGGAATTTCTTCTCCGTAAGTAAAAGCAAAGAGTTCATAGGCTGATTTTCCATTCAAAGCAGCGCGCTTGACGCTATTGACATGTGAACAAACGAGATTGATGTCCTCTTGAGTTAAATTGTTAAAGGAAGTTCCCTTAGGTAGAATGTCGCGAATCAGCGTGTGATTTTTCTCAATTCTCCCTTTCTGGTCAGAGCGATTAGGGTCGCAAAAGAAGAGCTTGCTCTCTCCTCGAACATTCATTTCGATGTCATCAACCCTGGCAAACTCTCCACCATTATCAGTCAGAATGACAGGAAAGAGTTGGAAGAAATCTTTGTCCGCTTGGTGAAGAGTGTTCTTGATTTTATAAAGGTGTTTGGTAACCTCAAGGGCAGTTTTATTAACCAGAAGTCTAGCGAAGATAAAGTTACAGAAAGAGAGGTTGAAGGTGAGTAGGACTT
>NZ_CAUPII010000018.1:0-36660 GCF_963511325.1 uncultured Streptococcus sp.
TCGCCTTTGTCACTTACCACAGCTTCTGGTAAAGCGGGTTGGGTTGCAGGTTCGCCTTTGTCAGTTACAACTGCTTCTGGTAAGGCAGATTGGGTTGCAGGTTCGCCTTTTGCGCTTACAACGGCAGAATTTGAAGATTGTTTCTCTTCTTTTCTTGGATTGGTTAATTCTGCAGAGAGAGTTTTTTCAACTACTTGAACTTCTGTCGGCTTAGTTGAAGAAACAGATGTTTGTTCCTGCATAGTTTGTACTGTTGATGGATGTTCTACAAAATTTGGTGTAACACTATAATCCACCTTTTGTTGTTTTGTAGGAGTGGCTACTGATTTTTCTTGATTATTTACTTTAGACTCAGAAGTCGTTTTCCCCTCTTTGATATATCCAATATATGTGTAACCTGAAATGGCTTTAGGAAGAGGTAATTTTTCTCCAGAGGTCAATTCATAGTCAGTATTGTAATTTAGCAAAAGATTATTTTCTAAAGCATGAGCGGATACAAGAACACCATTTCCTATTCCTGCAACCAATACTAAATGTAATACCGTTTTATTCTTAACTTTTTTCTTAGAAACGGCAAAAATTAAAATTCCCAGAGCAGCTAAGCTAGCACCAGTAACTAGGGCTTGCATATCATTCTTGCTTCCAGTATTTGGCAATTCTCCCAGTTGATTTTGGGAATTTAACTTATAAACAAGATAATAAGTCTCATCATCATTCTCCATGTATGTCGGAATATCATAGACAAGCTGCTTCTTTTCTTCTGATGATAACTCTGACTCTGTCACATATTTATAGTGAACACCTTTAGTCTCTTGAGCCTCTACAGATGAACTAGCTAATACAGACATAAAAAATAAACTTGAAATCGTCGCAGATACAAGTCCTACTGATAATTTTCTAAATGAAAAACGCTGCTGTTTTTCACCAAAGTACTTTTCCATTATTCCTCCTTGAAATAAAATTTATATTTATCTTACGAAGGCCTTCAATATATTAGTGTATTATCTATAAAAAAGGCATTACACTTTGATTATACTCTTAATTTACCAAAAAGTCTTAAAATTGCGTTACGTTTTCATACTTTGTTTTATATATAAAATACGAATGAACAGGGTTTTAATTTCTTATATTCTTTTGGAATAAAAAAATAGGCTCTCCGAAAACTCGGAAAGCCTTATTTAATGCTACTTCTAGCTTCCTCGCCTTTTCATTTCAAGGCTCGGGATAAAAAGGTTCACTGGACCTTTTTATTTTGCGATTGGGTAAACAGAAACTTGTTGTTGCAATAAAAGAGAACTATTAGGCAATAGCCTTCAAAACCTCGAAAAATCAACAAGTTAGATTCCCCAAATTTACCGTATAATTACATAGTCAATAATTATGGGTATCATTTTGGGTATCAAAAAAACCGCAAGCTACTGCCTGCGGTCTAGTGTAATAATTTTTTAGTCTTTCTGTTTTTTATTTTATTTTGTGGTGATAAGTCCATCAGGCTCAACAGTAAACTCTGGTTTGTCTGCCATGCTGCCGTCTGGTTTGAGATAGTACCAACCGTTGCCTGATTTGATGAATTGATTTGATTTCATGTCGCCATCTTTTTCATCAAGATAGTACCAGGTTTCTCGGTATTTCACCCAGCCTTTAGCCATACGACCGTCAGCCTTGAAATAATACCAGTAATTACCGATGTACATCCAGCCTGTAACCATTGCGCCACGTTTGTCAAGATAGAACCAATCCTTCCCATCGTTGAACCATCGATTGATTAGGCAATAGCCGCGATTATCAAAGTAGAACCATTCATTGTTGACTTTCTTCCAACGGTCTGTCGGATAAGAGCCATCCGACTCCTCCCACCACCAGCCAGTTTCATTGCGTTTCCAGCCAGCTTCAGACAGACCACCTTCAATATCTTTTTTGAATTGCTCACGACTGATTCCCCATTTTGCCAGATAAGGATATGGATCCACATGGTCTGAGTGGTTGTTTGGTTGGTTATTCGTGCAATACTCGTGCGTTTTAATTCCAGCTAAACTCCCTGTATCAAGTGTTTTCGGCAAATCTGCTTCATCTGCAAGGTTTCGCAAAAGTTCAATATAGAGCTTGTAATCACGCATGAACTCTTCTTTTGAGCCATGGCTTTCAATCAATTCGACTGCTGCGTAACTCTCAGCATTCCAACCACCACCAACATCCCAACTTCCGTTATTTACGGGTCCTACTTGCATGACACGACTGTTACCAACCACATGAGAAAAGAACCCTAGTTCAGGGTCCTTTCTCATGTGATAGTCTGCTTCATTTTGTGCGGTTGAGTTTCGATTTCCTGTTGAGTGAGCATGTACTTGACGATAAGGTTGTACACCGACCTGAGGTAAGTCAGTTCTTAATCTGCTTGTATCAATATCCATCCTTACTCCCCTTTCCACGCATCGTTCATTTCTTTAACCGATGCCTCGATAAATGTATCAAGTTCCTTGTCAGTCATGCTGATGTTATATTTTGATAATTCTGCACGGATTTTAGTTCGTGCTTGCTCCAATTTTTCTTCACCTTTGTACCCAGTATCTGAAGCGACCTGTTCAACTGCGTTTACTGCATTTTTGGCCAAGATTTCGACAATCTTGACAGTCTGTTCGCCACCCTTCTTAATAAGGTAGTCTTTGATTGACTTGACTACGATACCTAGCAAAATAACTAGGATGCTGATGGCTCCGTTTAGTAAAATTTCGTTAATCTGTTGCATTTATATTTTCCTCCACAATTTCCAATGCTAGAAATTTTTCATACAGTACCTTGATAGCTCCATTGCCACCAAGCTCGACATAACTTTCATAAAGACGAGACAATTCCTCAATCTCATGCTGATTGGTATTGCCTCGTCTTATTGCTTTTTTTAGGTTTTCTTGTAATCGAAAACGTTGTAATCTTTGAAGACCTTTCCCAATAATACTCAATCCTTTGCTATTATCTTTGCCAATGTTCTCAACATTTGAGACTGTTTTTTCAATAGCACTAATTTTGTCAGATAAGAGACTGATTTGCTTGTCAGTCTCTTTCGTATTCTGCGTGCTTTTGAAGGAGAAATAGCTAGGAATGATTACGATTAGAATCGGACTTAGTTTATCTAGAAATGCTAGTAATTCCAATCAGACCACTTCCTATCTACTGTCCAGTTACTCGAGTGGTTTCAAGATCACTTTCGTTTTTTTGTCCTTCCCACTTCCAGATTGCAAGAAGACCATTTTGAGATGGCACTCCTTCAAGTTGCTTGAGAGATTCGCCTTTGTAAATGAAAGCCTGATTTGTCTGAATCAAGACGCGCTTGCCCTCACCGTTCAGCTCGACATGTTCAGGATCTTCAATCACAAACATATCACCTGGTTGATAGGCTTTGCCTTCTTCTACAAATGGGAAGAGTTCGACAAGCTCCTTGTAGGTTGTCCCGTAGGCAATTTTCTCGCCCATGATTGAATCCTGTGCCATGACTCGCACTACTTTGTCGATTTTATTTGCAAGAGCAGAAAGTCTGTCCTGCTCGCTCTTGTTGTGTGCAATCTGCTGCTCAGCTTCCTCAAGTTGCGCCTGCGCCTTGACGATTGCTGCTCCTGGATCAAGCTCGGCACGAATGATACTTTTAACTGCTTCAATCAATTCTTCATCTGACTTAGCCATCTGATCGCCTGGCAATTCACGAGAAAAGATTGTGTAAGGTGATTCACGATGAATCACGACTTCTGTTGTATCAAATTTCAAGTATTTGCTTCTTACTGTATATTCTGTTGCCATTTTCTTATTCCCCTACTGTTCCTTCTTGTTGTTTAGGTTCGAGTTGGTTCTTCAACTCTTCAAGTTGTTTTTCTAATGCTTCACGTTTTTGTACTTCTTCCAGATACAATGCCTGGAATGTTGATCTCTCTAGCGTGAGCCGTGCTACGTCTTGTGCGATAATTTCTAATGCATTCATGCTAATTTCCTTTCTAGTGCCTCAATTCGTTGAGACAATTCCTGAATCGCCTTGAGGGCGATAGTAGTTAATCTGAGATTGTCCAAGTTCAACGTGTCACCGTTCTCATAGACGAGTGTAGGGTCTATCTCTTGAACATCTTGGGCAATCAAACCAATCTTTGTGTGTGCCTGTTGCGGTCTATCCTCTTGTTTCTTCCAATCGTATTCCTTGAATTGGAAATGCTGGATATAGTCAAGAGCCTTGTGATTACAATCAACGATGTTTTCTTTCAGACGTCTGTCTGAAAAATGCTGCTTGACAACTGACCACAAGCTGTATGCTGTGCCATTGTAACTATAGTAGATATCATTTCCTGATCCACCAAAATCAAGAGAGACATTTTCTGAATTCCAGAGTCCAATAGTTGCAGTGGTTTGACCGTTGACGCTTCCTTTCCCGGTCTTCATCCAACCGATTCCATTCGCATTAATGTAACCTTCAACGGTTAGAAGGAACTCATTACTTGTTTCTACAGTTCCACCTACTGTAAAATCCGAATCTTTGTAAATGAAAAGGCCGTAAGGGACATTCTCACCACGACCATAGGATCCAATGAACTGTACTCCCAAGCCATCTTTGGCATTGTAGTCACGAGGTACATTGATCTGTAGACCGCCATTTACGGTATCAAATGAGCCATAAGAACCTAGTTGAATTTTAGTGTGCCCAGTTAAGGTTCCTCCATAGATGTTGGCCCCTCGAATCGTTCCGCCGTAGATCCTGTCTCCCTTGAGTGTACCTGTCACGATTTGAGAAGCATCTATCGTTACGGCATTCAAGGCATTTACAAACGCTCTACTTGCTACTAATTTGCTAGTGATAATCTCGTTTGAGACCAATCTATTAGCGAGAGCCTCGTTAAATACCAGCTTATCAGCTGTAATGGAGTTTGCTCGCAGAATATCCGTATTCAGAGTCGCGAACGTACCTTCACCAACAAACAATCGCTTGAAGTAACCTTGAATAGCTGTCAACTCATCAAGTAAGGTCTTCCCCTCGAGTCTGATAGTCTCTGCTTTAATTCCTGCATTTCGACCCGCTAGATTAAAACCAGCGATGATTTCATTGACGCTGTTCTTATTATGGACTCCCCACGAACCAGCTAGCTGTCTTTGAACGGTTTTCAGACCTTCATTCTTAGACACCTCAACCTGGAACAGCTGATTGGTCATAGCCATGCGAGCGATATTGTTGGCAATTCCATTATCTGTACTGCCCAGAATACGTTCGTAGAGTTGGCTAGTTTCCTTAACTCGCTGGAAGTCTGTCTGATTAGCCTTACCAGCAATCAATGAAGTGATATCTACGAATCGTCCATCTACCGAGTTTTTGTAATTAGCAATCTGAGTGGCAATCGAACCATTTTGTGGGTTGGTAATAGCTTCAAACCTACGCTCAAGACCTCTCACATCTTCCTGATAGGTTGATTTACCAACATAGTCTCTTGCGACCAACTCACGAACCGCACTAGCTTGACGAGCACTCTCCTCACGAGTATAGCGCTGTAGGGAATCCTGTCGCTGACCGTCTTTATTGACATATTCCTGAATAGCTGATAAGTCAGTTCGCAAGCTCTGAGCAGTCCGCTCAAAGGTAGCCTTAACCTCTGTGATGAGACCGTCAGTGTCTTCGGGAGCAGGACTCCAGTCTGTAGCAACATTGCCTTTCTCAATCTTCACATCCCAGACACTTTTGGTAGCTTCTTTGTGATAAGTGTTAACGCGTAGATGATAGATTCCTGTCGGCTTATCCCAAACGAATTTCGTCCCTGAAGTCCCAGTATTAGCATCGGATACCACACGATAACTGCGATAATTTTTTTCTACGATCCACAGAACGACATTATCACTTTCAGCATTGTAATGAATTGACGAGAATACACCGTCCGTCTTAGCAGAGATAATATATTCCTGGCCTTGCTCCATGTAAATAGATGTCTGGTCTGCATATAGAACATTATTATCAAAGGTAGACGGCTTCTTGTCTGGCATAAACGGTCCTTTCGAACCTCTTAACAGATTTCGTCCACCAACCCGTAAGTTTGAAAATTCTTCACGCAATTTCCCAGCTTCAGCCATGACTAAGGTCTTATCCGCCTTATCATTAGTTGCATTCAAGATTTCCTGACGAATCGAGCCAGCCCGCACCTCAAATTCAGTCATGCTCAATTTCTGATCCAACTTGTTCTGCGTGCTTGTTTCCAAACTCTTCACAGATTGCCGGATATTCTCAGCAGTCACATTTAGTGAGCTGATATCCGCTTTGGTTCTGAGACCTTCAGTCAGACTTCTCACACCAGCATCGAGTGCATCAGCGCGCTGTCTGAAGTTGGATTCAACTGTCGAAATCTGACCTTCTATATCTTCAGGAGCTTCTGAATAAGAAGTATCTACATCGCTTATTTCAAATTTCGGCATCCAAATCCAAACGGTTCCTTCTTGGTTGAAATTGAACAACCATTCATTTGTTGTGAATTTAGACTCGTTCGTCCAACCTTTTGGGATATGGATAACATATCGTTTAATTTCTGTCGACAATATCACATTTCCGCTTTTATAACCGATATTACCTAACCGAGACCTTAGCATTATTCCATTTTTACTTGCCTTGGCATAAAAACTAATGGTTACATCTTGATTAGTCATGCTCCCAGGAACATTCTTTCCAAACTGACCAAAAGCTGGGTAAGTAATCTTAGGATTACCGCTATCTCGGCCAGATGGATTCTGACCAACGATTTTTAAGGCATTATAACCTAAATACTTATCAGTGCTATCAATAGTAGCCTCGTAAGTACTTGTAGTCCAAATTCCTGTTTTTGAAATATCCTGCTTGAAAAGCGAATTCAAGAATAGATTTCGGCCAGATGCCTGCACACTAGCCAGCTTACTGGCCAGTTCCTCGGCTGTCTGTGTGAGTTCTGACTTGCTAGCCTTACCATTGGCCAAGTTGGTCAACTCTGCTAATCTACGAGTCGTTGTCTCTTCATACGTCGATTGCGCTGACTTCACACCAGCCAGTTCATTTTTTGTCTGGATCAGTGCTTTAACTTGTTCATCAACTTCATCTTTTATTTGTTCTTGCTTCGATAGAACTTCATTTGCTAAAGCATCCAAATCACTTGATAAAGTCATCTGAGCGCTCGTAGCCTGAGACTTAAATTCTTCGAGTTTAGCAATCGAATCCAACCCAATGCGCTTGGCTTCCTGGGCAAGTACACTACTTGCGCCAGCGTTTCGCAAGGCTTCCTCAGCTCTGCGCTTGACTTCTTGTAATGGACCATTGTTGAAACTACTGAATCGCTGGTCGATATTGTCAGAGAGCTCTCTTTTAACTTCTTCAGCTTTGGCCTTGATAGCATTCACGTCATCCGTAAACTGGCTAACTAACTCCTCTTTTCGTCTGTCAAAAGCAAGATTAGCATTCTTGAGTTCTCTTGCTAACTGCCGTTCAAAATTGCCTTGAAGCTGTTGAGCTTCGCCCTTGACTGCATCACTCACTGCGTTACCAATCGCATTTGCAAGTCCCGACTGGAACTGACCGAAACCGATAGATTTTAACTTTTTGGCCATCGGTGAGTAAGTATATTTAGTAATCTTCTTACGCACGTCCAGATTGTAACGTTCGTGGAAGATACTCACAACATCGAACATTTGAACAGGCACATCGCTCTGCCCGACAACCTCAATCTCAAGGCTATCTTCCATCATGTCGCAGAGCGATGTTCTGTAATACTGCTCACCATACTTGCGAAGGCTCACTTCATCCTTCACATCCTGGTCATTAACCTCAATCACATCTTCATAGATTTGACTGTATTTGTTAATGAGTGGACTATCGATCGTAACCGTGAATGTACGATCAGGTGCTTTCTCTCCCTCACCTTTTACAGTCGCGATGAAAGTAATTCGAGTTTTCAGAGATTTAGTAGAGGTCTTGTGCTGATAGCTAGACAGATTTTTCTTGTACATAAAAAGCGATTCATTCTCTGAACCGCCATTTTTTAAGAGTCGAACCTGATAGCCTTGGCGAACAAGGTCGCCACCCCACTGACAAATAATAGAATGCTTATCTTTCGCGAATGCCTCCATAGCGTTCTTGGAGACAATATTAAAGGTGTGTCTATCTTCAATATCAGAGAAGAATGAGAACGGATTATCACGAGTGATGCTTCCAGCAAAACGACTCAAGGCAGTCGAACCAGTTTGTCTGTCCAATGAGATAGGATTGACCACATAGTTATTCAAGAGGGTGAATACTTGGTTTGCATAGACTTGAATATAGCCATGCTTCTTCTCAACCTCGAAAATGACGAAATCCTGCTCACCGTGAAGGTCGTCAGCCGTGAGGAATGTCTCTTCCTTCAACTTCTCCCACAATGGATCGGATGTCGGAAATCGGAAGCTCAATTGATAGGTGCTATTCTCCTCTTGAACAATTTCATCAGCATAAGCAGCATTCAGAGGCATATTCCCATTTGTTAAATAAATCAAATCTTATACCTCCAATTCGGTCGAATAGTAATCTTACGGACGGTTCCAGTGAATGAAATACCAACCTTACCAGTCGGAATTTCTAAGAACCCTCCACGCTTCCGAAGCGTATTCTGAACTGCACCAGTTGCATTGTAGATGTTTTGTTTGCCCTGCCTGCAATCAATCGTAGCCTTGGTCTTAATCGCAAGATACATGGTCTTCCGACCAATTGTAAGGGAGATGTCGCCATCCCCCTCAACCTCGATAATTGGTTCCGAATAAATCGTCCCAAGATTATTGATTGTACCAGATGCAGTAAGAACCACAGGATCTACAGTTTTTTGATAACGGAAGGGTTGCATGTCAAGTTTAATCTCTAACTTCCAAGCATGATTCCCAAAAGGTTCAAAACTAGCAGTCACAAAGTTAGCATAAAACAATGATCCAAGCTGATAGCTAAACTCCAAAACATTATCGTTCGATTGAAACTTATCAAGAATACTTGAAATCTCAACCATTTTTTTTACGTGAAGAATGAAGGTCCTTTCGTAACTGTCGAAAGAACCGTCTAATACACGATAACTGCCGTTGACTCCATAAAGGGCAGCCTTCTCTCCCTTTGGCTTAGCAGCCTCCACCTTCCCAAAATCTGTCACAACACAACCAGGAAGGCTTGATGTATTAAAACCGTTGATGATCATATAATCCATTAAATTCCTCCCCTCGCATAAATAGCACCGTGTTGTTCGTAGGTTTTGAGTGAGATAATGTCATTGTCTAGGTAGACATCTGACGATTTCTCAAGGATAGCAGTGAGGATCTTCTCCATACTTGCTCTCAGAATCGCTATCTCAGTCACGGTTTTACTCTCATGTGCTTCAAATTGAGCTGATGGCATAGCCAACTGTGCCTCAAGACTTTTAGTCACGGACGCAGAGGAATTCAGATCCAGACTATCTCCTGAAAATACATCTGAAATTTCATCAGCCATACCTCCAACAGTTTGCTTCACACCCTTAAAACGTTCTTTTAATCCTTGGTCTAAGCTTTGCATGATTGCAGTACCTGCAGGGATCAACAATTTCCGGTCATATTCGATAGGACCTTTGTGGTCACGAATCCAGCTAGCAATACCACCAACAAAATTTGTAACAGAGGACCACATAGACTGCAGACCATTTAAGAAACCTTGCAATATTGCTTGACCAGCTGCGAATAGGTCAATATTCCACAATTGATTGAAGAATCCAGTTACATTACTTACAAGATTAGATACCGCATTAGACATGCTGTTCCAAGCATTTTGCGCCCCGGATACGAGACCATTGATAATGTTTAGAACACTAGAAGCTAGAGAACTCCAAGCATTGCTTGCCGTTGACTTAATACCTTCCCACAAACTTGATAGGAAGTTCATAAAGCCATCCCAGATATTTTGAGCTCCCTGCACCAAACCTGAAATCAAATTTAATACAGTGGTTTTTATCCAGTCCCAGGAAACAAATGCAGCTGTTTTGATAGCCTCCCAAATTGCACTAAGAACAGCAGAAAAATTTTCAAAAACAGCAATACCATAACCAACAATAGCATCTACAACTCCAGAGAAATATGTTTTAATCCCCTCCCAAATCATGGAGACGCCATTTTGAATTCCTTCCCAAATTAGAGAAAGATCAGCTCCCAGCTGGTTAAAGTTCCCTGTCACAAGGTCAATGATGATCAGAATAGCACCCAAGAAAATCGATTTGATAAATTCCCAAGCACCTTGAAAAATCATCTTAATCCCTTCCCAAATTTGAGTAAGACCATCTGAAATGTTATTCCAAACATTCATGAATCCGTCAATGAACGGTGGAACAATAGCCATCACTACCGTTGTGATAGCTGTCCATGCAATAGATGCTGCCTCTTGAATCCTTACCCACAAGTCAGAAAAGAATGTTACAACAGCATTCCACATGGCCTTCAAAGACTCAATGTAAGCATTCCAAGCCGTTACGACTCCATCCCACAAGGTGCTAGCACCCTCAGAGATACCAGACCAAAGACCGACAAAGAAATCAGCAATTCCCTGCCATGCCTGCTTGATCCAATCCACAAAGGATGACCAAATTTGCTGACCAGTTTCTGTTTGTGTGAAGAACCATACAAGACCAGCAGTCAATGCTGCCACTGCCGTTACAATTAACCCAATCGGGTTTGCAGATAATACTGCATTAAAAATACCGAACGCTCCACTTGCTCCCATGGTAGCAGCCGCATTCGCTGCTTCCGCGGTAGTGAGTGCACCGGTTCTTACGAACTGAGCCAGCATAAGACCATTCGTAATAGCCAGAGTTGCATTCCTGATTGTTTCAATTCCTTTTATTACCGCTAAGACAGCTTTATATCCTGCCCATGCACTCGTAATGCCAACAACAGCCGATTTTAAGGCATCTAATGCAAGAGGTGAATCTTTTAACCAAGAGGTAAATTTACTAAGACTTTCAGAAGCGTCTCTGATAAAACCTGTGATACTTTCAAAGGCAATGCCTAGCAAATTCACTCCCTGCTCTCCGTCTTTGATCCCTAACAGATCTCCAACGAAGTCAACAACAATGCTTGCAACATTACCAGCAACAACTCCGATATTCTCAAAAGTAACTCGGATATTATCCGCAATATTGACAATTTGAGTTGCAGCTTCCTCACTAAAACCAAGCGTATTCAGAATATCAATGTTATCTTGCTTACTTAATGACCCAAAAATCATGTCAAAAAAGGTCTCAAAGATTCCTGTTACACGAGCCAGTTGATCAAAAACTGCACTCCCAAAGGCATCCCCAAAAAGCTGAGATGCAATCTGACTAATCCCTTCAGTCAGAACCAATCCAAGGCCTGAAAAAACATTGCCAATCATCGGCAAAAAATTATCAAAGAGAAATGTAGAGGTTGTTTTAAGCAGAGCATGCAGAGAAGGCAGGATATTCTCCCCCAATGCCAGCTTACCAAGGACATTCTGAGCAGCTGCTTTCATAGATTCAAAAGAACCACTAAAAGTAGATGCCGCCTCTTTAGCTGTTGTTCCAGTGATGTCGAGATTTTCTTGGATAGCGTGGATAGCATTATAAACATCTGACAGGTTGTTAATGTCATACTTAACACCAGTCAACTTCTGAGCGTCATTCAAGAGACGCTCCATTTCCTGCTTTGTACCACCGTAACCAAGCTTCAGGTTGTCCAACATGGTGTAGTTCTGCTTAGCGAACCCTTGATATGCCATCTGAATGCTCTCCATAGATGTCCCCATCTTATTCGCATTGTCTGACATATCAATCATGGCCATGTTGGCTGTTTCAGCAGCCTTGTTCGTGTCACCGCCCAAAGATTGCAAGAGACTAGCTGAGAAGCCTGTCACGTTCTCCATGTAGGCATTAGCTGACAATCCTGTTGTCTTGTAAGCCTCATTAGCATATCCCTTGACCTTGTCAGCAGAACCTTTGAAAAGAGTTTCAATACCTCCGAGCGATTGCTGGAGCGCTGCACCTTCACTGATAGCAGCTGAAAAAGCCTTGCCAATCCCTGCTGCTGCAATAACCTTTGTCATAACGCTAACAAGACTAGAACCTAATGACTGCCCAGCACTTTGTCCTGCTGCGCTAGCTTCAGGATTGAGAAGTGATTGGATTTTACCAGTAATACCTCTGGCTGATGGTATCAATTGTACATAAGCTTGTGCTATTTCTGTCGCCACTAATCCTCACCTCCAATCTTTTCTAGAATTTGCTGACGATATTCTTCAAAGTCCTCACCAGAATCAAAGATCATCTCCTTACTTTCTTTAGCTTTAGTTTTACCTGCCAGCTCCTCTGCAACCATTAATGGTTTGTTGATTCCTTTCTGACCGTCTGTTGTTTTAAACCAAACAAGAGCAGAAAGTCTATCTAGCACGCCCGCAAGCAAAAAAGTTTCAAAAGGAACCTTGCTATTGGTCATTGCTAGTTTGATCCGTGAATCATCTCTCAGACCAAAAGCAAAGACAGCTACCTGGTCAGCAGGTAACTGTCTGTAGTCAAAAATTCCATAGGTTTCAGCTAAATCACAGATAAGAGCATCTTCGTCTGTTTGAATCATTCTAGCAAGGAGTGCTATTTTTTTAACTGATTCTTACTTGTAAAGATTTCTCGAATTTCATTCCCAATCTTGTCCAAAGGAACAATTCCATCCGCAGTTCGCACATGATTTTTCAAATCTTCCGATTTGTTACCAAGCATGAGTTTGACCACTTTTGGTAAAACTGCCGGGTTTGTATCTACTTCAGCGATGGCTTCAAGTAACTCATAGTTTTCCAAGCGCTCTTTTGTAATTTCAAAAGCAAATCCAGTCGAAGTAACACCACGAATTGTTTTAATCTGTGGGGTTGCTCCGTTATTTTTTTTCTTCTTATGATTTCGTCTTGACATGATTAAGCTCCTTTGATGTATTCATAGTGTGTGTCGTCAGCAGCGTTAGGGAAGGCAGTGACTGTCGTACCATATCCGAGAACACTTCCATCGTTATAAGTGATTTCATCGATGGCAGTTACCTTTCCTGAAGGGATAACAATACGTTTAAGTACACCACCTTTTAGAACCGTTTCGATTACAAGGCAATGATGTGGCAATTCTTTTGAATTTGCCTTGATCTTAATCCCTGTTGACAAATCCCCAGATACATTATCTGAACCATAAACTTCCTTCAAAACATCCACATTCAACGCCTCAATCAGCATATATTTGAACGTATCCACCTTCTCCTTTTGAACGGAACTAACAACGACACCACCCCAAGCTTTGATATTTTCAGATTCTGGAGAGTTGCTATTAGTCATACCATCTTCTGAAATATATCCCAGTGATTTAAACGCAACATCTAGTTTTGTTGTTGCATCTGTAGGCAATGGAGTCCCTATTGGAGCGGAAAAAACCGCACCGCCAATTTTAGGTTTTGCAGTCGTTACATTTGCTTCTGTTGCCATTTATTTTCTCCTTTTTAAAAGTAATTAATATCAAATACGGCTTGATATCGATATTGTTTTGTTTCAGTGTCCGTAAAATTGTAATCACTGTTCAGGTGGACACCACAGATTGAATCTAATTCAATCAACCCCTTTACAGCTTTTTTTACTTTCACATTAAGCTCTGCAGCCTTCTGCATAGTTGGGCCATAACTTTGGAAAGCAAAGGTCGCACTACCAGAATGATTTCGCTCCTTACCACCAGTTTTTTGAATAATGACAAAACTGGCTGGAGTTTCAGCTTCATGCTCAAAAAATGACGGTACATCTAAATGACCGTCAAGATATTTCTTGATAATAATTTCAATCATCTAATGTACCGCCTTCAACAAAGTGTTATTTTTCAAATTATCCCTTTTCGCTTTTCGCGTAGCTGGATAAATCATAGCATTGGCCCTTGTCTTACCAACGTGGCTATCTTGTTCATAGCCAGGACCACATCTTTTTTTTATGACCGTTGCTTCTTTGTTCAGAATATCCTGAATCTCTTTGGATTTCAAAAGAGCTCCTACACCCGCACCAATAAGCTTGACTTTTGTATTACTCATACGCTTCAACCATCACTTTCTTATTCCATTCTAAAGGCATCATGGCTTCAATTCCTTCCAAAGAAATACCAATCGTGCGCCATTTGCGCCCAAAGAAACGAACCTCACGGTCTTTCCACTCGTTCTGATCGCCTTTTGGGATTCCTAGCGTATAAGCAGCCTTCTTTCCAGTCAAATTGAGCTGATTCGTGACGTCTTCTGTTGAAGCTGGGACAACCAGAACATTATCTACTTGAATTTCAGTATTCTCATAGATTGGATGCCCAAAGTCATCCCTACCATTCTTGGTTTTCCCAATTAAAGTTACAGTAATTCCTTTAATCCGTCCCATAGATATCAATCACCCCATATCTTTGCTTTTTCAGGCCCAGACGTTTCAATTCTGAATCCTTGATAAAGAGACCACCTCCAGGGACTAGATAAGAACCACTCACTGAGTAGCCCAAAGCACTTTCAGCAAATTGAGTCACTGGCTCCTGGTCTGTTGAAGTCATCAGGGTACGAGCTACCACATCGACTGTAACGGATTTGACCACCATGGCAAAAGATGGATCAGTAGCCACTAACCCATCTAAATCTTTACCAACTTTTTTAGCTTCAACGCGAAGAGAATGAGAAACAACTTCCAACAGCGCCTCGGCTCGTTTTTCCTCATCGAATTTCAACGCTCGCCACAATTTTTTCAAATCTTCCACTGTTGCAAAGTTTTCCATCTCAATCACCCTTCATTTGCGATTAGTAAATCAAGCAAGGCAGATTTATTTGCCTTGCTATCATACTCAACACCCAATTCATCAAGTTTCGCCTTAATTTCTGGAACAGTAAGGCGATATTCGTCCTTGAATTCACTAATAGGAACCCAGTCACCTGCCAATTTACTGTCTGTTTCAATTGTTGCTAAGGTTTCTTTGTTAATATATTCCATATTAAGCCTCCACACGAGCAAATGCCTGCTCGTCAAGAATTCCCCAACCTACATATACTTCTGTACGCAAGCAAACTTCGCGATAGCGTTTCAAGTCACGGCCAGCACCATCTGGATCACCGTATTTAATGATTTCAAGAGGAATTTCATCTGCATATCCCCATTTTACAGCATTTTCAAAATCACCAACGATAACATGGTCTTTTTTAGCTGAGTTTGCAACAGTTGTCAATGTTTTATTGACATCTGACTTCATTCCATAAAATGAATCTGGATTTTGACCAAAACGGTATTCAGGATATTGGACTACCCCGTTTACCTTAATTTTTCCAAGTGCAGCCCCTGCAGCCGGAGACAATGCGATTCCATTCACTTCGCAATCATTTGCTGTGACAGTTGCAACAGCAGCATCAATGTTTTCATCAATTTTATCTGCTTCATAGGTAACCACATTTCCTGTAATCAAACCATCAAATGAGTTTGTGGCTTTGAAAGAAGCATCTGTCATTGATTTTGGTTCAAGGCCATGAAATGAAGCGATATCAATTGCTTGTGCAACTTTTTTAGACAAGCCATCAATAAAAGATTTTAGGTAAGATAATTGTTTTTCTTCTGAACAATGTACAAATTCCTCAGATACTCGTGCTTGATATGTAATCAAAATAGGTTTGATTACTTTCGGTTTCATAGTTGCATTTCCAGCATTTGAAGGATTACCTTCACCTACAATTTCAGCATTTCCTTCGAGATTGAATACAAATGTTTCCGTCCCCGAAAACGGAATAGGTTCTCGAGTAGTAAGTTTGGCAAGAGTTGAATGCCCCTTTACCTTGCTAAAAATGTCTTGGACTGTTTCGACTGGGAAAAGATCCCCTGTTTGTAGTGTTGCCATAAATTATTCTCCTCTCATTTTATGCAACATTCCTTTCAATGCTGCATCTTTGTCATCAATTGAGCTAGGCTCATTTGTTCCGAGCGGGTAAACTGGTTGAGTTTTCTTTATAAAACCAGCCAAGCGCTCTGCATCTGCTTTGAAGCTATCTTCATCAGTTCCCTGCAAACGGTCTGCAAGGTCATAAGGCAATCCATGTTGCAAAGCAATCCGAGTTCTCAGACTAGCCGTCTCATAGCCAGCGATTTTATTCTGCAAATTTTCAAGTTGCTTGTCAGCATCTGCCTTACTTTGATTGTTATCTTCGATTGTTGACTTCAAGCCAACATTTTCTGTTTCCAATTCTGTAACTCGAGATTTGAGCTGGTCATAGTCGCTATACTTCGCTTTCTCACGAGATAAACGCTCCTTAATAGCAGCATCAAATTCTTCTTGTGTAGTGATTGGTTTAAATTCTGACATTCTCATGTCTCCTTTCTCCTGCTTTCCCGGCAGTTCGGTAATTTTGGGCATCAAAAAAAGCAGTCACAAGACCGCTTATTTTAATAACTGATTTTTTGCTTTTTCTTAGGCTTGGTCGTAGCACAAGCCCAGTGCGCAAGCAAAGCGCTATCCATCAAAGAAATATCCATGTCGTCAAAGTGCGATCGATAACCAAATCCACCATTTGAACCAATATTCCGCTTATCGCAGTTAGTAGCTACTTTAAACAATGATGGCTGGCCAGCGTGACAGATGCTCTTCTGGTAAATTCCCTGCTCCCAAAGAGCGTTGGCTACGATGATTTCCTTCACAGTTGGTAGAATCACGTTCTTGATTCTATAGTCCTTCAACTCTTCGTCCAGGATCTTTTGACCACTTGCGCCATCAATGACAATTTGAGCCACGTCAGCTTGACGCAAAAAGGCAACCATCCACTCATTCCCATTACGAACGGATTGACAATCGACTGTTTCTACAAAGAAACGCCCATCCTTGGTCCGTGCAGCAATACTCAATGCCACGTTCGTTCCATCTTGACCGTACTTAATACCAACAGACAGCTTGCCAGACAATTCTGGTACATCATCCACCTTGAGCTCATTCCACTCCGTTTCAGAAATAGCAGATTTCTGGTTGTAAGTCGGCCAGAATCCCAAACGTTGGATATTATGGTCCAGCTTATCCTCACCAAGCTCAGCCTCAATCTTACGCTCATTTAAGTGATAGCCCATGGATGGATTAGAATTATACCAGGCTTCCACATCATCAATTTCCTTTTCATCGGAAACCGACCACTCAGCCCAGCCAGAATACTTCCCTTTTCCAAAAAGACAAGTCTCACGATACTTAGTAAAAACCGTACCGCTTGATACAGGTGTAGGAGGTGTTCCACACATGATTGTGATAGGATTCTCACTATCCGTCACCGTGTATTTCAAAGCAGATTCTTGCTCGGTCGTGTACTCCTGAGCCTCGTCAATGATCAGCATGTCAAATCCTTCACCCAGACCACCATTTGATGTCCTAGTACGAAATTGGATAACACCACCTGTTGAATAAAGTTCAATTCTCTCCTGTCCCTTTGCTCGTATAGAATTGAAATCCTCACCATCCACATAACCCATTTTCTCAAGGTATCGTTTCACCTTCTCAAAAGAGGAATGAGATGTAGAAATTCGGTGAGCCGTATGCAGGATATTCAATCCCTTATGCAAGCCCCAAATTTCAAGAATATAAAGGATTTCAGATTTCCCATTACGACGAGGAATAGAGTAACCAAACTTCTGATGCACCCAAAGACCGTTCTTGTCAACAGCCATCATGGGTAATAAAAGATTCTTCTGCCAAGCATAGCAAGAAAGGCCAGTCCGTTCGTAAAGTTCAATCGCTTCTTTAGCTTTTGAATTTTTCTTGACGTATTTTAAAATCACCGATTGAGTAGGATTCTGATTGCCAAGTTTCTTCCTAGCCATTCCACTTTCCTTTCAATCGTCATCGCATGATAACCCTATCGCTGGGAGATATCGGATCACCTCCTAGATACTGGCTAAAATATTCAGATACTCTACTTCTTCATATGTTTCTGCAAAAATATCAGGCTTGCACGGATAAAATTCACCTTGAATTCCTTTAATAATGTAGTCACCTTTTTTGGCTATCATGTCACCTTCAAGTGTAGAAATCCATATATTTCCAAGTGCATCAAACCAAATCTTATTATTTTCTGCAAAGTCAATTACTTCTTTATAGTTATTGCCGTTCCAACGCACCGCCTCAACCACAACAGGTTTCTTTCTGTACTTCATTTTCTAACTCCTTTCAAAGCATAAGAAAAGCACCTAGAATTTTCTAAGTGCTTATCCCCAAGCAAAAGATTTCTCGCTTGGTAATTCTCCTTTATCCCACATCTGCTTCACTGCTCCACGAGCCTTGTTCGCATAGTAAGGATAACCTAGTTCTTTATCATAATTCGACTCGATGACAACTGTAACTTCACCGGTGCGCTCATCAATCTCAATCATACCTGGGTCACGGTTTTCAGGAATATACCAATAACCCTTACTTTTTGAATTGAAAATTTTAATAAGTTTAAGCATTATAGGTCTCCTTTCTCCTTCATCCAAGCAATCCACGCTTTTTGGTAGTTATAGGTTTTATTAGTAAGTTCGTGGGCTTCATCGTACTTCATTCCCTTTGCCATCAAATCATGTTCCATCAACTCGTGATTTAGCATTACAAGGTCGTGAGGTTGAATATTCTTACCACCAATCTCTGAAAGTCGTCGCCAGCTCTCAGCCATATCATAGCTAGGGTCGAAACGTTTCCGACCATCTTCTAAATCATACTCATTAATAAAAATATGGTTATAAATCTTCTCAACATCTGATTGTGAAAGACCACTATTGTTAGATACCTTCACTATTTCATGTTGCTTATTTCGATTTCGTACACTCTCATAAAATTCTTGAGCATGTCGGTCACGCTCTTTATTGTATGGATCATTTCTGTCGTTCCAAGCACCATACACAGCACCACTACTCTTCATAACCCTATTATAGCGCTTTTGCTCACGCTCGTCAACAGATACTACGCCGATTAGCTTCCTACGCTCAACAATCTCTTTGTCTACAGAATTCCATTTCTTCGTCCAAACATCCTGAACTTTTCCGCTTTTCGGATCATAGTCTACAGTGCAACGGCAATGCTGATGCCTTCTGTAAACGTCCTTGGGAACTCTTGGATATTTATAGTTTCCTTGAACTTCTTGGCACCACTCACAACAATGAAAATACGATTTTCTAATAATTTCAGGTTGCAATCCAGACTGATGATGAAACTCCGCATTCTTCCTGATTGTATCATCAATAATTGACTGTGTAAAGTTCACAATAGGTTCACCAAGCAACCAACTGATATCTTCAAAATTTTCCTCAGACGAAAAGCGATTGACTATACCAGCTATTCGATCCTGATTCAATTCAGGAACTTGCACTTTGAGACCGATTTTTGCTTCATCATTCAAATTCTTCTGAACATCACTAGCATAACCACTCACAAGCTCGTGATTTCGTCCTAGAACGTCCGTCAGCAAACGTTGAGCGATATTGTAATACATTTTACCGTCTGGTAGTTTGTCGGCGCTTAGAGAAGCTCCTAGAGCCTTCGAGAGAATATCGCCAATTTCAATCGCAAACTCATTTGCAGTTTTGTAAGTGGCTTTTTTTGCCTTCAACGCAGCAAAAGCATTTCTGACGATCTCACTCTTGCCAAAATCTCGTTCAAACCTCTCCTGTACCTCTTGTAAGATGCCAGGTAAAACATCATTCTCCATTTAAACCACCCTCACTTGCCACTGGTTTTGCGGACATGTCTCCCGCGATACCAGTAAGGTCTCGGATTGTTTCCGCATTGATGTAACCAGGCAATGCCTGATTTAGTTTCACAACACCATCACCAATCATGGTCATTGTGTTCGCATCCGCTTCAAACAATGGCTCCCACTTGACTGTGGTTCTTACGAATTGGCTTCTAGTATAACGAAACTCATCACGCAAACAAGCCGCAACATAAGCGACATTTAGCAATCCAGCACCTAGAGAGCGCTGAGCCTTTCGACCAGCAAGACGAAGATTCTCATGGCTAGCCTTGATGGCTTCCACAGATGATGGATTATCTGAAACGAAACCAAGGTCATCCAATGTCAAGCCCATTTCCCCAGCAAATCCAGCGGCAGCCGTTTTTAGCTGTTCTGTAAAAGGAGACATACTAGCGGTAGTAAATTGACCAATACTTGGTTTTTCTCCACTATCACTAGCAGAAATTGTCAATAAACTTGATACAGTGGCTTTATAAGTTTCCAATTGCTCTGCATCAGGATCTAATCCAATAATATATTTTTGTGGCCACGAATAGAATTCAGCAGTGATGTCAGCTCGCTCTAAAGTACGCTTCGCATATTTTTGATGATACATCCCTGCCCTAGTAATACGAGATCGACCAAACGGACGAACAGCATCAGGACGATGAATAACCGGAACCAGCAGAGGGATACCAGTTTCATTCACAACCGAATATGGTCTACCATCTTTCGGAATGAAATGAGTAGCATTAGGTTCGAAGTAGGCTTCAAGCGTTGGACGATTGTAATCATCACGAGCCAACACCGCATACCCTTCCACAAGCAATCCAGTTATAGGGTCAATGACACCAGTCGCGTTGCTTGATTCAATGACTTGTAACCTCACCTCATCATCTTCACCCTTCGAAATGTAGACGAAACTACATGAACCAATCAAAGCAGCTAAAATAGCACTATCAAAAAAAATGTCAGGATTGTTCCGATTAAAGATTTCTGTAACATTAAAATCATCGTTAGCAAATTCCCTGAAAATCAAACGATCTGCAAGACTATCAACGCCCTTTGCAGCCCAACCAAGAACAGCTTGGTACTTCACCCTAACTTGTGGAGGAATTGTGATTCCTGTCGGTGCTTCATAGTGCTGCATCGCATAATGCTTGTATCTCAGATTGACTCTACTCTGATAGAGATTTAACTTTCTCCTAAGATAATCAATACCTCTTAATTCCAAACCGTTCTCCTTTCATTTTGATGATTTGGCGCGAGAAAAAATGTACAGTGACGGCGTGAAGCCCTCGAGCGCCTAGTGGGAGGGGGATACCCCCCTATCCTCTGCTAGGACTTACTTCACACATGTCTGTTATTTTTTTCAAATTCTAAGCATTCATTATTATTTTTGATATTTTTAAAAAAATAATATAATTTTTCTTTTTTGGCTTCTTCAAGCTCTGTACTTTGTCCAATCTCTTGACTGTGGCAGGTTGCGATTGCCTACAACAGTAGCATTGGCTGACCTATCGTCAGCATATAACTTATCAGACTTCTGTCTGTTGCATTGCCAGTGGGCTAACTGCAAGTTTTGAATATCTGATGGATGACCGTTGCGATTGATTGGAATAATGTGATCAATGACCGGACTTAATGGATGTGGGTACCTCAAGGATTTGTCAACTGGTAGTCCACAAATCCCACAAGTATTTCTTGTTTTGAGAATAATATTTTTATTCTTTTCAAAAGCAACTCTGTGAGGACCACTCCTGTCCGGTCTTTCCTGGGTGGTATTCATCTAGGGAGGGGGCCTTTCTTTTTGGGAGGTAGGGGGTTAAATTTTTATGATGTAAGGGGGGTGTTTTTCAGTCTCTGACACCCTCGTATATTTAACATATCTTATATTCTGTTAAATAAAACTAACATCCTTAAAAGTCAAGTGTAACAAGTGTTTACATCTGTTTCATTAAAAACTAATTTACGTTTTCTCAATATGTAAAATAAATAATCATTTAATAGCTAAAATTCATCATTGAATCATCCAATTCATCCTGCTTAATACCTATATAATCAAGTGTAATATCTGGTGATGAATGATTAAATAATTCCATCAAGATCGCTACATTTTGATTTTTTCTGTAGTGATGATAGCCAAATGACTTTCTCATGGAGTGGGTTCCAATATTTTTCAGGCCAACATGTTCAGCTGCTTGCTTTAAAATTTGGTAAGCAGCTACTCGACCTATGTGAGTTATCCGAACTCCATCCGTCCTGACTTTCTTTTTGCTAGGAAATAGATAGTCATATCCTTGTAGCTCATTCGTTTTAATGTAATGATTCAAGGCCTTTCTTAATTCCGGATTGATAGCAAAACGCTTGACTTTGCCTGTCTTCTTCTCAGTGACTTCTATTCTATCACTAGTCACATGTTTAACTTGCAGAGGTATGATGTCGCTGATACGCATTCCAGAATAAAGACCACACATAATCAGAACATAGTTTCGCTCACTCTTTGATTTTAAGAAGTTTTTCATCCGTTCAATATCATCAAGTTCTCGAATAGGTTCTACTTTCTTCACGACATCACCTCCAATCCATACAAAAAGGCAGGATGTGCCTGCCTTTACAATTATTTCATAATATAATTTTAGCACACAAAATCATATATCCACTCCGAACTTACTCCGAATTTACTCCAAAAAAACTCCAAGTTTACTCCAAAATCTCAACCTGTTCACCATTGCGGTATAACTCTGCAAATGCCATCAGAGACTTATCCAAGATGTCGTAATATGAACTTTCTGACAGAGACAAGTCCATTGCGATTGTTTCATCCTTCTTGCAATTCCACTGAAGATACTTCTCAAAAAGTATCCTACGATATAGTGGATCATGTAATCTACTGACAGCTTGCTCAATTGCATCCAGCTCAATCTCTGCATCAACTTTTCGTATAGCCAATTTTTCAACTTGACTATCTCTCCCGCTTGATGGATTTCGTGGCATGAATGAGTAGGTGGTGGTCACTCTCTGACCATCAGTGTCATTCGCGACTCTTCTCCAACGAGGATATCCTTTTAGAATCCTTTTGGCATTCTCTTTCGTTTTTATTTCATTTATATCAGGAAAGAAGGGCATCGCTCACCTCGTTTCTATGCCGTTTATATTTTAATCATGATTTGTAATCACGCCACCGGCTCCATTAACAGTAACCCAGCCATGTTTCTCTCTGGCTTCTGCTTCTTTCATACGGATAAGGTTGTCTGTGATTGAGTCTGACTTAGCTTTGTTAGCTTTGGCTTCTCCTTCTGCTTTGATGATACCAGCATCCGCTTCAGCTTGTGCTTGGACCTTTTTAGTATCCGCTTCGACCTTAGCTTTTTCCTGTTCCTGTTTAGCTGTGTCGATTTCCTTCTGTTTGACAGATTCAGATTTGATTGCTGCTTCAATCTCATCTCCTGCATCCTGATCAGTTATTGTGAATGAAACAAATTCAAGATCATAAGATTCAAATTTTTCTTTTAGCGCCTTGTCAATCTCTTCATAGACTTCTGTCCGTTTATTTCCAAGAATATCATAGATGTCGTAATTTCCAGTCACAGATTCAATAGCTCGTTGAACTGCTGGCGCAATGACACTCTCATTCACATTTTCTAGCTTGGTGTAGTTTGAAAAGATCGTCATGGCCTTTTCTTTATTCACACGATATTTCACATCAATGTTAGTATTCAGCCATTGACCGTCTTTGGTCTGAGTTGTGATTTTTTCCATAGTCTTCGTCTGAACTGAAGTCGAAAGAGTATAGACGGTATCAATGAAAGGAATTTTAAGATGATAGCCTGTTTGTAGGGTGTTTTCTTGAACACCTCCGATTGCACTGACCTTTACTCCGACCGTATTAGCTGGGATGCGCTTCACGGCTGTGAGACGAAAAATTCCAAGTGAAGTAATAGCAACAACCGTGATGATGCCACCTTTTGCAAGTTTTGTAAGTTTAGTTTTCCCTGTTTCGTGATCGTATTGTGTAAACATTGTTTTTACTCCTTTTTTAAATCATTTTTCCTTCAAATACTAATGTAATAGTTCCTGTCCCGTCTCTATGCTTAGAGACCAGCGCTCGACAATCTGAACCATACTCAACACCATCAATTGTGATGCTACGTTTTATTTTATCAACGTTGATAATAGGTCCATTTGATGTCTTAATTCTCATGTTCCATCTCCTCTATTAGCCAATCCAGATTTTTGCGAGCTTTCTTCAGGTCTTCAAGACCGTTCTTTTTTTTGGTGTCGTAGTATGTACTTCAAGGCATTCCCAAGATAGAAACCTTTCATCTGCTCGTCTGTCATGAAATTTCTTAAAGCATCGATAGATTCCATACCATATCGTCCTTGGTAGTGGCTCGGCTTGTTTACGTTGTCAATTATTTCTGGGTTCATTGTTTATCCTCCAAAAGTTCAGGGTTTTCGTAGATGTTGCCGATGATTTCTTCATGCTCAGTCCACGCATACCCACTTAGCAATCCCTTTAGATATATGGCAGGCATTCCGCCTATGAATGTGCCACCATATTCTTTTTCTAGATATACTTCATGGGAACATCCTCTTGTACATTTAACGATATCACCGATGAATACCTCTTTGCCATTTCTGTCAAAAAGGCCTGTTGATTGCATGAGGATCAATTCTGACTTTTCGACAGGAATAAGAAGTTTGAAGTCCGATGTTGGTTTTTCCATGTTGCAAATCAAGCCGTTATCTGTGATAAAAAAATGTTCTACGAATTTCTTTTCTACGCTATCCCACGCTCTAAATTTGGGTATCATAATCTCACCTCGTCTCCAATCCTCAATGATTCATAGTTTGTTTGACTAACTACGAATGTTCCGTAATTTTGCACTGTGATAGTGTACATGTCGCCAATCTTCCCCTTTTGTAAGACTCTGCCTTTGATTTCTGCGCCTTGATTATCAGCTTTATAGACGATCATCGGGCGCTTTTCTTCTAGTTTTTTAATGCGGATGCTCTGCCAGATATTTAATCCAGCTGATAGCAGAACCCAGATTACGATAAATCTTTTCAATCTGTGACCTCATTTCTCAATTCAAAATCAATTCCATACATAAGCAGATTTCTTTGAAAATCAACAAATTCTCCAAGCATCTCAGCTTCTTGAAAATTGTACTCTTTGACTGAAACCAAGAAATCATCAATATCATTTTGTTCACTTCCGTACTCTGTTTTTATATGTTCCATGGCAAATTCACGACCATCTACATCAATTGTGTAGCAGATCCTGCCACTTGAATAATTATATTTGTAATTCTTGATAATCATCACTCCACCTCCTCAATCTCAATCCCCTCACAATCAAATACCCAGCCGAACCCAGCTTCTTCGAGTTCTTTGCGGGTGAAGTTAGACCTTAATCTACTTTGTAAAAATCCCAAGAAATCCTCGTCTTTCACTCTCACAAGATACTGATCTACTGCTTTTATCTTCACAAGATACCGCTTTTCTTCCTCGACCTCGTAGCCATCAAGCCATGCTCGAGCAACTTTGTTGTAAGCATCCTGTTCATTCATCAACCACTCATTGTATTGTTTGTTGAAGTTTTTTTCTCTAAGCGCATCATATAACGTAGCGTTATTTCCCTTGTAATACTCGATAATTTCCGCCACAAACTGCGGAATTTGGACTTTTTCGAGTTCGTCTAGTTGTTCCAAGTCTTTTAAAACTAGCTGACAAACTACAATTGCTGCAATATCAAATGAACCAGCCTCCAACTCTTTATACTTCTCAATCAATCGCTGTACATTCATCTTGGTTTCCTCCATAAATCAAATAAACTGCAATAACTACCTGAGACATTCCTGGCGAATAGCCAACCCAATCATCAAACTCCTTAGATTTTGGCAACCAATCCTTGGTAGCTCCCAAATCATAGTCTGTAGTTTTTTCATCTGCGAAGATACAATCCATCACTCCTATAAACGTCATTCCATCTTCCGCCATTTCCCAGAAATAGTCCGCCCGGTCTTTCACTGCTTGCGGTAAATCTTGTTTGGGAGGCTTGGGTTTCCCGTCTTCTACCGACCAGCCGTATACTCCATTAACTTTTTTCTTTAAATCTTCCATCATCTTCCAGCTCCTTTATCTTTTCCTCTAGCTCTTTGTTCTTTTTCCTCAACAAATCGCGCTCAAGCGCTCTGATTCGTCTTTTCCGTGCATCGCACGGTTTCGAATACTCGATTATCTTTTCTTCGTTTCTCTTGATTGATTGTTTATAGCCTTCAATCATTGTCTGTTTATCGTAATTCATCTTCTAAAAATCTCTCAATACATTCTTTGTAGGAGGTCTCAACCAAGCCGTCTAAGTCGTTCAGGGCTTCAATATAGTCTGGACGACCTTGCCCATATTGTTCTTTCAAAAATTCAACAAAGAGATGAATTTCCTGATAGGTTACTCCAACCATATTTCTTCACACCTCCCTAGAATGGCAAATCATCATCTGAAATATCCATTGGCTCACCTTGTCCGTAACTTGGTGGCATCTGGTTCTCCATGCTTGACTGGTTCTCAGAATTATCTTTCTTTTCAAGTGTTTGAAAACTCTCAGCAACCACTTCCGTCACATAGACACGTTGACCTTGCTGATTGTCATAGCTACGAGTCTGGATGCGGCCAGTGATTCCCACAAGAGCACCCTTTTTAACCCAATTTGCGAAATTTTCAGCTTGCTTACGCCACATAATGCAATTGATGAAGTCAGCCTCTCGTTCTCCGTTTGCGCCTTTAAAATTTCGATTGACTGCAAGGTTGAAAGTCGCAACAGCAACATTTGACGGCGTGTATCGCAATTCTGGATCACGAGTTAAGCGCCCAATTAACACCACATTATTGATCATCTTTCTTTTCCTTTCCTGTCATACATTCCACAACTGAGTAACCGATAAAAAAGCACAGAAAAGTTATTCCAAATTCTTTAATAAGTTCAATCATTTTATTTTCCTCCTGAAAAAGTTGCTAGATAGTAACAATCCTTAGCACCGTAGTCGAATCGTGTTGTTCGTTTGCCTATATGCTTCTCAAACCTTGGGTGAGTGATAGCCGAGAAAGCCCATTGATGGTCTTCCATCCGTTCAATAAGATCATCCACATTGTTAAAACTTCCAAGAAAAAACTTGCGGTGACCGTTATAAATGAAGTAGAGCTCAATCATCTTTGCAAAACTCCTTGTAGATTTTTTCGAAAATTTCTGACACCAATTTTTCAGGTATATTAGATCTCTCGTTGTATGATTTTGAGAAGTTCTTCCACTCTATGTCCTGCTTGATAATTTTATTCTTAAGATTAAGTTCAATATTGCTTCCAAAAATCGTCCGTTTTTGTAAAGGATAATCATAATTATTGTATCTAGCTAGGTTTTTGTATGGAATTCTGAATCCAATAATATCCTCAATGTAGGGCCACAGCCTGTCAGCTGCTGGATTCTCAATAACCCAAAATTGTGGTCTATATCTTTTTATGATTTCTATTGTGTTGAAAGCTGTTAGCTCGCCATTGACCCTTTTTAAAAATTGCCTATCGTACTGATAATTTATATAGGCTGACTCGTAATCCTGACTTGCCCTAATCGTGAATGGTGAAGGTCTTACTTGAGGAGCAAACAGGTTGTCAGAAACATCATTACGTTTCCAACACGCATTCCCATTTTCCATCGCAGAAGCATTTGACCATGACTCACATGGTGGACTAGCTATTATAAGGTCAGGTTTTGGCAATTTGTCTAGCTCATCAAAAAGCGTATTATCTCCAAAGAGGCGCCCAAAGTCAGCAAGGTCCAGATTTATGAAATGATTGTTCTTGTTTTCTATATCCATTCCGATTGAATAGATTTCAATATTCGCCCCCCCCGAACTATTTAGAGAGTTGGCACCCTTGAGATAAGAGCCGTTCCCACTATCAAAAAGTGCCCAAACTGTCATTTTTTTAATAATCAATACCTCCTATCCTTCATCCCAGCAGGATAAACAAAGCACCTACCTGTCGCTCCCTCAAAAATGCGGCTTGATAGAGCACCATTCCCAAAATCGTCCGAGTAAAGCTCTTTAATTTCTTCACTAGACAGATTCGTATTGATAATCGTATTCGTCCGATTATCCAGAATCTTGAACAATATCTGATGCGCCCACTCGTTCCGCTTCGTGTCAGCCTTACGACTCTCTTTCCCAAGGTCATCCAAGAAAAGGAAATCAACCTCAGACAGTAGCTTAACCATCTTCGCCTCTGAAAATCCGTTGTCAAACTCAAAGCTTTCACGGATCTTATCAAACAAAGTCACAACAGACACAAAGAGCACGCTTTTCGGTTCATCATAAGACTTGAACTGTTCATTGAGAAACCGAGCCAAGCCATAAGTAAGATGACTCTTCCCGACTCCAGAAGGTCCTGTGATGATGGCATTCCCAGTCTCACCTTTCGCATAGCAACGCTCCAACCGCTTCACGAAATTCATAGCCTTTTCATCAATATCAACCTGAATCCCATAGTCATGTAGCGACTTGCTTGCCAGCTTACTTGAAACGATACTGTCGCGAGCAAAGACCTCGTAAGTATCCGATAGCTTACTCTTGACCTCAGATTCCATATTCAACTGCTTTTCAAAGAGACGGATGTTCTCTTTCTCGCACTCGGGACATTGACTGATTTCCTCAATCTTACCCTTAACAGGAATCTTAACAGACCAAAGATGGCATCCATGAATTTCACAGACATCATCAAGAACCGTTCTAGTTCTAAATTGTTTAAACTGTTTCATCTAAAACCCTAGCCTTTCGTCAATCGTACTGGTTAAAATTGTAGAACGTTTTGGCATCGGTTGATTTAGATAATTATCCATCTTATTCCCGAAAAGTGTTTGTGGTTGAAGATACTGCTCGTATTCTGTACCTTTCCACTTAGCGACCATAATATCCACAACCTTTTTAAAATCTTCAAGGACATAGCCTTCCTTGAGTCTTGCCTTGATAAATTTTTGATGACTAGCAGTGTCAACCTTAAAATTCTTCTTAGCTTTCAAATTAAGATAAGAAATAACTTCCTTACAAATCAACAATTTATTATTGTTATTCTCAGTCTTAGTATTCTCAGTCTTGATTGTGTGCACTTTTTGCACTTCCTGAAATGCATTTTTTGCACTTCCAAGGTGCACTTTTTGCACTTCCTGAAATGCACTTTCTACACTTCCGTTAAGAGCATCAAGATAAATACGGTTTGGTAAGTTCATCCCTTGTCTGACTTCCGTCATTAGACCAGCATCTTTCAACTCCTTTTTGATTTTGATAATCGTATTGTTGCTATTGCAATTTAAGTCAATCATCAACTGTTCGTTTGTGTAATACTGGAAAACGTTCCCCTCTTTATCATGCCAGCCATTTTTTAAAGATAGTTCTAACCTATCAAACAGAAGCATATAGAGCATTTTAGCGTTATTGCTCAATGACTTATATTTTTCATCATAGATGAATGGCTTTGGAAATTTGAAGAACGATAAGAAACCAGTGACTTCACTTTTTTTAATCATTTCTACCCCTCCACACTTGAAAATTTTGTGTATTCCTTATGAAAATACAACTTCACTGTCCCAAGACTACCATGCCGATTCTTTTCCAGAATCAGCTCCGTCACGTTATTCGCTTCTTGACTATCTCCTTGCTCCTTTTGGTAGTAGGCCTCGCGATACAAGAATGCTACAATATCAGCATCTTGCTCAATAGAGCCAGACTCTCTCAAATCTGCTAACATCGGGCGCTTGTCCTGTCTCTGCTCAACTGCACGGCTTAACTGTGACAAGGCAATGACAGGTACTTTCAAATCTTTAGCAAGTATCTTCAATTCCCTTGAAATTTCTGAAACGATCTGTTGACGATTCTCGCCCTTTGTCCCAGTTATCAACTGCAAATAGTCAATGATAATGACACCCAGACCGCCCGTTTCTTGAGCGAGTTTTCGAGCCTTTGATCGTATCTCTGAAATCCGAATCCCAGCCGTATCATCCACGAAAATATGCACATCATATAGATTGCTTTGTGCCTGTACAAGCCTTTTCCACTCATCGGTACTAAGATTCCCAGTCTTCAGATGATAAGCTGGAACCATACCCTCTGATGCCACCATGCGCTCAATCAATTCCTCTGCTCCCATTTCAAGAGAGAAAATAACAGCAGGCTTTCTTTCCATCGTAGCCACATGCTTTGCAATGTTCAATGCTAATGCCGTCTTACCCATAGCTGGACGAGCAGCAAGGATGATAAGATTCCCTTCATGAAGGCCTGTTGTAATCTTATCAAGTCCGACAAAGCCAGTAGACAATCCTGTTACAAAACCATCTGTCTGCGAACGAGTCTCGACTATCTGCATGTGAGTATCAAGGATATCAGCCACATTGCGAAATCCATTACCTGAACTTTGGTTACTGATATTGAGTAGAGATTTTTCCGTTTTAGCTATGATGTCACCAATCGATACATCGCCTTGATAAGCACTAGATAACGAATCTGACAAGTCAGCAATTACTTTCCGAAGCGTAGCCTTTTCTTTAACAAGCTTTGCGTAATGCTCCACATTCTTTGATGTCGGAGTTGAGTTTACTAGCTCGACAACGTAGTTGATGCCCCCGATATTTGAAATATCGCCCTGATTGGTAAGAGCAGAAACCATTGTCGTAGCATCGATTGGCTCACCCTTTTCAAGTAATGACAACATGGTCTTAAATACAATCTTGTTAGCTGGTTTATAAAAATCATCAGGGACCAATTCGTCTGCTAGAGATGCCATTGTTTCTGGTGAGATAAAGACTGCACCCAGAACCGACTGCTCGGCTACTAAGTCATGAGGTAGTATTCTAAAATCTTCACTCATGCGCTATCCTCCCAATACTTCTCCAAATCTACCTTCATCACTGCAGCAAGATTCTTTTGCTCGGTTAAGATTTGACGACGATAGGGAGCAAGGCCAGCTTGTCGCTCCTCCTCGCTTTGTGGCAAGTAGTATCCGTTTGGCTTCATCTTCTTAGCTACGATAGGATGCCCAAAATTAACACGAAGGCTTTCGATGACTTCTTCTACCTTTCGCTTAGAAAGTCCAGTCTCTAAGCGAATTTCACTGGCTTGGATTGGCAAGTCGAAGGTCGCACAATTGATAATCATGTTCAATACACGAATTTCTAACTCATTCATACTGCGACTAACAGTCATGTCTTTGCCCTCCATTTCCGATTATTTCTCCGAAAATCCATAGTCATTTCTTTGTAGAGTAAACGGCCATTTTCTTCCAAGAGATTCGCATTTTGACTTCTTAGAAGATCATTATTTCTCGCTTCTTCCTGATAATCACTAGCCAGCCTGTCATAGTCTTCGATGCATGCTCTAAAATCTTGTGGTACGTCCTCAATTGATGAAGCGAGTCCTACAGGTGGCTGAGTGTCATAGGTGAATCTCCTGTCGCTATTTTTCAAGTTTCTTCGGGCAACTTCTCCGAAATCTTCTGTTTTTTCAATGATGACTACTACATTTTGTTCATCCGATTTTTCATTTTTATCAGTCAGTAGCAACAGGATGAATACCACGATAAAGATTGCCACTAAGCCAAGCAATTGGCTTGATAAAGTTGGTTCTGTCATTTTTTCTTCCTTCTCCTTCTAAATTACTAAGTGCGACTGCACAAAGTTATCCAATTCATTTCTATCAATTCTTTTGGTTCCGTCTATTTTGTAAAGATTCAATCCCATTCTTAACCATTTTCTGATGGTGTTAGCACTGCAGTCGGAATAATTAGCCGCGCTTTCGATAGAGAGCCATCGTTTTTCTGTTGTCTCATGCTCTAACAATTCTTCGAATGATTCTTTGAATTGATTTCTTACAACTGAACGGATACTATTTTCAAATTCTTCGCTAAGAATATTCACAACAGCCTCCTTATGTGTTATAATTTGATTAGTTAATTTTTCTATGCGCCTGACATTGAGGTGCTTTTTTGTTTATACAATATTACTTTCCATTGCCCTGAGTTCAATCTCATGGCTGACTTGTTCCAATAGCATCTCACACGCTATCTTTGCTTCTCTGTACGTTTTAGATTCGCTGATGAAGTAATCAGCAAGTTCAATAATTTTATCTTCCATTCAACCTCCTATATCAGCCTCAAGACTCCTGTGCCTTCCTTAAAATCATTGCGAAAATCTTACGTTGTTTTTCAAGGATATCTGGATTTTCAATTAAAAATCTAGCAATTCTCAAAGCTCTGTTAAAGTTCAAAATGAACATTATTTTTTGGTCTTTTGTATAACCTTCCGTAATCGGACCGAATGAGTTATCTATACTAGCTAGTATTTCTTCATCCATAACAATTTTTGCTGATAATAGATCAAGGCCCATGCTATTTTCTCCTACTCCTCAAATTTTTCCCACGACTCATTGATTCGCAACTTCTTGTTAATGCGAAGCTTCAAGTCATCGCTCCCTTTTCCATCTTTTAGCAACTGCGTGATAGCTGATGGACTAACACCTACAACAATGGCCAAGTCCGTCTGCGACCATCCACGTTGTTCAATTCGCTCTTTCACAAGCTCGATCCATTTACGATGTTGTTGACTCATGTGACCTCCTCCTTTTATTCTTAATCGAGTTAATGAGTTAGTAAAATATTTTATAAAATGCTTGACAACTTTTACACCTTAGTGTAAAATGAAAGCATAATTAAAAACCTTGATAAAACGTTATATCTATCAATTACCTTGCTCGCCAAAGCTATTTATTTTTAGATAAGTTTTAACTTTGTTTTTTACTAACTCATTAACTTACAAAAACTATTTTACACTTTAGTATTATTTTTGTCAATAGAAAATAACACTTTTTTATAAAATAATTTTTGTCATGTCTTAGAAAAGGTACTATGACAATGTTTTCAACACTTGAAAAAATTAAGGAGCTTGCTCAAAAACGAGGAATAAGTCTTCAAAAAGTTGCCGAAGATTTAGGCTATAGTATAAATTATCTCTATACTTTGAAAGAAAAAACTCCTAAATCTGACCGTCTCCAAGAAATCGCCGACTACTTCAACGTATCCACTGACTATCTGCTTGGACGAACTGATAATCCGTCTATTGCAAAGGATGATACAATCGCAGGATACACGTCTGACGACCTACGAAAGATGGCAGAGAATGCAAAAACATTCGATGGGAAGCCACTTACAGAAGAAGATATTGATGCGATTCAAAACATCATAGAAATATATTTGAGAGGTAGATAGCCTATGCAGATTGACGACTTTGTGAAATCTTGTGGTGTAACTCTTTACTACTTTGATAAAGATTTATGGCAACGTCCTGGCATTTATATCGAGGATATCAAAACCATCTTCGTAAATAACAAACTATCTGATGAAGCGATAAAACGTGTTGTCTATCATGAACTAGGTCATCTCTCTCACACTCCTGCTTTCTATAAAAATAATCATACAAGGTGTGAAAACGAAGCGAATCGCATTATGATTCATCAATTGATTGAGGAAGAATTGAAAAATTCTGATGATCAACAATCTTTTAACTATCTAAATTTCATGAAAAAGCACAAATTAAAAACCATCACAGATGAGGTAATGGTCATTGATGAATATTATTCATTGATTAGTTGATTAGGAGTAGAATATGAAAATAGGTATGCGAACACCAAGTCTAAAAAAGAGCTTGAAAGCTAGAACTACCAGCAAATGGAAAAGACAAGCTAAAAAAGCTATTATTCCTGGATATGGGAAGAAAGGCGTGGGATGGATAAAGAATCCCAAGAAAGCCATGTATAATAAGGTCTATCATAAGACAACATTTGGACTTTCTGATTTGCTGAAACCTTCTAAAAAAATAAAGAAAAAAGTAGTCACAAAAAAACAACAATCTATTTTGTCATCTAACGGTAAAAAGCAACACACTCCCAAAGAATATAAAGAAGCTGGCATTGTGCTAATGGTCTTAGGTGCAATTTTCCTATTTTTATTTCCACCTCTCGGCTTCTTCTTGTTTATTACAGGTTTTATAAGTTACATTATTGGCCATTTAACAGCAAATAGAGAGAAAAAGAAGAAAGTTGAAAATTGCAGTCCACAGATTAATACAATTGTTTTCCGAGACGACTTCTTGTTAATGGGAACGAATTATCATCAAGAAGAAGCTGAGATTGCAGCTGATTTTCTTTCCAATGGTGTCCATTATTTTGGAAAAGATAATAAGAGTTTGAAATCTTATATGCTTGAAACATATAAACCTGTTTACAAATACAATAAATTGAAAACAGTAGACGTTCAACTATTACCAGAACCTTCAAATCCACATGATAAAAATGCTGTCAAAGTTTTAGTGAATAATATCTTTGTTGGATACTTACCAGCTATGATTGCATCACAAATTTCATCATACATATCTAATCCAAATTACAGATATGATGCAATCCTTACAGGTAGAGGGGGACCTTATAAAACACTTAATATCGAAACTGAGAGAGTTATTTCTCGTGAAAAAGAATTGACGTATTATTTAGATTTAACAGTATGGCGTCTAGCCAAAAAATAACAAAAAATCCCCACACTCGCAAAGTTTGGCGACTCTGAGTGTGAGGATATCCTGTATAAGAAACAACCATTCAAAAGGTCATTTTCTTATACCCATTTTATCAGAAATGAGGTTAAAAATCAATGATTGGAAAATATCAAAAAAACGGAGTCACTGCTTACTATTTTAAGGCTTATCATGGAATAGATCCATTGACTAGCAAGAAGATTCAAACCTTCCGTCGTGGATTTAAAACAGAACGTGAGGCAAGACTAGCCGAAGCAAAGTGCCTGACTGAGTATGAGAAAAAGACTTTCAGAGCAAAAAATACCACTACAACCACCTTCCTACAAGTCTACGAGATTTGGAAGGACCATTATAAAAACACTGTTAAAGAGTCAACCTACGTAAGCCAGACTAGCATTGCCGACCGTCATATCTTGCCGATTTTTGGAGATAAAGCTATAAACAAGATTACTATGACCATGTGCCAAACTCAAGTCAATAAGTGGGCAGACGAATACAAAAGATTTTTTGGAATCATCAGCATTGCTAATCAAATCTTTGATTACGCTATATCGATGGAATTGATTGAAACTAATCCAATGAGAAAGACACTGAAGCCTAAAAGGCAAAAAAATAATAAAGACGACCTAGAAAAATTTTACAACAAAGAAGAATTGCAGGAGTTTTTTAAAATTGTTAAAGGCTTCAACGATGCTGAAATGCTGACGTATTTTAGATTACTAGCCTTTACTGGAATGCGAAAGAATGAAATCAGCGCTCTAAGATGGTCTGATATCGATTTAAAAAATGGACAAGTTACTGTCAACCAAACATTGGCAAAGGGTGAAGATAATAAACTTATCTTTCAAACACCCAAGACCAAAAAAAGTGCCCGGACAATTACTCTGGATTCAAAAACAATCAAGGTTTTAAAAGATTGGCATAAGTACAGTACAAAAGGGCTTCTCTTTAAAAATGAGAATGGAGAACCTAAGAGTGTAGTTCATGTAAACAATATGTTGAACAGAATCTGGAGGAAGCATCCTGATTTCAAACGAATCACCCCTCACGGGTTCAGGCATACACACTGCTCACTACTCTTCGAAGCTGGTGCTACTATCAAGGAAGTTCAGGAAAGATTAGGTCATGAGAATATTCAAACCACTATGGACATCTATGCTCATGTCACTCAAAAAGCAAAGGATGAAGTGGCTGACAAGTTCGCTTCCTACATTGGTTTTTAAAATATGGGTATCAGCATGGGTATCAAAACAAAAAAATAGGCTCTCCGAAAACTCGGAAAGCCTTATTTTATGCTACTTAGAGCGATTATTTTGCGATTGGGTAAACAGAAACTTGTTTTTTATCGCGACCTTTACGTTCAAAGCGTACTACGCCTTCAACTTTAGCGAACAAAGTATCGTCTCCACCACGTCCAACGTTTACACCTGGATAGATGTGTGTACCACGTTGACGGTAAAGGATTGATCCACCTGTTACAGTTTGTCCGTCAGCTGCTTTAGCTCCAAGACGTTTTGCTTGTGAATCGCGTCCGTTTGATGTAGAACCTCCACCTTTTTTGTGGGCGAAAAGTTGCATGTTAGTAAGAGTCATTTTTAACATAATGTTTTCCTCCGTGTTAGTTTTCTGTGATAACTCTGGTTTGGACGAACTCAGAAGAGTCCTCCGATAAGTTTGCCATTCCTAAGAAAAATGATTCAAAGAATAACTGAGTCATTTCTCTCTGATGTGAAGGGATATCTTTAGGAATTTCCACCATTAGATAACCATCTTCATCTTCGTTTAATTGTAAGATTGGTTCATAGCCTGCAAATTTCTCAATAGAATTGACAAAGTTAGTGGCAAGCGTAGAAACCGATGCACACACGACGTCAAAGCCGTTTTCGCCAATTTTGGCGTGTCCAGTAATCTCCGCACTCCTCAGCTCGCCATCTTCGGCTCTCTCAAAGACTGCTTGTATCATGTGTTCTCCTTAAAATTAAGCGTTGATTGCGTTGATGACAACTTTAGTATATGGTTGACGGTGACCTTGTTTACGGTGGCTACCTTTTTTAGGTTTGTACTTGTAAGTAACAACTTTCTTTTGTTTTCCTTGTTTTTCAACAGTTCCAACTACAGTAGCTCCAGCAACAAGTGGAGTTCCGACAACAGTGTTTTCACCACCAACAAGAACAACTTCGTTAAAAGTAACTTCTTGACCAGCTTCAACGTTCAATTTTTCAACGTAAACTGCTTGACCAACTTCAACTTTAACTTGTTTTCCGCCAGTTTTGATAATTGCGTATGTGCTCATTATGCACCTCCTATGATTTTT